>CAKQQT010000004.1 GCA_934271235.1 uncultured Clostridia bacterium | reverse complement strand
ATACGGATATGGTCTATACCGGGATCAATCACGGCGGCAATCTGGGTACGGATACCATGTATTCCGGAACCGTATCGGCAGCGGCGGAGGGCGCCTTCTTAGGCATTCCGGCAGTTGCGGTCTCGGTCGATTCTCATACGCCGCAGCATTTCGAAACCGCGTGCAAAGCGGCTGTCTGCGTTCTGCAGGAAGCCTATCAAACCGGCGGCAGGCAGTCGGTAGTCAGCATCAACGCGCCGGATCTGCCGGAATCCGAGATCAAAGGAATGCGCGCGGCCAAACTGGGGAATGTTAAGTATGATGAATGGTTCTTCGAGGCAAAGCGTACCGAAGACAGCGTCACGTATCACTATGCCGGCACGGCCGTGGAAGATGAGAGCTGGGAAGACGACATGGACACGAAGCTGATCCGAGACGGCTGGGTGACCGTTTCGATGGTAAAATATGATTTAAACGATTACGAAGGATTGGAAATGATAAAGAACTGGGAGGCAATCAAATGAGTTTATTACAACAGATCAAAACATGGAAACTGGAAAAGGACGACGCGATCTGCGTGATCATCGACTTTCAGGAAAAGCTCCTGCCGGCGATGTACGAAGCGAAAACCGTAGAGGGCAATGTGATCCGATTGATCAAGGGCATGAACGCGCTCGGTATCCCGATGGTCGTCACCCAGCAGTACACAAAGGGTCTGGGTGCGACCGTGCCGCAGATCGCGGAGGCGATCGGCGAATTTACCCCGATCGAGAAGACCTCGTTCAGCTGCATGGGGGAGGAAGCCTTTGCGGAAACGATGGAAAACAGCACCAGAGGAACCGTGATCTTAGCCGGGATCGAAGCGCACATCTGTGTCGCACAGACCGCGCTGGATCTGATTCGGGAGGGCTACCGGGTAGCGCTTGTCACTGACTGCATCCAGTCCCGCGACCCGCAGAACAAGGAACGCACCATCCAGCGTCTGGCACAGGAGGGCGTTGTGATCACAACTTATGAAAGCGTACTGTACGAGCTTTTAGGCAGTGCCAAAGCGCCGGAGTTCAAGGCGATCTCGGCGATCGTAAAATAGGTTCCGCCCGCAGGCTTTCCTGCGGCGAGGAACTTACGGAGAAAGGAAGACGAAAACGAAAAGATATTTATGATATTTGAACATTCTTTTGAGGATTTGACACCGGAGCAGATCGCGTTGCTCAACACTTATTTTGACGGCTATGACTACCAGTCATCCGCGTACACCTATATCGCAAATTATATCTGGCGCAATACCCACCGCATCAGCTGGCAGCTCATCGGCGATTATTTATGCATCGGCGCACTTGCGGAGCGGGATCCGGAAGAGGACAAGCAGTATTTCATGTCTTTCCCGCTGACCAATACCGGGACTTACGACACTGCGAAACTCAGAGAAACCCTGCTCGCGGCGAAAGAGATCTTCGCGAGGAACGGACAGCAGCTGGAGATGAGTCTGGTGCCGGAACCGCTGGTACCGCTTCTGACGGAATGTTTTCCTGAGGAGGGCGCGCTGTTCATCGAACATGACCGCGATGACGACGACTACATTTACCTGAAAGAGGATCTGGTGACACTCAGCGGCCGGAAGCTGCATACGAAGAAAAACCATCTGAACCAGTTCCTCAAAAATTATGAGTTCACCTATGAAGAGGCGACTCCGGAGATGGTGCCGGAGATCATGGCTTACATTGAGAGCAAAAACGAATACAAATTGGGAGAAACGCCGGAGGAATGGAAAGAGATCCTGGAGCTGGAGACGGAGGCGATCCGTGAGCTTTTGAAGTTCGTCGGCAAGGGACTTCTGACCGGTGTCATCCGCATTCGCGGCAAGATCGAGGCGGTCACGCTCGGAGAGTTCGCGCGTACGAACGGCAAGGAGACCGTTCTGGTCCATGTGGAGAAGGCGGACGACCGCATCCGCGGGCTGTATCAGGCGATCAACAACGAATTCTGCAAGCGGCTGCCGGAGGAGACTGTCTATGTCAATCGCGAAGAGGACATGGGACTTGCCAATCTGCGGCTGGCCAAAATGTCGTACAAGCCTTGGAAACTGGCGCAGAAATACACCGTTATTGTTAAATAAACTACTTTTCGCAGAAGACTTGTATTTATACAGATTTTTTTGTAATATATACAAAGGGAGATGTATTTTAAAAAATACAAGAGTTTTCGTTAAAAAAATAACGATTTCGCTTGCATTTTGTGTTATTGTGTGGTTAAATATCTTTAAAGACAAAACAACAAAGTATTATTATCTAAGGAGGATACATAAAAATGAAAGAAGTTGTAATTGTGAGTGCAGCAAGAACACCGATCGGTAGCTTTGGCGGTTCCTTAAAGAACATCCCGACCAGAAAATTAGGCGCTATCGCGATCAAAGCGGCAGTGGAAAGAGCCGGCATCAAACCGGAAATGGTCGACGAAGTTATCATGGGCGCAGTTCTGCAGGGCGGCCTTGGCCAGAACGTTGCAAGACAGATGACTCTGGATGCAGGTCTTCCGATCGAAGTACCGGCTATGACCATCAACAAGGTTTGCGGTTCCGGTCTGAGAGCAGTTGAACTGGCTGCACAGATCATCAAGGCAGGCGACGCGGATATCGTAGTAGCAGGCGGCGCAGAAAACATGTCCGCAACTGCATACGCGATGCCGGCTGCAAGATGGGGCGCAAGAATGAACAATGCGCAGATGGTCGACATGATGGTAAACGACGGTCTTTGGGACGCATTCAACGGCTACCACATGGGTATCACCGCTGAAAACGTTGCAGAACAGTGGGGCATCACCAGAGAAGAATTAGACGAATTCTCCGTGATCTCCCAGAACAGAGCAGAAGCTGCGATCAAAGCAGGCAAGTTCAAAGATGAGATCGTTCCGGTAGAGATCCCGCAGAAAAAAGGTGATCCGATCATCTTCGATACCGACGAATTCCCGAAATTCGGTACAACCATGGAAAAGGTTGCGAAGTTAAGAGGCGCTTTCAAGAAAGACGGCGTTGTAACCGCTGCAAACGCTTCCGGTATCAACGATGCAGGTGCTGCAGTTGTCGTTATGAGCAAGGAAAAAGCTGACGAATTAGGCATCAAGCCGCTTTGCACCATCAAGTCCTATGCTTCCGCAGGCGTTGATCCGTCCATCATGGGCGTTGGTCCGATCCCGGCTTCTCAGAAGGCATTAGACAAAGCTGGCTTAAAGATCGAAGATATCGACTTAGTAGAAGCAAACGAAGCATTCGCGGCTCAGTCCCTCGCAGTCAGAAAAGACTTAGGATTAGATCCGGAAAAGACAAACGTAAACGGCGGCGCGATCGCGATCGGACACCCGATCGGAGCTTCCGGCTGCAGAATCCTCATCACTCTGATCCACGAAATGATCAAGAGAGATTCCAAGTACGGCCTTGCAACTTTATGCATCGGCGGCGGTATGGGTACTGCATTAGTAGTTGAAAGATAAGAAACACGCATCGAAACAATTACACGATAAATAAGAGAGACCGAAAGGCAGGAACCGGTCGGAACTTGCTTTTCGGTCTTTTTGCGTGCGCTTGCGCAGGCTCTCTGTACAGGTTTGCGGCTTGGTAAATATGCTGCGTGAAAAAACGCTGCGGTAAGTTCTGCTTCGGTGTGCAAAAATATTTGCGGGTTTTGCCGAAGTATGATAGAATAGCATTATCCTACGAAACGAGAGGGAACGGCATGAAAGCGGAATATCTGAACAAGATCCTGGAAGAGCTGATCGAACTGATCGACGAAGGCGTATACATCGTGGATCAAGACGGCGTCGGCAAATTTTACAACAAGGCGATGGCTTCCATGGAAAAAGTCAATCTGGACGATGTCCTGGATAAAAAATTCCATGAAGCGTTCCCGGATTTCAGTCTCAGCGAGAGCACCATGTTTGAAGCGCTGAAGCGGAACACGCCGACGCTGCGCAAACAGCAGACTTACAAGAACCTTTACGGCAAAGAGATCACGACGATCAACAGTACGATCCCGATCGTGGTCAACGGAGAGACCGTTGCCGCTGTGGAAGTCGCTAAGGACATCACAAATATCCGCAAGATGTCCGACACGCTGCTGGAACTGACAGAAGGAAAACGAAAAAAGGTGTCCGGCGTGGAAGAGCAGCTGCAGGGGGGGATCAAGCGCTATACCTTTGACGATATCTACGGTGAAAATCCGGCCTTTAAGGAAGTCATCACCCGGGCAAAAAAAGCGGCGATGAACGATGCTTCAGTCTTTATATACGGGGAGACCGGAACCGGTAAAGAACTGCTCGCGCAGAGCATCCACTATGCGGGCAAGCGAAAAGACCGGCCGTTTCTGGCACAGAACTGCGCCGCGATCCCGGAGACCCTGTTGGAGGGCATTTTGTTCGGAACCGCCAAAGGAGGCTTTACCGGGGCAGTAGATCGTGCGGGCCTCTTTGAACAGGCGAGCGGCGGAACGCTGCTCCTGGATGAGATCAGCGCCATGCCGTATGATCTGCAGAGCAAACTGCTGCGAGTTTTACAAGAAAACTATATCCGTCGGGTCGGCGGTACGAAGGATATTCCGGTCAGAGCACGCATCATCGCGACCGTCAACGAACCGCCGGAGGAACTGATGGCGCAGGGAAAACTGCGAAAAGACCTGTATTACCGTCTGAATGTTGTCAACCTTTGGATCCCGGCGCTCCGGGATCGCCCCGATGACATTCCGGTGCTGGCGGAAGCTTTCTTGCGCAAACACAACAAACGATTCGGCAAACAGCTGTGGTCCATCTCCGACGGGGCGATCGAGAAACTGCGGCATTACGACTATCCGGGCAATGCCCGCGAGCTGGAAAACTTGATCGAGCAGGCGGTATCCATGGCCGACCGGGAACATGTGCTGACGGAGAAGATGCTGACCATGCCGCATTACGCCAGACGCGCGCAGACACCGGAGCGGCCTTATGATGTCAGCTGCCCGCTGCCGGATTATCTGGCGGAAGTCGAGGCGCGGATCATCCGCGAGGCGATCATTGAGGCCAAAGGAAACATTTCCAAAGCAGCGGATGCTTTGCAGATCAAGAGGCAGACGCTGCAGCACAAATTGAAAAAATATCACATCAGCGGACAGTAGAGAAAACAAAACATGACATGAAAACGATTGATACGAGGAAAACACGAAATGAAAGAGAAAATGGAAAAAACCAACGCCATGCGTAAGCTGGAGGCCATGAAGATCAAATACAAAGAGCATACTTACGCCGACACGGACGCGATCAGCGGCGTGGAGGTTGCCGCGGTGCTTGGGCAGGAACCGGATAAGGTTTTCAAGACTTTGGTCACACAGGGAAAATCAAAAAACTATTATGTGTTTATGGTACCGGTTGCCGAGGAATTGGACTTGAAAAAGGCCGCCAAGGCAGTCGGCGAAAAATCGGTGGAGATGATCAGATCCAAAGAGCTGCTCCCGCTGACCGGCTATATCCACGGCGGCTGCAGCCCAATCGGCATGAAAAAATTCTTCACGACCACGATCCATGAAACTGCGCCTTTGTATGATACCATCTTTTTCAGCGGCGGGCGGATCGGATTCCAGATCGAGCTGCCGTTTGCGGATCTTGCAAAGGTGATCCGGGTGCAGTGTGCGGATATTATCAAGGAATAACAGAACAGCGCTCAACGATGGGGACCCGATGCGGAAACCATCGACGGGCGCTGCTTTTTTGATACGCAAGATGTGCTTATTTTCCGAGGTACTCTTCGAGGGTAATGCCTTGCTCGGTGATCTCGGCTGCGGCCTCAACGCCGACATAGCGCAGATGCCACGGCTCGTAGTCGTAGCCGGTGATCTCAGTTTTGCCTTTCGGATAACGGATGATGAAGCCGTATTCGCTGCAATGGTCGTTGATCCACTTGCCGTCCGGATAATCCGTGAAATCCTGCTTCAGACCCCAGCCCATGGACTTAGATGTGATATCGAGGGCGTAACCGGTATGATGCTCACTGCGGCCGGCATAGGCAGAACGGATATCGGCCTTTTTTTTGCCTTTATTCTTCACCGCGTTTGCATACAGTGTCTTCTGCGTCGAATAGGTGCGGTATGCAGAGCAGACTTTCAAGGAAAACCCCTCTTTTTTTGCGTCGTGGTATAATTCCAGATACGCGTCATAGGCGTCGGATTTCAGCTCGAGATTCTCCCAAGTCGTCAGTTTGTTGTCCATCACGACCATATCGGTCGGTTTATAGTCTTTGCTGACAGCGTGGAGTTTGTTGACCAGAACGAAAAGGTCGCCGTCATCTTTTTTACGGACATCGAGTACCTCCGGAATGCCGTACATATCGAAGTCTTTCCAAGGCGCGGACGGGTCGGTGACCGTGACTTTTGCTGGAGTTTTGTTTGAATCAGTTTGTCCTGCCGGTTTCCGGCTGCCGGAGTCCGCCGGATCCGAGTTCGGTTCTTCTGTCGGCTGCAGAGTGCTATCTGCCGGATCCGGTGTTTCTTCGCTCAGCTGCGGATCCTGCGGCGGATCGTCGACGCTGATCGCCGGATCCGGGTCGGTGCCGGAGACCGGCTTTGCGGCATCTGAACATCCGCAGAAGCAGATGACGATAGTGACCGCCAGGATCAATAATAAAATCGTAAGCAAATGTTTCTCTCTCATTTCCAATATTTCTCCCCTTAGTCTATGCAAAAACTTTTGGTTTTGTGACCGGAGATGGCCACGCTCTTATTTTACCAAAAAATCAAAAGTTTTGCTATCAGAAAAAGCAGAAAAAGCAAAAAATACAACTATTGCCTTATGTCCGGAAAAGGGGTATAATACCCATGTATGCTGTATGAAAAACTGAAAGCCTTGCCAAGAGGCTTTTTTTATGGGGCATATTTCGCGCGGCATGTACGGCTGCTTCACGCCTGCGGTACGCGCACAAATACGATTTATACCAGGGGATACAGAAAAGACAGAGGATTTTATGAGAAAAGACAGAAGAGAAGAGATCATGGCACAGCTTGAGGCAGACCGGAAAAAAGAAAAGAAAAAAAGGGGGAACCGGTTCTGCAGGACGGTGTCGGTGCTCTATACCATTTTAGCGGCGGCTTTTGTCGCCCTGCTTTTAAAACTGAACGCCCTGCCGGAAAAATATCTTTATCCGGCGATCGGAATTCTCGCCGTGGCATCGTTGTTCATCGTGCCGGTGATGTTTTCCAAAAGAGGCAAAAAAGGAAGAAAGATCGGCGCGACCTTTGTCGCCTTTCTTTTGATCGGCGTGTTCGGCGTCGGGACATGGTACCTGACGGACACTCTGAATTTTATGGACAATATCACCAAGATCAAGCAGGAAACGGAGGATTACTACGTTGTCGTGCCGCAGGAGGCGCTGTATGAAGATATCAGCGGCATCAGCGGGCAGACCGTGGGAACCTATATGATCAACGATACGACCTACTCCGAAGCGAAAGCAAAGCTGCAGGAGAAGGTCGCAGTGGAGTACGCCTATGAAGAGGATTTTCAGACGCTGATGCAGAAGCTTCTCGACGGCAGCTATCCGGCGGTCTTTGTACCGGCGGCGAACTATGACTTGTCCCAAAGCACGTCCGACACCGCCGCGGATGCGGAAGAAACTCCGACGACAAAGGTGCTGTATACGATCGCGCTCCCGATCGAGACGGAGGATCAGACTTCGGCCGTCGACGTTACGAAAGAGAGTTTCAATGTCTACATCAGCGGTTCCGACATGTCCGGTTCCATTGACATTACCAACCGCACGGACGTCAACATGATCGCGACCGTAAATCCGAAGACGCACGAAGTCCTGCTGACCTCCATCCCGCGCGACTATTACGTGACGCTCCCATCGAAGAACGCCCGGGACAAGCTGACGCATTCCAGTCTTTACGGGATACAGGAAAGCATCGGCGCGATAGAAAACAAGCTGGGCATCGACATCAACTATTACCTGCGCGTCAATTACAGCACGATCATCAAACTGGTCGACGCGATGGGCGGTATCGACATCAACTCGGAGCATGACTTCTATACCTCCGGGATGAAAGGGATGCCGGAGCTGAACGGGCATCATTTTACCAAGGGCGTCAACCATGTGGACGGCAAACTGGCGCTCGCGTTCTGCAGAGAGCGGCACTCGTTCCTGTCCGGTGATATGCAGAGAAATGAAAATCAGCAGATCGTCCTGACCGCTATCCTCAAAAAAGCGATGAGCAGCAAGACGATCCTGACCAAATACACGGCGCTTCTGGACGCGGTCAAGGGCAACATGTCCACGAATATGACGGCTGACGAGATGGCGGCGATCATCAAAATGCAGCTTTCGTCCATGCCGGACTGGAACATCGAGCGGCAGGCGATCAAAGGCACCAACGGCTATGAGTTCTGCTACGCCCTCGGTTTCAAGGCAGCGACCGTAGACGCCATTCCGGAAGAAGAAGCCAAGGCGGTGGACGCGATCGTCAAGGCGGCGACCGGAGAAAACACGACAGAAACAGAAAGTGAGACAAATTAACATGCAGCTTCAAAAGACGGACAGAATCAAGAAAAAAGTCATCGGCAAACAGGTGAAAACAACGACCAGCATTGTCTGCGGCACGCAGAACCCGGCCTCTTTCGGGTGTGATTTTTATGAACTGGAGGACGGTGAACTGGCTACAGTCTTTACGGCGAAAGAGATCCATGAGGGCCATGACGGCATCATGCATGGAGGACTGTCCGGCGCGATCCTCGACGAGGTGATGGGAAGATGCAATTTCGCGCGGAGCGCGGACGGCACGGCGTACAATCCTTATGTGACCGGGGAGATGACGGTGCGCTATTATCAGCCGATCCCGGTAGGCGAGCCGATGTACGCATATGGGCGCATCGAGCGCAGCGAAGGACGGAAGAATTTCAGCACCGGCGAGATCGTCAACAGAGACGGGGCCATCATGGCGTCCGCGAGCGGCCTTTACATCCGCACCAACCTGATCGACGACCATAATATCCCCGACGGAGAAAAAGGCGGACTGGAAGCGCTTTCTCCGGAAGATCCGACCGAACTTTGACGAGAAATGCTGCCCGCGCGGAGATTTTCCCGGGAAAAGCCCGAAAATTGCGTGAAAATTGAGAAAAAGAATATTGACATTGACAAAGCGCTGTTTTATAATTAATAGGCAACTTTATGATTAAGTACAACAGAGCTTCTGCAAAGGGCTCTGAATTTTGAGTTAAACGGAGGACAATCAACATGAGAGTGAAAGTAATGCTGGCATGCACAGAGTGTAAGCAGAGAAACTACAATACGATGAAGAACAAGAAGAACGATCCGGATCGTATTGAAATGCAGAAATATTGCAGATTTTGCAAAAAACACACGCTTCACAAGGAAACCAAATAAGGAGAGATCATTATGGCAAACGAAGCAAAAAAGAAATTCAGCTTTAAGGAATATTTTAAGTCTGTAAAAGTTGAAATGAAAAAGGTTGTATGGCCGACCAAGAAGGAAACCTGGTCCTATACAGCAGTGGTTATCGCTACCTGTGCAGTTTTCGCATTGGGATTCTGGTTAATCGATACAGGCGTACTTGCGGCTCTGAAGGGCATCCTTGGCATTACATTAGGCTAAGATTGCAAGCAGTCGGAACTTTACTTACAAAAAAAGAAAAGAGAAGGTACGAAAATGTCTGATTTTGAAAACAAAGGCGTTTCTCCGTTAGAGGGGGAAGGCATTCGTGGAGATGGCCAGGCGAAATGGTATGTTGTGCATACTTATTCCGGTCACGAGAATAAGGTAAAAGTGAATATCGAAAAGATGGTTGAGAACCGTGGAATGCAAGACCTTATCATCGACATCGTTGTACCGACCGAAGACCGCGTTGAGATCAAAGACGGACAGCGGAAAATCAAAACACGGAAGATGTTTCCGGGTTATGTAATTATAAAGATGATTGTTACCAATGAGTCCTGGTATCTGGTGCGCAACACACAGGGGGTAACGGGATTCGTAGGTCATGGCTCCGAACCGATTCCACTGACAGACGAAGAAGTCGCCAGAATGGGAATTGAAAAAGTGTATATTGACCTCGATGTAGAAGTTGGTGAAACAGTAAGAGTTATCAGCGGTCCTTTCGAAAGCTTTATGGGCACAGTCGAAGAGATTAACAAAGAGAAACAAGTACTGAAAGTCAAAGTTTCTATGTTCGGGCGAGATACCCCTGTAGAATTAGAATTCAGTCAGGTGGAAAAAATCTAAAGAAAGGAGAAAAGAAACAAAATGGCTAAAAAGGTAGAAGGTTATATCAAACTTCAGATCGCAGCCGGCAACGCAACTCCGGCACCTCCGGTAGGTCCTGCGCTTGGTCAGAAAGGTGTCAACATCATGGACTTCTGTAAGCAGTTCAATGCAAGAACCCAAGATCAGCCGGGCATGATCATTCCGGTCGTTATCACGGTTTATGCTGACAGATCCTTTACATTTGTCACCAAGACGCCGCCTGCAGCAGTTCTTCTGAAGAAAGCAGCAGGACTGGACGCAGCATCCGGAGAACCAAACAAGAAGAAGGTTGCTACGCTGACAAGAGCACAGGCTGAAGAGATCGCTAAGACAAAGATGCCGGACTTAAACGCAGCCAGCCTTGAAGCAGCAACAGAAATGATCAAGGGTACTGCAAGAAGTATGGGTATCGTGATCGAAGATTAATAAGAAGTGGAAGACGAAAGTCGTTAGTACCACGAGGAGGTAAACATGCCTAAAAGAGGTAAAAAGTACAAAGAAGCTGTCGCAAAATACGACAAGACTAATTTATTTGAAGCTGCGGACGCATTAAAAGTTGCGGTAGAAGCTTCTCACGCAAAATTCGACGAGACCGTTGAAGTGCACATCAAGCTTGGTGTTGACGGAAGACACGCAGACCAGCAGGTCAGAGGCGCGATCGTTCTTCCGCACGGAACAGGCAAAACCAAAAAGGTTTTAGTATTTGCTAAGGGACCGAAGGCGCAGGAAGCGGAAGAAGCCGGCGCTGATTACGTAGGAGCAGAAGAAATGGCTCAGAAGATCCAGACCGAAAACTGGTTTGACTTCGACGTTGTCGTTGCAACTCCTGACATGATGGGTGTTGTAGGTCGTCTTGGTAAGATCTTAGGACCGAAAGGCTTAATGCCAAACCCGAAGTCCGGTACCGTTACCATGGATGTTACAAAGGCTCTGCAGGAGATCAAAGCCGGTAAAGTTGAGTACAGACTTGACAAGACTAACATCATCCACACTCCGATCGGAAAAGTTTCTTTCGGACCGGAAAAGTTAACGGAGAACTTCAATGCACTGCTTGAAGCCGTCGTCAAGGCAAAACCGGCAGCTGCAAAGGGACAGTATTTAAGAAGCGTCACTGTTGCTTCCACAATGGGTCCCGGAGTCAAAGTGAACCCGGCACTGATTCAGTTCTAATCGTTTCTTCGATTATGTTTGCAGCGTTGCTGCAAGGTAGAAACGATAGCGATTTTGCGGAGCAAAATCTGAGACATTCTTTCGAACTGAATGAACCATAACAACGAAATAAAACCGTAGACAGCGGGTGCGAAAGCTTAATTTCCCGCCGAGGTACAAGATAAAAGATCGACCTTGCCCTGTCTATGGAGAAATCCGTAAGGAGAGCAAGGTTTTTTTATGGAGTACCATACTCTGCTTGTCCCGTGCGGACAGGCAAGAAAGGAGAATTGACTATGTCAGTAGAAGCTCAAAAGGCAAAACAAGTCATCATTGACGAAATTAAAGAAAAATTAGACGGCGCACAGTCCGCAGTTGTCATCGACTACATGGGGATCACCGTTGCTCAGGCAGACGCTATGAGAAAGAAACTGCGTGAAGCAAACGTAGACTACACCGTATATAAGAACACCCTCGTGAAGAGAGCCATCGCAGGAACCGAATTCGAAGGTCTTGCAGACGTTCTCGACGGACCGAGCGCACTTGCGATCAGCAAGGACGACGCGACTGCTCCGGCAAGAGTGTTAAACGAAGTCATCAAAGACTTCAAGAAGATGGAATTCAAAGCAGGTGTTGTAGAAGGTAACTTCTTCGACAAAGATGGCATCCAGGCCATCGCAGACATTCCGTCCAGAGAAGTTCTGCTCGCAAAATTCCTGGGCAGCATCCAGTCCCCGGTCAGCAAGGCAGTCAGAACATTCCAGGCTATCGCAGACGCAAAGGCAGAAGCGGAAGCATAAGCTTGCCTGCAGCCTGAAAGGCGCGGCATGAAACACAATCTTAAAATTCATCTCAACAGATGAGAAAATTCGTAAAGGAGAAAATAAAATGAATAAAGAGCAAATTATCGAAGCTATCAAAGCGATGACCGTTTTAGAGTTAAATGAATTAGTAAAAGCTTGTGAAGAAGAATTCGGCGTATCCGCAGCAGCTCCGGTTGCAGTTGTAGGTGCAGCAGGCGCAGCAGCAGCAGTTGAAGAACAGACTGAATTCACAGTTGTTCTGGAAGCCGCAGGCGCAGAAAAGATCAAAGTTATCAAGGCTGTAAGAGAGATCACCGGTCTTGGCTTAAAGGAAGCTAAGGAAGCTGTAGACAACGCTCCGACAAACCTCAAAGAAGGTATCGAAAAGGCTGAAGCTGATGCGATCAAGGCTCAGTTAGAAGAAGTTGGCGCAACTGTAGTTCTGAAATAAGAACCGGTTTCCCAAGACAAAACTCAAAAAGCAAAGCCCGGCGCACGCGCCGGGCTTTTGTGATGCAAAAACAAGAGAGAAAAGCCGAAGCATGAAAAAGGAAGGCCTCCGGCAGAACAGAATGCTAAAAAATACTGCGTAAAAATGCGAGAAAGGCAGAGAACACAACGAAAAAAACGGAAAAACGAGGGCATTAATATAAGTACAAAAAATGCTAAGAAATTGCCAAGAAAGCGTCAAGAATATTGAAACAACGCTAAGAAGATGCTAATATAAAAACTGGTGTTAGGTGCTATCGGAGGTTATTATGACAGCAGCAATCTTAGCAGTCACGATTTTCATCGTGATGTTTATCCTGATCGTTACGGAAAAATTTGAACGACATCATATAACATTGGTCAGCGGACTTTTGACACTGATTTTGGTCTTCTGCCTCGCGATGCGGGATCTCGGCGCAGCATGGAGAACCTTGAACTTTACGGCGATCTTTACCGTGGAGTTCTGGTATCACGCCGGATCTTCCGAAAGCGCTTCGGCAGGGATCAACTGGGCGACGATCTTTTTTATTGCCGGCATGATGGTCATGGTCGAGGGCATGGCGGAGTCCGGATTCTTTAAGTGGCTTTGCATGGAGATCGCCAAATGGGCGCATTATCGGGCAATGCGGATCTTTATCGCGTTCATGCTTTTATCCGCGTTCCTGTCCATGTTTATCGACAGCATTACGGTCATCCTGTTCCTGGCGGCGATCACCGCGGAACTGGGTCGAATGCTGGGTTTCAACCCGGTACCGATGATCCTGTCGGAGATCTTTTGTGCCAATCTCGGCGGTTCAGCGACCATGTGCGGCGACCCGCCAAACGTGATCATCGGCACATCGCTGGGCTATACCTTTACGGACTTTATCGAAAATACCGGTTTGATCGCGGGCATCTGCCTGATCGTGGTCATACTTTATTTCTCGCTGCTTTTGCGCAAGCATATTTCCAGCAAGACCGTGAATTATGAAAAACTGGAAGCGCAGTTGGATCCGAAAGCGGCGATTACCAGCAAAAAGGACTTTGCGATCAGCGTTTCGATCTTCTTGGCGGCCGTGGTCCTGCTGATCACACATGCGCAGACCGGTCTGACCGTGGCCTTTATCGGGGCTTTTGCGGCGGTGCTGACGCTCGTGACCTGCGGACGCAAAGCGCCTGCCATCCTCAAAAAAGTGGACTATAAGACCTTGCTGTTCTTTGTGGGCTTGTTCATCGTCGTCGGCGGACTGGAAGAAACCGGCGTGCTGAACCTGATCGCCAAACTGATCGGTGAAGTCAGCGGCGGCAATGTATATGTGGCGATCGGTATCATCCTGATCGTTTCGGCTTTGGCCAGTGCCTTTGTCGACAACATCCCGTTTGCAGCAACGATGATCCCGGTCATCCGCACACTTGCGGAAACACAGGGTATTGCACTTCCGACCCTTGCCTGGACGTTGGCGCTGGGTACGGACATCGGCGGCAGCGCGACTCCGATCGGAGCCTCTGCCAATGTCGTGGGCGTATCGATCGCGGCCAAAGAAGGACACCCGATCTCGTGGAAAGCCTACTGCGGGCTGCTTGCCCCGGCAACCGTGATCGTGATCGCAATGTGCTTAGTCTATATTTATGTAAGATATCTTTAGCATCGAAAAAACGTGTACATCGGGAAAGAGCCGGTGTGCAAGAAAGAATATGAAAAATCAAAGAGCGAACTGTGAGATCCGGAAACCGGATCTTATGGAACGCTCTTTTTGAGGTGTGCCCGGCGGCGCAGCCGCACTTTTCTGCGTTAAAACGGCAGTGTTTTGATTTTGCCAAGAAAACGCTAAGAAAATGTTAAGAAAATGCTTGACGAAAAGATAACACATCCGATATAATAAAGTCATAGTCGGCGATAAGAGAGCCGATCGGATAAAAGATGTAAACAGGTGAAGTATTGCAGGAGAAAGAAGCTAGTTATGATGAAAGTTCATGCAGGTAATTCGAAGATCAATGGTTCCGCCTTGATCTATTTTTTTAAGTTATTTTGTGTCTTATTTTGTATTTGGATCTTGTTGTCCGGAAAGTTTGAAATGAAATTTCTGGCTGCGGGACTGTTGACGGCATGTGGGACTGCGTATGTGTTCCTGCCGCTGTTCACGGTGCAGAACAAAAAGACCGGCGCGCCGCTCTATCTGTTCCAGGTGAGCATTTGGAAATTCCTGCGCTATGCTCTGTGGCTGCTGGGGGAAGTGATGAAATCCAGCCTGTTCGCAACGATGCTGGTGCTGCGCGGCAAGGTCGATTACGTGCCGCGGGTCGTATATTTCGCGATGGATTTTGAAAACCCGCTGGCAACGGCGCTGCTTGCCAATTCGATCACGCTGACGCCGGGAACGATCACACTTTCGGTCGGTGAGGACGGCGTATTTGCCGTGCACGCGATCACGGAGGCTTGTGCGGCGGATCTTCTGAGCGGCAGCATGCAGCAGAAGGTCGCGGAGCTGTACGGGGAGAACTGTCTGTTTATCCCAATGCCAGAGCGCACACTGCTTGCGCGAGCGGAAAGCACCGCTGTGTCTGCTGCGGGAAGGTCTGCGGAACGAAAAGGAGAAGCTGCCAATGGATAAATTTTTCCTTTGTTCTGCAGGTGTGCTTCTTTTGCTCAGTTTACTTCTCTTAACACGTCTTTTGAAAGTTCAGAAATTCTCAGAAAAATTTATCATTATTCTGGTAGCAGGAACCAATATCGTGCTGCTGCTTTTGCTGCTTGGATTTATCGACGGCAGGGCGGACATGTATGTGGATATTGCGCTTTCCTATGCGGTCCTCGGCTTTATCAGTTCTTTGATCGTTGCCCGGTATCTGGAAGGAAAAGGGGACGGCCATGGAAATTAGAGAAATTTTAACCATTCTGTGTGTATCATTGGGTATCTTTTTTGCAGCGGTATCCGTGATCGGGACGATCCGCCAAAAAGATTTCTTATCCTATTTGCAGATCGCGGGAGTCGGCAGCGGTGCCGGTATCGTTTTGTGCTGCGCCGGACTATTGATCTACGAAGGTTTTTCGTTTACCGGATTTAAGATCGTCTTTATCGGCCTGATGCTCCTTTTGACCGGACCGGTCGGCACGCATGCGATCGCCGAAGCGGCGTTTCGAAGAGAAGACTTTCACAGGCAAGACGAGCAGGCTGCTTTTTGCGGAAAAACAGAGGAAGACGGCGTGATGCGGGAAAAGGAGGAAAAATAGAATGTCTGTACTGATTGCAGAAGCGATGCTGCTGGTTCTTCTGATCGGCATCAGCATTGTCCTGATCGCAGATCAGAGGCTGATGTCCTCCGTCATTACCTATTGCGCGTTCAGCTTTGCGGCGATGCTGCTTTATACGATCGTCGGCGCGGCGGACGTTGCCTTTACCGAAGCGGTGATCGGGACGGTATCCACCGTATATTTTGTCATTGTCATCAAGTCGATACGAAAAAAGCGAGGAACAGATGAAAAAGATCGATAAAAAAAGTCTTGTCGGCGTACTGCTGGTGATCATGCTGACTGCGGGGATCTCACTTGAGATCGGCAGAGTGCTGCCGACGATCGGGGCACATGACACACCGGCTAACGGGGAGGTTTCGGACTACTATATCAATAAAGCGGTGCGCGAGACGGCGTCTCCGAATCTCGTGACGGCGGTGCTGGCAGACTACCGCGGATTTGACACCCTGTTCGAGACTTGCGTGCTGTTCCTGTCCGGCGTCGTCGTCTGCATGACGCTGCTGCCGCCGAAAAAAAACACGGCCTTGGACGCGGTGACGGCCCAGGCGAAGTCTAAAAACTTACGGCAAGAAAAAAAATCCGCGTTTGATCTTGCTTTTCGCATGGTGATCCCGATCCTGGTGATCTACGCGGTTTATGTGCTGATGCACGGAGAAGTCAGTCTGGGAGGAGGGTTCCAGGCCGGCGCGCTGCTTGCCTGCGCATACCTTTTGGACCGCATTTCACCGGGCAAAGGCATGTACCTGCCGCGGCTGCGGACGGAATCCACGCTGCTACTGGGCGGCTTGGGCGCATGTTTCTATGCATTGACCGGGATTTTGTGCATGGTCGGCGGCGGAAACTTCCTCGAGTACGGACGACTGCCGCTGCCTTTCCCGCACGGAGACGCAGCCGAACTGCATAGTGTGGGGATTTTCATGGTGGAAGCCGGTGTAACGCTGTGCGTTATGGCGGTCATCATTCAGATCTTGGAAATTGTACTGGAAAGGACCGGATTCGATGATTAATCAATTGGAATTTTTTCTCGCAGACCGAGGCATCTACATGCTGGCTCTGATCCTGATGGCAGTCGGCGTCTATGGGATGATCTCCTGCGGCAACTATATGAAAAAGCTGATCTGCATGAACATCATGCAGGTCGCGATCATCTTTTTTTTCCTGACGTTCGGGCAGAAAGACCAGGCAACGCTGCCGGTCACGCTCGCGGGAGTCTTCGGTTCGGACGCCTACATCAATCCGCTGCCGCATGCGCTGATGCTGACGGCGATCGTGGTCAGTCTCGGTACGACCGGTGTCGGACTGGCTCTGCTGATGAAGATCAAGGAGATCTACGGGACCATTGAAGAGGATGAGATCACGGGAAAGAGAGGACGCAAATGAAGCACTTGCCGATCCTCGTGATCTTATTCCCGCTGTGTGGGGCGCTGCTTTGCCCGCTGCTGGGCAAGCTTTCAAAAAATGCAGGAAAACGGACCGTGCTCTGCACGCTTTTTGCTTCTGCGGTCTGCGCCGTCATGCAGCTCGTGCAGGTCGTACGCGGCGGCAGCGCGCTTCATTACTGGCTGGGCGGCTGGAAGCCGCCGTACGGGATCGAGTTCGTGATCGACGGCATCAACGCGCCGATCATTCTGCTGGTCGCGGGGATCTCGTTTCTGACCGCGCTTTACAGCAGTCCGTTTGAAGAAACCGCGACGCACGATCCGCTTCGCGTGAATGTCTACTATACAACGCTTGCATGCTTGGCGATCGGACTTTTGGGTATGGCATCGACCGGCGATGCGTTCAACCTTTATGTTTTCATGGAAATTACCGCATTGGCAGGCTACGGACTGATCGCTGCCGGAGAAGGCAAAGGGCCGATCGCGGCGTTCCGCTACCTTCTGACCGGTACCATCGGGGCGTCGATGTACCTTTTAGGGGTCGGATTTTTGTATGCAGCAACCGGAACCCTGAACATGGCGGACCTGACCCTGCGCCTTTCCGGCAAGATGGACAGTCCGCTGGTGCTTCTGGCCATCGGCTGTATGATCGTAGGTTTCGGCATCAAGATGGCGTTATTCCCGTTCCATGGCTGGCAGCCGGCAGCGCATTCTTATGCGCACGAAGGGGCAGATCCGATGATCGCGGGCATTATGATCAAGATCCCGGCCTATGCGATGATCCGGTTCTTCTACTGTGTCTTCAAGGCACAGGGACAGGCAATGGAATATTTTTTGATGTTCCTCAGCGTACTCGCGGTCTGCGGCGTGCTGTACGGTTCGCTCAAGGCGCTGCGCTACGACGTCTACAACAAGATCCTTGCCTATTCGAGCATCGGGCAGGTCGGTTATATCGCTATGGGGATCGCCTTAGGCAACTATTACGGTCTGGTCGGAGCGCTGCTGCATATCGTCAGCCATGCGTTCATGAAGTCCGGTCTGTTCTATACATCCGGCGCTTTAAAATTTAAATTCGGCGTTCACAACACCCCATCGATGGGGCAGCTCTATCGGGAAATGCCGGTCACCGGCATGACGATGACGATCTGCGCGCTGTCGATGATCGGACTGCCGCCGTTTGCGGGCTTTTTCAGCAAATGGTATCTGGCGCTCGGCGCGATCCAAAAAGGACAGTATCTTTTTGTGGCAGCGCTGATCCTCAGCAGTCTTTTGAGCGCTATTTACTTTTTCCGCCTGCTGGAGCATCTGTTTATGGATCCGAAAAAAGAGTTTCCGGATCGTTATCCAAGGGCGGAACTGCCTTGGCAGATGCTGATCCCGGTCCTGACGGCAGGGTTTGTGATCGTCGGGCTGGGATTGTTCCATACCGGCATTGTCAGCGGTATCTTCGGGGAGGCTTTGATGGAGGTGATCGGCGCATGATAGAGAATTTGAGACCGGCAGCGGCAGTCGGCGTCTGCCTTTTGGCGGCAGGCCTGATCCTGCTGTTTGGCAATCGCCTGCATCGGAATCTGCGTGAAGCTATCACGATCACCGCAGCAGTCTGCGCAGCGGGACTGGTCTTTTCGATGACACCCGCGGTGCTGGAAGGACAGGTCTATGAAACACGGCTGTGGCAGATCGCGGAAGGTGTGGAACTGGCGTTCCGTGCCGATGCGGCGGGCATGGTGTTTGCCTGCATCGCAAGTTTTTTATGGATCTTAACTTCGTTTTATTCGATCGGTTATATGCGCGGGCATCATGAAAAAGATCAGACCGGTTATTTTGCGGCTTTTGCGGTCTGCGTGGGTTCGGCACTGGGCATCGCGATGGCGGCAAATCTAATGACCTTTTTCATCTTCTACGAGATGCTGACGGTCGCGACTTATCCGCTGGTGGCACACTACCGCAACGATGCGGCAAAGATGTCCGGGCGGAAATATCTGGCTTATACGTTGATCAGCGGCCAGCTGTTTTTTGCGGCGATCTGTACGGTCTATGTGATGTGCGGGACCGGAGACTTTGCCGCCGGCGGCTTCCTTGCGGAAGCGGCCGGCGAGGCGCTGCCGCAAGTCGGCGTGCTTTGCGTGCTGTTTTTGCTGATGATCCTCGGCGGTGCGGTCAAAGCGGGCGTGATGCCGCTGCACAGCTGGCTGCCGTCCGCGATGGTCGCGCCGACACCGGTCAGCGCGCTCCTGCATGCGGTGGCGGTGGTCAAGGCAGGTGCGTTTTGTGTTTTACGTGTGGTCGGCTATGTTTTCGGACCGCAGCTCTCGATCGCCTGCGGCGGCGCGAAGATCCTGGCTTGGGCGGCAGCGATCACCATTATTTTGTCGTCGCTGATAGCGCTTAAAAAAGATAATTTAAAGGCAAGATTGGCATTCTCAACGGTCGGACAGCTTTCCTATATCGTGATGGGGATCTGCGTCTGCGCGCAGGCCAGCATTGCGGGAGCGCTGTTCCATATGGCAGCCCATGCTTTCCTGAAGATCACGCTTTTTATGTGCGCAGGCGCGATCTTTGTGACCACGGGACTTTCGGAGATCAGCAGCATGCGCGGTCTGGCAAAGCGCATGCCGGTTACCATGACCTGCTTTGCGATCGCTTCGTTGGGGATCGCCGGTCTGCCTCTGATGGCGGGTTTTGTCAGTAAGTTCAATCTGATCCGCGGTATTTTGGCAATGGGACAGCCGTTTTTCGCGGTGGTGCTGGTGGCTGCGGCGCTGCTTGCATTGAGTTATCTGATGCCGGTCGTGCAGATCGTATTTGCAAAGGGCGAGGGTCCGGATGACGGACCCCTGCTGCCTGCGGCGGATGCGCATGGACACGCGTATCCGGTTCGCGGTGACGCGGCGCTTGCGATGCGGATCCCGCTGATGCTGACGACGGCCGCAGCCGTCATGCTCGGCTGTATGCCGAACGCAGGCCCGCATTTATACACGTTGGCGCAGATGGCTGCGGCTGCGGTGACAGAGGGAGGTGCTTTTCTTGCAGGCTAAGAAAAAAGTATATGGGGTCTTAGGCACCGTTATCGTACTGATGCTGCTCCTAGAGGTCTTGTTTGCGCATCCGCATCATCATCGGCTGTGGAACATCGTGCCGGGCGCGGATATTGTCATCGGCTTTGGCGGAGCGTGGCTGCTGATCCTGCTCGGCAAGGTGATCATGAACAAACTGCTGCGCAGACCGGAGGATTATTATGCGCGGCGGACGAAGACGACAAATGCCGGAAAGAAAGATACGAGGAACGTTTTCTTTGCACGGAGACAGGAACCAATCCCGGAACAGAAAGCGGGTGGCGGCCATGAGTAACCTTTTCCATCCGGGGCTGATCCTGCTTGCGGGCGCGCTGCTGCTTCTGGCACTTCCGCCCAAATGGATCAAATTCATCATGCCGTCCGCGGCGCTTTGTGCGCTGGCGGCGGTCTTTACGCTGCGGGATGGAGGCGGGATGTATCTGCAGCTGCTGCCGCAGATACGCATGCAGTTTTTGGCTGTTGATCGACTGGCATGGGCTTTTGCGCTGATCTTCGCGATCGGCGCGGTGCTGGCCGGGCTGTTCGCTTGCCACACCAAGAGTCGGCTTGAGGCTGCTGCGGAAAGCGCTTATGCCGGAAGTGCGATCGGCGTTGTACTGGCCGGAGACTGGATCACCATGATCTTGTTTTGGGAAGTGATGGCGATCGCATCCTGGCTGGTCGTCATATCCTCACGTACGGAGGCTGCGTCGAAAGCCGGCTTCCGGTATCTGCTCATGCATATGCTGGGCGGCAATCTCCTGCTGGTGGGGATCGTACTGAAAGTCAGCGGCGGCAGCTTCGATGTTGCCTGTCTGACAGGCTGTGAGGATGCCGCCTATTGGCTGATCTTTGCGGGAACCGCGGTCAATGCGGCGATTCCGCCGCTGCATGCCTGGATGCCGGATGCTTATCCGGAATCGACGCTTGGAGGGACCGTTTATCTGGGGACCTATACGACGAAAGTCGGAATCTATACTTTGATCCGTTTATTTGCGGGCACAGAGCTTTTGCTGTATTGCGGCGTCTTTATGGCTTTGTTCGGTGCGCTGATGGCGCTTTTGGAAAACGATCTGCGCAGGCTGTTTTCGTATCATATCATCAGTCAGCTCGGCTACATGGCCGTCAGCTTGGCACTGGGGACAGAGCTCGGAATTGACGGAGCGGTCGCGCATGTGTTCGGCAACATTGTCTACAAAGGTACCTTGTTCATGTGCGCAGGCGTCATCATTGCGGCAACCGGTAAACGGAAGATCACGGAGATGGGCGGACTGGCTCGCAGCATGCCGCAAGCAGGGGTTTGTATGGGCGTCGCATCGCTTGCGATCTGCGGTTTTCCGCTGTTCAGTGGATTCGTCAGCAAGGGTCTGATCATGAACGCCATTGCGGAGAGCGGTCATCCGCTCATTGAAATCCTGATGCTGATCGCCAGCGTGGGGACGCTGCTCTCCGTTGGTTTAAAAGTAAATTATTTTGTGTTCTTCGCGAAGCCGCAGACACACACGGAGCCGGCGTGCGCGGCAGCGATGCATGATCATGCCGCTTTGGCGGAAGGAACGACCGGAGCGCCTGTCGTGCAGCCGAAACTTGTACCGCGCAATATGCGTCTTGCCATGCTGCTCGGGGCGGCGGGCTGTGTGCTGACCGGCGTGTTTCCGCAGATCATGCAGGGTGTGACGCCGTTTTTGTCAGACGGACATCCGTACACGGTTGATCATGTGACGCAGTATCTGGAACTTTTCGCGGCGGCAGCGATCGCCTTTGTGATGTATCTTCCGCATATGGCGCCGCATGCCGGGATCACATTGGACGCGGACTGGTTCTATCGCAGACCGCTGAGCATGGCGGCAGCGGCGGCAGCAACTGCCTGCGAATCTTGTTTTCAAGCAGCCGGACGCGCGGCTGCAGCCGCAGTCTATGCAGCGAACCGGCTGATCTGTAAGGAGCGACGGGCACCGCGCGGATTGGAGGACGACGACGTGCTGCAAAAATCGGCCGGCAAACTGGTCGCGCTGAACTTTATCATGTGGATCGTGATCACTGGCGGAGTCTTTGCACTGATGTGGCTTTAATAATGAAAAATGACCGAAGTGGTGACCGAGGTAAAGGTCAGGGTGGATAAAATAAGCGCTTTTCGCATTACTTATCCACCTTTTTTCTTTTGGATACCCAAATTTTTGGAAAAAAAGGAAGACTATGAGAAGATTAAAGCACTGTGAGCTGCTTGACGTGTTCGGATGACCGACGGACAGAGCACAGAAGCGGCTCAAGACGACAAACTTCGACGGACTTCGACATATTCTAAAACAATTCGACAAAGAGCCTCAGAGGGACAAGGCCGAAAAGGTGGATAAGTAATTTATTTTTTGCGTGTTTTATCGAATTCGACCTTTTTGAAAGACTGCTTTGAAAGACTGCCGGACACTGCGGCCGCTTACACCGGCAACTTCTGTCTGCATACTGGCATCTTTCGCCCGCGCACCAACGATTGAAAAGCCTTTTCACCTGTGATAGAATAAGATAAATAGGAAAATCAAATGGAAAGGAACAGGCAGCAGGATGACAGCCGAAAAACTGACGATCGGCATTTTGGCGCATGTCGATGCAGGCAAGACAACCTTATCGGAGAGTATCTTATATCTGACCGGCGTAACGCGGACGCAGGGCAGAGTCGATCATAAAAACGCTTTTTTGGACCATGACGAGATCGAACGCGATCGCGGGATCACGGTATTTGCCAAGGAGGCGCGTTTTGCTTTGGGCGAAAAGCAGGTGACGCTGCTGGACACGCCGGGACACGGGGACTTCAGCAGCGAGGCAGAGCGCGTACTGCAGGTGCTGGACTACGCGATCCTGGTCATCAGCGGCACGGACGGTGTGCAGAGCCATACCCAGACCTTGTGGCGTCTGCTCGCGGCCTATAATGTACCGACTTGGATCTTCGTCAACAAGATGGATCGGCCGGAAACCGACCGCGACGCCTTGCTGACGGAAATCCGCAAAACGCTCGGCGGGCTGTCCGCGGGCGGCGCGAGCGGGGTGTTCGCGGACTTTGGAAAACTAACGGATGCTGCCATGCGGGAAGAGATCGGCAGTGCCAGCGAAGCCCTGCTGGAGGCTTATCTCGCGGACCAGCCGTTTGCGGACGCGGATGTCTGCAGTGCTGTTACGGCAAGGCAGCTGTTTCCGGTCTGTTTCGGATCGGCGCTGAAGGGCGAGGGCGTAACAGTTTTTTTGCAGCTGCTCGCGCGATATACGAACGGGTTTACGGAGAACGGGCGGAGCGGATCAGGCAGCAGCACGAAAAGCGCGGCAGGCGCGTCGTTCGGGGCTCGGGTCTACAAGATCAGCCGCGATAAAAAGGGCAATCGGCTGACACATCTGAAAGTCACCGGCGGCGTGCTGAAAAGTAAGATGGAGCTTGCGGACGGTCAAAAAGCGGAGCAGCTCCGCCTTTACAACGGAGAAAAGTTTGAACTGGTGCAGAGCGTCGAGGCAGGAGAGATCTGCGCGGTGCTCGGCCCTGCAGGAACGTATGCGGGGCAGGGCCTGGGCTTTGAACAGGGCAGCGCGGCGCCGCTGCTCGCGCCGACGCTGACCTACCGGCTGCTTTTGCCGGAGGGTGTGGATCCGGTGCAGGCGATCCGCAAATTGCGGGAGCTGGAGGAGGAAGAACCGAGTCTGCACCTGATGCAGGATGGCGAGAGCGGACAGATCCATGTGCAGGTCATGGGCGAACTGGAACTGGAGATCCTCCGCGAATTGATCGCGCGGCGTTTTGCGATGGAGGTCGGGTTTGACAGCGGAACGATCTTATATAAAGAAACGATCACGGAGCCGGTACTGGGGATCGGCCATTATGAGCCGCTGCGCCACTACGCGGAAGTACAGCTGCTGATGGAACCGCTGCCGCGGGGCAGCGGTCTGGTCTTTGACTCGCTGGTCAGCGAGGATGTACTGGATCGCAACTGGCAGCGCTTGATCTTGACGCATCTTGCGGAAAAGCCGCATCGCGGCGTGCTGATCGGCGCGGAGATCACAGATATGCGTATTTCGATCGCAGCCGGCAAGGCACATTTGAAACATACCGAGGGCGGAGACTTCCGTCAGGCGACTTATCGGGCTGTACGACAAGGTCTGCGTAAGGCAAAAAGCATGCTGCTGGAACCCGTCGTGCGTTTCCGGCTGGAGGTTCCGACGGATTGCACCGGCAGGGCGTTGTCGGATCTGGATCGTTTCGGCGCGCAGGCCGCGATCAGTGAAAACGATGGCGAGACAACGGTGATCACGGGTCAGGGACCGGTGGCGAGCCTGAAGGATTATCCGAAAGACGTGGTTTCTTATACAAGGGGCAAGGGCAGTATGGCCTCCATGCCGGCCGGCTATCAGCCTTGTCATGACCAGGATGAGGTTGTGGCTGCAGCAGGATATTTCGCGGAGCAGGATCTGGAAAATCCGACCGGTTCGGTCTTTTGCAGTCACGGAGCCGCGGTCTATGTGAACTGGGATGAAGTGGATGAGGCAGCGCATTTGGACGGCCGCGCGCTGCTGGCCGACGCGCAGCGGCGGTTCTTTGGGGAAAACGAAGGATCGCAATTTGACGATGAAACGCAAAACGGAGCGAAACCTGCCGCAGACAGGGCATTGCGGCAAGGCGGCGCACAGGACGGGCAGAACGGAAGCGGCCGCAGCGGCGCGCAAGGCGGCACACAGGACGGGCAGAACGGAAGCGGCCGCAGCGGCGCGCAAGGCGGCACCGCAGCTTCCGCAAAAGAGCTGGAAGCGATCTTCCTCAAGACTTACGGCAGGAGCAAGCGGGATGAAGCCCTGTATCGGGAGAGTCAGAGCAGAGGCACACGCAGACCGCCGAGCGGAGAAGATTTCCCTCAGCCGAAATGGAAAAAAACAGGCGGCAGTTCATCCGGAGGAAAAGAAAAAAACAGCGCTGCTTTACGGCCGCTGTTTGTGATCGACGGGTACAATGTCGTGTTCGCGTGGGAGGAGTTTGCGGCGCTGGCAAAGGTCAATCTCGACAGCGCGCGCGAGGCGCTGTTGGATGTGCTGCTCAATTACCAAGGCTACAAAAAAGTGGACATGCTGGTGGTATTTGACGGCTACAAGCTGGCCGGCAACCCGGGTACACGGCATGATTACGAAAAACTGAGCGCGGATGCCGGCAGTTTTCGGGTCGTGTACACACGCGAAGCGGAGACCGCGGACCGTTACATTGAAAAGGTGATATACGAGCAGGGCAAAAAGCGGGAGCTCTGGGTCGTGACGTCGGATCAGCCGGTACAGATGGCGGCGCTCGGCGACGGGGCTGCAAGGTTTTCGGCACGGGAATTCTACGCGGAAGTCACAGGAGCTTCGGAAGAGATCCGCGCAAAGCTGGCGGCGCAGCGTAAAGAACGGAACCTGCCTTTTCAGGATATCTTTTAAGAAAACACGCATCGGAACGTTGACAGGATCCCCCTTAAGCAGACAAGGTGATCACCAAGATCTGCGAGAGGGGGATTTTTATGTTGAGCTCATCGGATCGCTGTGCAGCGGCAAAACAGAGAGGCGGAGAAATAGGGACAAAAAGGGGCGTGATCTTATGGTCTAATTTCGCGCGGGCGTGCATTTGCTGTAATATGTGGAGATGGAAAAGAAAGAAGAAATTAGGCTGTCTGCTGCTGGCCGGCAGCCTGTGCGCGCTTTGGTTTTGCGGCAGTGCGGGAAATGATGGGTTTTTCGGCAAGACCCTTGGAATCGGAAGTTATCGGAGCCGATCCCATAGCAACGGTGCAAATGCGATCACGGTGATCGCGCGGGAAGATGGTTCCGGCACACGTGCGGCATTTGTGTCGCAGCTGGGGATCCGGCGCGGCGGACATGACCGAACAACGGCAGCTGCGGAGGTGACGCAGAGTACGGCGGTCGTGCTGATGAGCGTAGAGCAAAATCGCGGCGCCATCGGTTATGTTTCTGCGATGACGCCGCGGGATCGTGTCAGAACGGTCCGGGTGAACGGGGCGCTGCCGTCTTCCGCGGCAGTGCGGGACGGCAGTTACCCGCTGCGGCAGGAGTTTTATCTGGTGGTGAAAGGATCGGAGCCGCCGCGGTCCGGCGATACAGGGGCTGCATGCGCGGGTCGGCCGAAAGGCGGCGAGCCGCAGGACACAGAGCGAGCCGCGCGGGAGTTTGTGACCTTTGCCGGCAGTCTGCGCGGGCAGGCGATCATCGCGCAGGAGGGCTATGTGCCGATGAAAGCGGCACTGCAAAGCACCGGCGAGCGATTGCAGAGCGTGCCTGCGGCGGAGTATCACGCAGGTCGTTCGACGCGAGAGCGGCAGGATACGGAGGCTGCGGCGGCAGCGCAGGAACGCGGTAATGCTGCCGGTAAAACGGTTCGCTTGGTGCTGGCCGGGTCAACCGCGATGGCGCCGCTCATGCAGACCTTGGGTGAAGCCTTTCAAACGCTGCATCCGCAGGTGACTGTGGAGATCCAGCAGACGGGATCGGCAGCGGGGATCACGGCGGTACTTGCCGGAGCCTGTCAGATCGGGATGTCTTCACGCGCGCTGACGGAGACAGAGCTGGCGGCAGGGGCGCGCATGGAATGTATTGCGGCAGATGGGATCGCGGTCATCGTGAACCGGCAAAATCCGATCCGTGATCTCCAAACCGAAACCTTGCGGCGCGTTTATATCGGAGAGATCGAACGATGGGAAAATATCGAGAGTACGCGCTGAGCATGGTGTGTTTTTTTGCGGCGGCCGTATCGCTGACAGCTGTGATCGCGATCTGCTTCTTTTTACTGGAGGCTGCAGTGCCGTTTTTGCGTGAAGAGGGAACCGCTTCTTTTTTTTGCGGCAGATACTGGAGACCGACAGAAGAAATCTTTGGTATTTTACCGATGCTTGCGGGGAGCGCCTATGTGACCGGCGGCGCCGTGCTTTTGGGCGTGCCGCCGGGGCTTTTGTGCGCGGTGTTCCTGGCGCGGTTCTGTCCGGAGCGCCTATATCGGATCGTCCGGCCGCTGGTGGAAACAATGGCCGGCATTCCCTCTGTGGTCTACGGACTGTTCGGGCTTTGCTTCATCGTACCGCTGGTGCAGAACGCTTGCGGCGGCAGCGGCAAAGGCATACTCAGCGCTGCCGTGATGCTGGCGATCATGATCTTGCCGACCGTCATCAGTGTGGCGGAAGCAGCGATCCGTACCGTACCGGAAAGCTATTATGAGGGCGCGCGGGCGCTGGGCGCGAGCAGAGAGCAGAGCGTTTTTTTCGCCCTGCTGCCGGGCGCGGCATCCGGGATGCTGACCGCAGTCATGTTAGGCATCGGGCGAGCCGTCGGAGAGACCATGGCGGTCGTCATGGTAGCAGGCAATCAGGTTTGGATGCCGCAGTCCCTCACCTCAGGCGTAAGAACTTTGACGGGACTGATCGTTCTGGAAATGGGGTATGCCGCGGAGGGAAAACATCGTGACGCTCTGATCACCGCAGGCGCCGTGCTTTTTGTGTGGATCTTGCTGATGGATCTGGCAGTCTCGCTGCTGAACAACTGTCAGGATCGCGAAAAGCCGCGCGGACGGAGAATCGGTGTGGATCTGTCAAGGAAAGGAAAACGGTAGGATGCGGCAAAAATGGATCTCGTCACTGCTGCGCGCAGTGACGGTCGGCAGTGCGTTGTTGTGCGGCGTGATCGCGCTGGCGGTGATCAGCTTTATCGTTTGGCACGGCTGTCCGACCCTTGGGGCGGCAAACATGTTCAGTGGTTTACTTGGTGGCTCCGGCAATCTTGGCAGTCCCGCGAGCGGCCAGGCGGAACCGACAAGTGGACTGCATGCGTCATGGCTGCCTGCGCTTTGGAATACCCTCTTTATGATCGCCGCGGTCCTTTTGCCGGCGGTGCCGATCGGAGCCGGAGCAGCGATTTTTCTTTCGGAGTACGCAAGACGCGGCAGCCGCTTTGCGAAAGCAGTGAGCCTTGCGGCCGAAACATTGGCAGGGGTTCCGTCCATTTTGTTCGGACTCTTTGGTTTTTTACTGTTTGTGCTGCGGCTGGGCTGGGGCTATTCGTTCCTCGCCGGGGTTTGCACGCTGATCTTGATGGTGCTGCCCCTGATCATCCGTACCACACAGGAGGCGCTGCGGACGGTCCCTGCGGAGCAGCGCGAGGCAAGCTTCGGTTTAGGGGCGGGGAAAGGTCGGACTGTTCGGTACGTACTGCTGCCGGCGGCGCTTCCCGGTATGCTGGCAGGGATCCTGCTGGCAGTCGGACGGATCACCGGAGAGTCCGCGGCGCTGCTGTTTGCGGCCGGGACCGGAGCCGAGACTGTGGATGGGATATTTTCTTCCGCAGAGACCTTGGCGGTGCATCTATATGCGATGCTGGTCGAGGGGCAGTCCTTAGAGAGCGCCTATCAGACGGCGCTGGTCTTGCTGCTTTTGACTGCGGCACTGAACCTGTGTGTTTCGCTGCTCACGGCGCATCGGGGAAGACGAGAAAGGTAAGATTCTTAACTTTCGAGTATGAATCGAAAAAAGCTGCCGCTTCAGTTGATTTATAATTCATCAACTGTGCGGCAGCTCCAAGAATATTATTTTGATGCAGAGCGCCTATGAATTACAGCGTTTCAATTTCTTCTGCCGACAGGCTGGTCACTTTTGCGATCACAGATTTCTCAATGCCCTCCAGCAGCATCGCTTTGGCAATCTCGCGTTGTTTCTGCGCTGCGCCCTCGGCAAGTTCTTTTCAGCGTCTCAGGAACGGAAAAAACACAGGCTCACCTTTTTTATGTTAAAAGAAGTATTTAACGTAAAATTTCATATTTGCGGGGCGGTATCCGAGGGCAGTATAGAATTTCATTGCATTTGGATTTGTTTCTTCCGATTGAAACTGCAGACGTTTACAGCCACGTTGAACCGTAAATTGTTCTATGAATCCCATTGCACGCTTTCCGTACCCTTTTCCGCGCACTTCCGGGATCAAATACAAATCATCCAGAATCAGGGCTTTCCCGTGTGTCCAGACACTGTAGACAGTCATGAGATTTGCGAAACCGACCGGTGCGTGGTCTTCTTCAAAAATGATGAGGCTGATCAATGCTTTTTCCTGTAAAGCCTCAAAAAAAGTGTTTGCAAATTGATCGTCGCTCGCATTGTTCGTATCGTTCCACAGATCAGTATCTTGGATCTCTTCTGCCATAAACATACGATTTAAAGTGATCCAACAATCCTTGTCGCTTTCGCAGCATAAACGGTAAGTAAACATTGTGTATCTCCTTTTTCTGTGCATTGATTTCTTAAGATGCGGGGAATCTGCAATCAGTCGCTTACATTTGCGGCAGCGCCTCGCCGAAGGGCAGGAAGCACTGCCGGGCGGGGGTGTTACAGGTGGATCTCGCCTTCGGCAAGGATGACGGCGCTGCCGCCGACTTGGATCTGGCAGGAGGCTGCTGTGCCGTCTTCACAGCCGTCTGCACTGCAGTCGACATCCAGATGGGAAAGGATCAGGGACGGACGCTGCATTTTTTCGCCCTGGATGATCTTGCAGTCGTCGCCGTCTTTGACAAAGCCGTTGAGGTAGCCGTAGTAAGTCAGCGCGCCGTTGGAGGTGCCGGTCGCGGCTTCTTCATCGATGTCATAGAGCGGCGCGAAGTTTCTCGCGTGGCAGAGGGCGTCGTCTGTATCGCTTGCTTTGTCGAGGGTAAATGCGTGTACACCGGTGACTTCATAGCGTGCGGAGAGCGCGGACAGGGCAGGCATGTCCGGTGCCAGTGCTTCGAGGTCAGCCAGAGAAATGACCGGCATCATGATATCCGGCAGACCTGTGGAGATCAGCTGCGGCAGGAGTTTCAGTCCTTTTGCAAGCTGCTCGTCATAAGAAATGCCCATGATCTTGTATAATTCATCCAGCGCGTCTTTTTGTGCGATCTCGCCGATCTTGACCGGAGCAGCCATGTCCATGAGCACAAAGCCATCCTTGACAACGATGTTCAGGTCGCCGGCAAGAGTGTGATTCCGATAGGTGTCGTTGTCATGAATGACGCCTGCGTACAAGAGTACTTTAAACGAGGCGATCGTCGCGTGACCGCAGAGATCGACTTCGGCTGCCGGAGTAAAATAACGGATCTGAAATTCTTTTTCGGAGAGCTGCTTGATAAAGGCAGTTTCCGAGTAGCGAAGTTCTGCGGCGGTCTTGACCATGATCTCGTCAGATGGAAAGTCGCTGCCGTCCGGAAGAATGACAACGCCGGCCGGGTTGCCGCCAAAGATCGTTTCGGTAAATGCGTCTGCAATGTAGAATTTCATGTGAAAAACCTCTCTTTCTGTTGTTTGACTGTTGTTTGATTTATTTTCATTTATTTTCATTTGCCGTTTTGAAAAAACGTATGCATAATGTACTGCTTTTTTTGCGTTTTTGTCGGTTTTGAACGCAATAGGCTGGAAACCTATGGAAAATCGTAGTGCTTAGGATACCGATCCCGTGCGAAAGTTGTTATACGATGTCGAAGTATGTCGAAACCGAAATTCCTCCCGGAGTAACATGCAAGGCCGAGGTCAAACTTTCGACAAAAGTCGACAAAAAGATGCCTGTCAAAATGGATAATTTTATCTTTTATACAAGAATCTATCATTTTGATCTTTGAAAGCGCGTGCAATTTTATAAAAAACCGTCAAAAAGCAGTACATTATGCATCCGGTCTGCGAGCACCCGGACGGAGCCGCTTCGCCCGGAGCCGCTTCGCCCGGATCAGATTCAAGCGGCTCAGTGACAACCGGACAGGTGTCGGAAACTGCACCGGGGTCAACCGAAAAAACGCAGCAGGACGGAACCGGTTTGCCAGATGAGGCAGGCGGCGAGCCATGCGAGCGCCGTTTGCGTAAGGAGCGCGGCGAGTGCCCAACGAAAGCCGCCGAGTGCTTTTTTGACGGCGGCCAGAGTCGCGATGCAGGGCATATAAAGCAGGCAGAACACCGCAAAGCTGAAAGCCGAAAGCGGTGTGAACATCTGCGTCAGCATTTCATCAAGGGTCTGCGGCGGAGTCTGGGCTTCTGATAGGACCGCCAGTGTGCTGACGATCGCTTCTTTGGCGGAGAGTCCGGTCAGGAGTGCCGCGGCGGCGCGCCAGTCACCGAAGCCGAGCGGCGCAAAGAGCGGAGCAATCACTCGGCCGATGGTCGCCAGAAGGCTTTCCTGCGGAACGGCAGCCGGCGTCAGTGCAGGCGTAAAATGTTCCAAAAACCAGATCGCGCTGCTGGTCAAGAGCACGACGGTGAAGATCTTTTGTATGTAAGCTTTGCTGTTTTCCCACGCCTGCGCACAGGCGGCGGAGAAGCAAGGCGGCCGCAGTCGGATGTCATGCGGCAGTTTTGCGTTTGCCATGGAACAGGAGCAGCCTTGCATGAGGTATGGACGCGGGGCATTGCGGCCGTTGGGGCTGCATGCATGCTCATGCTGCATCGGCAGCAGCCGCGTACGCAGTCGCAGCAGTATGACGCCGAGCAGGATACCGGTCAGGTACAGCGTGGTGATCAGCAGGAACCGGTACTTTCCGAAAAAAACGGCAGCGAGCATGGTGTACAGCGGCAGTTTGGCATTGCAGGACAGGAACGGGATCAAAAAAACCGTTCGCCGCATCTGACCATGCGTTGGGAGCCGCTCCGCTTCCATGACGGCCGGTACTGAGCAGCCGAAGCCGAGCAAAAGCGGCATGGCGCAGGCTCCGGAAAGGCCGAGTTTTTGCAGAGGTCGGTCCAGCACGCGCGAAAGCACGGCAAGCGCGCCGCTGCTTTCCCAGCAGGCAAGGCAGAAAAACAGGACCGCGATGATCGGCACGAAGGTCAGGACACTGCCGACGCCGGTGCAGACGCCGCAGATGATGAGATCCTGCAGCATCGGTGCCGTTCCCACCCGCTGCAGGATATGGTCAAGCAGCGCGATCCACCAGTCGATGCCCGCTTCCATGATGCGGCTGAGCAGGGGGCCGAGGCTGCCAAAGGTCAGCCAGACCGAAAATACCACCGCGCATACGAAAAACACAAGACGCATAGATTTTCCTCCGGGAGTGAAAGATGAAGCAGAAAGGTCTGCCGGGATCCGAAGAACGGTTCCCAAGAAACATCTTATCGATCGGCAGGAAAATTATGCAGGAAGCTTTTGCAGGACGCGCAGGCTTCGTTTAACCTCATTATAGTGGAAAGAAATCCAAATAGCAAGAAGAAGACGGTTCCTTTTGTCAGCTGTTTGTGGTATACTGAACCTGATAGTTTGCAGCTACAGACAGAGCAAAGGAAGGGATTATGGATCGATCGGATTATTACAGAATTCTGGGTGTGCAGCCGGGAGCTTCAAGGGCGCAGATGGATCGCGCGTACAACGAGCGGATGAAAAGACTCAAGTCTTCGGACTACGCAGATGAGCGTGAATATGCGGATCGCAAGATGCGGGAACTGAAATATGCTTACAGTGTGGTTTCCGGCGGCGCGGTGCCGGTCAGCGACCATCAGAAGCTGGCGCGTCATGAACGGCGCAAGGATGATATGGAGATCGCGGAAACGGCGGACAGCTTTTTGGGGAATCTCAGCGGGCAGATGAAGGCTGCGGCGGAGCGGGTCAAACAGAGCGCAGGAAGTGCGCTTTCGCATCCGGAGGGCAGTCACAGCCACCGCAATGATCGGCGTGAAAATACGGACTGGAACGGTTCGCAGAACCGAAGCCGCAAAAGCGCGGGCGGACAGCGCTTGGTGAACGATGTCGAGGGCGCGCGCAGGAGCGGCCAATCGACAGTCAGGTCTTTCAATACATCGGCGGACGATGGGAAGACGCTTAAAACGGTAGTCGGCATCATCGTGGCGCTGATAGCGCTCGTGCCGTCCTTGATCTCTTCCTGTGAAAGCAGCGAACCGGATTATGATACGATTTTTAATGGGCCGGAGGTCAGCGCCGAAGATGTCTACTACAATACGGTGTATGAGGTGGATCAGCTGCTGTATGATAAGGTTTCCGATTACGATTATGACGGCTGGCTGGATTACAGCGAGGCCGCGCAGAATCAAGACACGGTCATCGATGACATGGTTTATCTGCCGGAGGATGACGAGACCTATACGCAGCAATTAGCGGTGACGTTGGGTCTGGATTCGGCAGAGGCGGCGATCACCTATCTCAGCGAAGGATACGACGAGGTTTACTGGCAGAATACGGATTATGAAAATGCTTGGCTTCTGGGCTTAACGCTGATGGACGCACCGCCGTTTGAAGAGATCGCCGGCTGTATCAGTCTCTACAGCGGCGAACCGATCATTGATCACGGCACGTATCTGCAGTTCCTGATCGATGTGGCAAGCAGCCAGACGTTCAGCGTGCTTTACGGCTAGCGCGGCGGCAGGCTGCGCGGGGCAGAGCGGAACGTGCGGGACGGAGCAAAGAAGGACACGCGGATTTTCTTGAGAAAGCGGATTTTCCCGAGGAACGGATCTGCCCGAAAAAAGAGAACGATCGAATAGAAAACGGAAAAGAGGAAAGAAAATGGAGGTTTTTGATATCGCACCGGTGAAGTTTGAAGAGGATCGCCTTTTGATCCTGGATCAGACGAAGCTGCCGGGAGAGGAAGTTTATATCGAGGTACAGACGAAGGAAGATATTTGGGATGCGATCTATCATCTCAAAGTGCGCGGCGCGCCGGCGATCGGCGTGGCGGCGGCTTATGGGCTGTACGTCGCGACGCGGGATTTCGCGGGGACCAGAGTCAAGGAATTCCGGGAATATGTTAGGGAAACGAGCGCGTATCTGAACAGTGCCAGACCAACGGCGGTCAATCTTTCTTGGGCGCTGAAACGCTGCGAGGATATGTTGGATAAATACATCCGCGCGTTCGACAACGCGGCGGACGGATTCCTCTGCACCTGCGATCACTGCGCGGGAGATCAGGTGGACGACGCCAAGCTGCTGCTTTTGGATGAAGCAGAGAAGATCCGTAAAGAGGATGAGGCGTCCTGCTACGCGATGGGCGAATACGGTCTGTCGCTGCTGAAACCGGGAATGGGGATCCTGACGCACTGCAATGCCGGTACGATTGCGACCGCGAAATACGGAACCTGCCTGGCGCCGATCTATCTGGGACAGGAGCGCGGGTATGATTTCCATGTGTTCGCGGATGAAACGCGCCCGCTGCTGCAGGGAGCCAGATTGACGAGTTGGGAGCTGCACAAGTCCGGCGTGGATGTGACGCTGATCTGTGATAATATGGCGTCCATCGTGATGAAGAACGGCTGGATCGACGCGGTGGTCGTCGGCTGTGACCGCATGGCGGCGAACGGTGACGGCGCGAATAAGATCGGAACTTCCGGAGTGGCGATCCTGGCAAAGGAGTACGGCATCCCATTCTATATGTACGTGCCGACCTCCACGATCGATCTGGAAACGCCGACCGGCGCGGACATTCCGATCGAGCTGCGCAAGGGCGAAGAAATTTATGAAATGTGGTATGAAAAACCGATGGCTCCGGTGGGAGTGAAAACCTATAATCCGTCCTTTGATGTGACGGATCACCGATACATTACGGCGGTCATTACCGAAAAAGGGATCGTCCGGCCACCGTATGATGTAAATCTAAGAAAGTTAATGGGAGAATGAGCTATAAAGTTAGACTGCAGTCCTTTGAGGGACCGTTTGACCTTCTGGTCTACCTGATCGAGACTGCCGAAATGAGCATTTACGATATTCAGATCAGCCAGATCACCAAGCAGTATCTGGAATATATCCAAGCTATGAAAGAGCGCAGCATCGCGGTCGCGACGGAATTCATGGTGCTGGCGGCGTCTTTGATCGAGATCAAGTCGAAGATGATCCTGCCGCGAGCATCTCAGGAAGACGCCGCATTGACGGAAGAAGATCCGCGGACGGAACTGGTAGAACGCCTGCTGGAATACAAACGCTTCAAGCAGGCTGCGCAGATGCTGGAAGAACGTGAAGAAGCCGGTCTGCATATTTTTGAAAAACCGCAGGAGGATATTTCGGTCTATCTGGAAAATCCGGATGAGTATCTCAGCTTGGATCTCAAGCAGTTTGCGGCTGCGTTCCGCCTGTTTATTGAGAAAAAACATAAGGTTGAGGCGGTAAAGAAGCATTACGAGCGCGTCGAGCGAGAACGCGCTTCTATGGAAAAGCGGATGCATCTGATCCTCAAGGCTGTGCGCCGAAAGATCGGACAAGTCTTCAGTTTCAAAGAACTGATCCGGAATAAAAAAGATCGCTATGACATTGTTGTCACGTTCCTGTCTCTTTTGGAAATGGCCAAAGAACGCGTGATCCGCGTTGAGCAGCAGACGAACTACGGCGATATTTCGGTGTCCGCAGGCGAGCGGATCAACGAAGATACCGTGTTGGAAAGCTACGCGGCCGCAGCCGATGCTGCAGGTGAGGGCAATGACAGCGGAGAAGCGTTCTCCGCACAGCCGGCACAGATCACATCGGGGCCGGACGAGCGGCGGAATGCACAGATCACAGGAGAGGCGGAAGAAAGAGATGACAAGTAAAAAGAATCTAAAGTCTGCATTTGAATCCATGCTGTTTGTCTGGGGGCAGCCGCTGGATGTCAAGACAGCGGCAGATGTATGCAATATCAGCAGACAGGAAGCTTACGACTGCTTCAAAGAACTGCAGGAAGAATACGAGCAGGAAGGCCGAGGCATCCGCATCCGCGAGGTGAACGGCGCGTTTCAGTTCGCAACAACGGAGGAAAACGCCGATTATATCGAACGGCTGTGCACTCCGGTCAAAACCAAACGATTATCGCAGTCCGCGCTGGAGGTACTGGCGATCATCGCTTACAAACAGCCGGTGACAAAGGGCGAGATCGAGGCGATCCGAGGCATCAAGTGTGATCGGGTCATTGAAGGACTGGCAAAGAAAGAGCTGGTCTGTGAAGTCGGCCGGTCGAACGCGATCGGCAGGCCGATCTTATATGGGACCACCGATACTTTCCTCAAAAATTTCGGTTTCACATCGATAAAAGAACTGCCGGAGATCGATGATATCGAAGGTGTGATGCAGGTCGATACCGAAGCCGATCACGCGGAAGATGAAAACGATCCGGTTGCGGCAGGTCAGATGACGATCGAGTTTTAAGCTTAAAAAATAGGGCAAGCCGAGAAGCGAAGCCAGTCATAAAACTCCGAAGAGCAAGTAAACTGTTCTTAGGAGTTTTTTAATATGATGAAAGAAAAGATATTACGCAGGAAGATCCCCCTGCTGCTGGTGTTGGCACTGACATTTGGCCTGTTGGGAGGTTTGGCGGATTATTTCGGTCCCGCTGTACGTGTGGATGAAAATGAGCTGCATCCGCCGGCAAAAGGACCGCAGGAAACCGCTTGCAGCGCACCTGCGCCAACGGTGTCCGCGGCAGGCGCGGTTCTGATCCATGCGCAGACCGGAGAGGTTTTGTTTGAAAAAGACGCGGAAAAACGGCTGTACCCGGCCAGCACCACCAAGATCATGACGGCGCTGATCGTATTGGAAACTTTGGACCGTCTGTCCTTAGGCCCGGACAGCCGTGTGATCGTTCCGGCAGAGGCAGCCGGGCTGGAGGGTTCTTCCATCTATCTCAAAGCCGGAGAGGAGATCAGCGTGGAAGAACTGCTGTACGGCATGATGCTGCAGTCCGGGAACGACGCGGCGACCGCGGCCGCGATCTGCATCGGCGGCAGTCTGCAGAATTTTGTGGTGATGATGAACCAAAAAGCAGAAGAACTCGGCTGCACCGGCACGCATTTTACCAACGCCTGCGGATTGTTTGATGAGAACCATTATACGACGGCGAAAGATTTGGCCGTGATCGCGGCGGCTGCTATGCAGCGGGAAGATTTCCGAAAGATCGTCGCGGTGCCGAGCTGGCAGAGCACCGAGAACGAGCGGAACTTCTACAACAAAAATAAGACTGTACACCAGTATGAGGGCGGCGATGGTGTGAAGATCGGCTTTACCAAGGCTTCAGGCCGGACGCTGACTGCATCGGCGACCCGGAACGGGGTCTCTCTGATCGCGGTTGTGCTGCGGGACGGAAACTGGTTTCAGGATGCTTACGCGATGCTGGACTACGGCTTCGCGGTGACTGCCGCCGCGGAGAAATCGGCCTCATAGCCGCAGCCCGGATCAGCGGGCCGCATGCCGCGCGGAAGTGAAAACGGCATCAAACGGTGTCAAAAGGAAAGGGAATGGAAAAATGGAATATCGATGTGTGGATGCGGGCACCGAAAAATGCCCGTGCGTGTTAATGGAAGCCGGACAGTGCTATACCTGCCGCATGAGCCGGGACGGCGTGTGCGCTTGCGGAGAAAACTGGCGCGGGAGCTGCCCTTATACGGTTTGGCTGCAGCAGGGAGGGCAAAGGCAGGCGGGACCGCAGAGTTATGAAGCGCCGATCCTTGCAGTGCGGGAATACGCCCCGCACCTGTCGGCGGTGACTCTGTCTGTGCCGCGCGGCCTTGCACAGAGCTGCCGCGCGCTCGGCACGTATCTCATCGTGGAAAGCTTAGGATGGCAGATCCCCCTGTCCGTCCTGCGCAGCACCTATACCGCAAAGAGCGCGCTGCGCGACCGCGGAGATACGGCGATACAAGACACTGCCGCCCCTGCATCCGCGGCATGCGAGGAAGGCAGCGGCCGCATCGAGATCGCGCTGCAGCCGGCCGGCCCCAAAAGCCGGGCGCTCCTGCAAAACGGACTTGCGCCCTGGCGGATCCGCGGCCCTTTTTACGGCGGCCTGACGCATTTGGGCAGCGGCGCTTTGGATGCGGCAGCGCCGCTGCTGGTCATCGCCAAAGGGACCGCCCTCGCGCCGTTTGTCAATGTGATCGATCGTTGGGATCTGTCAAAACTGACCCTGCTGATCGATGCTGACAAGCTGACTGCGGAATTCCTCGCGGACTATCTGCGGACCGAGAGCGGAGAAAAGGTTTCATGGCAGCCGATCCGCTTGATATCCGAAATGCCGAAAGCAGTCGCTATGTTCCGCGAAAGCAAGCAGACCTTGTTCCTGGCCTCGCCGTACTACACTGCACAGGCAAAAAAAGCCTTTACCGCGTGCTGCACCATAGGCTGCGCCGCGCAGCACGCGAGCGGTTCCTGCAGCTGCACATCTGCCTCGCATGCATGGCAGGCGCAGGGGCGCTGCCTGCTGCTGCCGAACCATGCCAACATCTGCTGCGGCATCGGCATCTGCGGCGCCTGCAGCGAGACAGATGGCGACGGCGTGACGGTGCGAAAATGCAAGTGCGCACAGATAGTATCTATAGCAAGATAAGAGAAACATTCGTTTTTCCTATTTTCGAGAATAACGTTTGAGATGTTTCCGGAATAACGACAAAAGCACCTTTCGAGGCGACTTCATCCATGAGTGCCGTATGCGCACAGAAATCTTGAATTTTATTGTGCGCTCTTTTAGTCCTTTACGGAATTCACTTTGTATGGCATAATGATTTCAATGAATAATGATGCGTAAAGGGAGAGGAAATATGCCACTATTGATACTTTGCTTTGTAGGCGCGATGACGATACAATGCGTGATTCTGTTCCATTTGAGGGGACGTTACAGTAAAGTGCGGTATTTGTCTTTCGCCATACTGGAAATCGCGCCTTTCAGCGGTGCGCTGTATGAGATTGTCATGAAACCGGGACATCCTTATTTGGGATGGGAATTTCGTGCCGCCATGTGTTTATGGGTTGCAGGAGCAGTGTTGCTCGGTTACATGCTGGCATGGGGAATCTATATCGTAAAAAGAAAGAAAAACTGAACGATAAATCACATATTTTCTGACGAGTTATGACAAGTTCGAAACAGGAAGGGAATCAAGAAAAGTTCATGAATCATTTATTGCAAAATACCACACAGCTGGCACAGGCGATCTGGGCGCATTATCTGTCGCCGCAGCTGGCGAGCGGGGCATATGCGGCTGTCGACGCGACCTGCGGCAGAGGAAACGATACGGTATGGCTGGCGGCGCGCTGCGGGCGCGTCTATGCTTTTGACATTCAGCCGGACGCGATCGCCAGCACCCGCGAGGCGCTGCAAGCGGCAGACATCGCTGATGCACAGGTTCTCTCGCAAGCGCAGGCATCACAGCTTGCTGCAGGTGTTCGAGATGTGCAGGTATTATCACAAACGCAGGCAGATGGCAGGGCGTACAAGGGATCTGATCGGGGAGAGGCGCCTGCAGTGTTTCCTTCGGTCACACTCATTGAGGACAGCCATGCAAATCTTGCGCGCTATGTCAGCGAACCGATCGGTCTGATCGTCTTTAACCTCGGATATCTGCCGGGCGGTGACAAACAGCGCGCGACGCAGGCGGAAACTACGCTTGCGTCGCTGCAGGCTGCTTTGGACAAGCTGACCGTCGGCGGGCTGCTTTCTGTCACCATGTATTGGGGTCACGAAGCAGGCAAAACCGAGCGAGCGGCCGTACTGCGCTGGGCGGCGGCGCTTGACCGCAGCACCTATCACTGCGTGCATACGGATATGTGCAATCAGCCAAACTGCCCGCCGGAGCTTCTTTTTGTTACCCGCAAAAAATCGCAGGGGTCTTTTTCCGCACAGGATAGCAGGGAAAGCGACGGGAACGGGCATGCGCGCTGAAGAGGATGAAGCCGGGCTTTGCCTTTCCGTCCTGATACTAAAACCGTCCTCCCTTGCATACCTATAAAAGAAGGAATGCAAGGGAGGTTTTTTATGGGCAAAATTGTGATTATCGGCGGCGGCTGGGCAGGGTGCGCGGCAGCCATTCGCGCGCGCAAGCAGGGACATGAGGTACAGCTTTTAGAAAAAACGGATCTGCTTTTGGGTCTTGGTAATGTCGGCGGCATCATGCGCAACAACGGACGTTATACCGCGGCCGAGGAAAACATCGCGCTCGGCGCGGACGAACTCTTTGAAATTACAGACCGGCTCAGCACCCATCGAAATATTGATTTTCCGGGACATCGGCACGCGAGCTTCTATGATGTCGCGCTGGTAGAGCCTGGGGTGCGCAGACTGCTGACGAAGCTAGGCGTGGAGCTGCATATGATGACGCGCGTCGTCGATGTCGAGCTGGCGAACACCGCAGCTGGCGCGCCGCCGGAGCGCGTGGAAACAGCCGGCGCGGAGAGGAAGGCAAGAATGCGGCAAGAAGCAAAGTCAGCAAGCGCGGCTCAACAAGACGTAGGAGCTGCCGCTGCTGCAGTACCGCAAGAAGCAAAAGCCACGCCTGCAGTGGCGCGCTCATCTGCCTCCGCAGCAGCGCAAGGCATGGAGCCCGCGGGTGCAGCCCGGCAAGAAAGCAGCAGCCCGCGCCGCCTGCGCGCGGTCGTCGCACTCACATACGCGCATGGCGGCGAGTATCGCAGAGAGATCTTTGACGGGGACGTGTTCGTCGAAACGACCGGATCAACCGGCCCGATGGGAAACTGCACGAAATACGGAAACGGCTGCGCGATGTGTATCCTGCGCTGTCCGGCTTTCGGCCCGCGCGTCAGCCTGACTGAAAAGGCAGGCCTGTTCGATATCAGCGGCGAGCGGCCAAGCGGCATGCCCGGCGCTTTCAGCGGCTCCTGCAAACTCGAAAAGCGCACACTCAGCCCGAAGATCCAAAAGAAACTGAACAAGGACGGCTTTGTTGTGATCCCGCTGCCGCCGGAACTGGTGCACAAGGAAAAACTGGATCAAAAGGTCTGCCAGCAGTATGCGCTGGACCCGTTCGCCGAAAACATCATTCTTATCGATACCGGGCACGCGAAGCTGATGACATCCTATTTCAATCTGGAGGAACTGCGCCGGGTCGAGGGAATGGAAAACGCGCGCTTTGTGGATCCTTACGCGGGCGGCAAGGGCAACTCGATGCGTTACATGGCGGTCGGACTGCGCGACGACGATATGCGTGCGCGCGGCATCGAAAATCTGTTTCTCGGCGGCGAAAAAGCCGGCTTTTTCGTCGGCCATACGGAGGCCATCACGACCGGAAGCCTTGCGGGCTATAACGCGGGCCGCATGGCAGCTGGAAAGGACAAGGAACAGGGGCTTCTGCGCCTGCCGCGTGAACTGGCGGTCGGTGACATCATCGCCTTTGCGAATGAAATGCTCGAAACACCGGAGGGCTTCCAAAAGCGTCTGACTTTTGCCGGTGGCCTGTACTTCCGGCGCATGCAGGACCGTCAGCTCTACAGCACGGATCGCAAGCAGATCCGCCGCCGTGTTGAAGAACAGGGGCTTGCCGAGGTTTACACCCGGGCAGAAGTATGATAAAATGATTCTGCACCACGAATGAAAAACCAAAGAGAAACGAAAGGAATTTCCATGAGAATCAACAAATATATCGCGCAGAGCGGCCTCTGCAGCCGACGCAAGGCAGACGAACTGATCGCAAACGGCAATGTAAAAGTGAACGGCGCCGCCATGAAAGAACCGGGCTATGACGTACAGGACACCGATACGGTCGAAGTGAACGGCCGCCGGATCGAAGCAGCTGCGGCCCCGGTCTACGTACTGATCAACAAACCGCTCGGTATGGTGACTACCGTGTCCGACGATAAGGAACGTCTGACGGTCATGGAGGTCGTCAAGGATATCGACGCCCGGCTGTTTCCGGTCGGTCGCCTGGACTATAACACCAGCGGCGCGCTCATCATGACCAACGACGGCGATCTGGCATACCGGCTGACCCACCCGAAACATGAGGTCTATAAGACTTACCGGGCGCGCGTTGCCGGCGTGCTTTCCGCGGAAAAAATGGCGCGCCTGCGCAAGGGCGTCGATATCGGCGGCTTTGTGACCTCCCGCGCGAAGGTCAGCATCATCAAAGGCAATCAGCATTCGACCATCGTCGAGATCGCCATTCACGAGGGCAAGAACCGCCAAGTGCGCAAGATGTTCGCGGCCGTCGGCAATCCGGTGCAGGAACTGGAGCGCGTCGCCATCGGGGAGATCCGCCTGGGTCATCTGAAACAGGGACACTATCGCAAACTGACAAGAGAAGAGATCGAATATCTCAAAAATTGCTGATAAAGCAGGGTAACAGCAAAGTTACAGCAGGAACGCAGCAGAAACACAGCAGAAACACAGCAGAAACACAGCAGAAACACAGCAGAAACACAGCAGAAACACAACAGAGCAATAGGAGCAGCAAATGACACTGAAAGACTTAAAGATCGGAGAAAGTGCGGAAATTACCGCGGTTGGCGGCGAAGGTGCGCTGCGGCAGCATTTTTTGGATATGGGCGTCGTGCCGGGCGTCGAGATCAAATTGATGAAACTGGCGCCGATGGGCGACCCGATGGAGTTCCGGATCCACGGCTATGAGCTGACGCTCCGCCTCGCTGACGCCGAAAAAATAGACGTTAAGCTGCCGGAGCCGGAGGATAAAGTCTGCCCAAAGCCCGCGGCAGATGCGGGCGGAGATCCAGCAGAGAACGACGGCGGCAGGCACAACCATCAGAAAGAGCCGCGCGCCGCGGCTGCGAAATCCCAACATCCGGGACTCGGCGAAGGCGGCATTTACCATGTCAAAACCGACGGGCATCCCTTGCCGGACGGTACGACCATCACCTTTGCGCTGGCCGGCAACCAGAACTGCGGCAAGACGACCCTTTTCAACCAGCTGACCGGAGCGAACCAGCACGTCGGCAACTTTCCCGGTGTGACGGTCGACCGCAAGGACGGCGTGATCCGAGGTCATGAGAACACTCTGGTGACCGACCTGCCGGGCATTTATTCCATGTCCCCGTACACCAGCGAGGAAATCGTGACCAGACAATTCCTGCTCGACGATAAACCCAAGGGGATCATCAACATTGTCGACGCGACCAATATCGAACGAAATCTGTATCTGACCATGCAGCTGATGGAACTGGACATTCCGATGGTGCTGGCGCTCAACATGATGGATGAAGTCCGCGAAAACGGCGGGACGATCCGCGTCAACGAGATGGAAGCCGCGCTGGGGATTCCGGTCATTCCCATCTCAGCGGCCAAGAATGAAGGGATCGGGGAACTGATCGATCACGCGGTCCACGTCGCGCAGTATCAGGAAAAACCGGGACGCACGGATTTTTGCGATCCGCAGGAGCATGACGGCGCGGTCCACCGCTGTCTGCACGGGATCATGCATCTGATCGAGGACCATGCGGCAAAGGCCGACATTCCGATCCGCTTTGCGGCGAGCAAGCTGGCAGAAGGGGACACGATGATCCTCGAAAAGCTGAAACTGGAACAGAACGAAAAAGAAATGCTGCGGCATATCATCCGCCAGATGGAAGAAGAACGCGGTATGGATCAGGCGGCAGCCATCGCAGATATGCGATTTTCTTTCATACAGCAGATCTGTGAAGCAACGGTCGTCAAACCACGTGAAAGCAAGGAACATGCACGCAGCGTGAAGATCGACCGGATCCTTACCGGAAAATATACCGCGATCCCGGCGTTTGTCGGCATCATGGGGCTGGTGTTCTGGCTGACGTTCGGCGTGATCGGCGCATGGCTTTCCGAACTGCTCGATACTGCGATCGGCATGCTGACGGACCTGACCGATGCGGGGCTGACGGCCTACGGCATCAATCCGGTCGTCCACTCGCTGATCATCAACGGGATCTTTGAGGGTGTCGGCAGCGTACTTTCGTTCCTGCCGATCATCGTGACGCTGTTCTTCTTCCTGTCGATCCTGGAGGACAGCGGCTATATGGCGCGCGTGGCGTTCGTCATGGACAAGCTGCTGCGCAAGATCGGGCTTTCCGGCCGCAGCATCGTGCCGATGCTGATCGGTTTCGGCTGCACCGTACCGGGTGTCATGGCAAGCCGTACGCTTCCGAGCGAACGAGATCGTAAAATGACGATCCTCCTGACCCCGTTTATGAGCTGCTCGGCGAAGCTGCCGATCTACGGATTTTTCAGCGCGGCGTTTTTTCCGGGGAAGAGTGCGTTGGTGATGATCATCCTTTACTTCGCCGGAATCCTCGTCGGCATCCTGTTCGCTCTGATCGCGCGCGGCGCGGCGTTTAAGGGCGAACCGGTACCGTTTGTCATGGAACTGCCGAACTACCGCCTTCCGGGTGCCAAGAACGTCGGACAGCTGCTCTGGGAAAAAGCAAAGGACTTTTTGGAGAGAGCGTTCACCGTGATCTTTCTGGCAACGATCGTCATCTGGTGCCTGCAGACTTTTGACACCAGGCTGAATGTGGTCACCGATTCGCAGGACAGCCTGCTGGCGATGCTCGCGGGTGTGATCGCGCCGATCTTCGCGCCGCTTGGCTTTGGCGACTGGCGCATCTGCACTGCCTTGCTCACCGGCTTTATGGCAAAAGAGAGCGTTGTCGCGACCTTGACTGTCCTCACTGCCGGCGTCAGCGTCACTTCGCTCTTGACTCCGCTGGCAGCGGCAGCCCTGCTGGTCTTCTGCCTGCTGTACACACCGTGTGTTGCCGCTGTCACTTCGATCAAGCGAGAACTCGGCGGCAAGTGGGCGATCCTGGTCGTCATCATGCAGTGTGTGATCGCGTGGCTTTGCGCGCTGGCAGTTTATCTGATCGGCGGCCTGCTGTAATAAAACAAAATAGAAATGAAAAACGGGTGCTGCATCACTGCAGGACCCGTTTTCCATAAAAGATGTATTAGTAATTATCGTGTTTTCAATGTATGTGGGTATGTGATTCGCCATTATAATTTTCGACCGACGTGGTGAAAATTATATCAAAGCTTCCTTACGGCAACGCCGCCTGCTGCGCAAGCAGCATAGAAATCGAAGATTCGTTACTTTCTCTTCATTTCCTTCGGAGTTACGCAAGTTCCGGATGCTCTTGCAACGACGATCGGTTCTTCCAGGAAATCAGCTGCGGAAGCGTTGATGTCTTTTCTGGAAACAACAACTTTTCTCGCTTCGAAAGTCATGTGTCTGGAAGTGTTGCCGATCTTGTCGATCTCGCCGTAAGCTTCGATATAGTCGCCGGCATAAGTAGGAGCTAAGAATTCTACGTTGTCATATGCGCAGAACAGACCTTCGTCTCCGTCTAATTTGATCAGCAGTTCTGTCGCAACGTCACCAAACAGGTGAACCATGTGTGCGCCGTCGACTAATTCTCCGCCGTAGTGCGCATCTTTCGCGGACATTCTTAATCTTAAAGTAGAAGTAATTTTTTCCATGGTGTTTTCTCCTTTTCACTGAAATTGATTTTATAACCCTAAATTCTATAAAAAAATATTGCAAAATCCGTGCCAATGGTTTATCATTGAAAATAAGAAAAAAGCGAACCGATTTAGCATCACCCTGTGCAGGAAAGGAGCAGAACCAGAATGAATATGACATACGGCCTCAAGCGAGTGGCGGAACCGCAGTATGTACTGCCGACGTCGGCGTGGAAGCTGGACAACAGCCGGAATCTTTATCCGGATGAACTTCGCATTTCCATCCGCAGGATCCATATGGAAGGCACTAGCTTCAAGCAGATCTGCACAGAAAGCAACTACAACGAAGAAAAGATCAAGCAGAAGATCATCGATATCATCATCCGGCGCGGCAAACTGCATAATCCGGTCACCGATACCGGCGGATTGGTGCTCGGCACGATCGAGGAGATCGGCGCCGCGTTTGAAAATCCACAGGATCTGAAGGTCGGCGATACGGTCATCTGCAACGCGTCACTGGCCTCGGTGCCGATGTATATCGAGAATATCGCAGCCATCGACCATGTCTATAATCAACTGGACGCGGAGGGTTACGCCATCCTGCACGACCGGGTACCGATCGTAAAAGTCGACGATGGTACGCCGGTGAACCTGCTCTTGTTCATGCTGGATGAATCGGGAACGCTGTACCGTCTGGATCAGCTTGTGAACGGGCAGACCAAATTCCTGATCGTCGGCAACAACATGCTGACAAATCTGATCTTCGGCTATATCATCCGCCGCAAGATCGGCAACGAAGGTGAGATCGTCTGCTTGCTGGACAAAAAAACCGGTATGCAGGTCACGGGCGGCGGTATCGATAAACTGCTGGCGAAAGTCTTCGATCAGGTGCATTTCCTGAATATCCTGAAACCGATGGATGCAGTGGAAAGACTGGAATTGAGCACGCAATTCGACCTCTCGGTCAACTGTGCGGAGATCCCCGGCGCGGAAACGATCAACATCCTGGCGACCAAGGCGGGCGGAACGGTGCTGTTCGCGAACCTGATCAACAATCTGAAGATGGCGCTGTATATCACCGAGTCCATCTCCAAACCGCTGAACGTCGAAAACGCGGAGGGCTATCTGGAAAACTACGAACACTTTGACCTTGAACTGGTCAAGGAACTTGCCGGGTACTTTGAAAATGCGGCAGTCGTGAAGGTCGACCGTCCCGAAAAAGAGGACGCCGAAACCGCGGTTTCTCCATATGACCGCTCGCTGATCGAACAGAGCATGCTGGAGGACTTTATCTGTGTCAGCCGGCCGATGCGCAATGTGCTGCGGGAGATCGCCAACGTTTCCAAATACGACTGCAATGTCATTATTTTCGGGGATACCGGCGTCGGTAAAGAGAAAGTCGCGAACCTGATCCAAAAGAACAGCGACCGCAAGATGCAGCCTTTCGTCAAGATCAACTGCGGCGCGATCTCGCCGAACCTCATAGAATCCGAGTTCTTCGGCTATGAAAAGGGCGCGTTCACCGGCGCGAACACCGGCGGCAAAAAAGGCTATTTTGAGATCGCCAACAATGGCGTGATTTTCCTGGATGAGATCGGAGAACTTCCGCTGGAAATGCAGGCGAAGCTGCTGCGAGTCATTCAGGACGGTGAGTTTTACCGGGTCGGCGGTACCACGCCGGTCAAGACTAATGTCCGCATCATTTCCGCGACCAACCGTGATCTGGAAAAGTTCGTGGAAGAAGGAAAATTCCGCCGCGATCTCTACTACCGGCTCAACGTCGTTCCGATCCGCATTCCGAATCTTTCCGATCGTGTGGACGATATTCCGGCGCTGGTGCAGCATTTTCTCGGCAAATACGGCAAGAAATTCGGCATCGCCAGAGGCATCACGGACAGCGCGATGGATTATCTGCAGCAGCTTTCCTGGCCGGGCAATATCCGGGAATTGGAGAACTCCGTGCAGCGGCTGATCATTTCCGCGCAGGGCGAGGACATTACCCTGATGGACGTGATGCACGAGACGCACAGCGAGCTTTTTGAAGGCGCCGCCTTTGCTGTGGAGGAAGAGGAAGAGGAACGGCCTTTCCATACGGCGGGCGCGGAGCTTTCCCTGCAGGAGGCGGTGGATGATTACGAAAAAGGGCTGATCAAATACGCCTGCGAAAAGTACGGATCCACGCGCAAAGCCGCCAAAGCTATTGGAATCAGCCAGACTCAGCTGGTCAGAAAGAAGAAAAAATATAACTTGTAGAGCGGGCGAACCTATAACGGTTCGCTCTTTTTGCGTATGAAAACATATCGGTTCGATTTTGCGTGCGCATGTACGATTTTTCAACGTTCTGCTCTTGGCATAGAATTTGCTTTGTTAGAAAGTGAACAATCAGGCAAATGAAAAGGAGACTAGAAAACAGATGGAATACAAAAAAGGTGATATTTACGGAACCCACCGTGTCATCAGCCCGAAGGGCGTTCTGCCGCAGCCGGCAGATGTTGTGGATAACACAATGGAAATCTACGACAATGAAGTACTGATCGATGTACATACCCTGAATATCGACTCCGCGTCGTTTACGGAGATATCCAATCGCGCGAACGGCGATGTGGAAGAGATCAAGCGAATCATCTTAGAGATTGTAAATACAACCGGAAAACACAAGAATCCGTGGACAGGTTCCGGAGGCATGCTGATCGGCAGAGTCGCGGAAGTCGGCCCGGCTTACGAAGGGGAACTGAAAAAGGGCGACAAGATCGCGACTATGGTATCCTTGTCCCTGACCCCGCTGAAAATTGATGAGATCATCGAGATCCGGCCGGATATCGACCAGATCGATATCAAAGGACAGGCGATCCTGTTCCAGTCCGGCATCTATGCGAAGCTGCCGAAGGATATCCCGCAGACACTGGCGTTATCCGTACTGGACGTTGCGGGCGCTCCGGCGCAGACTGCGAAGATCTGCAAACCGGGAGACACCGTTGTTGTCATGGGCGGAGGCGGAAAGTCCGGTATCCTCTGCTGCTGGCAGGCAAGAAAGCAGGTCGGCATCAACGGTACCGTTATCTGTGTGGATGGCTTTAAAAAGTCCATCAACCGGGCGATGTCCGTCAACTGCGCGGATGAATATCTGGTCGTGAACGCAACCGACGCAGTTGCGATGTATGAAGAGATCATGGACGCGACCGAAGGTCAGCTGGCAGACGTTGTCATTAACGTTGTCAACATCCCGAACACCGAGATGTCCTCCATTATCGCCTGCAAGGACGGCGGTATGGTATACTTCTTCTCTATGGCGACTAATTTTACAAAAGCTACGCTTGGAGCCGAAGGCATCGGAAAGGATGTGACGATGCTGATCGGAAATGGCTATACCAAGGGTCATTCCAACGTTGCGCTGCAGATCCTCAGAGAAGATGAAAGGATCCGCAACCTGTTCGCGCAGCTGTATGCGTAAAAGGAATGTCAGAACTTTGACAAAAAGTATTTTGCCTATGGTCAAATACGAAAAAATGATATATAATTAACACAGTGACTTATGCTGAAATAAGTTCAGCATAAAAATAAATCTATTTAAACTTTTATTTATTATTTTTTTCGAGGAGGAAAATAAAATGCAAAAAAAAGGATGCCCTTACGGAACACACCGCGTTATCTCTCCAAAGGGAGTATTACCACAGCCAGCTGACGTTATCGATAACAACATGGAAATCTATGACAATGAAGTTCTGATCGACGTTAAGACTTTAAACATCGACTCCGCTTCTTTCACAGAGATCGTTAGAAGAGCTTGCGATGGCAAGAAGCCTGCAGACGTTACTTCCAAGGAAGATAAAGATAAAATCGCAGCTATAATGATGGATATCGTTGCAAAAGCTGGTAAGCATAAGAATCCGTGGACTGGTTCCGGCGGAATGCTGATCGGTACTGTAAAAGAAATCGGCGATGCATATGTTGGCGATTTAAAGGTTGGCGACAAGATCGCTACATTGGTATCCCTGTCTCTGACTCCGTTAAGAATCGACGAAATTCTGGAGATCAGACCGGCAATCGACCAGGTTGACATCAAGGGCGAAGCAATCTTATTCCAGTCCGGTATCTATGCAAAACTTCCGGAAGATATGGAAGAAGGTCTTGCGCTTTCCGCATTAGACGTTGCAGGCGCTCCGGCTCAGACTGCAAAATTGGTAAAACCTGGCGATACAGTATTAGTGATCGGCGGCGGCGGAAAATCCGGACTGCTTTGCTTATATGAAGCTAAGAAGAGAGCTGGCGTAACTGGTAAGGTTATCTGCCTTGCAGGTTCCCAGAAGTCCGAAGACAGAGCAAGAAAACTTGACCTGGCTGACGAATACTTCCACATGGACGCAACGGATGCAGTTGGCGTTTACAACAAGATTATGGAATTAACCGATGGAAAGCTTTGCGACATCGTCATCAACGTTGTATCCATCGAAAATACCGAAATGGCTTCCATTCTGTCCTGTAAGGATGACGGAATCGTATACTTCTTCTCCATGGCTACCAGCTTCACAAAGGCTGCTCTCGGTGCAGAAGGCGTAGGCAAAGACGTCAACATGATCATGGGCAACGGCTACACAAAGGGTCATGCAGACATTACAATCCAGTGCCTGAGAGAACATGACGGACTGAGACAGCTGTTCAAGGAAATGTACGCATAGTTCAATAGAACTTTATATAGTACACCATACAAAAAATTGACTCTCACAATGTTTTTTAAGGAGAAATTATAGAATGGCAATTAGAAATTGGAAAGACATTCCTCTGTTCAAAGACGTTACGGACGAACAGTGGAACGACTGGCACTGGCAGGTTGCAAACAGACTGTCAACGGTTGAAGAGATCGCACAGGTCGTAAACCTGACCGAACAGGAAAAAGCAGATATCGAAAAGGTTATGGGCGGCTTCCGCGTAGGGATCACTCCTTACTATGCATCCCTGATGGACCCGGACGATCCGAGAGATCCGATCAGAATGCAGGCAGTTCCGACACTGGCTGAAATGCACAGATCCGAAGCGGATGACATGGACCCTCTGCACGAAGACGCAGACTCCCCGGCTCCTGGACTGACTCACAGATATCCGGACAGAGTCCTTTTCCTGATCACGGACCAGTGCTCCATGTACTGCAGACACTGCACCAGAAGAAGACTTGCAGGTGAAACAGACGGCGCAAGATCCAGAGAAGATATCGATGCATGCATCGAATACATCAGAAAGACTCCGCAGGTTCGTGACGTACTGCTTTCCGGCGGCGACGCACTCTGCGTAGAAGATGAGACTCTGGAATACATCATCAGCGAACTGAGAAAGATCGACCATGTTGAGATCGTAAGACTTGGCTCCAGAACTCCGGTCGTTATGCCGATGAGAATCACCGACGATCTCTGCAACATGCTGAAGAAGTATCATCCGATCTGGCTGAACACACACTTCAACCACCCGAAGGAAATGACTCCGACCGCAATGGAAGCTTTAAGAAAGCTTGCTGACGCAGGTATCCCTCTGGGCAACCAGTCCGTACTGCTGCGCGGTGTCAACGACTGCAAGCACGTGATGAGAGAACTCGTACACCTTCTCTGCAAGAACAGAGTAAGACCGTACTACATCTACATCTGCGACCTTTCCATGGGTATCGAACACTTCAGAACTCCGGTTTCCAAGGGTATCGAGATCATCGAAGGCTTAAGAGGACATACTTCCGGCTACGCTGTTCCGACATTCGTAGTTGACGCTCCTGGCGGCGGCGGAAAGACTCCGGTAATGCCGCAGTACGTAATTTCTCAGACTCCGCACAAAGTGATCCTGAGAAACTACGAAGGCATCATCACGACTTACACAGAACCGAGTCTTCCGGATCTTCCTTGCACCTGCGATTACTGCACAGGCAAGAAGAGCTACAAGTACGAAGGCGTTTCTGCTCTGGGTGAAGGCCCTGAGATCAGAACGATCGAACCGGCACATCTGGCAAGACACGAAAGAAACAAACACTAGTCTCAAACTAGAAAAAACGATTGTCCGCGGGTACCGTTTGCGTGCCCGCGGACAAAAACAAAGGATAGAAAAAATGGGTTTACTGCACGACTTATCAACGAAATACAAGACCCTTTCCATCGTGGGAATGGCGAAGAACGCAGGCAAAACGACTGCTCTGAACTATCTCATCGAAGAAGCGATCGATGAAGAAGTGATGTTGGGTATCACTTCCACCGGACGAGACGGGGAATCGCAGGACTTGGTAACCGGAACAGAAAAACCGAGAGTATACCTGGAAGAAGGTATGCTCGCAGCTGTACCAGCGATGCTTTACGATCTGGCAGACGCCGGACTGGAAGTCATCCGCAAAACCAAATATTCCACAGCGATCGGCGAGCTGCTCCTGTGCAGAGTCAGAGAAGCCGGCTATGTTCAGATCGCAGGCCCGGTCATCAACGCGGAACAGAAAATGCTCTGCAGGGATATGCTCGAACTTGGCTGTGAGCTGATCCTGATCGACGGAGCCATCGACCGCAAGACGATCGCCTCACCGGATACGTCCGACGCGATCATACTGTCTACCGGAGCCGTTCTTTCCAGGACCATGAGCAAAGTGGTGGAAGAAACGGCACACATTGTAAATCTTTATCGAACACCCGAATTGGAAGAGGGCATCATCCGCGATGCCATCGAAGCGAATAAATTTGACGACAAGATTATGCTCGTAAACGGCGAAGGCAAGATCAAAAAGCTCGACCTGGCGACAGGGCTCGGAGCTTCCAGAGAGATCAACGCCGCCATAGAAGAGGATACTGAATATATATATATTCCGGGAGCTTTCACCAACAGCGTGATCGCCGACATCAGCCTGAAAAATCTGAGGCGCGTCCGTTTTGTACTCAAAGATCCGACCAAGATCTTTGTCAGTGCCATGGACTGGGGCATCCACCGAAAAAAAGGATTCCGTGTCAGCGTACTCAAAAATATCGAGATCGCTGCGATCACGGTCAACCCTTGGGCTCCGGCGGGATATACCTTTGATAACCGCCTGCTTTTGGAAGAAATGCAGAAAGCGATCCCGGATATCCCGATTATTGACGTAAGGATGTAGTTATGAGACAAGGAAAGAACAGAAGACTTGCAAACGTAAAGACCAGACGGGAGACCGGACTGGACTATGTCATGTTTCATCTTGACCTGGGGACACCTTTTGGAAAAAAAGAACTGAAGGAGATCCAGCCGTATTATCCGGGCGAAGAAGAAGAACTGCGGCAGGAATTTGACCGCATTGAGAAGATGATCGCCTTTGTCAGACAGAACCCGGTGCTGACCGATAAGGTGCGGGAGGTCTTCATGGAAATGAAAGACCCGACGCTGACGGTACAGAGAAGCGCATCCACGGTGCTTTCGACCGTAGAACTTTTCGAAGTAAAATCACTGCTCCTGCAGATGCGGCAGCTGCGCAAGCTGACCATGGAGCACGAGATCGGCGACTACAAGGGCTGTCACTGTGTTTCCGAATGCACGGGCGCGGATGTCGGGGATAGCGAGAACACGAAAGAAGCAGAGGCTGCTGCAGCTGCGGAAACGGACAAAGAAGCAGTCCTGACGGTGCCGGAAGAATATTTCCTTGAGGATACCGAAGACTTGCTGGATGAATTGGATCCGACCGGAGACCGCCTGAATACCTTTTACATTTACAATGAGTTCAGTCCGCTTCTTACGGAGCTGCGGACCAAAAAGCGGGAATTCGAGCTGCAGATCCGCAAGGAGCAGAAGCAGACCCGCGAAGAACTGCGCAAAAAATACGGCGTGCAGCTGACACCAAAATTTGACATCGTACTCGCGAGATCAAATCCGGATTTTGAAAGGATCCAGGCTCTGACCGAGCTGGAGGTCGTGGATCAGGACTATATGAGCGTGACGCTGCAGCTGCGGCCGACCGAAAAGATCTACGATATCGTTCATCAGGTGGAAGCCATCAACGCGCAGATCGATACCGAAGAGGAACGGATCCGCGAGGTGCTTTCCTCCAAGATCGCCGAAAAAGAAAAGACGCTCCTGCGCAACTGCGCGAAGATCGGTGAACTGGATTTTGCGCTGGCCAGAGCATCCTACGCGATGACACACGCGCTGACAAAGCCGGAGATCGCCGAAGAACATGTCATCGAATTTGAAGACGGAAGAAACATACAGGTTGAAGATATTTTGAGGGAAAAAGGCAAGCCTTACTGCCCGATCTCGCTTTCTCTGAAAGACGGCGTGACGCTGATTACCGGCGCCAACATGGGCGGAAAGACCATTTCCCTGAAGCTTGCGGGACAAGTTCCGATGCTGGCACAGTACGGCTTCTTTGTTCCTGCCAAAAAGGCACGGATCGGCCTTTCCAATTATATGCAGATCCTGATCGGGGATTCCCAGTCTGTGGAACGCGGGCTTTCCAGCTTCGGTTCCGAAATGGAGGAACTCAAGGAGATCCTCGATAAAGGGCAGGACCGCAGCCTCATCCTGATCGATGAGATCGCGTCCGGCACCAATCCGACCGAGGGTACCGCATTGACCAAGAGTCTGGTGGACTACCTGATCGAAAAACCGTATATTTCCTTGATCACGACGCATTTTGAGTCTGTGACCGAACGAGAAGGCATTGTGAACATGCAGGTGCGGGGACTTGCCGACTGCAACTTCATGCTACTCAACCGTGAGATCCAGCACGCGAACCGCCGTGACAGGATCAATATAATCTCCAAATATATGGACTATCGTCTGTATAGAGTGGAAAACGAAAAACAAGTTCCAAAGGAGGCTCTCAGTATAGCTGCGATGTTGGGGATCGACAAAGCAATTATCGACGGAGCGAAAAAATATATGAAATAAGGAGAATAAGGATGAAAAGCAAACTGAACCTTGACTCAAAAGTTGTTGACAGCGCTCGCCAGCATGCCGCGAACATCGCGCACGACATGCAGGAATTCATTGAACGCCACACAACCGTGTCAACCGAGAGAACTATCGTAAGACTTTTGGGCGTTGACGGTGTTGACGAACTGGAAACACCGCTGCCGAACGTCGTTGTAGATCACATTAAGGAAGCAGGCGCACTGCCGACCGGCGCTGCTTATTGGATGGGAAACGCGATCGTTCAGACCGGCAAGAATCCACAGGAGATCGCGGAAGAGATCGCTGCCGGAAAGCTCGATATCACAAAGCTGCCGACCTGCTCTCAGGAAGAAGCCGCAGAAGCGTTAAAGCCTGCGATCAAGGCAACCTTTGAAAGAATCGATATGCAGAAGGCAAAGAGAAAAGAATACCTCGACAGGATCGGCGAAGGTCCGGAACCTTATCTCTATGTAATCGTAGCAACCGGAAACATCTATGAAGACGTGATCCAGGCACAGGCAGCTGCAAGACAGGGCGCTGACATCATCGCCGTTATCAGAACAACTGCACAGTCCCTGCTGGACTATGTACCTTACGGTCCGACCACCGAAGGTTTCGGCGGTACTTACGCGACACAGGAAAACTTCCGCATCATGAGAAAAGCACTCGACGAAGTCGGCGAAGAAGTCGGCAGATACATCCGGTTATGCAACTACTCTTCCGGTATGTGCATGCCTGAGATCGCAGCGATGGGCGCGCTCGAAAGACTTGACGTTATGCTGAACGACGCGATCTACGGTATCCTGTTCCGTGATATCAACATGCAGAGAACACTGGTCGACCAGTTCATGTCCAGAGTCATCATCGGCTACTGCGGCATCATCTTCAACTCCGGTGAAGATAACTACCTGACGACCGACGACGCGATCGAATCCGCACACACCGTAACCGCTTCTCAGTTCATCAACGAACAGTTCGCGGTCCTGGCTAACATTCCGGAAAACCAGATGGGTCTTGGCCACGCATTCGAAATGGATCCGAACACAGAAGACGGATTCCTGCTGGAATTATCCCAGGCGATCATGGCAAGAGAGATCTTCCCGAACGCGAGATTAAAATACATGCCGCCGACAAAGTTCATGACAGGCAACATTTTCAGAGGCCACATCCAGGACGCGCTCTTCAATCTGGTTGCGATCTGGTCCGGTCAGTCCCTGCAGCTTTTAGGCATGCTGACAGAAGCGATCCATACTCCGCATATGCAGGACAGATACCTGTCGATCGAAAACGCGAAATACATCTTCAATAACTGCAAACATATCGGTGATGAAGTCGAATTCAAGAAAGACGGCATCATCCAGAAGAGAGCGCAGGAAGTTTTAGGAAAAGCGGATGCACTCCTTGCAGAAGTTGAAAAAGACGGCCTGTTCAAGACGATCGAACAAGGCAAGTTCGGCGGCGTAAAGCGTCCGTTCGACGGCGGCCACGGTCTTGAAGGCGTTTGCACAAAGGGCGAAAACTACTTCAATCCGTTTATCGCACTGTTTATGGATCATGAATAAGGAGGATGGAAACAATGGCAGATAACAAGACAGCAACAGTACAGGTTGATTTAACTTGTGTAAAGCCTTACGGCGACGCATTAAATGACGGTAAAGTTGAAATGGCATTCACGCTTCCGGTTCCTTATGGTGAAGAAGCAGAAGAATGCGCAAAACAATATGCAAAGAAAATGGGTTTTGAAGAACCGAACGTAACGTACTACTGCGAACTGACTCCGGGATACACGTTCTTCGTTGTATACGGTTCCGCACAGGCAACGATCGATTATACCGCGATCAAGGTTCCGAAGGTAGAAGGCACCGTAATGGATCGTGTGGAATGCGGCGAATGGATCGGCGAACACATCGGCAGAGATATCGTCGTTGTAGGTGCTTCCATCGAATCCGATGCGCATACCGTAGGTATCGACGCGATCATTCAGATGAAGGGCTTCCACGGTCACTTCGGTCTGGAAAGATTCAAGAACGTTGTTGCGTACAACATGGGCTCTCAGGTTCCTTGCGAACAGCTGATCGCAAAGGCGAAAGAAGTCAACGCAGACGCGATCCTGGTATCCCAGACAGTAACCCAGAAGGATATCCATATCAAACAGCTGACCCAGATGGAAGAACTTGTCGAAGCAGAAGGTCTTCGCGACAAGATCATCCTGACCTGCGGCGGTCCGAGAATTTCTCACGAACTTGCGCAGGAATTAGGTTATGATGCAGGTTTCGGTCCTGGAAAGTATGCGGAACACGTTATGTCCTACATCATGCAGGAAGTTGAAAAACGCGGATGGCAGGATAAAGCGAATATCGCAGACAGATAGATCACAAACAGATTTCAAAATCATTTGCCCGGCAAGCCGCGGGCAAATGATTCGATGTACGTCAAAACTGTATACATCTTGACAGAAACCGGCAAAAGCGGTAAAGTATAAAGTGATGTATATGTAATACTTAACAGGAAGGTGAAAACATGATTAACAAAATTAAAACTGCTCAGGAAGCGGTAGCCGGCGTACAAGACGGCATGACCATCATGGTCGGCGGATTCCTCGCAACCGGATCCCCGGAAATCTTAATGGACGCACTCGTTGAAAAGGGCGTTAAGCACCTTACCGTGATCGGCAACGACGGCGGTCTGGATGCAGGTCAGCCTGCAGGCGAATTCGCAGGCAAAACCGCAAGAGGTATCGGTAAGCTGCTGGAACACCACATGGTAGACCACATCATCGCTTCCCATCTTGGTGTTAACCCGAAGTTAAACGAACAGTTTGCGGAAGGCACACTGAAATACACACTGGTTCCGCAGGGAACTTTAGCTGAAAAGATCAGAGCGGCAGCTTACGGTCTTGGCGGCGTACTGACTCCGACCGGTGTCGGCACACCGATGGAAACCGAACTGGACGAACTCGGAAGAGAAAAGAAAGTCGTAGAGATCAACGGTAAGAAGTACTTATTCGAATTACCGTTATTCGCTGACTATTCGTTCATCAGACCATCCGTTGCAGACAAATTCGGTAACTACTACTGCTCCAAAGCAACCAAGAACTTTAACTACGTCATGGCAGGCGCTTCCAAGCACACCATCATCGCTCCTGAAAAACTGGTTGAAATCGGTGAGATCGATCCGGATTACTTCGCAGTTGCCGGCGTACTGGTAGAAACAATCGTGGAAGGAGAAAAGAAATGGCAGATTTAAAAGTTAGAATCGCGAAAAGATGCGCGAAAGAATTTAAAGACGGCGAATTCGCAAACTTAGGTATCGGTCTTCCGACTATGGTTGCGGACTATATCCCGGAAGATGTTACGGTTACCTTCCATTCTGAAAACGGATTCGCAGGTATCGATGCCGTTGCAGATGCTTCCAACCTCGATGTTGACATCATCAACTCCGGCGGAACTTATGTAACCGCTGTTCCGAGAGTAAAATACTTCGATACAGCAGAATCTTTCGGTCTCGTAAGAGGCGGACACGTAAAAGCTACCGTTCTCGGCGCAATGGAAGTTGCGGAAAACGGCGACCTTGCAAACTGGATCGTACCTGGCAAAAAAGTTGCAGGTATGGGCGGTGCGATGGATCTCTGCGCAGGATGCCCGGAAGTTATCATCACCATGCTCCACACCCAGAAGGGTAACCACAAGATCTTAAAGAAATGCACTCTTCCGCTGACCGCTGAAAGATGCGTAACCAAGATCATCACCGAAATGGCAGTTATGGAAGTCAGAGAAGACGGTATCTGGGTAACAGAACTTCACCCTGACTACACTTGGGAAGAATTACAGGCTGCAACCGGCTGTGAACTTCACAAGGATCCGAACATGAAGGCTATGGAAGAAGAGTAAATGCTTGTTAAAATCGCCTGTGGCGTTGTTGGCTGCAGCGTTCTTCGGTGCTCACATACTACCGTGTATGCTCTGCGCCTCGACGCATTGAAGCCCTAGCCCGCTGATTGACAAGGCGATGCCGCAGTCAGAGGCGAGGCAGGTCTCATGTCAGGAGTGCAGCGCTTCAGCGCGTGGCACTCTACGGCAGCCGCCTAGCCACAAACGATTTTTCCTACGCATTGATACGCGGTGAACGAAAAATCCTGCGTCTCTGTTTCGAGAATGATAAAGACACGAAGACGGCTCGAAAGAGCCGTCTTTTTGCGTGCTGTTTTGGCCGGAAATATCAGGTTTGAAAGATTGCCGAAAAACTTTAAAAATGATATAGTAAACACATGTAACCTTTCTTACTGAAACGGTGCTTATTAGGGTGAAGGCCTTTGATCACAAACCGGAAAGGAGATGAAGAAGACTTGGACGATAAGCAGATCGTAGAACTGTTTCTTTCACGTGATGAAAATGCGATCCGGGAGAGTGCCGCCAAATACGGAGCACGCCTGCACGCTTTGGCTCATGGGATCGTCGCGGATCGGCAGACGGCCGAAGAATGTGAACACGACACATATCTGGAAGCGTGGAACCGCATTCCGCCGCATGAGCCCAAAAACTATCTGTACGCGTTCCTTGCGCGGATCACGCGTCATATCGCTTTGAACTGCTGCCGTGATCGTGCTCGGCTGAAACGCAGCGCATTTTTGTGCGAACTCAGCCGGGAGATGGAAGCGTGCATTCCCGCGCCGGATGATATGGACAGCCGCATCGACGACATGATGCTGCGGGAGATCCTCAACGGATTTCTCGGCGGATTGCCGGAAGAAAAACGGAACCTTTTTATCCGACGCTACTGGTATCTGGATTCCATCGCAGACATCGCCGAGCGCTTTGCTCTGTCCGAAAGCAAAGTGAAAACGACGCTTTTCCGCTGCCGCAGACAGCTGCGGGAGCATCTTGAAAAAGGGGGTTACACCATATGAGAGGCAATGATTTTTTGGATAAAATGGAGCTGATCGATCCTGCTTATGTGGAAGCAGCGGACGAAAGGCCGAAACGGAAGAAAAAACAGCGAACAACATGGGGCATGCTCGCAGCCTGCTTTGCAATCATGGTCCTGGCGGGAACCGGGGTCCTGCAGGACTTTTGGGCGCAGGATGGACCGGAAAGAGATCCGGATCTGCCGCTGCTGACGATCTCCGAAGAATCTGAGGGAATGGGATATGAGGGGTATTTGGCCTATGATATCTCGGAACTTGTGAACGCCAACCCATGGAATGAGGAAACGGTGATCGATACGCTGCCTGTTTTCCAAAATCCTTTGACTTATGACGAAAATGATATCGCCTCGGGAGGCGACGAGGACAAGATGCGGGAGCTTTTGCTGGATACAGCCCAAAGTCTCGGTCTGGATACCGACCAGGTGAAAGTAGATGGATCCGAAGCGCCGACCAAACTGAAGCTCGCATCCGCAGGGCTGGAGATCGAAGTGGATCAGGCGTTGGGGGCAGAGGTCCGTTTCCGTCCTGCGGTCGCACTGCCGGAGACATACAATTTCACGCATTATGCCTCCTATGAGGAAAAAGCGGCGGCAGCGGCATATCTGCAGGACCGATACCGCGATTTTATCGGCTTTGACGATCCGCAGCTGAATCTTACGATCGGAGATTATACGATCTACGGACAGCAGACTTACGATATCCTGTTCTTTGAAAACGGAAAGGATACAGAAGAGCAGATCCTGAACTACAATTTTGATCTGGCGGCCTTTTACTGTGATGACAACGGCGAGCTGTTCATCGCACGGAAATGGCAGGCGGATCTCTCGAAGAAACTCGGAGATTATCCGATCATCCGCGCAGAGGAAGCGAAGAAGCTGCTTCTGAACGGAAATTATATCACCACGGTACCTTATGAAATTTCCGGGGCGGAGCAGGTCAAAAAAGTGGAGCTCATCTATCGGACCGGCCGGCACGAGGCATGTTATATGCCGTATTACCGTTTCTATGTGGAACTGCCGCAGGAAGCGCGCGAAAACGGGTTAAAGAGCTACGGCGCCTATTATGTTCCCGCGGTAGAAAGCGCCTATATTTCCAATATGCCGCTGTGGGACGGAGGATTTAACGAATAAATCGACCATTTTTGCCCATAATAAGATTGAAAATCAGCTGTTTTTTGACTTTTTGTCCAGTTTATGGTAAACTAGACGGGTCGGAGAATAGGAGGACTTATGATCGATAAACCAAAGGGCCGTGCCGAACAGCTCCTTGAGCGGTTCTTTCTCTGGTGTCGTTCACAGAAAGAAGAAATGCAGGACGTTTTTACGCCTGCCGGTGAACTGCTCCGAGAAAAAAAGGCGTCACACCCGCTTCTGGCTAAAATCACAATCACGGTAAGCTGCCTGCTCGTTTGCGGGCTGGTTATCGTCGGCTTTGCCACACCGAAAACAGTACATGTTGTTGTGGATGATTCGTTGAAGGAGACTCGAACGACTTATCAGACGACCTCGATGCGCGTGGACTCGTTCCTTGAGAACCACGGTGTCGATTATGTTTACGGACAAGACATCATCGACGTGCAGATGCACGAGGGGATCGATGATGAAATGGAGATCCATATTACGAAAGCATTTCAGGTGACCGTGACAGCGGACGGAAAAACGCACAAGCTGATCACCCTGCCGACCACAGTCGGCGAGATCCTGGCCCGGCTGTGCATCGTGCAGGGGCCGGAAGATCTTCTGAACGCGGAACTTGACGAGCCTGTTTATAAGGATGAGGCGATCGTTCTGCAGCGGGTGCGCACGGAATATGAGACCAAAACAGTTAAAACCGATTTTGAAGTAAAATATGTTGCCGACAGTTCTCTGGTCATCGGTGAGACCAAGGTAGAACAAAAGGGCCGCAAAGGCGTGAAAGAAGAAACTTATGAAGTGACTTACATTGACGGCAAAGAGGCCAAACGAACTCTGTATTCCACAGAGATCAAAAAGAAAAAGAAAGATAAACTGATCCATTACGGGACGAAGATCCTTTCGGGGATACCGTCCGGACTCAAGTATCAGGAAAAGATCAGCCGAGTCCGCACCGTGTCTTACTACTATCCGGGGAATCCGCGCGGTTCCTACGGCCTGCAGTGCGAATACGGTACCTGCGCGGTCGATAAAAACCTGATCCCGCTGGGTTCGCTCCTGTATATCGAGGGCTACGGCTATGCGGTCGCGAACGATGTCGGCAGTGCCATCAAAGGCAAGACGGTCGACGTGTATATGGAACGCTTCGGCCAGTGCGGCATCTGGGGCGCGCGCTGGTGCGACGTGTACGTCATCCGCTACGGCGCGTAGAGCAAAAAGCAGAAACAAAAAAATCCTTCCTGACGGCCGGAATGACCGTTCGGAAGGATTTTTCTTTTTGGTTTATCGATCTCCGAGGAGAACACTGTCGGTGGCGAACTTACTGCCGCTGATCTCTTCAAATTTATGCAGAAGATCTTCAATGGTCAGCTTTTGTTTTTCTTCGCCGCTGATATCGAGGATGATGCGGCCTTTATCCATCATGATCAGGCGATTGCCGTAGGTGATGGCGTCTTGCATATTGTGCGTGACCATCAGAGCGGTCAGGCCGTGCTGCCGGATGATCTGATCACTGAGCTGCAGGACCTTTGCGGAGGTTGCAGGGTCCAGCGCCGCGGTGTGCTCGTCCAGGAGCAGCAGTTTCGGCTTTTGCAGGGTAGCCATCAGCAGGGTGACCGCCTGCCGCTGTCCGCCGGAGAGCAGACCGACTTTCGTCTTCATGCGGTCTTCCAGTCCGAGGCCGAGCTGCGCAAGCGATGCGCGGTACAGCTCCCGCTCTTTCTGCGAGATGCCCCAGGCGAGGGTCCTGCGTTTGGTACGTCTGTACGCCATGGCCAGATTCTCTTCGATCATCATGGTCGGCGCGGTGCCCATCATCGGATCTTGGAAAACTCTGCCGATGTACTTGGCTCTTTGGGTCTCATTTTTGTACGTCAGGTCCTCACCGTCAAGGATGATACGCCCGCCGTCCGCCTTATGTACACCGGCAATGAGGTTTAGCATAGTGGATTTGCCGGCGCCGTTGCCGCCGATGACCGTGATGAAATCACCGTCGTTGATGGTCAGGTTCAAGCCCTGAAAAATCTTTTTTTCATTGATCGTTCCGATATTGAACGATTTATCGATCTGGATCATTCTAAGCATGTGTTTCGCCTCCCAACTCCTGCGCGATGAGCGCGTCATATTTTTTTGCGTTTTCACGGCGCAGTTTCCGCTCTGCGGATCTTTGCTGCAGGACCGGAAGCGCAAGGGCAAAGGCTACGATGATCGCAGTGATGATCTTGAGGTCGGTCGCCTTGAGGAAACTGAAGGTCAGCGCGCAGGCGATGACCGTGCGGTAGATGACCGCACCGGCGATGATCGCCAGAAGCTTCAGTGCGAAGTTCATATCCTTGCGGATAAAGATCACTTCACCGATGATGACCGAAGCAAGGCCGATGACAATCGTACCTTGTCCCATGGTGACCAGTGCCGAACCGTAGTCCAGCTGCGCGATCAGGCTGCCGGAAAGTGCAACCAGCGCGTTGGAGATCATCAGACCGAGAATGATGATCCGGTCGGTTTTGACGCCGAGTGAGCGAGCCATGTTTTGGTTGCTGCCGGTCGCGCGGATGGCGCAGCCGATCTCGGTGCCGAAGAAATAATATAACAGCGCGACGATCACCAGACAGAAGATGCAGCCGAGGATGATCGAGATCGTATTGCTTGCGGTTCCCTCCGGGAGCAGAGAAAGCATCCAGGTCTTGATGGACGGCTGTTCCAGCGCAACCGTCGCCTTGTCGCTCATGATACGGATATTGACCGAGTAAAGCGCGATCATGGTCAGGATACCGGATAAGATCGCCGGGATCTTAAAGATTGTGTGCAGGAAACCGGTCACAAATCCGGCTGCCGCGCCGGCCAGGACCGCGCAGAGGATCGCCAGACCGGGGCTCATGCCGGTGTTGATCAGGACGACCGTGACAGCGGCGCCGAGAGGAAAGGTGCCCTCTACGGTCAGATCCGCGATGTCAAGAATTCTGAATGTTAGGTAAACTCCCAGCGTCAGGATCGCCCATATGAGACCTTGGGCAATGCCGCTCAGGATGGTTGCTGTTGATATCATTTCTAAACCTCCGAAACTTACAGCGGATGCGTAGCCCTTTCAGGCTGGCGCACCGGCTGCTGTTTTGTTTATTATGTAGGAAATATCGTTCCGATATTTCTATTTTTGTTTCTGATTATTCTGCTCTTCCGTGTGCAGGTGACCCGTCTGCGTTACGGAAGCAGTGTTGCTGTGCTCTTGACCTCATCCGGAATGGTGATGCCTAATTTGTCCGCGGTTTCTGTATTGATGGCAACCTCCAGGATGTCTTCGGATGTCTGGTATTCAACCGGCATATCGGCAGGGGATGCTTCTCCTTTGAGGATCTTGACTGCCATAGCGGCGGTTGCTTTGCCTAATTCGTAGTAATTGATGCCGTAGGTCGCGAACGCGCCGTTGCCGACCATACCGGATTCGCCGACGATGGTCGGGATACCGCATTCATTCGCTGCGGCAGAAACGGTTGTCATGCCGTCAGCCAGCGTGTTATCAGTCGGGATATAGATGAAGTCAACCTGTCCCTTAAGGGATTCGATCGCGGATTTTGCTTCATCGATTGCGGAGATCGTCTTAACAACGGATTCCATGCCCTGTTCTTTGATGGCAGCCTCTGCGAGATCAGACTGGATCTTGGAATTGGATTCGCTGGAGCAGTACATGATAGCAACCTTCTTCGCGTCCGGAATCAGCTGCTTGCCAAGCGCGATCTGCTGCGAAACAGGGTTCATGTCGGATGTACCGGTCAGGTTCGCGCCCGGCGCGTCATTGGAAGCGACGAGACCGGAGCCTGCCGGGTCGGTAACCGCGGTGAAAAGTACCGGAATATCGCCGGTCTTTTCTTTGATCGCGGAAGCGCAAGGTGTCGCGACCGCGAGAATCAAATCGGATTTTTCATTGACGAGCGTATCCGCGATGCTTGGGCAATTGGCAGCCTCAGCAGCGGCAGAAAGCTGATGGATGGCGATGTTTTCACCGTCGACATAACCGGCTTCCGCGAGGCCGTCGATAAAACCTTTGGTCGCGTTCTGCAGCGCCGTGAATTCACCGAACTGCATGATGCCGATTTTTAATTGCTCAGCGTCGGTACCGGAGCCGGCGTCATCGCCGGAGCTGCCGCAGCCTGTCAGGAGCAGCGCTGCTGTCAAAAGACAGATCAATAATAAGGAAAGTGTTTTCTTTGAAGTGTGCTTTAACGTGTTCATGTTTGTCCTCCTAAAATGTTTCAAAGTTTTGATGTTTGGGAATCAATGCGAAATAAAAAGCCACTTGCGGTTTTATTATGGGTAAATAAACCACAAGCGGACTTTATAATTAACATATTCAGTTTATCGTTACAATGCAATTACAAGCCTTTTTTACCTTATTCAATTGTCCTTCGTAAAGTAATAATAGTAATAAAAGCCGAATAACATTGTTCTTCCTCCCGAATCTTATTTGTCGAACCTCTCGGTTCTGTAGACATCTTACAACGGCAAAACACATTTGTCAATAGAAATTTTCAGAAAATTCAAAAAAAGCATAAAAAATCAGAAAAAAAATAGTGCAGAACACAAAAACACGATGAGGAGATTACCGTTTACGAAATTCTGTTGAAGGTGCAGCCCCTTTGGCCCGTATTGCAGTTATGAGAAAGCGCACGACGACCTTCCATAATTTTCTAAGTATGCATAATGTACTGCTTTTGCGTTTCATCGCAATTCATCGCAGTTCACAGCAAAAACCAAAGGACCCCTGACAGTTTTGCTTTGTCAGGGGTCTTAGAATAGACGTAAAGCTAGCGCAGGTGCTTTTCGATCAGATCCAGGAACGTGTCGACATATTCGCTGCTCGTGAAGATCGCGCGGGCGAGCGCAGCATTGCCGCCGCCTTTGCCGTTGTAGATCGAAGCGTTTTCTTTGACCAGACGGCCGCAGTCGGTCTTGCCGTTTGACACCAGGAAAACCGTGTGCGTCGGTTCGTGTACCAGAAAGGCGATCTTGCTGATCTGCGGGGAGATCTCGCGGCCCAGAGAAGCCAGATCGTCGAGCGACAGCAGCTCGTAACGTCGAATGAGCGGGAGCGCGCTGCCTGCGGCAGCGGACGCGGCGATCTCTTCCTGTATGGCGGCAGTCTCTTTGGCAAGGACTTCTTTTTTGAGCAGGTGGAGCTGCGTGCGGGACTCTTTGTTCTTTTCCTGACTGCTCGCGTACTTGTCGAGGACATCTTCCGTACCGGCGCTCAGTTTATTGCAGAGTGTCGTCAGCACATCCATTTCTTCCTGATATTTGAGGAACGCGCGTCTGCCGGCCTCAAAATAAACACGGAACATCCCTTTGTTCGGTTCCACTTTGAAGATCTTGACCATGCCGACCTGTCCGGCTGTGGACGGATGCGTGCCGCAGCAGGCAACACAGTCCGACGGGTTTTCGATGTCGCCGACACAGACGATCGTGATATCCTTTTCAATGGCGAGCGCCTTGCGGAGCGGAAGATGCTCTGCTTCTTTTTTTGTATCGAAATGGCGCGTGATGACCGGCGCGTTGCTCCAGATCGCTTCATTGGTGCACAGCTCGGCGCGTTTCGCCATTTCCCAAGTGACGGTCTGAAATTCCGGTTTCGCTTCCAGACTGATGTCGATCGTCATATAATGGTCACCCATGTGGAAGCCGCGGTTGACGCCGCCGTATTCGCGGTAGAACATCCCGCTGAGGATGTGTTCGCCGCAGTGACGCTGCATGTTGTCGAAGCGATGCTCCCAGTCGAGCGTCAGGTGGACGGTATCCCCGGGCGCGAACGTGTTTTCCGGAGCTTCGACACAGTGAAAGATATCATCCTGATATTCATAAACATCCGTGACCGGGAATCCGCTCATGCTGCCGATATCACAGCTCTGTCCGCCTCCGGTCGGGAAGAAGACTGTTTGATCCAGACATATCAGTGTCTTGCCGTCGCGGCTCTGCGCACTCTGAACAACGGCGTCGCATTCTTTTTGATAAACGTTTTCGCGGAACAATCTGCGTGTATTCATAAAAATCCTCCTGCTGATGGAATGGTTAGAATTGATAGAATCATTGTAACACAGCTACATATAAATAGCTATGAAAAAAGATCCGAAAACGAAAGGAAAGAATGGGATGAAAAAGGGAAAACTTCTCCTGCTTCTGGCAGGAAGCGCGGTACTGCTCGGGCTGTTGTTCCGGTTCCTCATCGGGACGGGATCTTCTCCTGCAGTACAGGTCGTTCCGGAACAAAAGCCGGTCATCGTCATCGACGCGGGGCACGGCGGTATGGACGGCGGCGCGTCTTCGGCAGACGGCGTTCAGGAAAAAGACATCAACCTGGCGATCGCTAAGTGCCTGCAAAAAGAGATGCAGGGCTACCCCGTGGAGGTCAGGATGACTCGGACCGATGACTGCGGCCTGTACACGGACGACGAGCGGACGATCCGCCAAAAAAAGCGGGAAGATCTTTTGAACCGCAAAAAAATGATAGAACAGGAAGAGGTGATCCTAGGGGTTTCCATCCATTTGAACAGCTTCCCGCAGAATGAAAAAGTATACGGCGCTCAGGTTTTTTATCCGCGGGAAACGAACAGGGGAACGGCTGTTCCGGGACAGGGATATACGGCGAAAGACTTTGCGGAGGCTGTCCAGAGATCGTTGGAAATCAACATTTCGGACGGTCGTGAGCGCAGTGCGATGAGCAAAAATGACATCCTCCTTTTTCAGGACACTGAACGCAGCCTGATCCTGGTAGAGTGCGGTTTCCTGTCAAACCCAAACGAGTGTGCCTTGCTGCAAACGGCGGAATATCAACAGCTTTTGGCGTCCTCCGTCTGGCAGGGGATCAATGAAATTTTATGCTTGGAAAAAGAAAGAGGGGTGGAAGTAATTGACAGCGCGAACAAGGGCTGAGAAACGAAAAAATCCAAGGCAAAAATATGTGGATAACTTTCCGTTGACAAATAGATAGGAGGGTGCTCCATATTGGAATTTCAACATCTACAGGAATTGTGGTTATCCACATGGGAATGTTGAAAGAATTGTATACAATTTTGGACGGCTATGTGGATAAAGACGCGAAGGCTTGAAAAAAGCGATGTTCTTCGGTGTTGAAAAATGTTTGTCCGCCGCGGCGAACAACGGTTGACATAATTCGACAAAATGATAAAATAAAAGGAGTCGCTCCGCGAAGCAAACGTGAGCACGGAGCGGCAGAAAACGAAAAAGCACAAAAGACAAAGGGGGACTATCTATGTTTTACGATTATTACGGATATTACGGCTCACCGATGAGCCGCTTTGTGAACGGCACCGTTCTGCTGGCGGCAGCAGCCGTGCTTGCGGTGATCGCAGGCGTTGTGCTGTTCCTGACTTTCTTGAACAAAAAGCATGAGGGTAAGTATCACGGCTTTTGGGGAAAGCTGTATAATTTTTTGAATTTCAACCGTTTTTATGCAGAGGGTATCGTTCGCTTCCTGTATGTTATTACTGTCTGCGTTTTGACTCTGGTCGGCATCGCGCAGATGATCCTGGGACTGTTGGGCGGGTCCTCCGCTGTGTTCTGGCTGGGCGCCGGACTTCTGGTACTCGGCAATCTGGCGGCGCGCGTCTGCTGTGAGCTGGTGATGATGTTTATCATCCTCTGCCGCAAAACGGTTTCCATCGACCGCAGACTGAGCAAGATGGAGCCGACCTTCACCTTCGCGGAGGAAGAACCGGACGAAACCGTTTCGAGATCCGCGGCCGCAGAGGAAGTGCCTGCTGAAGAGGTACCCGCTGAGGACCTGCCGGAGGAAGCGGATGCTGCATATGCAGAGCCGATGCAGGCAGAAGAAACAGACGCCGCGGACGCGCCGGAAGATAAGAGCGTATGAAACTGCGGTGGATCCTTCTCGCCCTGACGGCAGCCGCGGCGATCGTATTGCTTTTAATCACCGATCATGCAGTCGGTCTGGCGATCAGCCGCGAACAGAGCTTTGAAAAAGTACAGAAAGGCGATAAAAGCGTCAACGAGGGCTGGTCACGATACCAAGAGGCCATGCGGCAGGGATCGGCGTGGCTCAAGGCGCTGGACGGAGAAAAACTGAAAATGCGCAGCCGCGACGGTCTGATCCTTTCCGCGAAGCTGTGCAGGCATACCCAGCAGCCGCCGCGCGGCGTGCTGCTGCTTTCCCACGGCTATCGCAGCAGCGTCTACCGGGATTTTTCCTGCGGAGCAAAGGAGCTTTTTGACGCCGGCTACGACCTGCTGCTGATCCATCAGCGTGCGCAGGGGGAAAGCGAGGGCGAGTTCATCTGTTTCGGACAGAAAGAGGCCGAGGATCTTGCAGACTGGAGCCGGTCGCTGGAACCGTTTTATGGACCCGAGATCCCGTTTTACTTTTATGGGATCTCCATGGGAGCGACGTCGGTCATGCTGGCGCTGGGTGAAAGCTGTTCGCAGCGGATCCGCGCCGTGATCGCAGACTGCGGCTTTACCTCGCCGGAGCCGATCATCCGCCATATGATAAAAAAAGTGCTGCACCTGCCGGTATTTCCGCTGTATCCGCTTGCGGACAGGGCTTTTCGCCGCAAGACCGGATGCAGCTTCGGGGTCAGTACCGTACCGGTCCTAGAGCGGAGCGACATGCCGCTTCTTTTGATCCATGGGCGAAAAGACCGCTTCGTTCATCCGTGGATGAGCGAGCAGAACTACGCCGCGTCCGCATCTTCGGACAAGCGCTTATGCATGGTCGACGACGCGAACCACGGACAGAGCTTTGCCGCGGCGCCGGAACGCGTCAAACGCGAGATTTTGGATTTTTTGCAAACACATGAGTAGGAGAAAAGAATGGATTTCAGCAGCGTTTTGAACCGCTATGAAGACGCGGAATGCAAGGAGCTGAGCATCAAAGAGGACAGCGCAGTCTACCGCGTAAAAGATAAACACGCCGGTTCTTTTATCCTGCGCCTTTACAGCCGCGAGATGCCGGTCTATGAAGCTGTCAAGTGGCAGGATTGCCAGGGACTCCCGCAGGTTTATGAATGTCGGTGGGAAGAAGGCTTTTTTGTTGTCAAGGAACAGTTTATCGACGGCATTTCTCTGCAGGAAATGATCGACGGCGGCGAAAAGATGGATGAAAAACGAGCCATGAAGATCACGGCACAGATCTGCCGCGCGCTTGCCTGTCTGCACAAAAAGGGTTTCATTCACCGTGATGTTAAGCCGGAACATGTGCTGCTGACCGCAGAAGGAGAATTGTTTCTGATCGACTTGGACGCCGCGATGCGCATTGAACCGCAGAAGAAAAACGACACGCGGCTTTTGGGCACCGCCGGATACGCCGCGCCGGAACAATTTGGATTGACTCGTTCCGATGTGCGCACCGATGTCTTTTCGGTTGGTATTCTCCTGAATATGCTCTTGACCGGACAGCATCCGGCAGTTCTGCGTTACCGCAGCGGACAGGCCGCCGAGATCATTCAAAAATGTACGGCCATGAACCCGATGGACCGCTATCAAAATATGGAGGAACTCTATGCCGCGCTTTCTTGGCAGAAACCGCAGCAGCCGGTCATTCTAAAAAGTGATGACCGCACGGAGAATACGAATCAAACCGTGTCGGAGACGGAAAATGAGCCCAAAGCGGATGCCGGAAAGAAGCGAACGACAGGCAAAACGATCGCAGTGCTCGCAGCCATGCTGCTCCTGTGCCTCGCCGGGATCTTTGGCATGAAAGATTTTCTTCCGAGCGATGGAGCGGGAACGCCGGCAGAAGACGGAAACAACGCGGAGAATGTGCAGAATACGGAGGATCAGACCCCGCTGCACGCCGAAAACGGTGAACTGCAGCTGTATCTGGACTATCTCGGAGGTCCGACGTTTCGTTATAACTCCTGTGCCGGCAGCCAATGCCTGACGATGCTTACCGAAGACAATGTGCCGGTAGAATCCGACTGGAAGGTCTACGCAGATGAACAGATCGGCTGGATCACCGGATGGGAAGAAGAATGGCTGGGCTGGCGTCTCGAATCGCGCGGCGCGCAGCCGGGGGCGGAGGGCTTTGTCCACGCCCAAAAGGACGGCAAGACCTACGCCGTGCGCATTGTTGTGACAGGCTATCCGATCAGCGCGTATACGAAGATGCCATCCTTTGCGGACATGGCGGATGGTTACCTTGCGCCGACAGCCGATGCGGACGGTACGGAGTTTGTGCGGCAGACTTATGACCCGCAAAAGCGCGTGACGCTTTATCTGGCGGTCAGCCCGAGCTTCGAAAATATCGAGCCGAGCTGCGGCGACGATCGGGTGACGATCGAAAAGTGTAAGAATCAAGGAGATTGGCCGAATGACAAGGTCTATAAGTTGAACTTCGATAACCCGAACGGCGGCGACGCAGTCTTTCAGGTCACACATGCCGCTGGCAGATTGGCGTTTAAGTTTACGGAAGCGTAACAAAGAATTAGATGAAATTGCAGATAGCGGGCTGACGCACAGAGGATTGACACAAAGCAATCCCCTGAAAGTGCAGCTCGTTTTTTATTTGTCAATTTTTTAGCACGGTGCATAACCTTTTTCACTTACGCCATGATAAAATATTTCCATAAAACCGCGGCAGCGGGCTGCAATAGCCGGCCGCAGAGAAGGAAGAGAAGGAGAACGAGGAGAAGTATGAAGAAAAAGATTTTTGCAATGGTGCTCACACTTTGCATGGTACTGACCATGATGCCAAGCATGGCGTGGGCAGAGGAACAGCCTGACCTGTCAGAACTCACGCTGCATGGCGGAGGAGACTGTGCGCGTCCGGGAGAAGGCAATGTAGGGAACGGAATCTTTACAGAATCGATGACGGTGATGTATGCCGGCAACAAAATTACGGACTATACTGTCAGTGTGAAGTCTGAAAATGGTGGTACGATAATTCAGAATGTGGACGGAACCTTTGATTATATTCCGAGTCAAGTCGGAACATGGCCGATTACGATCACATATCAGAACAAGGACTACGTATTTTATTTTTATGTAAGCGAAAATGACGTGCCTCATACGCGGTATTTTTATGCTCTGGAAGACAGTGAAATCATGCTGCCGCATAATGAACGAGGTTTCGGGGCACAGTTATCCGGGGAAAAATACGATGGTAAAAAATATCAATATGACGAATTTGCAATTGAAAGTGTGATATCAAACAAGGAAGAGGTTGTCAGCGTGTCGAACTGTGATGGGGAATATTTCCTCACAGCGAAAGCATTCGGAGAAGCTACGATCACGATCACACACGAAGGCTTTGACAAGAATACGGTAGAGAAAAAAGTCAAGATTTTTGTCACAGACAAAAGATGGGATGTCGAACTGTCCGCTGAAAATGATTGCAGATCTATGCTTCCGGGTTCCGCAGTGACCTTTCTCGCGAAGGTAAGCTATTTTGTGTATGATCAGGAGAACGATTGTATTACGGATGTAGAAAAACCTTACGTACTGGAATGGAATTTAAAAAATCAAGATCAGCGTAATGAGGTAAAAATTGACGCTTCCGGAGATCAAGCGATCGTTACAGCTCTTCCACAAGCAGGCTATCAAGAAGTACCGATCCAATTAGAAGTTTATGAAACGGATGCTAATGGAGAACCTGTTGCGAGTATTGCCTTTGCGTGTTACATTGAAGAGGAATTCTACACGATAGAACTGGATGATTTTCAGGCAGACCTGAAAAAAGGCGATTCCATGACGGTCATACCTTCGCTGATGCATCATTATGTAAAGGATGGCAGCAACCACACGGAGAAAGTCGTGAACACAAGCAACACAAGTGTCGAGTTTTACGTTTCAGGCAACAATAACCTTGCGATTAGCGGAGAGGATGGAAAGTTCATCATCACAAGACCGGATGCAGGGAATGCGGGTTTTGGCATTGGAGGCAAAATCAACGGAGACGACAAATGTGACAGATGGTTTGAACTGAATTGGATCGAGGATGGCGGCGATGAACCGCAGGAGCCGGAGCACAGTACCTATTTCTTAGGTTCGCTGCCTGATGACAATACGAGCCTGAAAAAAAGCGACATTTCGTATAAAGACAGGTATATCAACATGAGTTTGGAGTCTGATGCCGAGGAGAATTGTTTGTATTTCGCGGTACCGACGGGGAAGAATTATCAGCCGGAGGCATTTCAGCTGATCAACAAAGCTGCAAAATATTCGCAGAAGAGCGGAACTGACCGCAGCAGAGCGAAAGATATGCTTCAATGTGAGGGAGAAAACCTGTTTACAGATAATTTTTCCATGAAACCGGTGAGAACCGCAGACATAGAATCACAAACATACAACATATACAAAATCAATCTGAACAAATATCTTGGACACGGAGACATCCGGGTTGTCATTGATGAAGATGGAGACAAGAAGGCAGACAACTGGGTAGATCTGCGTTTTGCATTGAATGTTACAGTCAGAGGAGATGCAAAGGGCGTCAAACGTTTATATAATGCGGCAGATGCGCAGCGAAACCTGTTTAATTTTGAATCTGAATTTCCGGATGTTGTTCTTGAACAGAACGACAATGGTAAAACCGGCGTTTATTATAATGCCATGGATGTGTATGACCAAGGAAAAGACAGTTATAAACAAGGCAGGTTTTCTGAATTAGCACTGGAATTGGAAGACGGATACGTTCTGAATCAGATCAGTTTTTTGATTAACGGAGAGAAACAACCCGCGAAATTTCAAGTAGTAAGGTACTATGACTATGCGGTGTATGATGCAAACGGTCATATGTTGACCGACCCGGAAATCCGCGATTGCGGCTGGAACGGAGAGCAGGGAAGTTATGGCGGCAAAGTTATGAGCGGAGCTGATAAAGGCCAAGAGAAGGCTCAGGGATTTGCTGTGACAAAGCAGGTCGTATTAGGCAAAGGAGCCGGATCAAACGACCAGCATTTTGTTGCATCTTTCTTAAAAGAACAATCGCAGTACAGCTTGAAATATCTCGGCGCGCTGACAGAATATCTGGTATTCTACGAAAATTATTACGACCATGACGGAACGATTGAAATCGTCTTTGATGTGCAGGAATTACCGACAGCATCGGAAGTCAGCACAAAGGTTGAAGACTTTGACGGTAAGATTTGTATCATACCGGAAAGCAACCAAGGCGGACATAAATATGTGGTTTCCTCTGAGGTTCTGCAGGACTATGTTCTGACAGGCGAAGACGGGCTGAATGCCAAATTGCAGAAGGAGTACCACGATAACTACTCGGTAGAGAAAGTTTTCGAGATTACTGCAACCAAGGATGGTCAGAACGTTTCAGAGCTGGAACAGTACATTACCATTACGATTCCGAAGAGCATGTTCAAGGGCAAACCGAAGCATTATAAGGTCATGAACATCGATGCAGATGGCAACATGGTCGAGATGGAAACCACCTATGAAATAAACGGCGACTATATTGTCTTCAAAACAGGCCATTTATCCAAATACGCGATCATTACGGATGAAGATTTGGACGGAGGGGACAATACAGGAGGCAATACCGGCGGCGCATCCGGCGGCGCGATCGCACCGACACCAAGCGATGTGACAACGAGCGGCACAGCGGGCGATAAAGTAACGACTGCAAAGACTGATGTAAAAACAAGTGAGAAGACCAACGCCGACGGCACGAAAGAGACCGTTGCAGAAGTGAAGGTCTCTGCCGCAAATCAGAAAGAGATCATCAAGCAGGCAAAACAGAACGGCTCCAAAGAGATCATTCTGGAAGTACCGGCAAGCGCGGCGGGCGACGCGACGAGCGCGAACGTACAGCTTGAAAAAGCTTTCCTGGATCAGCTGCTCAAAGAGACGAATGCTTCCTTGACCATCCGCACGCCGTTTGGCGATACGACTTATACGCAGGATGAAATCAAAGCCCTGCTGGAAAAAGCCGACGGCGATACCGTAACACTTACGGTTTCCAAGGCAGATCCGGCAGCGGAAGAAGCGGAACGCATCGCACAGGCGAAAGCAGCTGCGAAGAAAGCGGCGATAAAAGCACGTTCCTCCAAAACGGCAAAAGGCAGCGTAAAAGTTGTACTCTTTACGGATGCGGAGACAAAGGCTTTCATAAAATCCATGCAGGATATGGGTTATACCGTGAAGTATCGCTTCTATCGTTCCACGAAGAAAGCGTCCGGATATAAGGTCATGCTTACAAAGGACAAACCGGTATATCTCAATACCGGCGGCAAGAAAGGCGTAAAGTACTATTACAAAGTTCAGGTCAGAATTTACGATGAAAACGGCAAACTGATCACAGCGACCGCGCTCAAACAGTGCAAGTACGCGTGCAGGATCTGGACAAAATAAAACGCGAAGACCCATCGGAGCTGATTTCCGGTGGGTTTTTTGTAGAAAAAAAGAGCGCATCGTGCGCTCTCCGGACGGTAGATATTTCATCATTGCCGATCTGTTCTGCGATCTCGACAAGCGGCTATTCCAACAAGGCCTCGCCGTGGTCGTACAGGTTGTTGTTCAGCTGCAGGATCGTTTCCTCGTGCGAGATCGCGAAGATGATGATGCTGTCGCGTTGACTGCGGACATACAGTGGTGCGAAACCGCCGTGGATCAGCAATTCTCTTGTTTCATCAAGCGTTGCTTTCATGGCGATGCAAAGACAGAGCAACTTGTCGCGAGATGGTCTGCGCGCGCCGGAAATGATCTGGTATGCATAGACTTCGTTAAGATTGCTTGATTTGACCACATCGGATCTTGTTAAGCCCTTGGATGCGATCAGCGTTTGGATCTGTTCCGCAAGGGAAGCAGTCGAAAGCTCATCACGGTTGACTTTCAGAAAATTTTCCAGCGTGTCGCAGCTTCTTAATTCATTTTCGAGATTCGTGGTGGTCTTTTTTGGCATGTCGCACTCCTTTGCGGTTACATTTTAGCACACACCGGGGGAAAGAGCAATGGTCTCCCGCCTTTACGGTATGCGGTAAATAGTTTAGCATGGAAGCGGACAAAAGTGTTATGCACCGTGCTAAATAAAGGTAAGAATCTTCCAATGACGCGAACGGCTGTCGGCTTTTGCAAAAATTGTGAAAATTCAGTGAAAGCAAAAGAAAACACTGCAACAATCCCCAAAACGGTGTATAATGTCCTTGTCACAGCGATTGGCAAGACCACAGGTCGCAGCCAGAGCTGATGAAAGACAGATGCCTGAGCGAAGGCAATCTGAAGCCCTAGCCCACTGATTGGCGAGCGCAAGCAAAGCCAGAAGCGAGGCAGGTCTCACGCCAGAAGCGCAGTGCTTCAGCGCGTGGCGCTTTACGGGGCGAGCCGAAAGGCGAAGACGGAGCCGCTCAGCGACCGGGTCAATGTCCTTGTCACAGCGACAAAACATGCAAAGGGAAAGGAAATGAGAGAATGAAAAAAGAAAACTTCAAGAAAAAGATCACAGCGCTCGGCTGCGCTCTGCTGCTGGTATTCAGCTTCGCGGCATGCGGCAGCAGCGATACGAAAGGGGACGAAAATCCTCCGCAGGACAACCAACAGGAGCAGACAGACGAGAGCGCTTTGCTGACCAAATATCAGGAAGCAATGCAGGAAATGCTCGACGAAAAAGTTTTCCCAAACGGCGATCCGATGTATACCAATGAGGGTGACGACGAGACCGTATGGGGCGATAATCAGTTCGCGGTCACGGATATCGACGGTGACGGCGAGTCTGAACTGCTGATCAATTTCAGCAACGCGCCGATGGTGGGAGAACAGTTCTTTGTGTTCCGCTATGACCCGGACAGCGATTCTTTCGAGGAAGAACTGAGTGAGTTCCCGGCGGTGACCTTCTACGACAACGGCTATGTGACCGTGCAGGCGTCCCACAATCAGGGACTGGCCGGGGACTTCTGGCCGTATGCGATCTATCGCTATAACGCCGAACAGGATGCTTACGAGCAGAACTACTACATAGACGCATGGGATAAGAAATATTTCAGCGAGAATGCGGACGGGGAGCCGTTCCCGGACGATGTGGATACCAGCGGCACCGGTATCTTGTACTATATCTATACGGACTGGACGAAGGCGGTCGACCCGGCCGATCAGACCGCGTACGATCAGGTCGTTGCCGACACCTACGGCACAGCTGCCGAAGTCAAGGTAAACTACCAGGACATCACACAGGAAAACATCGACGCCATCGCATAACCGGCGTCTTGTAAACATCTTCAGCAAAGCAAAAAAGGCGGCACCCGATCGAGACTCTTGCGTGCCATCGGCGGACGCCGCTTTTGCTGCAAATTTATTTAAGAAAGCGTAAAGAAGGAACTTGTCGCATTAATTCTATCTTATTCTGGATTTTTTTTAAGAACCATTCTTTTCTTTGCCTTAGAATACTTCCATATTTTCGAAGAGAAACCCTTACATGTATTCTTGTTAATTGCAGATACTTTCTTTGCTTGTGGCTTATATTTTCCCGATAAGTCACCATTTCCATAAGCTTTTGTTTTTGTGGTGTGATAATTTTTCTTTGCGCCAATGCGTCTGGATGGTCCGCTGTACCCTGCAAAAATTGAGCCGGTCACGGATTTTTTGGGTGAAGAAATTTTTCCTGTATTATAGTTCCAGTTTGCCGTAGGTTTGACTTCTTCACCATTCGAATAATGGTCATACAAAACCATATTTGAGGAAATTCCGCCAACATAGCAGCAATCCTTAAACAAACCTTTTATTGTTATATTCCCGGTATTATAACAATTATTCGCAGCGGTTGCATCACCGCCGTGAATTCCTCCGACATAAGATTTAAGGATTTTTTTATCTGCTTTTATTGTCAAATTTCCTGTATTATAACACTGAGAGTATTCGGCACTAGTGCGCCCGGCGGATATTCCGCCAACAAGTAACTCTGCCGGAAGATATCCTTTTATATCTGCGGAAATTCTACCTTTGTTATAGCACAGAGTGGAAGGTTGACTAGATAATCCACCAACCCCTCCTATCATAGTAAGATTTACAGCATCAGCTTTGACAGAAATATCACCTATATTCCCGCATTTTTCAATCGTCTCCATCCGTGAAGTTTCGCTTATAGAGGAAACGCCGGAAACGCGCAGAAAAGAAACATGGGTTTTGGGGTTTTCAGCATTTTCAACAACTGTTATTTTTCCGGAATTGATGCATTCACGCAAAGAATTTGCATAACCAACGCCTACAACCGTTATATTATCTCCAAACTCGCAAGGGGAAGCTAAAAGCGAAATATTGAGCGCTCCGTTATTTTTGCAAGAAATCATTTCATCAGATGCTGTGCCGATTCCGGCTACATAGCCCTCCTCGCATGTGCCATTTATAACAATGTTCGTATTGCTTGTACATTCTTTCATTGTTCCGCAGCACGAGGCGATTCCATAAACCGTGCAGTGTTTCGTGTTTTTTTCTAGATTAATGTTTACTTTTCCGGAGATATAGATATTCTCAAGCAGAGATTCTCGTCCCCAAAAGTGACCATCATTGGCAACCAAAGGAGCGATTATTATATAATCACTAACGTCTGCAGGAATAGAACAGTCAATATTAATGTTAGTCATTTTTAGATTTTTTATTGTGACATTGTTCGTTGAACCGAATAGGGAGATAGTTGCATAATGATCGATTACTTTGATTCTACCACGAACCTTATCATTAATTGTGTAATTTTTGATTGCAAACCCATTTCCATCTAAGGTTCCGGTGAAGGTGTTCTCATCGGAAAATAAGATTGTGTTTTCAGGTAATTCTATGTCCTGGGTGAGGTAATAATCTCCTGATGGATTCTGTTCAATTTTCATAAAATCCGAGGCCGAACGAATTGGTATGCCTACAGGAACTTCACTGCTTGCATATGCAGGAGGGGATGCGAATGACATGGTAAATAAAACAGATAGAACGAGGAATGTTGCTAAAATTCTCTTTTTCATAATTCTTCTCCTTAAAAAATCTATTACTTACATTATAGCACTTTACATAGCTCAAATGTTATGCACTAAGCTAAATCAAAGCTTTGGTACAGCAAAAAATGACACAAGAGTAATTGACACAGGAAGAGATGTCCGTAAAAAAGAATGCCGGATCACTCCGGCATTCTCATAATCTTATTGAAATTTCAACATCAGATTCCCGCAGGGGATTCTATCCGAAGTATCTGTCCAGCAGGCCTTTGAGTGCTCTGCCGTGTCTTGCTTCGTCGCGTGCCATTTCATAAGTGTGCTGCGCACACTTTGGGAACTGCGGAAACTGGAGTTATTGAAATTTCAAGGAGTACAAGAGATACTTAGCCTCTTCAACTTCACACATAATGTGAAGATTTATGAACATCTTTAAAAGTAAAAGTGTAAATTTCACACTTGGAGGAACAAAGATGAACACAAAGAATGATGGCGTATTCCAATTAGAAAACGGTTATTGGGGATTTCGCTTTGCAATTAGAACAAATGGGAAGAGAGTAGACCGCCGCCGCACAAAAGACGAATTTGGAAAACCGCTTAGAACAAAAGTTGCTGCCATAAAAGCCCGAAAGCAGGCAATGGAAAAGGAAATGCTGATTGCCAATAGGGGAAAAGAAATTGAAAGAAAAACTTTTGAAGAGGTATACCGCGAATATTGCCTAAAAGGCAGAAGTGGTAAGGCATTTCAAACAATCCGAAAACAGGACAGCTTATGGAACAATCATATCCAAAAGAATTTTGGGGCAAGATATGTTGATGATGTAAGCGTGGCGGAGATCAATGATTATTTAGAGGGGCTGTACTATACAGAGGGCAGGGCGTACCGTTATGTTGAAAGTTTTCTAAAAATGTTTTACCTGATTTTCGGACAAGCCTATTCCAGAGATTACTTGGATGTTGACCGCTACCATAAGCTTTGTATGAATAAAGAGACAAAAATAAAAATGCCGAAGCAGAAAATTGATGATGAAACCGACATTGTTGTTTTCAGTAAAGAAGAAATGGATTGCCTTACAGAGTATTTTAAGGGAACAAATATTGAAACAGCGTTCATGCTTGGAAAGTATTGCGGCTTGCGTATCAATGAGTGCTTTGGGCTGAAATGGGAAGATATAGATTTTGAAGCCGGAGAAATCCATGTAAAAAGGCAAATGCAATATCAAAACGGAATTATCAGGCTGACTTCGGTAAAAACACGTAATGCAAAGAGAACGATCTATATTGCGCCGCAGCTAAAAACGTATCTGCTAGATTTGCAAGAAAAAATCCATGAGGCAGAGAATGAAATGGCGGAGCAGCGCAAGCAAAATCAAATGATGATAAAAGATTCCGACGATCAACAAATATCCTCTTTGGAATTAGTCAATACGCTTCTAAATGGAAAAATAAGAACTGTGAATTCAGTAAAATTTCATACAAGAAAAATCAAAGAACAGTATAATATCATGTTCAAGTATCATTACTTGCGGCATACATACGGAACAAGACTTGCGGAACTCAACACACCGACACATCTTTTATGCTCACAAATGGGGCATGCAAGCAGCAAAACCACAGAATTATATTATCTTGGAGTAACGGAAAGAGGTATTGATATTCTGACAGAGAACCTTTCAAAAATATAGAACAGATAAGCGGAAACTATTGATAAAAGATAGTTTCCTTTTTTATGAAATAATTTGGGAAAAGTGTTTACTATCCACTATTGATGGATAGTAAACTTGCTATAATGTAATTACAAAAGATGAAGAGAGAAAACCTCTTCAAGAAATAAATAACTAAAAGGAGACAAAGAAAATGAAAAAGAGCAATATCACAGTTAACAGAATGGAAAACACAATTGAAGTATCAAAGGCATTTTACAATAAGGCTTGCAAATACGGAACGCCGGAATATGAAATGCTTACGGAAGCAACCACACAGAATCCAACATTCAAGATTACATTCAAAGTAAGCAAGAAGAAAACTTATGGCGGACTTACCTTAGAACGCATGGAAGAATATATCTTGACGCAGCCGGACAGTGAAAAGAGACTGGAAGAATTTAAAGCAATCCAGTTGATTTCAGAAGCTAAGGGTGCAAAATATCCGCTGACGAAGAAATGGTTTTTGGAAACTTTCAAGGATTATAAAGAGAATGAAGTTAAAACAAATGAAGCAATTCTCCAAAAGGTGAAAGAAAGCAAAGAGGAAGCAGCGAACACTCTGGAAGTAGTAGCATAGAAAGGCGGTATGAAACATGAAAAACTATAAGATTGATTTTGAAAAACAAACAGTAACCATTACAAAGGATTTTGCGGAAAGAGCAGAGAACATCAATTCCGAAGAATACAACATTCTGATGAAAGTAAGAAAAGATTTTCCGAATATGAAAGTTCTGAATTATAGTCACAGATCACCCAAGAAAGCAAATAAGAATAAAGGACTTACTTATAACAGAATGGAAACTTATATAAAACTTTTTGATAACGCAGAAGAACTGCTCAAAATGTTTGAGCTTGTCAAGAGAGCAAGCCTTGTTCAAAACAATAGCTATCTATTTGTGAAGAAATGGTTTTTAGCAACCTTTCCAGACTTCATTGAGATGCCGAACGTAGAGAACGGAAAGCTGATTGCGCTGCTGCCTCTTCATTCTGCCGAAGAGAATCAAGATGGAGAAGCAAATGAAAAATATGTCATGTGCGCAATGCTTAAAAGAGTTGATAAAAACGGTGTAGCATAAAACTTTGAATCAAACATTTAACAGTAATAAATATATTCTGTAAGTGTTAAATGTCTGAATTAAAAAAGGAAAAAAACATGTTAGAAGAAAAGAAATATTCCATGGAAGAATTGAAAGTCGTGTTTCAGTGTAAAAACAGGCAGCAACTTACAAGGAAGCTTAACAGTTATGGCATTCTGTTTGATGCAGCGGGCAGGGGAGCACAATGCGTATTTGATATTAAGCAGATCCAAAATCCTTTCAAGTTATATGCCGTATTAGATTTGAATGTTTCAGCGCAGACAGATTTTAATAAGTTCCGCGATTTCTGCTACTACTTTCTGAATGATGAGAATTTTAGAAATCAACCGGCAGAAACAAAGGAAATTATGCTTACTGAAATGGGGAAAGATATTTCCCGCCAAACTATAAGGGGGTATGAAAGCAAACTTGAAGATACAGAGTTTATCCATCTTGACAGCGGCGAATATGAATATTATTTTGCAGTTAAAGAAACACGCATAAAGACTGATGAAGAAACATATAAAAAAGCGTGGGCGCAGTATTTCTCAATGAAAAGACAAGGGCAGATGACGGAAGATTGTATTTTTTATATGATTTCTAAATATGGCGGAGTGGCAAGAAAATATCAAAAGCCAGAGTTTAACGGGATTTACACGCAGCAGCTTAACTATTTGAATGAATTGGTATGTGCAGAAATGGAGAAGATAGGAAAATTTGAGTCAGACATTTAACAGTATATAATATTTATATTATTATAAGTGTTAAGTGTTTGGATTAAAAGGAAAGAGAGAATAATAAAAAAACTATGACTGAAAGCGTCAACATAAGAAGAAATACCTTTGCTCTATGTAAAATACAAAACTTGATAGGGCAAAGGTATTTCTTTTTGTGGTCAATATTGAAAAATGATAAACTAACAAAAGACTAATATGTTGAAAGGAAATTTCAACAAGTGGCTGCTGCCACTTGTTTGAAATTCTTTCAACGCAGCGGCGAAAAATTCGCCGCTGCTAATTTAGCTTAAGGAGTAGTAGACTTTATGATAGTTCATGTGGATTTTTTAAGATCTTTGGGAAAAGTACCAGATGAAATATGGTACAACCACAAGAAAAGATTGCTGCAAGATAATTACTATGAACAGAAAAAAATAATATTGGAACAGTTTTTAGGGCGGCAGACAGAAGAATAGCCGCTTCATATTACAAGTGAGATTAAGATAAAATGAAAAAGAATTCAACCAAAAGAGACGAAGAAAAGAAAAAGAAAAAATCTTTTCTTGAATAGGAAATAGAGTCTTTGGTATATAACAGTATGAAAGCCTGTTTAGATCGGGCAATTGATGATCTACTCAAAGACTGGAAGTAAGAAAGGGCAATCCGCAAAAACAAGAGTATGCGGCTTGCCCTATTTTTTATTTACGCGCAAACGCTTCTGTTTCTTCGCCTTTTGGAATAAAAAAGCTGCTTCATAGGAGCGGAAGCCACACCCAGAGCACAGCCGCCAAAAGCAAAAAGAAATGCCTGAAATCATTCCCCCTGTTCGGCTGCTTCTGGAATATATTCCATGATGTCGGCGGGTTGGCAGTCTAAAACGGCACAGATTTTATCTAAGGCTTCTATGGGAAGATGTTTGACGGTTCCGAGGCAGATGGCGGAGATTGTAGGCGGTCGGATGCCGGTGCGTTCCGCAAGCTCTTTTTGTGTCATTTCTCTGATGGCAAGCATAACTTTTACTTTGAATTTAATCAATGCAATCACTTCCTTTCTTGTTTTAGATTATATAACGGAAATAGTAATAAATCAATACTAAAAGCGGAAAAATATTTCGTATTTCGTAAATAAATTACGAATAAAGTATTGACAAATAACGAATTTCGTAGTATTATAGAGTCAAGATAAAGAACGAACCAAAAGAAAGGACAAAGAAAAATGAGCAGCAAAGATTTAGTAAGAAAGATTGAAGCATTACAGGAATGGGAAAAGCTGATGGAAGAAGCCAAAGCCGAGGCGGAAGCAATCCGAGATGATATTAAGGCTGAAATGCTTGCGCAGGATCTTGAGGAAATGGCTTGCGGACAATATATTGTCAGGTGGACTTCGGTCTTGAGCAACCGTTTTGATACCACGTCATTCAAGAAAGAATACAGTGAGATGTATAAGAAGTTTACCAAACAGGTTGCAAGCAAAAGGTTTTCTGTTTCCGCGTAAAGCGGAAGCAGAGTTCCTAAAAGTGTAGGAATACGAACCGTAAAACAGTGAAATGCCGCCGCTTCTGCAAAACTTGCAGAAAAATAGGAACGGAACGCGGCGAAAAAACGAACTTTTGAGCAATAGGGGGCTTATGATGAACAAGAAAACAGCAGCACTTACCACGGAGCAATATAAGGAAATCATTCAGACTATGAAGCAAGGATTTTGCGGCTGTCGCCCGAATGAGCGCATAGCAACGGCACTTGTGCTTGAGGGCAATCTTGGAATCCGAATCAGTGATATTGTAAATTTGCGGTTTTGTGATATAGTCAAGGACGGCGACAGATACAGACTGGAAATCATAGAGCAAAAAACTGGAAAACAAAGAGTTTTTACCGTTCCGCTTGTCATTTATCAATACATAGAAAATTACTGTCTGAAACATAAAATTGAAGCCTCTGAACGGATTTTTCCCATTACCACAAGACAGGTACAGAAGCAGCTTGCGGCAGTCTGCCAGTACCTTGGCTATACGGGAATCGGCAGCCACAGTTTCCGCAAGTGGTACGCTACAGAAATCTATAAAGCAAACGGCTATGACATTGCCTTAGTGCAGCGGCTCTTGCAGCATTCTTCCTCTTCAACCACGCAGCGTTATATCGGCATTGAGCCGCAGCGCATTGAAGAGGCGATTGACAAACATACACAGTTATTATAGGGGGATAGGAAATGGACTTTCAAGAACTACTATATTTTATCTACATGGCAGAGCAGGAAGCGAAGCCAGAAGAGGAAGAAGACGAAGAGTAAAGAAAAAGGAAGCCGCGCGGGCTTCCTCTTTGAAATGTTATTTTTTTAGATATTTGATGATTAAGCAGATGTCAAATAGTGTGTAAATTATTGCTAGCAAAACCAATAAGACTAGTGGATTGAGAGCTATAGCTTCTTTGATATTGAAGTGAAGAAGTTTCCATACTGCGGTTTTCATATTACATAGTATGCAACTATTTCCGTTACTACAAGATGTCTTGTTAACAAATACTAAGTAAAGGTAATATAGAGGAAAAATTCCATATATAATTAGTCTTGCAATTATAAATTCAGTTGAAAAATATATTTCCTTAAAGCGCATTTTTTAGACCTACTAATGACAGCAAGCCTCCGATTGAAGCTATGAGTGCAAATACCAGTAAAAAAATTGTGCATCCATCACCATAAGAAACCATATAGAATAAGTATACTGCAAATGTAGCAAAAGAACACAATGCAGAAACTATGGAAGCGTTTTTTGTATTTTTATTACATAATTGCATAATTGCAAATGCTATTCCGGCGATTGAAAATAAAATGATTACCATAAACAGCATGGCGAATCCAGAATCTGACATTGTGCTTGTGGAAATACGTATCTTTATATCAGCATTACTGCCAACATTATTGTTGCTGCTAGCAAGACATGCGATTGCATGAAGAGCTAAAACACCAAGACCTACTATACTTAAAATTGCACCTACATGATTTTGTGTTTTATTCTTTTGATTCATCTTTAATCCTCCATTATTTGTTTAATCTCTACTGAATTGTAATGATTGTATCATCATGCCAACCAAAATGTTGACCAATATCCATCATGCTGACTTGCTGACCAGAACATAACTGCAAGTGAGATGTAACAGTTACTTTGCTTCCGCTTGACAAGTCAAGGACTTCGTCATGAAATTCTTCCAGTACTGTAATCTTCCAACCCTCTTTTAACTTGATTACATATACAGATTTTGAAGTTGTTCCGAATTTTTCAAAATTTGTTGAAACATTGTCTACAGTACCACTGATAGTGGCTTCCGCACCTTGATATTTGTCTTTATAAGAAGCAGAATTTTCATCATAAAGTTTTGAAAGTTCCACAGCTGATAAAGAAACGGAATTGCCATCATTGTCAACAATTGAGGCTTTTGCTGAAGAGTTTCCGCCGCCGCAGGCACAAAGTGCCAGACACATTACCATAATCATAATAATTGCTAAAATTCTCTTTTTCATAATTCTTCTCCTTAAAAATTTTATTACTTACATTATAGCGTTTCGCATAGCCAAAAGGTTATGCACCACGCTAAATTACAGCCTTTTATGCTTTCCGAAGTACTTCTTCTTTTTTCATTTGACATAGCTTACAGTTCTTTGTGAATATTCCATCTGCCGCTTCTTCCGTATCAAATTTCAAATACTCTTTTGGCGCAGGACGTGTAAAGCGACAATATCCCTCTATATGGAGCGTGCCGCTTTGCGGATTTAGATAGTATTTCATAATTCCTCCTTTTGTAATACAAATAGATATATTTATATATATTAAATTGTAGCATATTTTTATATAGAAGGTCAACCTATACTTTAATTACAGATAGGAGGCGATATTCATGAAAGAACCTTTGCAAATTAAAAAGCGCGGAGAAGATGGCAGCAAGATCATAACTGTAAGAATAAAGGAAGAAACGCTTGCTGCACTTGATAAAATCGCAGCTGAAAGCAATTATTCAAGGAATGAACTTATCAATGTAATATTGAAATATGGCGTTGATAACATAGAAATCATATAGTGAGTGAAAAAACATACGACTTTATACCATGAGCAGTTTTGAAAAGAAGAATAAAAGGGAAGATGTCTACCGCAGGCTTGCGCTGCTGAAAGTTTTTCTTTATGAGCATACAAGCGAAGAGTATTGCGTTTCCGCAGAACAGATTTTGCGCTACTGGAAGCAGAACGGCGTTGAAGTTGACAATATAAAGACGGTATATAAGGCTCTGAACATCTTAAAAGATGAAATGGGCGTGAAAATAGAATATAACTATGCAAAGAAAGGCTATCAGCTTGCAGAGCAGCCGTTCAAGCCGAATGAGCTTCGGCTGATGATTGACAGCATACAATCCGCAAATTTCATCACAGAAAAGGAAGCCGTGCAGCTTTCGGAGAAAGTGAAGCAGCTCGCGGATGTCCACACAAGAAAAGGGCTTGACCGAAAAGCTTTTGTTGATAACCGAATCCATAATATGAAAGACAGCGTGGTTGCCTACACCGATATTATTTATAAGGCGATTGATGCAGACGAAAAGATAGAATTTCGTTTCTTCCACTATACTTCTGGATTAGATAGACCAAAAGAATACAGAAACGGCGGCAAACCGATTACTGTAAGCCCCTTTGCTTTGTATTGGAGCAACGGCTTTTACTATCTATACGCTTATACAGAAGATGATAAATTCAAATATTATCGCATAGACAGAATGGAAGCAATCGCGCCGCATATTGGTATGAGGCGCAAGGGAAAAGATAAATTCAGAGAATCACACTTATCAAGAAAGCCAAAAGCAAAGATATTTGATATGTATGGCGGAGCCGCTTATAAAGTCAGAATGCGGTGTTCTAATGCGGCTGCGGACTATCTGATTGATAAATTCGGCAAGGACATTATGCTTGTGCCTGATGGAGCGGAGCATTTTACTGTCAATGTTGATGTTGAGATAAGCCCGACATTTTATGCATGGGCGGCGACTTTTGGACATTTAATTCAGATTACCAATCCGCCGGAAGCGGTTGAGGGAATGAAAGCGTTTATCGCAGATGTTTATAAGATGTATGAAGATTAAGCAAGATGTAAAAAGTCTTGCTTTTTTCTTTGAAAGATGTTCAAAGATGAACGATTATGTAGTATAATAAATTCACACTTTTATGATTCACACTTTTTAGATGTTCAAGCGGGAGTCAGAACAAAAATTCACACTCAATTCACACTCCCAATCCACATTTTGCGTGAGAATGAAGAGGTTTCCGCATGAAAAAAAGGACGCCGGAAATCCGGCGCCCTTAGCGATTCTTTATTGAACTTTCAACCAATCTGAACTAGCCGAAGTATCTCTCCAGCAGGCCTTTGAGTGCCTTGCCGTGTCTTGCTTCGTCGCGTGCCATTTCATGCACGGTGTCGTGGATCGCGTCGAGGTTGTTCATCTTGGCAACCTTCGCCAGATCGAATTTGCCGGCAGTCGCGCCGAATTCACAGTCAACTCTCCATGCGAGGTTGTCCTTGGTAGTCGCTTTCATGTTCGGCTCGAGATCTTCGCCTAATAATTCCGCGAATTTCGCTGCGTGTTCCGCTTCTTCATAAGCGGCTTTTTCCCAGTAAAGGCCGATCTCCGGATAACCTTCTCTGTGCGCGATGCGCGCCATGCACAGATACATGCCGACTTCGGAGCATTCGCCCTGGAAGTTTGCCATTAACTGTTCAAAGATGTATTTTTTATCTTCTTCGCTGATGTCAGGATTATCCTTGACTGCCTTGGCGTAAACGCCATATTCGTGTTCTGCGGCGAGCGTCATTTCACCTTCTACCTTTTTGAACTTGTCAGCGCCTACATGGCAGACCGGACACTCTGCAGGCGGCTGGTCGCCTTCATGAACATAACCGCATACGGAACAGACCCATTTCATAATTTGTTACCTCCTTAAAATCTTGCTTAAAAAAACATACTGATTTCACGATTGTGTGGTAATCTGATAGCACACTTTGCATTCGCGGCCGCGCCGTGATCGCGGCATCTGTCTTTCATCAGCTCTGCGGTCGGCCAAGCCGCCGCAATCGCTGTGACAAGGACATTGGTCCGGACGCTGAGCGGCTCTGCATTCGGCTGCGCCTCGGCATCGCCTTCGCTCGGACATCTGTCTTTCATCAGCTCTGCTGTCGGCTGGGCCGCCGCAATCGCTGTGACAAGGACATTGGTCCGGACGCTGAGCGGCTCTGCATTCGGCTGCGCCTCGGCATCGCCTTCGCTCGGACATCTGTCTTTCATCAGCTCTGCGGTCGGCCAAGCCGCCGCAATCGCTGTGACAAGGACATTATAACATAAGGTGTGTGTCGAGAGTATGAAAAAACAAAAAATTTTTCAGACAAGGCGGGAAACGGCGGAAAAAACCGGAGAAAGACAGGGAAAAAATCAAAAAGTTGGAGATTGTTAAGATTTTAGCGGTTTTTTATCTGGAAGCGCTAAGAAAAATATGATAAAATAAACGTGGAAGATTATAACAAATTTTGCTCGGTGCTTCGCCGGCGATTTGTTTTATAAATCAATCAACGACATCACAATATCAGAATCAAGGAGGTAACCTTTGCGGCATCAGACGTTATTACATGACAAATTTCAAGAATCTTTCGCATCCGTACTCCCGATTACCATCATTGTGCTGCTGCTGTGCTTTACCGTTGCACCGATTCCGAATAATATGCTTGTTTCCTTTGTCATGGGAGCAGTGCTTTTGATCATCGGAATGGCGTTTTTTACGCTTGGCGCGGACACAGCCATGACACCGATCGGAACGAAAGTCGGAAGCTGCATCACGAAGTCCAGAAAAGTCTGGCTGATCGTATTTGTCAGCTTTTTGCTGGGTGTGATCATCACCATTTCAGAACCGGATCTGCAGGTACTGGCAAATCAGGTGCCGAATATCCCCAACGCGGTCCTGATCGGGACAGTCGCGCTGGGCGTCGGCGTATTCCTAGTGATCGCCATGCTGAGGATCCTGTTTGGGATCAGCCTGAACATCTTACTGGTCGGATTTTACATAGTTGTTTTCGTACTGGCGATGTTTGTACCGAAAAACTTCTGGGCTGTCGCTTTTGACTCCGGCGGCGTAACGACCGGCCCGATGACTGTACCGTTTATCATGGCGCTGGGTGTCGGCGTATCCGCGATCCGAAGCGACCGACATGCCGGAAACGACAGTTTCGGTCTGGTCGCGCTCTGCTCGATCGGCCCGATCCTGGCGGTGCTCATCCTCGGTCTGATCTACCCGCCTGAGGCGGCTTATACGCCGGTTGAGATCCCGGAGATGGAAAACTCGCAGGAAATGATCCTGCTGTTTATACACGGATTGCCGCATTACGCGAAGGAAGTTGCGATCGCGCTCGCGCCGATCATCGTATTCTTCTTTCTGTTCAACGCCTTTTATATCAAAATGCCGAAAAAGCCGCTGGCAAGTATCAGCGTCGGTCTGATCTTTACCTATGCGGGACTGGTGCTGTTCCTGACCGGAGTAAACGTCGGCTTCATGCCGGTCGGAAACTACATCGGCAACCTGATCGGAAGCAAGGAATTTAATTGGATCCTGCTGCCGATCGCCATGCTCATCGGATACTTTATCGTAAAAGCAGAACCGGCGGTACACGTCCTGAACAAGCAGGTCGAAGACCTGACCGCAGGCAGTATCCCGGCGCGCGCGATGGAGCTTTCACTTTCCATCGGCGTTGCGGCATCCCTTGGTTTGGCGATGATCCGCGTGCTGACCGGGATCTCGGTCATGTACTTTCTGATCCCGGGCTATGTGCTGGCGCTGGGTCTGAGCTTTTTCGCGCCGAAGATCTTTACCTCGATCGCGTTCGACTCCGGCGGCGTGGCTTCCGGTCCGATGACCGCGACTTTCCTCCTTCCGTTCGCGATGGGGGCCTGTGAGGCGATCGGCGGACCGGAGCGGATCGTAAGCGACGCGTTCGGCGTAGTCGCGATGGTAGCGATGACGCCGCTGATCACCATTCAGCTTTTGGGCGTGGAATACAAGTTCCGTACGCGTAAGGAACGCGAAGCGAGAGAACGTATGCAGGCGAAGATCGAAGTTTACGCCGATGACGATATCATAGAATTGTAAGGAGGATTGCCATGGACGGATTAAATTTAGTCATCAATATCACGGACCGAGACAAGACAGAAACGGCAATCAAACTGTTTCAGGAAAACGGCGTCTTTACGACCGACGTTGCGCTGGGGCAGGGGACCGCGCCGCGGGAGATCCTCGAGTACCTTTATCTGAGCCCCGCGGAAAAAGCCATTATCTTCGGCGTGGTCACCAACGCCGGGCTGAATTCCCTGTTCAAGACCTTAAAACGTAAGATGTTCATCGACGTTCCGGGAAACGGGATCGCGGTGACAGTCCCGCTCAACAGCATCGGCGGCAGGCGCAGCCTGGAATATATGCTGGACGGACAGGTGCTGGAAACAAACAAGAGCCTGGAAATGGCAGAAAGGATAGAGAGAATGTCCATCAAAACGGATTATGAACTGATTTTTGTAGTCGCGAATGAAGGCTACAGCGATATGATCATGGACGCGGCGCGCGAAGCAGGCGCCGGCGGCGGTACGGTCATCAAAGCAAAAGGGACCGGCGCGGAATACACGGAGAAATTCTTCGGCTTTTCCATCGCGTCCGAAAAAGAGATCCATCTGCTGGTCACGCCGGCACAGGGCAGGAACGCGATCATGAAAGCGATCATGGAGCACGCGGGACTGGAAAGCAAAGCGCAGTCGATCGTTTTCTCACTTCCGGTCAGCCATGCGCTCGGACTGCGGCAGCCGGAGTAGCATGCCGGAGCAGCAGGGAAGTAAGCGGAAACTAACTCGCGCGCGGCCTTGATCAAACTGGAATAAAAAAATATGTCACGGCCCCGAAATCGGGGCTGTTTTGTTGTCAAAAACAAAGTTTTGTGTTGCAGAAACACAAAAACAACAGAAAAATTGTTCAAAAACGATAAAATGCACAAAAAAACATTGCAATACATAATGGGAAAGGGTATAATGTACCTACACGTATACATTTGAGAAAATTTTGAATTTTCAAATTAAGGAGGAAATAAAACATGAAAAAGAAAGTTGCTTTACTTTTGGCACTTATCATGGTCTTCGCACTGTTCGCAGCAGGATGCGGTTCCAGCGATGAAGGCGGCGCAGACGGCGAATATGCCGGCACCGTAAAGATCGGCGTATTTGAACCGGCTTCCGGCGACAACGGCGCAGGCGGCAAGCAGGAAACTCTGGGTATCCAGTACGCGAATAAGGTACAGCCGACTGTTGACATCAACGGCGAGACTTACAAGGTAGAACTGGTCATCGCGGATAACGAATCCGACAATGCAAAGGGTATCACCGCGGCACAGAACCTGGTATCTTCCGGCGTATCCATGGTACTCGGCTCCTACGGCTCCGCAGTATCCATCGCGGCAGGCGATGTCTTCAAAGAAGCAGGCATGCCGGCACTTGGCATCACTTGCACCAACCCGCAGGTAACCGACGGCAACCCGGTATACTTCCGTACCTGCTTCCTGGATCCGTTCCAGGGCACCGTTCTTGCGAACTTCGCGTATGAAAACGGCGCAAGAAAAGCTTACTGCTTATCCAAACTCGGTGACGACTATTCCGTAGGTCTGGTAAACTACTTCGTTAAGGCTTTCGAAGCACTCGGCGGTGAAGTGGTAGAAGAACAGTTCCCGAACGGAAACTCCGATTTCACATCCTATGTTGCGAACGCAAAAGCAAAAGGCTGTGATGTATTCTACTCCCCGGTATCCATCGAAGCGGCTGCGCTGATCATCGACCAGGCAGAAGCACAGAAACTGGGTATGCCGATCCTGGCAGGCGACACTTGGGACTCCAACGTTGTCCTCGAAGCGGCAAAGGGCAAAGATATCGAACTGAACGTAACCACGTTCTATCAGGAAGGCGGCTCCCCGGAATTCGATAACGGCATCAAAGAATGGATCAACTCCGATTCCACCGCGAAAGCGAACAACAACGGCAACGACCAGATCGCAGCAGTATCCGCAATGGGATATGACGCATACTTCGTAGCGCTGGAAGCTCTGAAAGCAGCGGGATCCACCGAGCCGGCAGACGTACTGGCAGCACTTCCGAACGTTGTTTATGAAGGCGGCGTTTGCGGTACCGTTAAATTCAACGCGACCGGCGACGCAGAAAAGAACGAAGCGGTTGTTAAGCACTGCAACACCGAGACCGGTGAATGGGAATACGTAAAGACCCAGTCGATCGAAGAATAAGAAAAATCACATAGTACGATTTGCTTTTTGAAATCAAACAGAGCAGGTATGCTCAGGTACATAGCAAAGATTGATCAGAGGCATATAGCGGGAGGACATACCTCCCGCTTATCGTCGTATTATGGAAATGTACATTTTTGATAGAGTTTTCAGACGAAAATCATAAAGGAGAGGGCATTTTTGTCGAAGCGCCCTGTCTTTTATGATTAAATTGGAGGTTTCATACATGGAATTATTTGCGAAATGGCTGCCATATATCCTTGCGGGCGTTTCCGTAGGCGGACAGTATGCACTGATCGCCATCGGCTATACGATGGTATACGGTATCCTCAGACTGATCAACTTCGCCCACGGCGACATGTTCATGATGGCAGGTCTGGTTATGATCTATCTGGTATCCGCGCTGCCGATCTGGCTGAGCGTGATCGTAGTCATCATCTTTACGGTGGCTTTGGGCTGCACCATCGAAGAAGTAGCCTATCGGCCGCTGCGCTCCGCACCGAGAATGTCGATTATGATCTCGGCGATCGGCGTATCCTATTTCCTGCAGAACATCGCGCTGTACGTGACCGGCGGACTGACCAAGACCTATCCGTCCATCCCGTTCCTGCAGAAAACGGTCACGGTACTTGGTGCGCACACAAAAATGGTAACGGTTATCACCCCGATCCTGACGATCGTGCTGGTGTTCGCGCTGGTCATGCTGATCAACCACACCAAGATCGGTATGGCGATGCGTGCGGTATCGCGTGACTTTGAAACGTCCGAGCTGATGGGTATCGACATCAACCGGGTCATCATCGTCACGTTCATCATCGGTTCTTTCCTGGCGGCAGTCGGATCGATCCTGTTCTTCTCGAACTACACGGGCGTCAACCCGATGTCGGGTTCCATGCCGGGCCTGAAAGCGTTCGTTGCGGCAGTATTCGGCGGCATCGGTTCCGTTCCGGGTGCAGTCGTCGGCGCCTTTGTCATCGGTATCTGTGAAAACATCATGAAGGGCGCGGGACTGACCACGTTCTCCGACGCGTTCACATTCGTACTGCTGATCGTGATCCTGATGGTAAAACCGACGGGTATCTTCGGCGAAAAGAACATCAACAAAGTATAAGGAGGGGCAGAAATGGAAAAGACATTATCGAAAAAAACAAAAACTGCCTGCAGCATCATCGCCATTGCTGTATTCCTGATTTTAGTATATCTTGGCGATTCCTTCATCGCACCGACATCAAAATGGAGTATGCTGATCACAGTGCTCGAAAAAGGTTCGATCTACGCACTGGTCGCAGTATCCATGAACCTGCTGAACGGTTTTACGGGACTGTTCTCACTCGGTCAGGCCGGATTCATGCTGATCGGCGCTTACGCTTACGCGATCTTTGCGATCCCGGCGGCGGACCACGAAGCGGTCTACCAGTATTTTGAGGGCGGCGCGCTGCAGTTCTCGATCCCGGAGATCCTGATGAACGCGCTGGGCGGCGAAGGCACGGTCGGCGGCTTCCTCGGACAATACGCGGGCGTGTTCCTGCTGATCCTTTTTGCCGGTCTTCTGACCGCAGGCATTGCGTTCCTGATCGGGATCCCGGTCCTGAGACTGAAGTCCGACTATCTGGCGATCGCAACCTTAGGCTTTGCGGAGATCCTGCGGGCCTTTTTCCAGTGGAACACCTTAGGTCCGGTGACCAACGGCTCCAACATCCTGCGTAAATTTGTAACCTACGATACCGCCTTGTTCCCGGTCATTTTCGCGGGACTGTGCATCATGCTGATCGTACTGCTGATCAACTCTACCTACGGCAGAGCGTTCAAGGCGATCCGCGATGACGAGATCGCGGCGGAAGCGATGGGCGTCAATCTGTTCAAGCACAAAGAGCTGGCGTTTGTGATCTCCTCGTTCTTTGCGGGAGTCGGCGGCGCTCTGCTGGCGATGTTCCAGAACAACGTGGCATCTGCGGCCTTTACCACAAACATGACCTATGAGATCCTGCTGATCGTGGTCATCGGCGGCATCGGTTCGCTTTCCGGTTCCGTGATGGGCTCGTTCATTTTCATCGGACTCAACGAATGGCTGCTCCGCGGCCTTGACCAAGGCGAATGGCTGGGCATCCAGTCCACGCTGATGCGGGCCGGCTTCCGTAAGGTTGTTTTCGCGGTCCTGATCATGCTCGTCGTACTTTTCTTCTCGAAGGGCATCATGGGCAACCGAGAGCTGTCCTGGGACGGTATCGCAAACTTCTTCCGCACGCTGCCGCAGCGCTTAAAAGCGTGGCCGGCAAACCACAAGCTGAAACGCGCGGAGAAGAAGGCGGAACGCGAAGCGAAGAAAGCAGTCCATGCAGCGGCCGCACAGAAAAAAGCACACGGCGAAGCCGCGGCAAAAGCGGGCAAACCGTTGTTTACGCCGCTGCCGGTCTATGATCATGTAGTCGTATTTGAAAAGGAGGCGTAAGTATATGGCGAATGAAGTAGTATTGAAGCTCTCCGACATTACGATGCAGTTCGGCGGCGTTGTGGCCGTCGACAATCTGAACCTGGAGGTCCGCAAAAATGAAGTTATTGGTCTGATCGGGCCGAACGGCGCAGGCAAGACGACCGCGTTCAACGTGGTGACCGGCGTTTACGAGCCGACTAACGGCGCTGTCGATATCAACGGCATGCGCGTGATCGAGAATTTCCCGCACGGCAAGATGGCGGAGACATACAAGGGCAAGCATCAGGGTGATTATGAGCAGGTCATGAAGCTGACCCCGGACAAGGTGACCAAGCTGGGCGTTGCGCGTACGTTCCAGAACATCCGGCTTTTCAAAGAAATGTCCGTTTTGGAAAACGTGCTCGTCGCGATGCATATGAACCAGAAGCAGAGCATTTTCGGCTCAGTCTTTAAGTCCAAGACTGCCAGACAGGAAGAAAAACAGATGATCACGGAAGCGGAGGAGCTGCTCAAAAAGGTCGATCTTTACGAAAACCGCAATGATCTGGCGACTTCTCTTCCGTATGGCAAACAGCGTCATCTGGAGATCGCCAGAGCGCTGGCGACCCATCCGACGATCCTGCTGCTGGACGAACCGGCAGCCGGTATGAACCCGCAGGAGTCTGACGAACTGATGCATTTTGTCGGCAAGATCCGCGATGAGTTTGACCTCAGTATCCTGATGATCGAGCACCACATGCAGGTCATCATGGGTATCTGCGACCGTATCTATGTTCTGAACTACGGCGGCCAGATTGCGGACGGCACACCGGAAGAGATCCAGAACAATCCGGCAGTTATTGAAGCATATTTGGGGGTGGATGAAGAATGTTAGCGATCAGAGATTTACATGTTTACTACGGCGGTATTCACGCCCTGAACGGCATCAGCCTGGATGTGCCGGACGGCCAGATCATTTCCCTGATCGGCGCGAACGGCGCCGGCAAGTCCACGACACTCAAAGCGATAATGGGGCTTGTCAACAAGGCCGAAGGTAATGTATACTGGGATAGTACCGATATCACGATGATGAAGACCAAGGACATTGTAGCCGAGGGGATCATCCTTTGCCCGGAGGGCCGCAGGATCTTCCCGGATCTTACGGTAGAAGAAAATCTTTCGGCCGGGGCCTATCTGCGTAAAGATAAGGATGGCATCGCCAAAGATCGGGAATGGGTCTACAGTCTTTTCCCACGCCTCAAAGAAAGAACCTGGCAGCTGGGCGCGACGCTCTCCGGCGGAGAACAGCAGATGCTGGCGGTCGGCAGAGCACTGATGAGCAGACCGAAACTTCTGATGCTGGACGAACCTTCGCTCGGCCTTGCGCCGCTGATCATCAAAGATATCTTTACGATCATTGAGCAGATCAAGGATGCAGGCGTGAATGTGCTCCTGATCGAGCAGAATGCCAAGGCCGCGCTGGAAATTTCCGATTACGCCTATGTTATGGAAACCGGAAACATCACCATGGCAGGCCCGGGCAAGGCTCTGATGAATGACGAAAGAGTCAAGGCGGCTTATCTGGGAGAATAACGCATATATGCGGCACGAACGTAGATAAGGGGGAGTTTATGAAAAAGTGCAGGAAAAAGGTGCTCAGTCTGGTACTGATCCTTTGCCTCACGGCAGGACTGACCGGCTGCACCACCTATACAAACTTTAAAAATGCCTTCTTTGGAACTGATTCGGTTGCAAAGGAAAAAACGATAAAAATAGGGGTATTCGAGCCGACTTCCGGCAGCATGAAAGCGCAGGGCAAAGAAGAAGTCATGGGGATCGAGCTTGCGCATGATCTTTATCCGACAGCCTGCGGGAAGACGGTAGAACTGGTCTACGCGGACAACAAATCCGATATGTATGAGGCGGAAACGGTGATCCAGGAACTGATCGCCAACAATTCGCCGTCCATGATCCTGGGAAGTTACGGAGAAGTGTTGACGCTCGTCGCGAGCGACTATGTGACGGCGGCAAGTATCCCGTCGATCACGATCTCCAGTACCAATCCGCTGATCACGACGAACAACGAATACTATTTCAGCGCGACCTACAGCGAGACCAGACAAGGCGACGCCCTTGCGGATTTTGCATATCTTTCGCAGAACAAAGACGTCGTGGCGACCGTCAAGATGCAAAATGACGACACGGCGACCGCGACGATCAAACGTTTTACCAATCGCATCAAAAAGCTGACCGGAAACAACAAGAGCGTTGCGGGCAGTTTCGAACTGGATAAAGCCTCCGCGGACTATACCGATACGATCGAAGCGATCCGGGATTCCGGCGCCAAAGCGGTTTTCCTCGCGGTATCACCGTCCGTGGCGACGGAATTCTTGAAACAGGCGGCCGAGAAAAAATTGACCCATGTACTGTTCCTCGGCACTCGCGCTTGGAATGACAAGGAATTTTTGAAATTTGTCAAGAATAACGGAAAACTGCAGATCGGCTATCCGTCCGAACAGGCGGCAGGCAATCCGACCGCGATGTCGGAAAAATTTATGGACGCGTTCCATCAAAAATATGGGGAAACCGCGGAACCGTCCCAGCGGACGGCGGTTGCGTTCGATGCTTATCTGCTGGCGATCAACGCCATGGAGCAGGCGATCAAAAATGTCTATGCCACCGACGCGGATCAGATCGCGGAAGCTGCGGCGACCGACGCGGAAGCCAGAGCCAAAAAAGAAGCTTGGCAGGCGGCCTATGACAGCGGGATCCCGACCGGCGCGCAGATCAAGGACGCGCTCAGCGCCATCAATAATTTTGAAGGGGCGTCCGGCGTGATCAACTATAAGGGCAAGAACGAACCGACCAAATCGGTCTCCATCAACCACATCGCAGGCGGGACCGAGCTTGCGCCATATGTTTCGGAATCGTAGGCGGGAGCGGGATTTTTCGATAAATCGATGGGAAATCACAGGAAAGACTTGCGCGAAAATACGCGGTATGGTATCATAACCTGTGAGAATTTGGAGAATCTAAAGGACATAAAACGAATACAAGAATAGAAAAGGAGATACAAATGGAACAGAAAATCCAGGACGCGATCGCTCAGATCAGACCGTTCTTACAGAGAGACGGCGGCGATATCGAATTCGTAGAACTGACAGAGGACAACATCGTGAAGGTCAGACTGCAGGGACACTGCGCAGGCTGCCCGGGCGCGACCATGACCATCAAAGGCGTTGTAGAAAGACTGATCAAAGAAACCTATCCTGAGATCCAGGGCGTTGAAGCAGTCTAAAATCGATATGAAAATACAGAAAGAGTGAATTGCCGGAAGTCAAGACACTCTTTCTTGCTGTCTGAGAGAAAGCGCTCCGGCGCGGATCGCAGAGAAAGAGAACAAGAGGAAACGAGAATGGAAGCGGGATATCCGAAAAAATATGAGGAACGTATCGAGCAGAACCGGCAGGAGATGCTCGATGCCTTGGCAAAGGTGCTGCGCATACAGAGTGACCAGACGGAACCGGTGACGGCGGCGGACGGGAGCGTCTATCCGTTTGGCGCCGGGGTGCAGCAGGCCTATGAGACTGTGCTTGCGATGGGCCGCGGGATGGGCTTTGAAACCGTGGATGTGGATCATTACGGCGGACACATCGACTTTCGCGGAAGTGAGGACACCGTGATGGGCATCATCGGTCATCTGGATGTGGTACCGGCAGCCGGAAGCTGGGATTTCGATCCTTACGGCGGAGAGATCAAGGATGGTGTGATCTACGGACGCGGAACCACCGACGACAAAGGACCGGTGATCGCCTGCCTGTATGCGATGAAAGCCTTGAAAGAGGAAGGATTCGAGCCGAAAAGCACGATCCGCCTGATCCTCGGACTGGACGAGGAGACCGGATGGAAAGGCATGCAGCGTTATCTGGAAGCCATACCGGCGCCGGATCTTGGGTTCACGCCGGATGGGGAATTCCCGATCATCAACGGGGAAAAGGGCAATCTGATCTTTGAAGCCGCGCGGAAGTTCGGACGGACGACGACGAAGGGCTTGACGCTGCGCTCCATCAAAGCCGGGAATGCCGCCAACAGTGTGCCGGACGCGGCCAGAGCCGTTGTGCGCGATCCGGAGGGCAACTATCAGAAGATCAAAGCAGAGATCGCGGCGTTTCGGGAAGAGACCGGTTACAAAGTAAACTGCAAGGGCATCGGCAGATCGCTGGAACTGACCACGAGCGGCCGCGGCGCGCACGGAGCAAACCCGGAAGCCGGGCTGAACGCGATCTCGATCTTGATGGCGTTTTTGGGCAGACTGAACTTTGTCAATGAAGACCACAACGAATGGATCGCTTTTTACAATCGCTGCATCGGTTTTGACCTATGCGGAGAGCGGATGGGTATCGGCTTTGAGGATGAGATCTCCGGCAAACTGGTATTGAATGTCGGGATGGCGGAGATGGATCCGGAGATCGGCAAGCTGACCATCAACATCCGTTACCCGATCAGCTGTACGCAGCAGCAGGTGTTTGAGGGCCTTGCGGAGACTTTTGAACGGTACGGGCTCGGCTGGGTGCTGATCAAAAACCACGATCCGCTGTATATGGATCTGGAGAACCCGATGGTCCGGACACTGCTGGAAGTGTACCGGAAGCAGACCGGCGATCACGAAAGCCGGCCGCTGATCATCGGCGGCGGAACGTACGCGCGCGCGATGAAGAACGTCATCGCCTACGGTGCGCTTTTTCCGGGGGATGAAGACCGGATGCACCAGCCGAACGAATGCCTTTCGGTCGAAAGGTTCCTGCAGATGACAAAAATTTATGCCGAAGCTATTTACAAATTGGCTTCGGGGGAATATAATAGATGACGAAAAATGTGATCTGTTTCAGGGCGAGGTGAAATTCCTCACCGGCGGTATAGTCCGCGAGCCTGCTTTCGGCCGGAAACGGCGGGAGCGGTTGATCAGGTGCGATTCCTGAACCGACGGTATAGTCCGGATGGGAGAAACAAGACACGCGAATTTTTTGCGTGTATCAAGCCTTGATTTCAAACGATCAAGGCTTGTTTATTGACCTGACAGATTCCTGGACATTTCAGGCGGTGCGCAGCACTGCACGACACTTCAAAGAAAGGAACTGTAAAAAAATGAACAACACAAACTCAAAGATCCAATCAAAGCAGCTCGTAAAAATGGCGATGATGGCCGCGCTGGCCTGCGTCGTCGGTCTGATTCGCTTCCCGCTGATCCCGGCGGTATCGTTTCTGACCTATGACTTCGCGGACATTCCGATCCTCATCACGACCTTCGCGTTCGGACCGGCTTCCGGCCTTCTGGTGCTGGGGGTCGTCAGCTTCATTCAGGCGTTCCTGATGGGCGGAGACGGATTTTACGGCTTTACGATGCATATCATCGCGTCCGGCGTTTTCCTGATGATCGCAGGCCTGATGTACCGCAGACACAAGACGAAGAAAGTCGCGATCCTCGGTATGCTGATCGCAACGGTCGCCATGGTGATCGCCATGGGATTCGCCAACTACTACATTACGACCTTTTACCTCGGCGGAGAAGCCATGCGGCAGACAGTTGTCGGCATGATGCCGCTGATCCTCGCGTTCAACGCCATCAAAGGCGTACTGAACTCGGTGATCACGTTCGTGGTATATAAAAGGATCTCAGGCTTCCTGCACCAGGAGGGACTGAGCCTCAAGCACAGCGCGGAAAAGACCGCGAACCAGCAGTGATCGGGTAAAGAAACGGAGCAGTTATGGAAAAGAAAGCCGTGTTAACAGAATATCGGATGCACAGCGAGGAAGATACTCGCGCGTTCGGCCTTGCCTTAGCCGCGAAGCTCACGGCCGGTGATGTGCTGGCGCTGATCGGAGATCTGGGGACCGGCAAGACTGCGTTGACGCGGTATATCGGGGAAGGGCTGGGAGTCCGGCAGCGGATCAGCAGCCCGACCTTTACGATCGTCAAGGAGTATACGGACGGCAGACTGCCGCTGTATCATTTCGATGTATATCGCATCGCGGACCCGGAGGAGATGTTCAACATCGGCGCCGACGAGTATTTTTACGGCGATGGCGTCTGCGTGGTGGAATGGGCGGATCTGATCGAAGAGATCCTGCCGGAGAACACAAAGTATCTTTATTTAAGCTATGGAAAAGATCCGGAAGAGAGGATTTATCAATGTACATTTTAGCGATCGAGACAACCGGACCGAAAGCTTCCGCGGCGCTGCTCACGGCGCCGGACCGCGGCGCGGCGCAGGGCGGACAAGGCCGGACTGCCGTGCTGCTGGGAGAAAGGTCTTCGGATGAAGCCAAAAATCATCTCAAAAATCTGCTGCCGCTGATCCGGCAGCTGCTTGACGAATGCGGCGTTTCGAAGAACGAGCTGACCCATATCGCAGCTTCGGTCGGACCGGGATCCTTTACCGGCATCCGCATCGGCGTGGCAACGGCCAGAGCGCTGGCACAGGTGCTGCAGCTGCCGTGCGCTGCGGTACCGACACTGGAAACTTTTCGCTATGCAGAGGCGGGAAAGGCGGAGCAGGAAGAGCCGCAAGAGTCCGACGCATGCAGACCGCTGGTCTGCGGGATCATCAACGCCAGACGCGGACAGGTCTACGGAATCGTGGAAGACTGTCTGCCGGGCGGACCGTATATGCTGACCGATGTGCTGGAAGCGATCACGCAGAAAGCGCTGCCGAACGGAAAAACGGTCAAATTTTACGGGGACGGCATTGATGCATACGAAACGCAGATCCGATCGTATTTTGACGATCTGGGGTATCGGGAAGCGAAAGATTACTTTTTCGCGGAGCCGGAGGAACGCTATCAGAGCGCGGCGGCAGCCGCCTATGCGGCGCTCGAGCGGATCGCGGACGGAGAGACCGTAAGCTTTGAACAGCTCCTGCCGGATTATATGCGCAAGGCGGAAGCGGAAGTAAAGCTTGCCGCAGGCCAGCTGCCGATCTGCAGAGGGCCGAAGCAGGAATAGGAAAACAGGAGAAACGACAAGGAGAAACAAAATGTCGGAACTTGTGATCAGACAGGCGGAAGAACGGGACATCGCGGCGATCGAAGAACTGGAACAGCAGTGCTTTGCGGTTCCTTGGACTTACGAATCGCTTTATCACGATATCCTGAACAATAAGCTGGCGTTTTATATCGCCGCCGAGGAAGACGGCGCGCTTTGCGGTTATGTCGGTATCTGGAAGATCGTTGACGAGGGGCATATCACCAATGTCGCAGTGTCGCCGGCATACCGGCGCAGGCACATTGCTCGTGCGATGCTGGAAACCTTGTTCGATGTCTGCGGCAGAGCCGGCGTTGTGCGCTATACCCTTGAAGTGCGTGTGGGAAACGACGCGGCTCGAAATCTGTATGAGGGTCTCGGCTTTCAGACGGCAGGCGTGCGCAAGGGATATTATGAAGATAACGGTGAAGATGCCTTGATCATGTGGAAGGAACAGCAATGAAAGACGGAAAATTTCTGACAATGGCGATCGAAAGCAGCTGCGATGAGACCGCGATCGCGGTCGTGGCAGACGGAAGGACCGTGCTTTCCAACGTCATTTCATCGCAGATCGATATTTTTAAGCAATACGGCGGGGTCGTTCCGGAGATCGCGTCCCGGCATCATTTGGAAAACATCAACGGTGTGATGCAGCAGGCGCTGGACGAAGCCGATGTAAGTCTGGATGAGATCGACCTGATCGGCGTGACTTACGGCCCGGGCTTGATCGGCGCGCTGCTGGTCGGCGTGGCGACAGCGAAAGCCGTGGCCTTTGCCAAGGATATCCCGCTGGTCGGCGTCCACCACTTGCTGGGGCATATCAGCGCCAACTATATCCAGGACCCGCAGCTCGTGCCGCCGTTCATGGCGCTGATCACCAGCGGCGGACATACGGAGATCGTGGATGTCAAAAGCTATACCCACTGCGAGATCCTCGGCGGTACGCGGGACGACGCGGTCGGAGAAGCTTACGATAAGGTCGCGCGGGTACTCGGTCTGGGCTATCCGGGCGGACCGAAGATCGACAAGATCGCCAAAGAAGGAGATCCGCAGGCGATCAATTTCAAACGCGTCTATTTGGAAAAAGACAGTTTTGACTTCAGCTTCAGCGGCCTGAAGACAGCCGTGCTGAATTATATCAATCAGGAAAAACAAGCAGGCAGAGAGATCGACCGTGCCGATGTGGCGGCAAGCTTTCAGCAGGCCGTCATGGATGTCGTTGTCCGCAAGACCGTGGACGCCGCGGTTCTCAAGGGCGAGAAAAAGCTGGTCCTGGCAGGCGGCGTCGCGGCAAACTCCAAACTGCGGGAAATGCTCGGAGCGGCGTGCGAAAAAGCGGGGATCCGGCTGTATCGGCCGGAGCCGATCCTGTGTACGGATAACGGCGCGATGATCGCGGCTGCCGCCTATTACAAATATCAGAGCGGGCAGACCGATGATCTGGATCTGGAAGCTTACGCAAGCCTGCCGCTCGCATAGGAGAGGCAGACTATGATCATTTTATCAGCAAATCGTTTAAGTAAGGTATATGGCACCGACGTGATCCTACAGGATGTCAGTTTCCACGTCAATGCCGGCGACCGTGTCGGCATCGTCGGCAGGAACGGCGCGGGCAAGACGACCCTCCTCAAGCTGCTGACCGGAGAACTTTCGGCAGATGAGGGGGAGTTTTTCGTGTCGCAGGATACGCGCGTGGGCTATCTGAAACAGCGCGACAACTTTGACGGCGAGGGGACCGTGATCGGGGAGATCGACAAGATCTTTACCGACATCCATCGGCTGGAAGCGGAGATCGAACAGGTGACCGCCGAGATCGAAGCCGGTAAAAGCGACCCGGCGCGGATCGAAAAGCTGGATCGGCTGCATATGCAGTACGAACGGAAGGGCGGCTATACGTATAAATCCGAGATCACCGGCATTCTGCATTCGATGGCCTTCGGATCGGCTTTTTACGATAAAAAGATCGCGTCGCTGTCGGGCGGCGAACGGACGCGGCTGGCGCTGGCGGCGCTGCTGCTGGAGAAACCGGATCTTCTGCTGCTGGATGAACCGACCAATCATCTGGATATCGGTACGCTCAAGTGGCTGGAACAATATCTGGCTTCCTACAAAGGCACCATCATGGTCGTTTCGCATGACCGATACTTTTTGGATCGGATCGCGAACCGGATCTTCGAGGTGGAAAACCAGAAGGTCTACACCTACGAGGGCAACTACACCCGTTCCCTTTCGCAGAAGCAGCTGCGCCGGGAAACCCAGCAGCGCGCTTACGACAATCAGCAGCGTGAGATCGCCAGACAGGAAGAGATCATTCGCAAGATGAAACAGCATGGGACCGAGCACCTGGCGAAACGGGCAGCTTCCCGCGAAAAACGTCTGGATATGATCGACCGTGTGGAACGGCCGGAGGCTCTACAGGGGCGGATGAAGATCAGCTTCAAACAGAACTTCCCGTCCGGAGAGGACGTGCTGCTGGCGGAAAATCTCAGCAAGTCCTTCGGTTACGGAGAAAACAGACGCGAGCTGTTCCGCGGCGTTGATCTGGATATCAAGCGCGGCGAACGCATTTGTATCGTGGGCCCGAACGGCGTGGGCAAGACAACCCTGCTGCGGATCCTGCTGGAAGAACAGCAGCCGACGAGCGGGCATCTCAAGATCGGACATAATGTGGCGTTCGGTTATTACGATCAGGGACAGCTGCTTTTGAACGAGTCCAACACGGTGCTGGAGGAACTCAAAGAATCCTACCGTTTATATACCGACACCGAAATGCGATCCATCCTCGGCCGGTTCCTGTTCCGCGGAGACGATGTCTTCCTGACGGTCGGCAGCCTGTCCGGCGGCGAAAAGGCACGGCTCTCCCTTTTGAAGCTGATGCTCAGCGGCGCGAACACCCTGATCCTCGATGAACCGACCAACCATCTGGATATCGATTCTAAGGAGGTCTTTGAAGAAGCTCTGCTGGAATTCCCGGGGACGGCGATCATCGTTTCGCATGACCGTTATTTTCTCCAGAAGATCCCGACACGCATCTTGGAGCTGAACCACGACGGTTTCCGGGAATACCTCGGCAAATACGACTATTATCTGGAAAAGAAAGAGGCGCTCGGCTCCGGCAAACAGTATCTATCCGGTATGAGCGGCGAAAACGAGGGAAAGAAGAACGGAACGGACGCGCAGTCTGCCGCGCCGCCGGACGCTTCGCAGCAGCGGCTGCTCAACAAGCAGAAAGAGGCGGAAGAACGGCGCCGCCAGCGGCAGATCGAAAAGCTGGAAGCGGAGATCGAACGTCTGGAAACAAAGATCGCAGAGGTCGAAGCGCAGATGAACGATGAAAAAAATGCCGCGGACTACAATCTTATGCAGAGTCTGAGCAGCGAGCACGAAACGCTTTCCGCAGCGCTGGAAGAAGCCTTTGAACAATGGTCTGCTCTGCAGGAATGACCTCGGATGATCCCAAAAGCGAGAAATTTCACAAAAATATCAAAAAAATGGGGTAATTTACCCTTGCATTGACCGAAAAAAATTTATATAATGAAACGTAGTTTATTATATAGTTAAAATAATAACTGAAAACATGGAGGCTTTTTATGATTTTTGATGAGATTAAGGATATTATAATAGAACAGCTGCAGGTGGATGAATCCGAAGTAACGATGGACACCAATCTGATGAAGGATCTTTCTGCAGATTCTCTGGACGCGGTTGAGATCATCATGGCGATCGAAGAAGAATACGGCATCGAAATTCCGGACGAAGACGCGGAGACTTTCCAGACCGTCGGCGATCTCGTAAAATATGTAGAAGAAAATAAATAAGATTTAGGAGTACGGGATATGAAAGAAAAACAGATATCCAAAGCGGTGATCAAAAGACTGCCGCGCTACAGAAGATATCTGCGCGAACTGCAGAAAAAGGGGATCGAAAAGATCTCTTCCAAAGATCTGAGCAATCTGATCGGCTATACGGCGTCACAGATCAGACAGGACCTGAACAACTTCGGAGGCTTCGGACAGCAAGGATATGGCTACAGCGTGAACTACCTGTACGAAGAGATCGGAAATATCTTGGGCCTGAACAAGGACTATCGGCTTGTCGTCGTCGGCTACGGCAGACTCGGGCAGGCGATGGCCAGCTACATTTATAAGAATGAGAAGAACTTCCACATCAAAGGGATCTTTGATGTCAAGGAGATCATTCAGGATGTGGAATTCAAGGACGCGCAGATCATGACATGCGGCTCTCTGGCCGGTTTCGTAAAGAAAGAAAACATCGATATCGCGGTCATCACCGTCCCTGCAGAAAAAGCGCAGATCGTAGCGGACACCGTTTGCAGGGCCGGCATTAAGGCCATTTGGAACTTTACAGCCGTGGATCTGGAACTGCCGGAAGATGTGGCGGTCGAGAACGTACATGTCAGCGACAGTCTGCATGCGCTGACCTATTATATGCAGGAAGCGAAATCCGGTGAGGAAGAACGCTAGGAACGCAGCACACGATACGACAAAAAAAGCAACCGACCGGATGGTCGGTTGTTTTTTCGTAGTGCGTATTTCGCGTATGTAGACTAACCTTCTACCGGTGCGTCTACAGGACAGGCATCTGCGCAGGAACCGCAGTCGATGCACTTGTCAGCGTCGATGACATAGATGCTGTCGCCTTCAGCGATTGCTTCTACAGGGCATTCAGCAGCGCATGCTCCGCATGCGATACAAGCGTCTGTAATTTTATAAGCCATTGTTCTAATCCTCCTATTTAAAAGATATATCTTTACGAGGACATTATAGCAGAACCGCATATAATAGTAAAGCCTAAATCAAGTGAATTTACGGTGAAAATTTTTGAGAATCTTTGAGCGGATCGGTGAACTGCGCGATGAGCCATGAAGAAAAAAGCGCGGCGCGCGAATCCGCGGGGAAAGGGAAAACGATGAAACAGGAACAGATGCAGGTTTATACACTGGTCGGCAGGAGCGGAACGGGCAAGAGCTTCCATGCCATGGAGCTTTGCCGCAAAAACCGGATCGATGGGATCATCGACGACGGACTGTTTATCTATCAGAACATGATCATCGCCGGGATGTCAGCGAAGCGCTCGCAGACGAAGATTGGAGCTGTCAAAGCGGCACTGTTCATCGAAGAGGAACGCTGCCGCGAGGTGCGCGAGGCGATCGCCGAGAAGCAGCCGCGGAGTATTCTGATCCTGGGGACCAGCGACGAAATGGTCGATAAGATCATCGAGCGCCTGGGCCTGCCGCCGCTTCCAACAGACAGTCCGCGCCGCATCCACATCGAAGACATCACGACCGAAGAAGAACGCGCCGCCGCCCGGCAGCAGCGAGACAAGCTGGGCAAACACGTCATCCCGGCTCCGGCGCTGCAGCTCAAGCACAATTTCGCGGGATACTTTATGGACCCGCTGCGGCTGCTGCGCGGCAAGGATCAAGGCGCGGCTGCCGAACGGACCGTCGTGCGGCCGACATACAGCTATATGGGAGAATATTATGTAGCGGAGCATGTCATGGACGATATTGTAAACTGTGTGGCGCAAGCGATGCCGGCCGTCAGCCGTGTCGTCTATGTCAGTCACGGCACGCTGCCGGAAGCCTATGAGCTCCTGGTGGTCATCCGTATGCGCAAGGGTTATCCGCTGTGGGAGACCGCCGGCATCTTCCAGACCGCGGTCAAGGACGCAGTGGAGAACATGACTGCGTTTAACGTGGTGCGGGTGGATGTGGAAGTGCGCGGTCTGGCCTGAAACGATCGAAACACCGCCCGGCCTGCCGTAAAACAACCGCCGCCGATCTTCACACAAACTTCACGGGTTTTCACGAGAAAAACGGAAAAAACGTATTGACAATGGAACAAAGCCTGCTATAATAAAATTATGTTAGCACTCAATAACAAAGAGTGCCAATAACGTAAAAAGAATGTGAGCATAGCAATTCCTCACAAAACATAAAATTACAAAACGGAGGTAATGACAATGACAGGGATTAAGCCATTAGGCGACAGAGTAGTGATCAAAAAGGCAGAGATGGAAGAGAAGACACAGGGCGGTCTGATCCTCACCAGTGCCGCGAAGGAACAGCCGCAGGTAGCGGAAGTCGTAGCGGTTGGCCCGGGAACGAAGGACGAACCGATGGAACTGAAAGTCGGCGACAAAGTCGTGTTCAGCAAATACGGCGGCGCTGAGATCAAATATCAGGGCGAAGAATACACGATCATGCACCAGAGCGAGATTCTGGCAGTCATTGAATAACAGAGACGAAAGGGGACAGTAAAAATGGCAAAAGATATTTTTTACGGAGAAGACGCAAGACGCAAATTACAGGCAGGTGTCGATAAATTAGCAGATACCGTTAAGATCACATTAGGACCGAAAGGCCGCAACGTGCTGATCAGCAAGACATTCGGTTCACCGCTGATCACCAACGACGGCGTGACCATCGCGAAAGAGATCGAATTAGAAGACGCGACCGAGAACATGGGCGCGCAGGTCGTCAAGGAAGTTGCTTCCAAGACCAACGATGTAGCCGGTGACGGCACCACGACCGCGACTCTGCTGGCGCAGATCATCGTCAAAGAGGGCTTCAAGAACGTAGCCGCGGGCGCAAATCCGATGGAACTCAAAAAAGGTATCCAGGGCGCGGTCGACGTAGCAGTCGAAGAGATCGGCAAGATCGCGAAACCGGTTGAGACCAAGGACTCTATCGCGCAGGTAGCGGCAGTTTCCGCGGCAGATCCGCAGATCGGCGATCTGATCGCAGAAGCAATGGAAAAAGTCGGCAAGGACGGCGTTATCACAGTCGAAGAATCCAAGAGCCTCGGCACCACGCTCGAAGTCGTGGAAGGTATGCAGTTTGACAGAGGATACTTATCCGCTTACATGGTTTCCGATACCGAAAAGATGGAAGCGGTCATGGAAAATCCGCTGATCCTGATCACCGATAAGAAAGTCACCAATATTCAGGACCTGGTCCCGCTGCTGGAACAGGTCATGAAACAAGGCCGCAAGCTGCTCATCATCGCGGAAGATGTTGAGGGCGAAGCACTGGCTACTCTGGTCGTCAATAAATTAAGAGGCGTTCTGGACGTTGTTGCGGTCAAGGCTCCGGGTTACGGCGAAAGAAGAAAAGCAATGCTCGAAGATATCGCCATCCTGACCGGCGGTACTGTGATCGCAAGCGATCTGGGCTATGAACTTAAGGAAGTTACCTTAGATATGCTCGGCACTGCAGCTACCGTTAAGGTTGACAAGGAAAACACGGTCATCGTGGCAGGCGCGGGCGCGAAGGAAGATGTTCAGGCAAGGATCGGCAGCATCAAGACGCAGATCGAAGAGACGACTTCCGAATTTGATAAGGAAAAATTACAGGAAAGACTCGCGAAACTTTCCGGCGGCGTAGCGGTCATCAAGGTCGGCGCGGCAACCGAAACCGAATTAAAGGAAAGAAAGCTGAGGATCGAAGATGCTCTGAACGCAACCAAGGCTGCGGTTGAAGAGGGTATCGTATCCGGCGGCGGCGTTGCATTGGTCAACACCATCCCGGCGGTCAAGGCTTATGTCGATACGCTGGCAGGCGATGTCAAGACCGGTGCGGCGATCATCGCAAGAGCACTGGAAGAACCGGTTCGTCAGATCGCGGAAAACGCAGGGCTGGAAGGCAGTGTCGTTGTTGCGGAAGTCAAGAAGAGCGGCGTAGGCGTCGGTCTTAACGCGGCAACCGAAGAATATGTCAACATGATCGAAGCCGGTATCGTTGACCCGGCTAAGGTGACCAGAAGCGCTCTGCAGAACGCGGCATCCGCTTCCGCAATGCTCCTGACGACCGAAGCAGGCATTGTCGACATCAAAGAACCGGCACCTCCTGTAGCAATGGGCGGCGCAGGCGCTCCGGGCATGGGCGGCATGGGCATGATGTAAAAAGTCCGGCAAGCCGAATCTTGAAAGCGAAAACGAAAATATGATTTGAAAAATATGATCCGAAAAGGTTCAAAAATCAAACAGCCATAAAGTGTTTCAGAAAAAGGCGCAAGGCACTTGCGCCTTTTTCGCATCTTGACAGCATACTAATTGAATTCAATTACAACATTTGCTTGTGCTATGCGTGGTAATACAAAAGGTTATTGGGTAAACTTTTAGCAGAAAGGTGGGCACGGCATGGCAGGTGAATTTTCGGTACAATTAGGCAAACGGATCAAGGCGGCACGTGAAAAAGCCGGATTGACGCAGAGTCAGCTGGCGGAACGCGCGGATGCTTCGACGAACCATATTTCCGCGATCGAACGCGGCAAATACGATACCCGAGCGGAATTGCTGTATCGGATCGCGATCGTGCTGGGTGTGGACGGCAATTATCTGCTGTTCGGTGAGACGGCCGATGCGAACGCCGAACTTGCCAGAGCTTTTCGACTTGCGGAACAAGTTGACAATCCGGAAAAGATGGCAAAATATATCATGCATGGAGTAGAACTGATAGATTGACCGATACGGACTGTGCAAGCGGATTTGCCTGCACGGTCTTATTTTTTATTATGCGGGAAATATCGCGCCGATATTTCCGCGCGCGCATTTTGCCATTATGCGGAAAAACCGCAGTACTCCGGATTGAAGAAAGTGAGATATGGAAATGAAAGAGGAAAGAAAGCTTGCGCGTCAGGCAGAAGAGATCCTGTGCGGCTATGGCGAAGCTGCCGTCAGGCAGGATGCCGCGTTGTTTGACGCGATCTTGGCGAAAGACGAAAATTATCAGAAACATGAAAAACTTTACGGCCGGCGCCGTTACCGCGACCCGAAGAAGCAGATCCTGCGTTACGTAGCCATCCTGCTGGTCGCGCTTTTTGTCGCCAGCATTGCGGTCCCGGTCCCGCAGGCCAGCGCATGGCGCATCTGGTGGCTGGACCTGATCACCGGCGAAAGCGACGTAGATGTACAGGTCGACGCCGAGAACGCCTACGACTTCGTGGAATACTACCCCGGCAAGGTGCCGGAAGGGTTCCGGCTGGTGAGCGATGAAGTTGTGAGTGAAACAAAACATGAGACAAAATATGAAGATACAAACGGAAACTATATCTTTTTCTGTCAAAGAGAAATTGAAAAGGCAAGCGAATATGTTGATAACGAGAAAGCTGAAACTAGGAAGCAAATTATTGGAAACTTCGAGGTTGCGGTAACATACAGTGAGGATGATGTAGTATTTGAATTTGTTGCCGAACAAAGTGTTGGTCGAATACATACCAATGCGGGTTATGAAACTGGCTGTTTCTTTGTAGAAAATTTAGTAAAAAAATAAAATTATGTCAGCTTTTGCTCCTGACAACCGTGTATTAGATAGAACGCGTTCAAAATCTGAAAGGAAAGGAGCAAAGGATGAAGAAAAAAATCTTAGTCACTGTTTTGGTTTTGATCGTAGCCCTGCTTGCGTCACAAGTCACGGCGTTTGCTGCGGTCATCGATCCGGTAAGCCCGCAGTATAATGAAGTATCTGCACTTAGCGATTATATTAATTATTCAAACGGGACATTATATTTCGGCGTGGATGTTTTGGTGCCGGATCGTGATACCTTAGATTATGTGATCATCAATGCCGAGCTGCGCACTATGGCAGGTGAATCTATTCGCACATTCAATAAGCGCTTAGCTTATGGATATGGACAGTTTACTTATGACCGCGAATATACGCCAGACCACAATGGTCTATATTATGTCAAGTACACGGTAAACTGCTATAAAGACGGCAAAGCCGTGGATGTGATCACCAAAACCACCAACAATGAATGGGTCAAGGTAAACTAAACCCATCATCGGATGTGCCGCAGCGCGTCCAAAATCAAAAACAAAAAGACGAATCTAAAAAAACACGAAACACAAACGAACACTTTAGCTTTCAAAACTTATTACCTCGCGCCGCACGCGGCGCATAAACGAACAAAACCCGAATATGTTAACATTGAGACCGCGCATCCGGCAGACCGCCGATGCGCGGTCTCAACATTTTCAAACAAAACTCACGAAAAACAATCAGTACGATCACATGTTGGATGCGTGGTAATGTAAAAAAGAATTGTGTAAACTTTTTACAGAGGAAAGGTGTGCCTGACGCGGGACAGTCGAAAAATACAAACGATTTTTCACGCAGAATGGATCAGGACAATAAATGAAGGAAAGAGGATCGTGCGGATCGGTATGGACTGTAGGATTCTCACTTGGTGGCAAAATGATATTCGAAAAATTCACGGTGGGTATGCGGAAGGAGACAGAGATTCTTTATCGGATGTACGGCAGCGCGATCCGCGCGACGGCGAAGCATTATCTGGGGGATGACGCGCTGGCAGAAGACTGCACGCAGGAAGTTATGCTGCGTCTGTCCACTGTGCTGGATCGGATCGGCGAGTATGGTTCCGATCGCGCAAAAACTTTTATTTATGAGATCACAAAGAATGCGGCGCTGGATATGCTCGACAAGCAGAAGCATGCGATGGGCATCCTGGATAAAGCGACAGACCTTACAGGGGAACTGGGTTGGAAGGCGGAAGATCGCTATTTTGTGGAGAACGAACTTTCCGCGGAAATGAACGGCTATCTCCGGCGCCTGAAAGAAAGAGACCGCGCCATTATTTTGCTGCATTATGTGATGGGAATGCGCTTCGATGAGATCGCGAAGATGCTCGGCATGCGTAAAGAAGCGGTCATGCAGAGGGCAAGCCGGACACGCAAGACGATCGAACTGATGATCCTGCAGGATCGCGAACGGAACGACTGAAGCCGCTCCTGCTTATATAAATAGAACGAAAAGAAAAAGAAAAAACTGTCAGCTTTTTGCCGCGTGAACCGTGTATTAAGTTGAGAGTGTGATGAAGGCGAGACCGCGATCCGGCGAACGCAGGAAAGCGGTCTCGCGGTATTATCGGAAGTTATGTTATCGGAGGTTCTGTTTTTGTTATGCTGGGTTTTTGCAGACAAAAAGCAGCCCCAAAATCCGTTCCGAAAAACTTTTTTGATTTTTTTCAAAAAAAATAAAATTACCTGTAACCTTTTTGCCGGGTTGATTGAGTTACTAATGAAAGGTTCGGAAAACCCCTTTGCGGTGATCCGGGAGGAATCCGCAGAAAGCCTTGAAAAATAAGGTCTTTCACAGAAAAAACACTTGCAAAGGAAGCGACCTTTTGGTAAACTTAAAACGGAATTATTTCATATTGTAAGTTGCGTGATTATGACCATTTTCACAAACCTTACAAGATGAGCAAAAAAATTAAAAGGGAGGAATTCTGAAAATGAAAAAATTTTTAACAGTGCTGTTAGTAATTGCTGTTATGTTCACTTTCAGCTTTGGTTCTGCATTCGCTGCTGTCGAAGTTCCTGGAACAGCTACAACTCATGCGGAAGCTATGGCACAGGCTGAAAAAGAAATTGTTGATTCTTTCAACAAGAACATTGCAGCTGCTAAAGCATCTCTCGCTGCTGAATACAAAGAGACAGTAATCAATGCAAACTGCACCATTGCTGGCTCTGTATATGCGGCTACCTTAGATGAAATCGCAAAGAACTTTGCGGACATCGTGAAAATCGCGGCACAGCAGGTTGACAAAGCACAAGCAGCAGAAACAAATGTAGAAAACTTAAAAACTGCTATTAAAGCTGTAACTGGCATTAAGCCAAATCTTGCATACAATGGTGACAGAGAAATTACTGTTGATGTTGATGATCTTGCAGACCTTACTGCTGCTGAGCTTGTAAGTTATGTAACAGTTGCTGCTAATTACAACACACAGGGCGATTATTTACAGGCTTACTACATGGTATTCACTTGGACAAATGCTTTAAGCGCCATGAAAGATTACTTGAATGGCGAGATCGCAAAGCTTGACATGAGTTTGTATACAAATGATGTGGCTGATAAGAACGATCCTTATAAGACTACATGGGCACAGCTGGCGGAAAAGAAAAAAGCAGATTTACTGGATGCTGTTGCGGACACCACGATTAACATTGGTATGGGGCAGACAGCTTCCTACACAGCTTTGCAAGCAATGTATAAAGCGGTTTTAACAGACGGCCTTGTTGCTTACAAAACAGTTAATACCATCTCCGGCGGAACAGTTGTTGTATCCTACAAATTAGCAGGCAACATCAAAACCAAAGAAGATTTAGCAAATTCCGACGCTACAGATGCAGCAACAAAGGCCACTTTAAAGGCACTTGTACAGAAAAATGCTGCTTCCGCTTATAGTGATGCATTGACTACTTACAACCAGTCTGACAAAAAAGAAGCTGCGCAGAAAGCATTTGATACTGCAAAGAAACAGATTGATGCATACACTGCTGTAAACAATTTGTTAATCGAAAAAGACAAGATTACTGCAGAAGATCAGCTGAAATGTGGCAATGCTCCTGTTGGCAGTGACGTATTAGTTAAACGTATCGAAACATACGAAGAAACCGCAAAACAAGCAGAAATCTACAAAATACAAGTTGAAAAAGACGGAACATTAAAATATGTTGCATCTGTCATTGATGAAAACTTAGCGGCTATTCAGGTTAAGATTTACAACAACGAAGCATGGAAGCTTTCTGACTTATTAGCTGGTGCAGAAAACGCTGCTTCCAACCTTGCATGGGAAAAAGAAGTTGAGGTTGCAAAATTAAATGATGCAATGGACGCTATCCTTTACGCGGCAGATGGCTCCGACTTATACTATGCTCCAGAAAAAGCTAAAGTTGAAGCTGCTTATCAAAAGATGATTGACAAGGTAAACGCAGCAGAAACTTCCCAACAGTTAAAAGCGTTAAACAAGACTGTTTCCTTAGCTGGAATTGATAACAAAGCTACTGTAAATGCAAAAGTTGCGGCGTTCCTGAACACTACAAAGTTTATGGACGCAGTAAACAACTATGTTGACTACCTCAACATCGGGATTGCCTCCTATGCTGATGGCTACAGAGAACCATTAACTTCTGCTGATAAGGCTGACGTTGCAAAATATTTAGCTGAAAATGGTGCGAGAACAAACGCTGACGTTGCCGGCTTGTTTGCAAAGGCAGAAGAATATGCAAAAGCAATTCCTACCAACGCTGAAAAGAAAGCTGAAAAAGCTGCAGTTGATGAACTGGTAAAAGCATTACCGAACGTAATCACCGTAGCTGACAAAGATGCTGTAAAAGCTGCATGGGAAGCTGCTGATAAGGCTGACTATATGCCGGCTAACTTAGAAAGAGCGGTTGCTCTGCTTAAGGCTGCAGAAGAAAAAGCAATCAACGATATGATCGCTGCTCTTCCGAAGACTATTACAACTGCTGACAAGGCTGCAGTAACTGCTATCCAAGACGCTGTAAAAGCATTTAAGAATGAGCCGATGTACATGACAAAGAATGCTAACACCGGAAAACTTGAAAAAGCTGTATATGGCAAGCAGGCTGCTGCAGACAAGGCATTTACTGACCTTCGCGCAGCTGAAAAAGCCGCTGTAGAAGCTGCTATCGCTGCATTACCTGCAGACGCAACTGCTGCACAGGTTAAGGCTGCAAGAGATGCTGTTGATGCATTCGTAAAAGATTACACAGATGCAAGCGAACCTTATCAGGCAATTGCTAAGATTGCAAACCTTGACAAGCTTACTTATTTAGAAGCACAGGTTAAAGCAAACCAGATTGCTGCTGTAACTTCCCTGAAGATCAAAGCTTCTTCCAAGGCAACTAAGGGTGCTATGACTATCAAGTGGAGAGTCATCTACGGAGACAAGAAGGCTGCTGCTGGTTACCAGGTATGGAGATCCACAAAGGCTAACAAGGGCTTCAAGAAGATGATCACAACTTCCAAGATGACTTACAAGAATACAAAGGGTCTGAAGAAGGGCACGACTTACTACTACAGAGTAAGAGCATACGCTAGAATCGATGGCAAGTTATACTTCTCTGATTACTCCAACAAGGCTTACAGAAAGGCAAAATAAATCCTTTTGAAGGCTGAACTTAACAACTGATCAAATTAAGAGACTCGTGGTTTTCCATGAGTCTCTTTTCAAAAGAAAACCTTCCTTGGGAATTCCTCGGGAGGTCTTGTGTTATTGTCACCACTTTTTTATCTATCTAATTTGCAACCAGTGCTTGCAAAATTCATATTTATTATGCAGTTTCTTTTTTAAGGTATGTCACTCATATCCCTTCTTAACTTTAAAATTTGTTGACTTTTTTAAAGTTGTGGTGTAATATAGCGTATATACTTAAAAAATGGAGCGAATTTATGAAATATGAATTATTAAGTAAAATATACTATAAAGATTACAGCAACTTCGAGCAGGAATATCTGCAAAGGAAGAACAATTTCTGCAGCACGTCTTTAGAATTTACAATTCATGGGAACGATGCTTTTTTTGTTATGCTCCCGGAATTTGCAATAATGACTGCCAGGTTATATAAAAAGCTTTCACAAATCAATCAATTATGTGGTTCTCTGCCGGCTGCTGCTTATGATTTTTATGCGAGAAACTGCTTGATTGATGAAATTATTATCTCGAATGATATTGAAGGAGTAAGAAGTACCCGGAAGGAAATACTTCATGTACTTGACTGCAACGAAAGCAACCCCAAGAAAAAAAGATTTGAAGGCATGGTCTGGAAATATGTGCTGCTGCTTGGTAATAATCAGTACAAAATATCCCTGCAAAACAGCCGTGATCTGCGTTTGCTTTATGATGAAATTGTTTTAGATGAAATAGCACCTTCCAATTATCCGGACGGTGAAATTTTTCGAAAGGATCTTGCGGAAGTCATCTCCGGAACACAGAAAGTAAAGCATCGCGGACTTTATCCAGAAGCTTCTGTGATTTCTTATATCGATAAAACGCTGCAGCTTTTTGAAAGAACGGATATTCCGCAATTATGCAAGATTGCGATCTTCCATTATATGATTGGTTACATCCACCCTTTTTATGATGGAAACGGACGACTGAGCCGCTTTATAAGCAGCTATTTCCTTCGTGAGGAATTCAACACACTGATTGCTTTAAGACTTTCTTATACCATTAAAAATCGAAAATCGGACTATTATAAAGCCTTCGATGTCGCGAATGATCCGCACAATATGGGAGATCTGACACCTTTCATTCTGTACTTTTATCAAGTAATAGAACAAGCAGAAGACAGCCTGCTTGAAAGACTGCAGGATGGAAAAGAAACATTGGACTCCTACCGAAAGCTTCTTTTGCGCAGATACGGTAAACTGGATGCAGTGGAACGAAAAAGGACACTGGATGTTTTATGGTATTTCGTGCAAAACAACCTTTTTTCACAAGAAGCTCTGGACAGACAATCCCTCGCAAATCTTCTGCAAACAAGTACTGTAACAGCGCAGCATTATATTGAAAAGCTGATTCATTCTGGTGTACCGATCAAAACAGTAAAAGAAGGCCGCAAGTTTATTTATACCATTGATCGGAATGAACTTGATAAATGTCTCCGCACGGAAACATAAACATGAAGATGGAAAGACCTCCCTTGGAAAATCCTTGGGAGGTCTCGATTTGATCAGTTATTTTGTTTTAAGATTTCAAAAGGACTTATTTCGCCTTTCTGTAAGCCTTGTTGGAGTAGTCGGAGAAGTATAACTTGCCGTCTACTCTAGCGTATGCTCTTACTCTGTAGTAGTAAGTCGTACCCTTCTTCAGACCCTTCGTGTTCTTGTAAGTCATCTTCTTGGTAGTGATCATCTTCTTGAAGCCCTTGTTAGCCTTCGTGGATCTCCATACCTGATAACCTGCAGCTGCATCCTTGTTTCCGCCGATAACTCTCCACTTGATGGTCATAGCACCCTTCGTTGCTTTGGAGGAAGCTTTGATCTTGATAGCTTCTACCTCGTAACCGATGCTAGCTTCTAATCTGTTGAGTTTTGTTACCATAGTCGGGTTAAGTTTGCAGAGACCCTTGAATCCTAATGCAGCAACTGCATCCTTAGCAGCTTTGATCTGTGCTGCGGAAGCACCGTAAGCCGGAAGCGCAGCGATCAGCTTGTTAGCAGCATCAACATCTAAGTTGAAGATTAATTCTTCATAGTCCTTAGCGGTTTTGTATGCAGCAATTTTAAGTGCATATTCAGGATATAAGTCGTTGTAAGCGTCCATAGCTTTTACTAAAGCTTCAACGTTTTCACGATCGTCTAATGTAACTTTGCCGTCTTTTTCGATCGCTTTCACGATTTCGTCCATAGCGTCTTTTTCAAGACCAGCTAATCGCTTAACGTCATCGCCAAGAAGTGCTGCAACGCCATCGGATTCTGTGTTGGTATATCCAACTTTAGCGCAGTATTCGTCAAATGCAACGTATTCATCATACAGAGCGATGACGTCAGCTTTCTTTTCAAGAGTTACAGGTCTTGCAAGCGCAACGATCTTATCTCTTAAAGCCTTATCTTCTGCTTTGATTTCCTTCTGAGTCTTCAGGGAATCAACAAATGCTTTTGCGTCTGCAACAGCTTTGTCTAAGTCAGCAGCGTTATTAACTTCTGTTAATAAGTTATTTGCATAGTAAGCTTTTAATGCAGCAGCAACGCCCGGGATAGCATCATCCATTAATGCTACTTTGTAGTCGATGTAAGCGTTGAGGTCAGCCTTTGCTGCAGTATCCTTCTTGTAAAGGTCGCCCTTGTAGCTGAATAATGCAGCCTGTTCAGCAGTTGTTAATACGGCGTCGTACTTGTCGTATGCAGCTACGAAAGCAGCTTCTGCGTCAGCAACAGTCTTAGCAGCCATGATCGCGTCTTTTGCATCGCTGATGATAGCCTTTACAGCCTTTGTGTTCTCTGGGGAGTAACCAGTTGTAGCCCACTGAGAAACGTTGTCATACTTCTTGCTGTTTACCGTTACCTTGTCAGTCTTTGTAGTGCCTGCGCAAGTGGTTCCCAGTAACTGGTGAGCTCTCTGGTGAACAACAGAGTTTGTTAAAGTTGTGCTCACGTGGTTAGTTAAAGTACCAAGCATGTAAGTATCTTTTACAGCGTCAGCCAGTGCGGAATCTACGTCAGCAGCAACGTCGCCGTCAACATAGATAGTTGCCTTTAAGTCAGCAGCTTCTTTTTCAAGGTCTGCAACGTGGTCAACGATCTTTGTAGCGTCTGCAACCGGAAGAGCAGCTGTCAGAGTTGTCCAGTCTTTTGCAACCGTGTAGTCACTCTTTACGAATGCGCCGTTTGCATCAAAGAATCCGATGTAAGCAACTAAGGAATCTCCATAGTATACGTTAACCTGATCAACACCGTAAGCTTTTTCAACTTTGTAAGTGCCGTTGTCAAGTCTGTAAGTCCAAACTTTCAGGTAGTTGTCATACTTTTTGTTGATGTTCGCGATTTCTTCGTTTGCTTTGTCGATTGCTTTCTGGTTTGGTTTCGCTGCGATGGACTGTGCAAAGATGATGTCGTTCTGAACTTTCAGTTCAGCGGATCTCTGAGCCTCGATCATGGACTTGATGTCGTTTGTAACAGCAGCCTTTGCGTATGCGATCTTCGCATCGTCAGTCTTAACTGCGGAAGTTGTCTTCAGGTTCTTGATTGCATCGTAGAAAGAACCGGATTCAGTTTCACCCAGAGTACCTACGCCTGTAATTTTGTAAACATTTTCAATATCCGCAACAGTTTTTCCGTCTGCATACTTGTAGCTTGCAAGCAGCTTTAATGCATCGTTCTGAGCATCTACAGCGGTCTGGTAAGAGCTCTTGCCGGTGTTGTTGTAGTTGTCATCTGCTACGAACTTGGATAAGTCATAATTCTTAACCAGGTTTAAAGTCTTAGTCATTACTGCATCGAAAACAGCTTCGCCTGCATTAACTGTGCCTAAAGCGTTTGTCTGCAGGAGTGCCAGAGCAGGTCTTACATCAACATAGCCAGTTTCAGCAGCAATAGTTCCGCTGATAATCCAGCCAGCAGGGTCTGCAACTGCAGCTTCTCTAGCAGCCAGATCGTTCCAAGCCTGAGCTAATTCTTTGTTTAACTGAGCTTTTGCAGTGTCTAACGCTGCATCGCAGGCAACCTTCCAAGCGTCCTTATCGGCGCCGTTCTGTGGGCTTGCAAGTTTAGCGCTGTAATCTCTGTTTAAAGCTGCTAAGTTGTCATCATACTTGTCCTGAATTGCTTTTACTGCTTTTTCATGACTGTCAACTACATTCTGTAATTCGTCAGAAGTATAAGCAAATGCAGAGCCAAAGCTGAAAGTGAACATAACAGCAACTGCGGTCGAGGTTACAGGCGTTGGAATTACAAGGAAAAAGATCGTTTTTGATGCAAATTTTGTGGCAGATTTTTAGGACGGATTCATGGAATTGCGGCATAAAAAAGAGCCTCGGATGAGCCCCTTTGTGGATAATCATGCATTTCACTTACCTTGTAGAAGTAAGTCCTCACATTGCTTTTTCAGCATAGGAATATCTTCGTTCAGTGTATTCCAAACCGTTTCTACATCAATGTACCCGCTCGCAGTAGTTAATCATTTCTAAAGGAATGATGTGGTCACGATTTCCGATAAAGCAGCACCTCCTCATCGGCAATCAGTCTTAAAAATTCTTATCTGAAATATCACTTGTGACAAGATTCACCGGCAGTCTCAAGGCATCCTCAAGTGCGAGCCGGAATCCCGTCAGCACAAACAAACTTCGGATTTTTCCCTTATCAATGTGCAGATTGATATCGCTTTTACCATTTGCAGAGCCTCTGGAATAAGAACCAAATAAATACAACGAGTCTATGCCGTATTGTTTCACAATTGGTGCTACAATATTTTTGATTTCATCAACGGTATATTTTCCTCGCATAGGGGCTTCCTCCTCCCGGTAATATATAAATTATTATAGCATATGATTTTCAACATTTACGATGAAAATTTAAATCGTCTTAATGTTACGAACTATAATCAAGAAAACCGGACAAAATAATGAAATAATTGTTGGAAAAACGGACAGAATATGATAGCATAGAAATAGAACTGTTGGGAACAGGGGGATGAGTAATGATCGAGCGAAAAATAGAAACGAAGTTAAAAGATTTTTTTGAGGAAAAGCCACAAAAAGCGCTTCTTGTGACCGGCGCCAGGCAAATCGGCAAAACGTACAGTATCCGGCGTGTCGGAAAAGCGATGTTCAAATCATTTGTTGAGATAAACCTGATTGAAAACAAGCAAGCGGCAAAGATATTTGAAGCAGCCGAGAACAGTCAAGAAATTCTGCTGCGTGTTTCCGCTTTATCCGATCAGCCGCTGATTCCGGGTGAAACTCTGATTTTTATTGATGAAGTGCAGGAAGCAAAAGAACTGGTGACTGCCATAAAGTTTCTGGTCGAGGACGGAAGATATCAGTATGTATTAAGCGGCTCCCTGCTTGGGGTTGAATTGCAGGACCTTCGATCTGTGCCGGTTGGGTATATGGATATTCTTGAAATGTTCCCACTGGACTTTGAAGAATTTTCCTTGGCAAACCGAGTCTCAAAGGCGGTTATCGACGCCCTGCACACCTGTTTTGAGAAAAAATTGCCTGTTGATCCCATCATTCATGAGAAAATGTTAGAACTTTTTCGGCTCTACCTTATGGTGGGCGGCATGCCGGCGGCCGTTTCGGTTTATCTTGAAACGAACGACCTTAAAAATGTAATACAAATCCAACAAGAGATTTTACGGCTTTACAAAAAGGACATCGCGAAATATGACCCTAAAAACAAACTATACTTGGAAGATATTTTTGAATCCATTCCTGGAGAACTGAACCAAAAAAATAAACGTTTTATTTTAAAAACCTTAAATGAAAACTTTAAGTTTTCTCGCTATGAAAACAGCTTTATTTGGTTGAAAAATGCAGGTGTTGCATTACCGACTTTCTGTGTCAATGAACCAATTATTCCGCTGACTCTTTCCAAATCCAAAAATCTGTTTAAGCTTTTTTTATCCGATGTAGGGCTGCTTGCGTCGATGTATACCGATGGCATCCAGCTTAAGCTTCTAAGCAGAGAAAAGGATATTAATTTTGGATCGGTTTACGAAAATGCGGCGGCACAGGAACTGAAAGCACATGGATACGATTTGTTTTACTTTAACAGCAAAAAACAAGGTGAGCTTGATTTTGTAATTGAAGAGCAGGGGCATGTCCTGCCGATTGAGATTAAATCCGGAAAGGATTATCAGTCCCATTCTGCTTTAAACAAAGTTCTGTCCAATGTGCAGTACGATATTCCGCAGGCTGCAGTATTCAGTAACGAAAATCTCTTGCAAAAGGGAAAAATCGTATATTACCCGATTTACATGCTGATGTTTCTTAAAAAGCAAAGTGAGATGACCGAAATGATTTATCGGCCGGATTTCAGTGCCTTAATGTGATGTTGAGCCAAAATACGGATAATCATACATTGCGCAGAGTCGATGTATGATTATCCACCCAGAGCCTCTCGTCAGGCTCTTTTTTCATGCCGTAATTCCATGAATCCCACCTAAAAATCTGCCACAAAATTTGCATCAAAAACGATCTTTTCCCTTACAATTCCAATGTCCACAACCTCGACCGCAGTTGCTGTTATGTTCACTTTCAGCTTCAGTTCTGCATTTGCTGCTGATCCGACGACTACCCTTGCAGACAAAACTGCTGCTATGGCAAAGATCACGGATAAGTACAATGACGAACTTGCGAAACTGGACGGCAAATTAGCAATTGTTAAAGCTGGACCTAAAAACCCGGCGAATGCAACAGCTGCAGATTGGGCTGCTGCTTGCCAGGAAGCGTATGATTCTGTAAAAGCTAAATTAGATGTTCAGCTTGCAGAAGCATATCAGGCATTCGGACTTGCAGAACAGACTGCTGCGGCCTATGAATATGGTATTCAAGGATACGATTTTGCATCACCAACTCCTGCAAAAAATGATGGATATGTATATTTTGCGGGTGCTCTTGCAAAGATTGATCTTACAAAGGTAAGTGGTCTTGACGTTTGGAACGGCACTGAGTTTGTTCCAGGCAAGATTACGGCAACTTCCGCTAGCTACAAAGCTTTACTTGCAAAAACCAGAGATCAGATCAAGAACTACAATCTTGAACAGTTCACAAAAGACGACAAGGTAACTTTCGAAGGAAAGACAAAATCCTCTTATGAATGGGCAGTTATCGCACAGAGCGAATCGTTAGCATATCTTGGAACTTTTAGTGAAGACGGCACAGATACAACTAAGCCGCATACAATCGGTGAGATTAAACTGGTTTATGAAATCCTCAACGCAGGAACTGTAGGCCAGTCTGAAACCGGTACCTTCGTACAGGGAAAAGCTGGAAGTCATCCGGCATTTGCATTATTAAAGACTGCACAGACTTTAGCAACCGATAAGGCTAAAATCGACTATGCAAAAGCAAAAGCAATGACAGCCATCAAAGCTGCTGTTGAAGCACAGCGTTCTGCTGATTTAAATGTTCAGAACAACATCATCTTCAAGCAGTCCGTTGCTGCAAAGCCGAACCAGACCGTTATTGATAACGCAAACAAAGAAATCGAAAAGATCAACAAGAAATATGATGCACTGTTAGAAGTATTAACTTACAGATTTGACAATGCAACATTCACAGTTGAACAGAGTGCGAACTATGTTCGTGCATATTACAACGATGCACCGTACAATGCAATCAACGCAGGCAACTCCTGCCTCGGAACCTTTAGCGCTGCTAACGACTACAGCTGGATCGCACCGCTTGCGGATACAATGACATATGCTGACGTTTCAAGAATTTTAACTGCTGAAGAAGCTCTTAAGATTGTAGATAAGATTGCAGACTTAAAAGATCAGGCAGAAAAAATCAAAGCTACGATTTATGTAGATGGATCCTCTGCATTAGCAGTTGACGAAGCATTAAAAGATGCGATCGACGAAACCTACATGACCGGAAACGGCTCCATTTCCGTAGCAATGAGCGACACAGCTGTACATGTAAATGCACACAAGCTCCTCGGAACAAAATGCGTGAACAACGGCGTTGCTGCAAAGATCACAGTTACCCTTGAAGGCAAAGATTATCCGACAGTTGAAAACTGGAAGACAACCGGATACTCCGACAACAACAAGGCTGCTGTAAAAGCGATCATCAAAGACGCAAAAGAAGCTATCAAGGCTGCAAAGACAATTGATGATGCAAACAAAGCATTCTTAGATGCATATGCAAAATACGATGCAGTATTAACAACTGCGGATCAAGCTGCTTTATTCAACTACAACGGCGCTCTTTACAAGAAAGATGAAGCTGCAAAAGCTGAATTAAAGGCTTACATTGAATACAAAGTTGCTTTAATGGGCGACAAAAAACCGGCTGATAACACTGCTGCAAAGGTTGAAGAATACTTCGGCGTTATTGCAGGTACTGCAACCGAAAACTTCTTAGCAGAAGTTGTGGATGATGCTTCCTTACAGGCTGCAATCGCGGATGTGAAGGCAAAGGTTGATGCTTTAAAGACAAAGGATGAACTGAAAGCAGAAGCTACAGAGCTTGCAAAAGAAGTTTCCGCAGTAAAACGTCCGGTAGCGCTGGATCAGAAAGATGCTGTACTGGCTCTTTATGACAAAGTTCTTGCACACAAGGATTACTGCACCATGACTGGCTATGGTTATACTTTAACTGCAAGTCAAATGCTGTTGGAGACAGACATCCAGAGCTTAGAAGCATTAGAACTGAAGGCTCTCAACGATACCAAGAACACTCTTGGCGATGTTAAGAAGCTGACTCTGGCAAATGAAGAAGCTGTAAACGCTTATGTTGCAGCTCAGGATGCTTATAACGACCTGTACGGAGCAGAAGGCAAGTACAAAGCTGCATTGGCACCAGTAAAGACTGCTGCTGATTATACAGATGCAACTGCATATGAAGATAAAATCTTTGACTTAAAGGTTGAAGCTGCTGAAGCTTTAATCGCGGCCCTTCCGCTGAATGCAACAAACGCACAGGTTGCTGCTGCTAAGAAAGCTGTTGATGATCTTGGATTTGCAGGTCTTTGCGCAATCAACCCGACTTGGTTAACAAAATTAAGCAAGTTCGATCTTGATACAAAGACTGCAGTAACTTCCATCAAGCTGAAAGCTTCCTCCAAGGCTACGAAAGGCGCTATGACCATCAAGTGGAGAATCATTGATGGCGACAAGTCCTCCGTTCAGGGTTATCAGGTATGGAGATCCACGAAGGCTAACAAGGGTTTCAAGAAGATGATCACCACCAAGAAGATGACTTACAAGAACACCAAGGGGCTTAAGAAGGGAACGACTTACTACTACAGAGTAAGAGCTTATGCTAGAGTAGACGGTAAGTTATACTTCTCCGACTTCTCCAACAAGGCTTTCAGAAAGGCTAAATAGCGAATCTTTCTTCTGATGTGGCTTCGCCACAAACGCCGTTGGCGCAAGGAAGATTCGATATAATTCTCTCCACGCTAGTCGAGAATTATAGGCCTACAAGCTTAAAACCAAATAACTGATCACAAAAAACCTCCCAAGGATTTTCCAAGGGAGGTTTTTTACATCTGTTTTTTAATTGAATATGATTTTATCGCAATGCCTGATAACGAGCCCACACATAATCCACAATCTCTTTTTTTCGAGCACGCACATGCACCGAAGCCGCTGTATCTTGTAAAATGTCGATTGTAAGAGTTGGAAGATAATCCCGGTACGCAGGGTGTTCGGTCAGGACATCAGTGAAAAGGTCGATCAGAAGATCTCTTTTTCGCGGATCAAATGGTTTTGGGTAACCGCGAGAAATTAAGGCCATGTTATGGTCAAACAGCGGTGCAAGCCCAAGCAGGTTACCGGAATCTGCATCGCGGAGCAAGCCGAAGTTCGCAGCGTGCCGATCCGGATTTGCGACGAGGGTGTCCAAAAAGATCATACGGATATAATCCGGAATTGCCTGTGGGCAAAGGTTCTGTAACGCGGCGATCACGTCTTCGTAATCGTCATTGTCCCCCATAAAACTATTTGCGTGTTCTAAGATGACTTCGCCGGCGTTTGTAAAGTCCAGCGACTGCAAAACATGATCTCCGCGTTTGCATTCCGCCATCTGCACGCCGAGTCTTTTCCCAAGTTCATAGATAAATAACTCTGAGAACAGTTCTCCCGGCGATGCGGTCTTGTAGAGCCACCATTTCCCGTCTTTTAATTTCCAGCACTTTTCGAAGCTGCCGATGTTCGTTAATTCCGGCGTTTTGGTGCTGCGTGCGGATGCTGCGCGGTTAAAGCTGTCGTAGTTTCCGTGAAGCGCCAGGTTCGAAAAGTAGTCACTATCAAACCTGATATCTGTATAGGTAAGGGCGCTGCCGATTGGACGGATCCAGTAATTATCGGTGATCGTCGCGGCATGGACTGCGAGCACCGTACTGACATCATCACGTTCTGCAAGCCGCAAAGCCTTTTTCAGCAGCCTGGAATTCGCACGATGTCCATCAATGGCTCGGCTCTCAAGCCACGCATTTAGATCCGAAAAATTCTTGAGGAAAAGCGGAAGATGTCTTTCATCAAGGATGTAAAGCTTTCCGGCAATCCATTCCGCGGTCACGATATCCCCGCTCATGATCTGATAATCCATCTTTTAAATTCCTTTCTGCCTCATTGATATCTTTATTCTATCCCATTTTCCTTGAAAAGTAAAGAAAAGAGACCCATGGAAAACCACGAGTCTCTTAATTTGATCAGTTATTGTGTTTAAGGGTTATAGATTGACTATTTTGCCTTTCTGTAAGCCTTGTTGGAGAAGTCGGAGAATACTAACTTGCCTTCAGCAGTTCTAGCGTATGCTCTTACTCTGTAGTAGTAAGTCGTTCCCTTCTTCAGGTTCTTGGTGTTCTTGTAAGTCATCTTAGAAGTGGTGATCATCTTCTTGAAGCCCTTGTTCGCCTTTGTGGATCTCCATACCTGATATCCCTTAGCAGCGGACTTGTCACCGTCGATAACTCTCCAAGAAATGGTCATAGCACCCTTGGTAGCCTTGGAGGAAGCTTTGATCTTGAATGCCTTAACTGCCATTGCAGGATCTACAGTGTTCAGTCCAAGCTGAGTTTCAGCATTAAACAGGGACTGATAGTTGAAATCGTCTGCTACGAATCCATCTTTCGTGTTGCCTGCGCTAACATATGGTGTGTAGTAATCTGTATATTCTGCTACATAAGCATCATATGCCTTTCTTGCAGCTTCTACAGTTGCCTTGTTTGCGCTTGTCAGGTTAGCTTTTACAGGGATAGCTGCGATTGCCTTTGTTACAGCGGCTGCGGCATCTTTCTGGATGTCATCAAGATATCCTTGTAACTTTTCTTTGTTATTTTTAAATACGTTTGCAACAGCATCCTTAGCAGCATAGTCTTCATAGGTATCTACGAAAGTCTTGATTTCGTCTTTTAACGCTTTAAGTGCAGCCTTGTCTGTTTTGTCAACAGCTTTAACCTTTGCAGCTAATTCGTTGTTCACAGCGTATGCATACTGAACAACAGCATTTGCAACAGCATTACCGCCGTAAGTTGCAGCTGATAATTCTTCATAAGCATCTACTGCTGCGATTGCAGCGTCAACGAGAGCCTTGTCACCAACTTTTACAGTTCTCGGAAGTGCTTTTACTGCATCATCAGCAGCATCTAAAGCAGCTTCAACAGCACCGACTGTCGGAAGGCTTGTTACGAGTGCAATTGCTTCGTTGGATAATGCGTTGATATCCTTCGTTGTTCTAGCACCGGCATTACCAACTAATTTGTTGATTTCTGCTTTAATCTTTGCGTTGTCTCCGTTTTTACCTAAGTAGTACTTGTTGTTGCCCTTAAGCTGTCCATTTAAAATACCAGCATACTGAATCGCTGCCTGTTCCAATGTGGAGTAGCTTGTCTGGTCAACTTCTTCAGCAGTCTTAACGTCGCCAATCTTAGTTGTATAGGTTGCGTCGTATCCATCTTTATCCGCAAGGATCTTTTTCACGTCAGTAATTGCATTTACTTTTGCAAGGTATTCTTCTGTGAGTTCTTTTACCTTTGCAAGTTCTGCAGGGTAGTAAGTTTTGTCAGCTTCCGCGTCTTCTAAGAAGTCAGCAACAGCAGTTTCTCTTACCTTCTTTTCGAATGCTAACAACTCATCATCAAGAGATGCGTATAAACTATAGATAGCAGCAAGGGCTTGATCGATAGTCTTATAGTTTTTAGCAGTGTTCGGCCCGATACCTGTTGTAGCAAGGTATTCATTCATCGTTCCTTCGATTACTAAATCAGCAACGTCTTTTGCATCGCGAACGAGCACGCCGTTTACATCTGTTTCAGCAGCATATCTTGCAGCGTCTGCTTCGAACTGTTCAACGTTAGCGATAGCATCAGCAAATCCCTTTGCATATGTTTTCGCAGCATCTTTTGCGAAGAATGCATTCCAACCGGTAGGATCAATTCCGTTTTCAGCAAGGAAGTCAAAAACTTTCTTTACGTTAGCTGCGTAAGTTTTATCTGCATCCTTTGTGTTGAGATAAGCAGCGTATTTCTGAGCTGTTGAAGCTTTCCATGCAGCAACCTGAGCAGCGTCTACAGCATCCGCACCAGCAACAGCTGTAGTTGTGAAGCTAGCTAATGTTGTTGTTCCTGTTACTACATAATCTTCATTGAGTTCATAGATGCCTAAGCCAACATTTCCGTCTTTGCCGACATAGTACTTTTCTACAGCTAATACTTTGCTGCCTTTTGCAACTGTAGCATCTGCATCATAGAAATATTCATCGATTGTGTTCTTTGCAGCTGCATATGCATCCACTTCGGAATCAGATGTGAAAGTTGCTTTGTTGATTGCATCGACTGCATCACTGATGAGGTGTTTGATGTGATCAACATAAGTTGTGCACTTGTCATCTAATGCCTTTTTAAGTTTGTCTGTAAGTTCCGCAGTTGAGTAGTCAGAAAGATCTAATCCGTTTAATACGTCAATAGCTTCCTGCTTGTCAGCAGCATACTGTGCAGCAACAAGTGTCATCTTTAATTCCTGATTGTCTGCATAGTCATTAAGAACATACATAAGTCTGTTAACTTCGTAAGTGGCATCATTGCCATCTCCGATGTAAGCTTCGTCCTTTGCCTTAACAAAGTCTGTTGCAGCATCGAAAATTGCAGCGTAGTTTGCTTCTAAAACAGCATATCCTACCTTGTAGTTTGCGCCATTTCCGGTGAGCGTGATAGTACCGCTAGCGGATTCCTTAACAGTCTTCATTACGCTGTCAAAGTAAGTTTTTGCCAATGTTTCATTGTAATCAGCTTTTGTTACCGCAAATGCAGATCCAAAGCTGAAAGTGAACATAACAGCAATTATATTGAGTTTTTGATTGTTATTGAAAGTTGAAATTACAGCATTTTTACAAAATACGAGAAAAACGATAGGAAAGAATAGGGCAGTTTATGATGGCCCAAAATCGATGCATCAAAAAGGAAAAAACTTCACAACGGAAAAGGCATATGAAGTGGGAAGAATTATTATACAGATGTAATAATAAAAATCAGCGAATGTTGATTTGAATGACAAAATAAAGATAAGAAAATTTCCGCGAAGTGAAATAAAATGTCACGAAACTTTTTAAGCCTCGAAAACGTCTTACTCTATAGATTGGTAAAAATTAGAACGCGATTTCTGTAAAATAAAGATAATTTAAGACAAAATGCACTTGTTACTTTAACGCAAAAATCGTATAATGTAACCAAGTAAAGCCAAACATCGTAGTATTTTGGCAGAGCAAATTTTTGAGATTATGAAAAGGAGAGAGGAAAGTACGATGAAAAAGACTTTAGCAATCTTATTGACCCTTGCTTTAGTGATTTGTATGATGCCTGGGAGTGCATTTGCAGAAACAGGCACTGCAACTCTAACGGACAGCATGGTCGATTTATCAGCAACATCGGCTCTATACAGCGGGAATAATTCTCTTCCGCAGGTGATTGTAAAAACAGCGGATGGTGCGGAGGTCAACTCAAGTAATTATACCGTTTCTTGGACACAAAATGGAGCGACTGTTTCTGAAGCAAAAAATGTCGGAACCTATGATGTGAAAGTAACGTCTGTAGAAGGTGCTGTATTTGCAGATGCGAGATCTGTAACGAAGACCTTTACGATTACAAAGGTAGATTTTGGCAATGCAATTATTAAATATATGGGTAGCACAAAATTGAGTGACTTTTCTGGCTTTACTCAATCGAATGTGGGTGATACAGTTAAATTAGAAGACAACAAGATCAATGTTAAAATTGGTTCTGCAACAGTTGCGTCGAATCTTTATAATGTTACAGCAACTAAAAAGAGTTCTAATGAAATACAAGTTAAAGTAGAGGCAAAGGTGGATGACGGAAATACAACAGGAACACGTTATGAAACCATTACTTTGACAATTGAACTGACAGATGAAACCTATAAAGTGGTCGGAACAACAGACTGTAAGGCGATTCCTACACAGACTTATACAGGTGGAGCGTTGGAGCCGACTGTGTATGTTGTTCCAAATGGTGCAACCAGCACATATCAGACGGCTCTTATTGAAGGAGTAGATTATAAAAAGAGTTATCAGAATAATACGAATGGTAATACTGATGCAACCGTTTTAATTGAAGGCATGGGTAAGTATTCTGGGAAAATTACCGGAACGTTCCACATCAACGGAAAGTCCATTGCAAATGTTTCTGCAAGTGCAGAAAATGCGGTGCAGTATCAAAAGCCGGTACTTACCGTTACTGATGGCTCCAAAAAATTAGTTGAAGGCGTAGACTATGAAAATGTAACGAACTATGATTCAAACACAATTGGATATAACAAAGGGACTGTTACCATATATGGAAAGGGAAATTACACCGGACAAAAGAAAATAACCTATACGGTAGGCAGCGAATTAAAATCAAGTGATGTTCAAATGAGAAGCGGACAATCAACATATTATAACGGTAGTACGCAAACTGCAACTGTTACCGTTAAAAATGTAGGTTCAGGCAATTATCGCATTGAATATCGCTATACGAACAAAGATGGAAAAGTAATGACTACAACAGTACCGAGTGAAGCGTATGCCTATTCTGTGTATGTTGTAGGAACAGGACTCTATGCAGGTGAAATCCTTGCAGGTACCTACAGCATTCTTGCAGTTCCGTTAGATTGGGCCGAAATTGTTTTGGGATCTACAGTCTATGATGCCGCTAGTGGTGCTTATGTTCCAAAGGTTTCTGTAAGACATATTAGTGGAAAGTTCTATTTCCCAGAAACAGATTTTGACGTTGTATATAAAAATGTTGATGCACGTTATTCTTGGTCTAAGCCGACGGTGGTTGTTACTGTAAGTACAAAAGCCGTTAACCTCACAACTAAGAATTCAGGAAAAACACAATTAACAAAAGAATTTTCTGTTGCAACCAGATCTATTAGTAATTGTACAGTTAATTTTTCTGATTACAGAAGCAGCAGTGCATATACCGGAAGCGCGATTAAGCCTACAGTCGTTGTCCGAGATACCTCGCTGAATCGTAATTTAACATTGAATTCGGACTATACTGTAACCTATAAGAATGCTGCAGGAGCGAAAGTTCTCACATTAAAGGATGCAGGAACTTACACTGTAGTAGTTGAAGGTATTGGCGCTTATTCCGGTACTCAAACCTTAACCTACACCATCATTGGTACCGACATCAGCAACTACACCGTAACCTTGAAAGAGTCCAGTGTCAAGGCGGATGGCTTTGCGAAGATCCCGGTCATCACCAGTGTTGCTTACAGCTACTACTCCAAGCTGAGTGTAAATGACTACACCGTATCCTATCAGGACAGCACCGGCAAGACAGTCACCAGAATGTCTGCACCGGGAACTTATAAGGTGGTTGTAACCGGTAAGAACGGTTACTCCGGAAGCTGCTACGCGACCTTTACGATCGTAGGTCTTGCGCAGAGTGTAACCGGCGTTAAGGATGCTTACAAGGTTTACCCGACGACGGATACCTTCAAGTTGTATCCGCAGGTAACGGAAGGCAGGATCACTTACACGTCCAGCGACGCGAGCGTTGCTTCTGTAGACGCATACGGTTATGTAACGCCGCATAAAGCAGGCAGAGCGGTCATCACCATTTCCACAACCGGAAATGTAAAATATGACCCTGCAAGCAAGAACGTTGTGATCAAGGTTTATCCGAACAAAGCAAAGATGAGCCAGAAGCCTTGGAATACCGGAAAGAAGGGTCAGATCAAGGTTCGTTGGAACAAACAGGATAACGTGACCAGATATCAGGTGATCTATTCCAGAAACAAGTCGTTCAAGAAAGGCTCTTACAAGGTAAAGGGCGTGAACGCTGCAGTGAACAGCTACACGACGCAGTCAACGACTGTTTCCGGTCTGTACAGCGGCTACACTTACTATGTAAAGGTTCGCGCGATCAAGTACGTATACAATGACTACGGTCAGAAGCAGATCTACTATGGCAACTGGTCCAACTGGAGATCTGTAAAGGTAAAATAAAGAAATCATGCATGGAGGGCGGCTGACAGGCCGCCCTTTTTTAAAGCAGATATTTTATAAGATTTAAGGGAAACAGATTTATGAAACAAGTAAGGTACGGAGCAGGAAAATTGGCGATACTGCTGTGTCTCGCGCTCATGCTTTCTTTGAGCATGGTGAGTGGAGCGTTTGCCGCCGGTAAAACAGACGCGCCGCAGGGGCAAACGGAACAGCAGGGTGACCAAAGTCAGAGTCAGGATCAAAGCCAAAGTCAGGATCAGGAGCAAGAGCACAAACAAGAAAAGGAGCCGCAGGGCGATCAGGATGAAATGCAGGTACGCAGCATGGAGCACTGCGTTGTAAAATTGGATCGGTATTTGACGATTTGTGATGGAGAAGCGCAGAATCCGCAGGTGATCTCGGTCTTTTACCAGGGTGATCCGCAGGATGTGGAAGGCGATGACGGAAAAGTGCTGTATCAGAAAGGCACTTCAGAGGAGCTGCAGCCGGAAGACTATACGGTGACATATTTTGACGATGAAGGAAACGAGCTTGCGGAGATCCACGCGATCGGAGAATACACCGTGACCGTGACCGGACAGGGACGCTATGAGGGCAGCGTGTCTGTAATGTTTTCTGTTTTCGGCAAGCCGCAGAACATGACGGCAGCAAAGACTTCATACAAGCTTTACACGGACTCAAAGGCGGTACAGCTTTCCGTAAAAGCGGATGGCGACGGCAGCGGCTTCACTTGGCGCAGCAGCAATCCGAATGTCGCGGAGGTTTCCGAGGATGGGCTGGTGACCCCCAAAAGGGCAGGCAGGGCAGTGATCTTTGTGGAAACAGCCGGGAACCGGATCTCACAGCCGGCGAAACTGCGGATCACCATTCTTGTACGCCCGGCCGCAGCGGAACAGATCAGCACAAAGCGCAGTGAAGCGGAATGCGCGCAGATCAGCTGGAGCGAAGTGGAAGACGCGGACTTTTATGAGATCCGGTATGGGACGAAAGCTGATTTCCAGAATGGGACCTGCCGCAGCGTGTTGAGCGAAAAAAAAGCCCTTTTCGCAGAACTGGAAGATCTGCAGAAAGGGCAGGCATATCAGGTTCGTATCCGCGGCCTGAGCTATAAGAAGGATGGCCGCGGCAATCAGTTTGTGCTTGAGGGCAGATGGTCCGAAAAGAGGACGATCGCGGCCGAGCCGCGGTCAGCGCAGTTTGCCGACTACCTTGCGTATGTGCGCGAAGTGCGTGCGAAGCTCTTTGGTTAATTCGGACGGAGCTTTTTTCCAAAAGCCCTCATTGTAGCGTTTATCCTGCGGGAGCAGGACGAAAGCGTCATCGCTGTCGAAATCGAAATCCAGCAGATAGCACGGATAGTATTTTTGTTTTTGCAGCGACACGGCGCCGTCCTCATCGCGCTGCAGGGTCAGGGAGAGGATGATGGTCTCCTTCGTTGCGTGATCGGCCATGCCGGAAACAAAATTCCCCATGGAGTACATGACCGGATAGGGCTCACCGTCGCTCCTGACTGTGCCGTAAGGCTGCAGCACATGCGGATGAGAGCTGATGATATGATCCACGCCGGCGTCGGCGAACATTCTGGCATAGCGTTTCTGACGCGCGGCCGGTACATGGGAATACTCCTTGCCGCAATGGTTATAGGCGATGATGTATTCCGCACCTGCTTTACGCAGCGCTTTGACATCTGCTTTTAAACGCTTTTCGGAGGGGCGATTGAGCATATAGTCCTGCTTTTTCTCCGAGAGGAACTGTTCTTTTTTATTAAAATACGTTGCGTAGGAAAGAATGCCGACTTTGATATCTCCGGCTTCTGCGAGTACGTAACGTTTTTCTTTTTGATCGCGGAACGTGCCGGTGTGCGCGAATCCGTATGCATCCAACGCGTCCAGTGTTTCCAGGATCCCGGTTTCACCGCCGTCGCAGGCATGGTTGTTCGCGGTCACCAGGACATCGTAACCGGCGTACTTGAGCGCGTCCAGAAAGCTTTCCGGGGCGTTCAGATAGGGTCGGGTCTGCAGATGATTGATGTCTTTGGAAAGCGGATTGCTTTCGCTGACCAGAGTTTCCAGATTGCCGATCACCAGATCCGCCTTGTCAAAGATCGATTTGACGTATTGGAAAGTCGGCGTGAAATCGTAGTTTTCTCCATCAAAAGCGGCGTATTGCTGCACCGGGTGGCACATCAGGTCGCCGGTCAGCATGATGGTCGCGGATGCTTTTTTTGCTTTCGCGGATGTGTCCGCGGCTTTCGCTGCCTCTGTCGTTTCGGCAAAAGCGACGCTGCTTGGGATGATCAGTACGGTGATCAGCAGTATGGTCAATGCTGCGCGCAGCCATTTAAGGGTTCTGTTTAAGTGCAAGGTAAATTTCCTCCGTTTTGTTGTTTTGCATAAAAGTATTTTACCATATTTCCTGCCAAAAGTCACAAAAAACCTTGCAATGTCCACCGCCTTTTCACACAAACAACAGATTGTGACGTGAATATTGCGTGTTTTTGTGGTAAAATATCATAATAGTAAATGATAAGGACAACGAAGGAGGGGCACCGATGCATGAGGTGAAAAAGCCAAAAAAGAATCTGGCGTATTACTACCTGATCGTGATGCTGGCGATCATGCTGTTCAACGCGTTTGCGGTTCCGTATATCGCGGAGCAGCAGGTAGAGGAGGTCGACTACGGTACGTTCATGTCCATGACGGAAAAGGGCAAGATCGGGCAGGTCGAGATCCAGAGCAATCAGATCATCTTTACCAATAAAGACAATACTAAGATCTATAAGACCGGGCTGATGGACGACCCGGACCGTACGCAGAGGCTGTATGACTCCGGCGCGAAGTTTTCGAGCCAGATCGTGCAGCAGATGTCGCCGCTGGCAAATATTTTGCTGACTTGGATCCTGCCGATCCTGATCTTTGTGGCGCTGGGGCAGTATATGTCGAAGAAAATGATGGGCGGCAAGGACGGCAACTCGATGATCTTCGGCATGGGCAAGTCCAACGCCAAGGTCTATATCAAATCGTCGGACGGCATCAAATTCTCCGATGTTGCAGGAGAGGATGAGGCTAAGGAAAATCTCACGGAGATCGTTGAGTATCTGCACAATCCGGACCGCTACAAGGAGATCGGTGCGTCGATGCCGAAAGGCATTCTGCTGGTCGGGCCTCCGGGAACCGGTAAAACCTTGCTGGCAAAGGCAGTCGCCGGTGAGTCGAATGTGCCGTTTTTCTCGATGTCCGGTTCGGAATTTGTCGAGATGTTCGTCGGTATGGGTGCGTCAAAAGTGCGTGACCTCTTCAAACAGGCCAAGGAAAAAGCGCCTTGCATTGTTTTTATCGACGAGATCGACGCCATCGGTAAGAAGCGTGACGGACAGTTTTCCGGCAACGATGAGCGCGAGCAGACCCTGAACCAGCTGCTGACCGAGATGGACGGCTTTGAGGGCAACAACGGGGTCATCATTCTGGCGGCGACCAACCGGCCGGAATCCCTCGACTCTGCGCTGACCAGACCGGGACGTTTTGACCGCCGGGTACCGGTAGAACTGCCGGATCTCAAAGGCCGGGAAGACATTCTCAAGGTACACGCCCAAAAGGTAAAACTGGAGCAAAACATCGACTTTGAAAAAGTTGCTCGTATGGCGTCCGGCGCATCCGGCGCAGAACTGGCCAACATCGTCAATGAAGCAGCGCTGCGTGCAGTCCGCGACCATCGCGGCGCGGTTTCGCAGGCAGACCTCGAAGAAAGCATCGAGGTGGTCATCGCCGGTTATCAGAAAAAGAACGCCATCCTCACCGACGCCGAAAAATGGACGGTGGCCTACCACGAAGTGGGACATGCGCTGGTGGCAGCAAAACAGACCAATTCCGCACCGGTCCAGAAGATCACGATCATCCCGCGTACTTCCGGGGCACTGGGCTATACCATGCAGGTGGAAGAGGGCAATCACTATCTGATGACCAAGGAAGAACTGGAAAACAAGATCGCGACCCTGACAGGCGGCCGCGCAGCCGAAGAAGTCCGGTTCGGTACGATCTCAACAGGCGCTTCCAACGATATCGAGCAGGCGACCAAACTGGCGCGCGCGATGATCACGCGTTACGGCATGGACGGTGATTTCGATATGGTTGCCATGGAAACGGTCACCAACCAGTATCTGGGCGGCGATACATCCTTGGCATGCTCCGCGGAAACGCAGGCGAAGATCGACCGTAAGGTTTCCGATCTGGTCCGCGGACAGCATCAAAAAGCAAAAGATATCCTGCTCGCAAATCGGGGTAAGCTCGATGAGATCTCCAAGTATCTGTACGAAAAGGAGACCATCACCGGCGAAGAATTCATGGAGATCCTGAACGGTCAAAAGTCTGCAGAGACAGCAGAACCTGCCGCGGCAGACCGCGATAAGACAGAAGCATAAAAGAGCACAAAACCAAAATGCGCACCGCATGGAGAGACGTCAGGCAAGCTGCCCTCCTTGCGGTGTTTTCGTAAAAGATCCTCCGTAAAATTCACCGAAAAGCCCTTGAAACAAACCGCGATTTAGTATACAATAAGTAATAATATTTTTTGTTAAAGATACATTGCTATAAATGAGACAAAAGTGAGGAGACAAAATATGGCGTTTTACTTCAAAGAACCATCCAGAACTTTTAACGAGTATCTGCTGGTACCGGGTTACTCCGGCAAAAACTGCAGGGTCGAGGCGGTTTCCCTTGCCGCCCCTGTGACAAAATTCAAGAAGGGTGAAGAACCTGAGATCACGATGAACATTCCATTGGTATCTGCTGTCATGCAGGCCGTTTCCGACGATAAAATGGCGGTCGCATTGGCAAAAGAAGGTGGAATTTCTTTTATATTCGGCTCACAGCCGATCGAGAATCAGGCCGCGATGGTGCGCAGAGTCAAAGCGCATAAGGCAGGTTTCGTGACCAGCGATTCCAACCTGCGTCCGGATCAGACACTCAAGGACGTGCTCGAGCTCAAAGCACTCAAGGGACACAGCACGATCGCCATCACGGACGACGGTACGGCAGAGGGCAAGATCCTCGGCCTGGTGACTAGCCGTGACTACCGCGTGAGCAGAATGTCGATGGACACGCCGATCAGCGAGTTTATGACGCCGTTCGAAAAACTGGTATACGGGCATGCAGGCATCAGCCTGAGCGAGGCAAACGATATCCTCTGGGACAACAAGCTGAACGCGCTGCCGATCATCGATGAAAACCAGAGACTGACGCACTTTGTATTCCGCAAGGACTACGATTCTCATAAGGATAACCCGAACGAGCTTTTGGACGAGCACAAGCGCTATGTGGTCGGCGCGGGCGTGAATACGCGCGACTACGAAGAAAGAATTCCGGCGCTGGTCGAGGCCGGCGTGGACGTGCTATGCATCGACAGCTCCGAGGGCTACAGCGAGTGGCAGGCGGATACGATCCGCTGGGTACGCGAAAAGTACGGCGACTCCGTGAAAATAGGAGCCGGCAATGTCGTTGACGGCGAAGGCTTCCGCTATCTGGCCGAAGTCGGCGCGGACTTCGTCAAAATCGGCATCGGCGGCGGCTCCATCTGCATCACGCGAGAACAGAAGGGGATCGGACGCGGACAGGCAACGGCTGTCATTGAGGTGGCAGCAGCGCGTGACGAATACTTCAAGGAGACCGGTATCTATGTGCCCATCTGTTCCGACGGCGGCATCGTCTACGACCATCATATGACACTGGCACTGGCGATGGGCGCGGACTTCATCATGCTGGGCAGATATTTCGCGCGCTTTGATGAATCCCCGACAAACAAGCTGAATATCAACGGCAACTACGTCAAAGAATACTGGGGTGAAGGCTCCAACCGCGCTCGCAACTGGCAGCGCTACGATCTGGGCGGCGATCCGCGCATGAAATTCGAAGAAGGCGTGGACTCCTATGTGCCGTACGCGGGTTCCCTGCACGATAACGTCAACCTTTCTCTGACCAAGGTCAAATCTACGATGTGCAACTGCGGCGCGCTTTCCATCAAGGAATTGCAGGAAAAGGCAAAACTGACACTGGTTTCCGCGACCTCCATCGTCGAGGGCGGAGCGCATGACGTCATCCTTAAGGACGCGTCCGGCAATGTGATCAAATAAAGAAGGAAGCATTATGAGAGAAAATATCATCGTTTTGGACTTCGGCGGCCAGTATAACCAACTGATCGCGCGCCGGGTCCGGGAATGCAATGTGTACTGTGAGGTACATCCGTATACCATTGACATGGAAGAGTTAAAGCAGCTGGCGCCGTCCGGGATCATCCTCACCGGCGGCCCGAACAGCGTTTACGGAGAAGATTCTCCGCAATGCAATCCGGAAGTCTTCAAACTGGGCATTCCGGTGCTGGGTATCTGCTACGGCGCGCAGCTCCTGGCACACCAGCTGGGCGGCAAGGTAGCAACCGCGCCGGTCAGCGAATACGGCAGAACGGAAGTCACGATCGACGATCGCAGCGGTCTGCTGGCAGGTCTGGGCATGGGCGGTCCGGAGACGACCGGATGCGGCAAGCCTGGCAATACCATCATGTGGATGAGCCACACGGATTATATCGAAAGCATCCCACAGGGATTCAAGGTGACCGCGCGCACGCCGGTTTGCCCGGTAGCTGCTATGGAAAACGCGGCGGCCGGATTCTACGCGACCCAGTTCCATCCGGAAGTGATGCATTCGGTAGAGGGATTTAAGGTCCTGCAGAATTTCGTGCTGAAAGTCTGCGGCTGCAAAGGCGACTGGAAGATGGACAGCTTTGTGGAAACGACCATTCGTGAGATCCGAGAAAAAGTCGGCAGCGGCAAGGTACTCTGTGCTTTGTCGGGCGGCGTGGATTCCTCCGTCGCGGCCGTGCTGCTGTCAAAGGCTGTCGGCAAACAGCTGACCTGCGTCTTTGTCGATCACGGCCTGCTGCGTAAAAATGAGGGCGACGAGGTCGAAGCCGTTTTCGGCCCGAACGGCCCATATGATCTGAACTTCATCCGCGTGAACGCGCAGGAACGTTTTTACAAGAAACTTGCCGGCGTGACCGATCCGGAGACCAAGCGGAAGATCATCGGCGAAGAGTTTATCCGCGTCTTTGAAGAAGAAGCGAAAAAGATCGGCGCCGTGGACTTCCTAGTCCAGGGGACCATCTATCCGGACGTCATCGAGTCCGGCCTCGGCAAATCGGCCGTCATCAAGTCGCATCACAACGTCGGCGGGCTTCCTGACTATGTCGACTTCAAGGAGATCATCGAGCCGCTGCGCATGCTGTTCAAAGATGAAGTACGCCGCGCGGGCCTGGAACTCGGGATCCCGGCATACCTGGTATTCCGTCAGCCTTTCCCGGGACCGGGACTCGGCATCCGTATCATCGGTGAAGTGACCGCCGAGAAGGTTAAGATCGTGCAGGACGCGGACTATATCTACCGCGAAGAGATCGCTCGCGCGATGAACGAAGGCAAGATCCCGCAGTATGGTCATCCCGGCACGCTCGGCCAATATTTTGCGGCGCTGACCAATATGCGTTCTGTCGGCGTCATGGGCGACTTCCGTACCTATGATTACGCCATCGCGCTGCGCGCCGTCACCACCAGCGACTTCATGACCGCCGAGGCGGCCCACCTGCCGTGGGATCTGATCGACCGCGTCACCACCCGCATCGTCAACGAAGTCGACCACGTCAACCGCGTCGTGTACGACTGCACCGGGAAACCGCCGGGAACGATCGAGTTTGAATAGTATAATAAAGCCCAGAAGCCTTATAAATCAAAGGTTTCTGGGCTTTGTGCTTGCAAAATGCTTGCAGTTTGAGGAAAATGCAACAAATAAACAAGCGAGGAGCCGATAAGGCTCCTTATTTTTTTGCACTTTGTATGAGCATTTGAGAATCAACCATTCGGAGTTCCAATTCTTGCTCAATTTCATCAGCACGGTTAAGTAAAAATGCTTTTGTCGTTTCATCTGGAGAAAATTGAGCTTCATCTCTTAAATGGTCGATGATAACTTTACTGTCTGCCCATTCCTTTAGAAAATGCTTTAATACAGGAGAATCAAAGGATATGGTCAGAGTATTTAGGTCAAATTTTCCATCAGCATCTTTGTTACCATGAAACTGAACTTTGCCAACTTTGGAGATAGCAAATAGATAAGGTGCAACTTCTCCGATGGTTTCTAAATGAATGTCTTGAAAAGAGGTGATACTAATATGTAAGGCATCAGCAATGCGTTGTAAAGGTTCTTGTTTGGGATTTCTATTTCCTGTTTCGTATTTTTTTAGTGTACCCAGAGGAATACCAGAAAAATCCGCAAGTTGTTGTTGAGTTAACCCACGGAGTTCTCTATAATATCTGATTTTTTCACTGACATTCATAATAATATCTCCAATCATATTTCTTTTATTCTAATACATTGTACATACATTGTCAAGAACAAAATGGGAACCTAAACGCAATAAAGATTGACAAAAAGTGTTACATGAGATAATATGAATATAAGGAGAACAAAATGGTCACCAAATAACAAAAAAGAGAACAAAATGGAGGTTGTGAATAATGAGTACATCAAAAAAATTAAAAAGTGAACAGCTTTTTGTGCGAGTAGAAACGGTGATGCATGATTTACAGATTTCCAGACCTTTTGCGTATCGCATGATTGCAGGTTGGAATGAAGAACTGAAAGAGCAAGGTTATACAACTATTTGCGGACGTATTCCAAAGGCTTATTATGAAAAAAAGATTTACGGCATGACTAAAGAATAAAACAGCCCTCCCTCGGCAAAGGAAGAGCTGTTAGAAAGTGCGGATATTTATTTCGTTTAATAAATTGTACCGCGTTTTTATATGATAATCAAGGAGAAACGTGGTCATGGGAAAATCTAGAAAGAGTACGATAAGGAAGTTTGAGTTTTATGAAACAATAACGGATAACGGTATAGAAAGCGGTTATGTCAGACTTGCTAATACTCAATTTCATTCGGATGCTGTGATGGATTTATCTGCAAATAGCTATAGGGTATTTACGTACATGAAGTTCAGAGCGAAAGGAAACAAAGTATTCACTTACACGTATGAGAATGCAATAAAAGATGCATCTATAAGCCGCCAAACATTTCTAAAAGTGAAAAAAGAATTGATAGATAATGGTTTAATAAAACAATTGGCATCAAATGCATATTCTCCGTCGAAGTTTGAATTTAGTGCGGAATGGAAGAATTACCATAGCAAAAGGAGAGATTGGTTTACAGATGAACGTATTGGTAAAAATGCTAAGAGCAAAAGAAAGCAACCACAAAGAAAATAACGGAAAACAAATAAAAGAATTTTACGAGTCTAAAAATTAGACGAGAGTGGCATCTAAAAATTAGACGACAAGAAAACAGTGAAAAACGTTGTCGTCAAAAAAATAGACCCTGTACTCATCTAAAAAATAGACGACAGTTCAAGTCTAAAAAATAGACGCATATATATGTATGCCATATATACTTGGACGATTAGGTATTAGGAGGATTAACTTTGAGTGCAAGCAAGGATACAAAAAGAGGAACTTGGAAGGTCTATATTCGATACATAGATTGGATGGGGAACAAGCAGATTAAAACTAAACGTGGATTTCAGACAAAGAAAGAGGCTTTGGCATGGGAGAGGGAATTTCTACAGTCGCAATCTAAGGATATGAATATGAGTTTTAAGGCATTTGCAGAGATTTATATGAATGGTCCTATGTCAAGATTTAGTACAAAATAAAATGAGATTTTTTCTCTGCTAAATCATTTCCTCTCGCTAAGCGGCA
>CAKQQT010000003.1 GCA_934271235.1 uncultured Clostridia bacterium | reverse complement strand
TCGCAAGGGTGCGTGAGTAGAAATATCAATCCAAGCACTAGACAGCATAGGCTGCGCGTGTCGCACCTCGCAAGGGTGCGTGAGTAGAAATCTATCCTAACCACTCATAAATACTTCTCCACCAACGTCGCACCTCGCAAGGGTGCGTGAGTAGAAATTCATAACCAAACAAATACAACCCCGCTTCTCGCGTCGCACCTCGCAAGGGTGCGTGAGTAGAAATAAGACATGGATAAGGGTCTAACATGCCGTCCGTAGTCGCACCTCGCAAGGGTGCGTGAGTAGAAATCGCAGCTGTAAACGGCAGGCCACCTTTTGCACCAGTCGCACCTCGCAAGGGTGCGTGAGTAGAAATTAGATACAGCCGAACGGGGATAAGCCATGTACGCCGTCGCACCTCGCAAGGGTGCGTGAGTAGAAATGCGGAGAAGTAGTAGTCGTAGCAGAATTTTGAAGTTGCACCTCGCAAGGGTGCGTGAGTAGAAATATTCAAAACCGGCTGTTCGCCGATATTCGCAAGAGTCGCACCTCGCAAGGGTGCGTGAGTAGAAATAAAGACTGCGCTGAACATTCTGGCAAAGAAATGCGGGTCGCACCTCGCAAGGGTGCGTGAGTAGAAATTCACCGCAAATTCAATGAATTCCGTTTCCTTGTCGTCGCACTCCGCAAGGGTGCGTGAGTAGAGGTGGTCAGCAAAAAGTATGTATAATGTACTGCCTAAGCGCCCTTTTTTCAAAATCTGCACAGCCTTGTGTGGCGATTTTCGCTTGACTCAGTACATTTTCATACTTTTTTTGCATTTTTTTCAAGGGGAGTCGGACTGAGAAGTTTCTGCTGCGCATTTGCAGTGACACGTATCGAGCATTTTCGACAAGGTTCGACAAAAGAAGACAAAAGAGGCCCACCAGAGGTTCACCGGAAGTTCTTCGGCGACAATAAATTCTTTCTATATTTGTAAAAATAGTCCATTCGTTTTCTCCTGCCGCGTGCAGTTTTTCTAAAAACCGCTGAAAAGCAGTACATTATGCATCCGGTTTTGCCAGCAGAGGATCTGGAGGCTGAACCGGGCTCTTTCAGCGGAAGATCCGGCGGCTGCATGGGGTCTTTTTGCGTGATGGCCCGCGTGAATGGTTTGCGGAATTTTTTTCTTGACACCGACGGCATTTGTGTGGTAGAATCTCAAACGAAAGAAATCTTTAAGCACGATACAGAGATGTCGGCAAGGTGGACATAAGGAAGAAAGAGAAGCGGAAGGACTCTGCGGATTTTGCATATAGAAGCATATGGGATATGTGGGATATGCGGAATCTGTGAAAGATGATAAAAAAAGAGTTCGGAGAGAGGCTTCTGTTTCCTGCAATTTGATCTGTAACCTGCCGCCACGGCAGTTTTTTTGTAGTGTGCAAAGCGTTTCTGGCATCATAGCGGAGAACATCACGAAGAATGACGGAGAACGACCATGAAAGACAGCAGATACCAGCTTCCAAACAACAAACCGAAAGGAAAAAATGCTTTTGCGGCGGAGTCTGCGGCCCGCGGCGAGGGCGTATTTCGCGATTCATCCAAAGAATCATTTTTGACGATCCCCTCTTTTGTGGATGTGCATGTACATCTGAGAGAGCCGGGATTTTTTTATAAGGAAACCATCTTGAGCGGCACGACGGCGGCGGCAGCCTCCGGCTACGGCCACATCTTTGCGATGCCGAATCTCGATCCGGTGCCGGATACCTTGGAAAATCTCAACGTCCAAAGGGAGATCATCCAAAGAGACGCGCGTATCGATGTGCGGCCGTACGGAGCAATCACCATCGGGGAAAAAGGTGAAAAGCTGGCGGATCTTGCGGCGATGGCGCCTTATGTGATCGGCTTCAGTGACGACGGGGTTGGGCTGAACGACCCGGCTCTGATGAAAGAAGCGATGCGCATCGCAAGACAGCTGGACCTGCCGATCGTGGCACACTGCGAGGATCTGACCTTGCGAAACGGCGGCTATATTCACGACGGCAGCTATGCCCGCAGACATGGACACAAGGGAATCTCCTCCGAGAGCGAATGGCGGCCGGTCCAAAGAGATCTTGCGCTGGTCAAAGAGACCGGATGCAAATACCACGTCTGCCACATTTCCACGAAGGAAAGCGTGGCGCTGATCGCGGAGGCCAAAGCGAGCGGACTCGATGTGAGCTGTGAGACCGCGCCGCATTACCTGCTTCTTTGCGATGAGGACTTACAAGAAGACGGCAGGTTCAAGATGAATCCGCCGATCCGCAGCCGGGAAGACCAAGAAGCCCTGTTGCAGGGCGTGCTCGATGGCACCATCGATATGATCGCCACCGACCACGCACCGCACAGCCGGGAGGAAAAGGCCAAAGGCCTTGCAGGCAGCGCGATGGGGATCGTCGGACTGGAAACCGCCTTCCCGCTGCTGTATACGAAACTGGTGCGCGCCGGCGTTCTTAGTCTCGACCGCCTGGTCGAACTGATGGCGGTCGTCCCGCGCCGGCGCTTCGGCCTGCCGGACGCGGAAGCAGCAGGCGACTATGTAGTCTGGGATCTGACGCAGGCTTATGAGATCGATCCGGAAACATTTTATTCCAAGGGCAGAGCCACACCGTTCGCAGGCGAACACGTCTACGGCAAATGTGTGCGCAATGTGCTGGGCGGCAAGACCGTCTGGGAAGATAAAGGGGTTTAAAAAAAATGAAACAAGGTATGTTCACGATCCAATCAAACCGCAAACTGACGCAGACCGTCTGCGAAATGGTATTGGCGGGCGATACTTCAGCCTGCCAGAGGCCGGGCCAGTTTATCAACATCAAGCTGGACGGCTTCTTCCTGCGGCGGCCGATCTCGGTCTGCGATTACGACGATAAAGAGATCAAGATCCTTTACAAGATCGTCGGCAAGGGGACGCAGGCGATGGCCGCGATGCAGCCGGGACAAACGCTGGACGTGCTGACCGGGCTAGGCAACGGCTATGACGTCAGCAAAGCAGGCGCAAGCCCGGTGCTGATCGGCGGGGGCGTAGGGATCCCGCCGCTGTACGGACTGCTCAAGGCCCTGAACCGGCAGCGCGCGGCGGATGCGGCTGAAGCTTGCACAGGAGACGAATCGGCAGACGGCGAGACTGCCGGAGCGGACAAGATCCGCGTGATCCTGGGATTCAACACGAAAGAAGAAATTTTCTATCAGGAAGAGTTTGCAGCAGCCGGGGCGGAAGTGCTCCTTGCGACCGCGGACGGATCCGCAGGCACGAAAGGTTTCGTGACTGACGTCCTCGCGGAGCTGGATTACAGCTATTTTTACACTTGCGGACCGGAAGCGATGTTCCGGGCGATCGAACGCATCGCCAAAACTTCCGGACAGTACAGCTTCGAGGAGCGCATGGGCTGCGGATTCGGTGCCTGCATGGGCTGTTCCTGCAAGACCAGATACGGCAGCAAGCGAATCTGCAAAGACGGTCCGGTGCTGGAAAGGGAGGAGATCCTATGGTAAACCTGAAAGTGAAACTCTGCGGCATCGAGCTCGACAATCCGGTGATCCCGGCCAGCGGTACCTTCGGTTACGGCAGAGAATACGCAGAACTTTATGATATCAACTGTTTGGGGACGTTTTCCTTTAAGGGAACGACCTTGGAGCCGCGCTTCGGCAATCCGACGCCGCGCATCGCGGAGTGCCCGGACGGGATGATCAACGCCGTCGGCCTGCAGAATCCGGGCGTGGAGGCGGTGATCCGCGAGGAACTGCCGGCACTGCGTGAGATATTCAGGAAACCGGTCATGGCGAACGTCAGCGGCTTTTCTGTCAGCGACTATGTCGAGACGGTCGCGAAATTCGAAGCGGATGAAGCAGCAAGCAGTCAGATCGGCTGGTACGAGATCAACATCAGCTGCCCGAACGTGCACGGCGGCGGCATGGCCTTCGGCACCAGCGCGCAGGCCGCGGCAGAAGTGACCGCGGCGGTCCGCAAAGCGACCGACAAACCGCTGCTGCTCAAGCTTTCACCGAACGTGACGGACATTACCGAGATCGCCAAAGCCTGCGAAGCGGCAGGGGCAGACGGCATCAGCCTGATCAACACCCTGCTCGGGATGCGCATCGACCTCAAGACCAAAAAGCCGGTGATCGCCAACAAGATGGGTGGCTTCTCGGGGCACGCGATCCTGCCGGTCGCGCTGCGCATGGTATGGCAGGTCTATGAGGCCGTTAAGATCCCGATCGTCGGCATGGGCGGCGTCAGCAGCGCGGAAGAAGTCATCGAAATGATGATGGCCGGCGCGGCGGCCGTCGAGATCGGCGCCGCAAACCTCGTCGACCCGTTTGCCTGCAGGCAGATCATCGAGGCATTGCCGGCCGCCTGCGAACAATATGGAATTACTAATATAGAAGAAATTATTGGGGGAGGACATTGATATGGGAAAAGATGTGATCATTGCGTGTGACTTTGCGTCCGCGGCGGAGACGTTCCGCTTTTTGGATCAGTTCACCGAAGAAAAACCTTACGTCAAGATCGGCATGGAGCTTTTTTATGCCGAGGGACCGCAGATCGTTCGGGAGATCAAAGCCAGAGGACATCGGATCTTCCTGGATCTGAAGCTGCACGACATACCGAATACGGTCAAAAAAGCCATGAAAGTCCTCTCCGGACTGGACGTGGATATGTGCAACCTGCACGCGGGCGGCACCATCGCGATGATGGAGGCCGCGCTCGAGGGCCTGACGCGCGAGGACGGCAGTCGGCCGCTGCTGATCGCGGTCACGCAGCTGACGTCCACCGACCAAAAGCGCATGGAAGAAGATCTGTGGATCGAAAAGCCGCTGGAGCAGGTGGTCGATCACTATGCAGCCAACGCCAAAAAAGCCGGGCTGGACGGCGTGGTCTGCTCACCGCTGGAGGCCGCGCGGGTGCATGAGACCTGCGGCAGAGATTTCCTGACAGTGACGCCGGGCGTGCGTTTTGCGGACGGCGAGGCAGGCGATCAGGTACGCATTACGACTCCGGCCCGCGCCAAGGAGATCGGCTCCGACTACATCGTGGTCGGCCGTCCGATCACACAGGCCGCCGACCCGGTGGCAGCCTACCGCAGATGCGTGCGCGAATTTGTCGGCTAGACCGATCGTGCATCAGTGCAGCAGACAGCGACTGCAAACAGCGTGCAAGAATGATATGATAGACAGATAGAAATTGTATTGAGATAGATGGGAAAGGAGAATGAAAATGGATTTGAAACAAGAAATCGCTAAAGGCCTCTTGTCGATCGAGGCCGTCTTTTTAAGACCGGAAGAGCCGTTCACCTGGGCAAGCGGCATCAAAAGCCCGATTTACTGCGATAACCGCCTGACGCTGACCGCGCCGGATGTGCGCACGATGATCGAGAACGGTCTGGTGCAGCTGATCCGCGCGAATTATCCGGACTGTGAGGTGCTGATGGGCACCAGTACGGCCGGCATCGCGCATGCGGCGATCGTCGGACATCTGATGGATCTGCCGATGGGCTATGTCAGAGGTTCCGCGAAGGATCACGGACGCACCAACCAGATCGAAGGAAAGCTGATCCCGGGACAGAAGGTGGTGGTTGTCGAAGATCTGATCTCTACCGCAGGATCCGCTGTCGATACCGTCAAGGTGCTGCGGGAAGCAGGCGCGGAGGTGCTCGGCATTGTCAGCATCTTCACCTATGGTATGCAAAAGGGGCTTGGCCGCCTGGCAGCAAACAACGTGAAGAATGTCAGCCTGTGCGACCTTGACGCGCTTGTGGAGGTTGCGGCGGCAAGCGGCTATATTCGGCCGGAGGACAAGGAAAAAATCTTAAAGTTCAGAGATAACCCTTCCGATGAAGGATGGATGAGAGGAGATAAATAAATGAGTGAAATCAGAAACCTGATCAACATTACCGACCTGACAGTAGAGGAAATCGACCGACTGATCGCGGTGGCCGATGATATTGTCGCGAATCACAGCGCGTATGAGGATATCTGCGCGCACAAGAAGCTGGCGACGCTGTTCTTCGAACCGAGCACCAGAACCAGATTGAGCTTTGAGGCAGCGATGCTGGAGCTCGGCGGCAGCGTACTGGGCTTCTCAGAGGCAAATTCCAGTTCCGCGGCCAAGGGCGAAAGCGTGAGTGATACGGTACGCACCGTCGGCTGCTACGCGGATATCATCGCCATGCGCCACCCGAAGGAGGGCGCGCCGATCGTGGCGGCACAGCGCACGACCGTACCGATCATCAACGGCGGCGACGGCGGACATTTTCACCCGACGCAGACCCTGACCGACCTCTTGACCATCAAACGCAAAAAAGGCCGTCTGTCCGACATGACCATCGGTCTTTGCGGCGACCTCAAATTCGGCCGTACCGTACATTCCCTCATCGAGGCGATGCTGCGCTACGAGGGCATTCGCTTCGTGCTGATCTCTCCGCAGGAGCTGCAGGTGCCGGATTACGTCAAGGAAAAGATGGACGCGGCAGGCGCGGAGTGGAAAGAGGTGGAGTCTCTCGAAGAGGCAATGCCGGAGCTCGACATTCTCTACATGACCCGCGTACAGAAAGAGCGTTTCTTCAATGAAGAGGATTATGTCAGACTCAAGGACAGCTACATCTTGAATCTCGAAAAACTGGAGACAGCCAAGGAAGACCTGACGATCATGCATCCGCTGCCGCGTGTCAACGAGATCTCGGTCGAAGTCGATGACGATCCGCGCGCCTGCTATTTCTTCCAGGCACTCTGCGGTAAGCACATCCGCATGGCACTGATCCTTTTCCTGCTCGGCATCAAGAGAGAGGCATAAGGGGCGGTGTGCGCGCAAAACGTGCGGCAAGCCGCAAGAACCATGCGAAGATATTTTCTTGGGTAAATGAACTATGTGAATCAGAACGGAGGCAAATTATGAATATAGATGGCGTGAAAAACGGAATCGTGCTCGACCATATCAAGGCGGGCAAGAGTATGATGGTATATGAACTTTTGGGGCTTGACAAGGTGGATAACTGTGTCGCGGTCATTCAGAACGCGGACAGCGCGAAATATGGCAAGAAGGACATCATCAAGATCGATGACCGTATCGATATCGACCTCGACGTGCTCGGCTACATCGACAGCAACATCACTGTCAATCTGGTCAAAGACGGTCAGCTGGAAAAGAAGCTGCACCTCGAGCTGCCGCAGACCCTGCGCAACGTGATCAAGTGCAAGAACCCGCGCTGTATCACCACTGTCGAGCAGGAGATCGTCCACACCTTCCGCCTCACAGACCGCAGCAAAAAGGCATATCGCTGCATCTACTGCGACGCGGAGCACCGGGTAAAATAGGAGAGCGAGCGTACAGAGGAATCGCCCCAAAACGAAAAAGGAAAAGATATGAATCAACACATCGAAAAAGCGAAAGCACTTCGCGCGCAGGTGCCGCCTGCCGGTAATTGCGCGCAAACGATCCTGCGGGTTTACGCTGCAGAGCTGGGACTTTCAGAGGAGCAGGCAGTAGCCATCGCCGCGAATTTTGGCGGCGGCATGAAACGCGGCAGCGTGTGTGGCGCTGTGACCGCGGCTCTGATGGTACTTGGCGCAGCCGGCATCACTGACGCGGCATCTGTCCAACAGTTTCAGACAGCGTTTGCCCAAAAGCATGACGGTATGCTCTGCTGCGCCGACCTGCTCAAAGCGAACATGGAAAAAGGCGGAAACAAAAAGGCACACTGCGACGGCCTGATCCTGGAATCCATCGAGCTGATAGACAAGCTGATGGAAGCGGAAGGGAAGTAAACTTACGCAGTAAACGAACCCCACGATATGGCATATCGTGGGGTTCATTAATATTGTGATTTAGGTAAAATCAAAACATCGTTTTTTAGTTCTGCAGCGTTTGAAATAGCGGCATTTTCTTGATTCGCCGAAACGCTTCTGCGATTCTATCGACAGAAACCGTACAGGCCATACGGATATAGCCCTCACCGCATGCGCCAAAGCAGTTTCCGGGGAGAAACAGAACATGAGCCTGTTCCAAAATTCTGGCACAGACTTCTTCGGAAGAAAGGCCGGTGCGCTTGATATTGATAAAAAGATAGATGCTGCCCTTTGGCGGATAAAGGATACTCATATTCGGAGTTTCCTGAATCTGCTCAGCGGCAAAGAACATGCGCTCACGAAAAATTTCACGGACTTCCGATTCCAGTTCTTTATGGTGCTGCAGAGCAAAGATGGCAGCGCGCTGCGAGATCGATGGAGCGGTAAACACTACATTTTCGTTGATCTCCTGCACGACATCAATGATTTCTTTCGGAGCGATCAGATTGCCGATCCGCCAGCCGGTCATCGCAAAATTCTTAGAAAAAGAGTTGATGACAATCGTTCGCTCCCGCATGCCGTCTATACCCAAGAGCGGACGGAACGGCTGCTCATAGCTGAAAGCGGTGTAAATATCGTCCGCGATCACAAGCAGGTCGTGTTTGATAACGACTTCCGAAATTCTCTGCAGGGTATCCATACTGAGACACATACCGGTCGGATTCGAGGGTGAATTGAGAACCAGAGCTTTGGTCTTTGGCGTGATCAAGGATTCCAGTCTGGTAATGTTGATCTGAAAATCTTCTTCTTCGTAGGTTGGCAGTTCTATTGGAACACCGCGTGCCAGTGTAACCTGCTGCGGATAAGGCGTGAAGTAAGGCGCTTGAAGGATCACCTCGTCCCCGTCGTTTAGAATTGCTTCTAACGCCAGATACATACCGAGACAGCCGGAGGCTGTTACAAAGATCTCCTCATCCGAAAGCGGGATCTGATATTCTTCCGCGTAGAACTTTCGGATCTCTTCACGCAGCTGCGGATCGCCGCGAAAATCCGTATATTTGGTGTGCCCGGCCCTTGCATCAGCAAAGGCCTGCGCAATAATCGGTTCCGGAGTTGTGAAATCCGGATCCCCCAGACTCAGATCAATGCAATCGTCATATTGCTTTGCAGCTTCATCGGAAGCTCCCATGGCGGTCTGTTTGGAAATGCGGTAACGCTCTGCAACTTTCTTACTTCTCATTTATTTCAGAACCTTTCTGTAAGCTTCATAATCCTGTGTGATCTCTTCCGTTGCACCGCCGGTAGCCTTGCTGACCAGGAAAAGCACCAGAGTGCTTGCAATCCAGCCCGGGAATACTTCAAACAGATAATTGGACAGACCGGAGTAGAACCAGACGATGACTACAATCAGGCCGGTCAAGATGCTGGCAACAGCACCCTTGTAATTGATCTTGTTTCCGTACAGGCTGGCAATGACCGTCGGTCCGAAAGAAGCACCAAGACCGGAAGCTGCAAACATAGCGACCGTATGAACACTTCCTCCATTAAAGGCTAGATAATACGCAAGCAGTGCAATGATTACCATGGAAATCTTTTCAATTTTGACGATTTTGTGTTCGTCCTCAATCTTTGTAAAGTTTTTGATGACACTGCCGCCAAGGGAAGCCGTTGCCACAATCAGATAAGCACAGACTGAAGAAAGAATCGCTGCCATGACCGCTGCTGCCATAACTGCAAAGAGGGCATTGTTAAAGTAGGTCTCCGACAATACCAGGAAAGTCTGCTCCGGATCGGCAATATCGGAAAGCAAAGCTCTTCCTGCAAAGCCAATCAGAGAAGCACCACCGAGCGCAGCGCAGCCCCAGATGGTTGCGATTAGACCGGCATCCTTAATCTCCTGAGGATCTTTGATCGCAATTAGACCAGTCAGTGCGTGTACCATGCCCGGATACATGAAGCCGATGCCCAGACCGCCGGATACTAGAACAACGATCTGTACCGGATCGGTTGTCCCATGCAGGAAATTGAAAAATTCCGGATCCAGAGACGCGAGATTTTGTGCGAGGACACCGAAGCCACCCATGTGGAAGATCGCATAGAGAGGAACCAGCAGCAGTGCGACAAACATCAGCGCGCCCTGAAGCAGATTACTCCAGCTGACGGCCATATATCCGCCGAGGAAGGTATAGACCACGACGATAACCAAACCGATGGTTACCGCAGTCGTAAAATTGATGCCGAATGCAGCCTGAATGAGCTTGCCGCAGCCGATCAGTTCTCCGGAAGAATTGATGGTCATCAAAATGATGATGGAAATACCGGAGACCAGGCCGATGAGACCTTTTTTGTCACCGGTTCTTTTCTCAAAGAATTCAACAACAGTTACGGAATCATAGCTTTCGGTTGCGATACGGAGCCGCTTCGCTAAGACGATCCAGTTGAAGAGGGAGCCGCTCATCCATCCGATCAGCCACCAGATGGCGGCAAAACCGTAAGTGAATGCCAGACCTGGCATGGCTAAAAGCATCCAGCCGCTGGTAGAAGAGGATTGCGTGGAAATTCCGGCGATCCATTTGTTGTTTCCTCTTGCTGCCAGATTGTATTCTGCGTATGATTTTGCTTTTTTTGATGTATAAACGCCAATTCCCAGAAGAATGGCGAAATATAATATCAGTACGATAATTCTAATAACCATGACGTCCTCCTATTTTTTTAAGAAATTTGCGAGTGCTAGCAGAAAACCTCCCCAAAGAGGTGAAAAATAAACGATAAATTTCAGTAAGACAGTCATATCTTTTCCCTCCATACTATTCAAATTCTTTGCGGATGACCGGAATCAAAGTATTCAGAAGCGCATTCCATGCACAGGCGCCTTTTTCCTTTGTCGCTAAGGTCGCTTTCCACAGACTGCCGCTCGGCGTTGTGAAACGCTGTTCGATCGGAAGCACATCGTAGAATGCTTTATCTTCTACTTCACCGTCGACAGCACGTTCCATGTGTACCAATTCCGGTGCGATGTGCAGCATGATTGCTGTTTCGAACATAGCCGCATGCTCCAATCCCCAGCCAGGGAATCCATCCGGATAGAGTACTGCCATGGTTTCATCGTCAAAGCTGTCAAATGGAGTCTCCATGACTACGACTTTGACATCCATGCGAGTGCCGCGTTCCGTTGCGCGATAAGCTGCTTCATACAGAAAATTGGAATTCTCCATATGCCAGTTAAAGATGACTATTTTTTTGAAGCCGTGGCGAAGAAACTCGCGCAGAATATCTTCAACCTGATGAACCAGTGTGATGCCGGTCACGGAAGTTGTTCCGATGAAGCCTTGTCCGCCGCCGCTCTGTGGTCTGGAATAGGTGCCATAGGAAACCGGAGCAGCCACGATCATATTCGTATTCTCAGCAATCTCCGTACATAAACGTGTCGGAATGATGGTATCGGTCACTAACGGAAGATGACAGCCATGCTGCTCAATGGCACCGACCGGGAGCATCACACCCATACCGTTTTCAATCGCCTCCTGCACTTCAGGCCACGTCATTTCCCACATTTTTTTTGTTCTCATAAAAATTCTCCTCCTGCATTTTTTCTCTTGCGGATCAGGCAAGAACGAAACAAGCTTGCTTTGTAATTAAAAATTAGCATGAGATCTTTTCAAAAAAACAGAAAAGAAACGGATTTTTTTTCAAAAAAATAGAAAAGGGGATTTCGCCTTGCCTGACCGATTCGGTCAGCGGTACGAAAATCCCCGCATGTTTCAGGTTATTACTTTAATCTGCGCAGCAGAGGATCTTGCAGGATCCAGTTTGCGTAAACCGCCAGTTTTGCCTCGGCGTAAAACTGCGCAGAGGAATGCAGTCCGAGAATTTCATAGATCTTGTTCAAACGGTAGCGCACGGTGCTTTCGTGAATAAAAAGCTCATTGCTGATGCTGGTGTAATCGCCGTCTTTTTTTACATAAAGCTCCATCAAGTGAAGCAAATCAAGTTTCGCATTAAGGTCTGATTCTTGCAGCGGTAAATAAAAGACATCTCGCCACTCCCTCAGACAGTCAGAACCGTTCAGCTGCAGCAGAAGTCGGTATTCCCGCAGATCAGCGTAGTGGCAGCTGTTTTTTTTAAGAAAATCCGCAAAGCTGAATGCGTGCAGGCTTTCCTGCAGGGTACGTTTCAGCGCATCGCTTTCATGGATGCTGCCGATCCCCAGACGATAAGAAGTCGAAGAGGAGCGGAGCTTGTGCACAAACGCGCTGCGTTTTTCATTTAGATGCTGTTCATTTTTTCCGTTTATAAAATACAGCATGCCGTCAAACAGTGGGAGCAGGAAATCTTCTGAGGCGATTCGAAAAGAGTTGAGCGGGATGTTTTCTTTTGTCCGTACAAAAACACTTTGTGAAAATGGTTCTAGCACGCCTGCCAGTTCTGTGATTTGACGATGATAGTCCGACTCCGCAGCATCCCTACAAAGAAGATTTTCCAAATTGGCAGTTCGGATTTGCGTGATTCCATCTTGAATGATTAGATCAATGATATGGTAAGTCAGTTCCGTGAGGCCAACCTCGTTGCTGATGGCGACGATCGGGATGTGATAAGCGTTTGCTTTTTGCAAAAAATCCGCATCCAAAACCCCAACATCCTCTTGATGGGTAATCAATCCGCTGCAGGCGGTTTCGCGCATGAATTCCAGCTCCGCATGCAGCTTTTCTTTTGCGTCATGAAATGCGTAAAGCATTGAAAAATAAACGTCATGCGGTTTCACAACTCGGTAGCAGTAGTCCGGATGATCGACGAACGGCTTTTCAATCGTCGCGATCCGGCATACGGTCTTATCCAGCCCGCCCGTACCGGCAAGCACGACCGCACTCTGTAATTCTTCCACCTGAAGCAGCTCTCTCATTGTGATCGACATCCGCGTCCCTCCTTGTCTCTTGCACCCTTTTTTTGATGCTTGTAATGATATTGTGGTTTTATAGTATTTAAATATTGTATCGGAAAAATGATTGTATTTCAAGAAGTTTTCGTGCAGACGCTTGTTTTCTAGGCTGGTTGCTTTTTTGTCGGTTTCCGTCTCTCCCATTCATGGAGATAGTGGTGAGTCAACCATGCGGTGACGTTTTTTTATGAAAAAAGAAAAAAAGGTATTTACAACAGCCACTACAAAGGCTAGATTGTATTTACAACAATTGTTTAAAAAAAGTTTGTAGTGACTACAAAAGGAAAATGATCATGAACAAAGATATCGATATCAGAATTCAGAATGCAAATTTAACACTGACCGAAGCAAAGATCGCGGAGTATATTTCCAAGCATTATTTTAATGTCTGCTTGAGTTCCGCACTTGATCTGGCGGAAATGATCGGTACCAGCGACGCCTCGGTGATCCGTACATCCAGAAAACTCGGATTCCAAGGATACACCGACATGCAGAAGTCCATTGCCGACTTTATGAAGACCGATCTGGCAGCCAACGGAGGCGTGAACTTCCTGCCGCCGAATGCCAGATATGAGCGTAAGAAACAGACGATCGAATCCGATGATCTGTATGAACAGATGCTGCATAAGGCAAATGAAAACATCGGGACCATTTTGCAGCGGAATACACCGCAGACGTTTCAAAAAGCAAGCGAGCTGATCCTGGGTTCCAAACGCAAGTTTGTGATGGGATTTCGCGGCACCGGCATCATTGCGAATCTGATTGGCCTTTCCCTGGGCGATGTGTATACCGATGTCCGCTGCGTGAGCGAAGCCGATTCACGAGCACTGGAGACCATCATGGACATCACGGAAGAGGACTGCCTGATCCTGATCAGCTTTCCACGCTATGCGGAGATGGCGATCACCGTCGCGGAGATTGCAAGGGCAAAAGGCGCGAAACTGGTCGTCATGACAGACAAGATCACAGCGCCGTTTACAGAAGGAGCAGACGCAGTCCTGATCTGCGGCGTCGACAGCATGAGCATCAATAACTCTTATGTAGCGCCTGTCGTGACCGCCGAAATGCTGCTCGGAACGATCTACCGCTCCATCGGTGAAAAAGAACGCATACGAATGAAAGAACTGGAAAAATACATTACGATGCATGGATTATATTAGCATGGAGTTGATAAAAATGAAAAAAAATACCCCTGACAGCATGTACTTTGATGAAAACCTTCTGGCAGAAGTGCGGAGAAAATTTTGCAGGATTGATACCGACGCGGACGGCAGCCGGCGGCTGTTCTTTGAAAACGCAGGCGGTTCCCTGCGGCTGCAGAGCGTCGTAGATATCTCGAACGAACTCAATCAGTATCCGGACTGCTTTGCCAGAGACCACAAGTCATCCAAGGTCTTGCATGCCTATGAAGAACGCGGAAGAGAAGATTTTCGTACCCTTGCAAATGCGAAAGGCGGCGCGGTAGCGACCGCACTGACGGCATCCATGCTGATGTTCCGCATGGTAGAGCCGATCGTGGCAGCAGTAGAGGGAAAAAATATTGTCACGACCGTATTGGAACACCCGTCTGCGTTTGATTCCTGCCGATATTTCGCAGCAAAATATGATAAAAAAGTACGTGTCGCGGATTCCGACAAGCGAACCGGCGGGGTTTCTACCGAAAACGTACTGAACTTGATCGACCGCGATACCCTGATGCTGAACGTTACGTCAGCCTCCAATATGACAGGCGCGATGACCGATCTGGAAACCATTATCCAAGAAGCCAGAAGCATCAATCCGGACATCTACATCGTCACCGACGCAGTGCAGCACGCGCCGCATGGATTGCTTGACGTAGAAAAACTTGGTATCGACGCACTGAACCTTGCGCCGTACAAATTCTTTGGCAATCGCGGCATTTCGTTCGGTTACGTTTCCGACCGTGTCAAGAAGCTGCCGCATCCACATATTCTGGCAGACGGCGATGACGCATGGGAAACCGGAAGCATCATACCGGCACATTATGCGGCCATGAGTGAGATCGTAAACTATATTGCGTGGATCGGTGAGCACTTTACCGACACACAAGACAAGAGGAAACTGGTAGAAGAGGGTATGCACCGCATTCATATGCAGGAACAGGCACTGCTTGCCCGTATGCTTCACGGCGCTGACGGAAACTCCGGTCTTCTCACGATGGACGGCGTTGACACGTTCTTTGACTATTCCGACCTGGTAAACCGTGACCTGATCCTGGCGATGAAATTGGATGATTACGATTTCTTTGAAACGACAAGAGCATATGAAAAACGCGGCATCATCGTCTACGAAAGGATCGCGGAAAGCGAATATTCCAGAAGAATGGTCGAATCTTTCGGACTGAAAGGCATTATTCGTGTATCTCCGCTTCACTGCAACAGCTTTGCGGAAGTGGATGAATTTTTAGATGTTACCAAAGAAATTATCGCGTTAAAGAGATAGGAGATGCGACATGGAAAACAAAAGAATAGATTTTTACGGCGGAGCAGCCGGACCATGGATCTCAATGATACTTTTAGTGATCGGTATGGTCATTGCTGTTTTATTTAACTATACGGATTTTTGGGTTTATAACTTATTGATGCTGGGAGCTGTTGTCATCTGTTTCCTGCTCGTAAAACAAAAGAAGCAGTTTGGTGACGTTGCCATTCGAGGTTTGCAGGATTCGATGCTTTCTATCCTGATTATCGCGTTCATGCTGGCCGGCATCCTTTCCAAGCTGCTGCGTGGCAGTGGACTGGTAGAAGCTCTGGTATGGCTTTCGGGAGAAATGAACCTCGATGCAGGTTTTATTCCGGTCATTGCGTTCCTGGTGTGCGTTTTGATTTCTACATCCTGTGGAACATCTTCTGGTTCAATTGTAGCCGTGCTTCCGGTCATGCTGCCGATCGGGATTCAGCTTGGCTGCGACGCTTCCCTTCTGACCGGGGCAGTCATCAGCGGCGCGCTTTTCGGCGATAATCTGGCCCCGATCTCCGATACCACGATTGCCTCGGCCCTGACACAGGAGTCCAAAATCAACGATGTTGTACGGACCAGACTCCCGTATTCTCTGATCGCGGGAGGAATTTCCGCAGTACTGTTCATCATTTTTGGCAAGCTTACCAGTCAAGATGTGTCTACAACTATTGATACCGCAACGGCAGAACCAAAAGCACTGCTGCTCCTGCTGGTACCGGTACTAATGATCATCATGATGCGGAAAGGATGGGATCTGGGCGGCACGCTGATCGTCTGTGACCTGCTCGCAGTGGTCATCAACCTGGCACTGGGACTGATCAGTCCGGCAGTGATGTTCAGCGGTGATGGTCCGATTGTTAACGGCATGAATGGCATGATCGACATTATCATCTTCTGCTTCTTCCTGTTCATCGTGATCCAAACAATCAAGGAATGCGGCGCGCTGGAGCGCCTTGGAGAAGGGCTGCTCAAACACTGCAAGAGCGCAAGATCCGTGGAACTGATCATCATGATCTCCTCCGCACTGGGCACGATCGTAACCGCCGGAAGCTCGACGGGGATCCTTTTTGCGGGTCCGATCGCCAACAAGATCGCCAAGGAATACGACCTTGCCGGTACCAGAGCGGCAAACATCCTGGACGCGACGGCCTGCGCGACCTGCGGCTTTGTGCCGATCTGCACCCCGTATCTGCTTTCCCTGAGTATCGGTCCGGAGATCGAAGGCATTCCGGATGACTACTCTTACCTGAGTATCATCAAATGGGTCCTCCATCCGATCTTCCTGGTCCTGATATTCCTGCTCAGCATTCTTACCGGTGTCGGCAGAAAATTTGAAAAACGCGGCGGAGAGATCAGTCATGAAGCATAAATATGTATCGAAGCGTTACTGGAAGGCGCAGCAGACCGCGATGGGGCAGTCTGATATCCTGGCCAAAAGTTTTGATGATGTGATCAATCTGAGCCTCGGCGATCCGGATCTGAACACTCCGCAGTCCATCATTCAAAAGGCTTTTGAAGACGCAAAGGCCGGACATACCAAATATACCGATTTTCGCGGAGATCCGGAACTGATCGCAGAAATCTGCCGATTCTATCAGGAAGAATATGAGATGCAGATTTCACCGGCAGAGGTATTTGTGACATCTTCGGCGACGGTCGGCATGCATCTGGCTCTGGAAGCCATTTTAGATGACGGCGACGAAGTGATCCTGCAGACCCCGTATTTCACACCGTATCCGCAGCAGGTCAGACTTTCCCGGGGCATCCCGGTGGAGTTGCCGACATATGAAGAAGAAGATTTTCAGATCAACGTGGAACGACTGGAAAGTTTGATTAGCGCGCGCACCAAGGCGCTAGTCATCAATACACCGAATAATCCGACCGGAAGCTGTCTCAGTCTGCAGACAATGCATCAGATTGCGGCAGTTGTAAAAAAGTATGATCTGATCGTTATTGCGGATGATATCTACACCGATTACAGCTATGAGAATCCGTTTACGCCATTTGCCAAAATCGACGGTATGAGGGAGCGGACGATCACGCTGAACAGCTTTTCCAAGGGTTTTAATATGACCGGATGGCGTGTCGGGCATATCGTCGCGCCGGACTATCTCACCGGGGTGATTCAGGAGATCAACGAAAACGTATGCTTTACGACCCCGTCGATCTCGCAGCGGGCGGCGATCTATGCCTTGCAGCACCGCAAAGAGCTGCAGCCGCCGATCATCGAGGAATACAAGAAGCGAGTATCCTACGCGGCGGCCAGGATCAACCGTATTCCGAAGATGAGCGTCTTGGAGCCGCCAAAAGGAACGTTCTATCTGTTCCCGAACATCAAGGAAACCGGTCTGACTTCCGAGGCGGTCAGCGAACAGATCCTGCGCGAAGCTCACGTGGCGCTGCTTCCGGGCAGCACCTTCGGCACATGCGGGCAGGGCTATCTGCGCATCGCCTGCACCGTCGGCATGGACAAACTGAAAGAAGCCTTTGACCGCATCGAAAAAATGGAGATTTTTCAAAGATAGTTAAATTTCCCCTTTACTCATAAAACCGTCCGGCGCATTGGCACGAATGCACCGGATAAAACCGCAGACAAAAAACGCCCACCCGGCTCTGCCAAAAAGACAGACGCAGGGATGCGGCGTTTTTTGCGTGCTTAGGGTTTATCCCTATTTACCAAAAACGAAAAAAATTTATTTTTGGAAATCGAGAAGCCAATCTGCAATTTTTTGTACAGAATCTGTCATAGAATTCTGTCGAAAACGGTTGTAATATGAAGATACCGAAAAGCTGCGCAGCAAAAGAAAACGACCCCCAAAATAATCAAAACGACAAATATTTGCATTTTCGGAAACCGAAAAAACGGTATAATAGAGAAAATTGACGATCGCCGTATTTTACGGATTCTTTAAATGGCTGCTCAAGGATGTTCCGGACGATAAATCCACAGAAGATCCAAACTCCAAAACCCCTGGCTGGGGAAGCAAGGATTCGATGTCTTCTCTGGATCAAGCCTGGGACATGCATATCAGCAGTGACATCTTCGGCTTCGATGACTACAGCGGATTCAGCGGCTTTGGCAAAGGAAAAGGCGGAGGGGAATAGGACCGCATCGAAAGAAAGAAAATCATTGAAAATGATGGAACAAATAGACATCTTTCGACAAATGTGATAAAATTGAAAATGAAACGTGACCCTTAGAGATAAACACCAAGATAATCTGCGAGGGAGTGTGCATTCGTGAAGAACCGAAATACCAAAACCGAACAAAAAAGAATCGAAACCAGAGCCGATCAGGTCGCACAAACATGCGGGATATAGGAATGAAGAGGCTCTGGTTTTGGTGCATAAAACATAAAATAAGGACATGAAAGCTTCCTGTATAATTTAAATAGGTCAAGAGCTTTGCAATAAAAAATACCTCAAGTAAATTTAGAGTATTACTGACCTAACCATTGGTAAAATCTAAAAAAACAAGAGGTATCTAACATGAATCATCTTACAGGAACAAAGAAAAAATCAAGTCACTTGCGCAAATATTTTTGAAAAACAGCAACAAATTCAAAAAATAGAAGAACTCATAAAAAGCTTGCAGTCGTATACATGGCATGAGCTGGAAACGGTCGGAGAGTTCGACAAGAACAAAAAGCTGTCGTTTGTCAGTGATGATATGCTCATCATCGGCTCCGATGTAAGAAGCGAAACGCATTACGTCGGAGCCATCGACACCAGAGGCAGAGAACTCAGCAAGACAGCCTTTCCTTTCAGCAATAGCTTCGAAGGATTTCAAAGCATGAAGACTTGGGCAGCGGAACTTGCCGTGCATAACGAAAAGAAGCAGATCATGCTGGGTTTAGAACCAACCGGACATTACTGGTTCTGTCTGGCAAGCTGGCTGATCGCAAACGGAATCAGCGTAGTGCAGGTAAATACTTACGCGGTAAAGCAGACATATAATGCATAAGGTTGGACAAGTGATGGCGAATTTATCGTGAACATGATACAGTAGAGTCAAGCAAAAGGAGGCAAACACCATGTCACGAAAGTACATCTCAGAATTCAAAGCCAAGATCGTCCTTGAGGTTCTTCAGGACGATCGGGAACTCGGCGAGATTGCTGCCGACAATAAGCTGAATCCAAACATGCGTCGAACCAGAGAAGCGGAGTTTGTAAAGAATGCGAATCACGTCTTCAATCAAAGTCAATCCGAAAAGGAAATCCGCAGGAAGGAGACTGAACTGGAGCAGGAACGCGACAAAATGCTGAAGGCCATCGGGTAACTCACATTGGAACGCGATTTTCTCCAGAACGTGTTTCGCAGAAACGGATATCCGGTTCCAACACAAGATAAATAGAGAGAGTGAGCTTCCCATCTCCAGGCGGTGCGAGTTGCTGGGAATTCACCGATCAACCTACTACTACGAGCCAGTTAAACCGGATCCAAAGGAAGCAGAGCGCCGGGAACAGATCATGGCAAAGATTGATGAAATCCATACGAAATATCCATACATGGGTCAACGCAGAATCAAAGAAAAACTGCGGGAGGCGGGTTTTCGTGTGGGCCGAAAGCTGATACGCGAAATGGAAATTTATCCAATCTATCCTAAGCCAAATCTGTCAAAGTGAAACTTCAACCAATCCGTAGTTCCGTATCTGCTTCGCAACATGCCCATATACATGCCGAATCAGGTAAGGTCCATCGATATCACCTACATCAAGATGCTGCATGGACATATGTACCTGACTGCGATTATAGACTGGTACAGCCGTAAAATCGTCGGTTGGAACCTGTCAGACACCCTTGATACCGTCCATGTCATCCATGCGGTAGAAAAAGTCACCACGAAGCATGGTATCCTCGGAATTATCAACAGTGATCAAGGCACACAGTTCACCAGGCGAGTATAAAGCGCTTCTGAAATCTTTACATATCCGTCAAAGCATGGACGGCAAAAGCCGTTGGGCTGACAACGTTATGATCAAGCGTTGGTTCCGCAGCCTCAAGACCGAGAAAATCTACATTGAGGAGTTCCGAACGCCGAAGGAACTGAGAGCCGGTATCCGCGCCTATATTCGGGAATACAACGCTGAGAGACCACATATGGCTCACGATTACGCCACACCGGGCAGCGTCTATTATGGGATGTTCCGAGCGGAAACAAAACAGGATGCGGCATAACGATGCGCTCAAAACAGTTGTAAAAATTCACGATAAATTCGTGAACAAATGTCTTGACAAGAGGGAACATTATAGTCTTATAGGTAAATAATATCAGAAGAAAACAAGAATAGAAAATAAAAAGCGAAAGGAACCATTCTGTTTCATGACACATTGGAGTCTTTCGCAGAAAGACGGGGAATAAATATGTAAGGCGCTTGATTGTAAAATGGATGATGTAATAGAGATTATTTCGGATGATTCAGACAAATAGATAAAACGAGGGATTTTATTATGGCAAAAATGATTGATGAAAAACCATCCTTCAAAGGGGAAGGGAAAGTTTGGGATAAATTAAGTGAATACTTGCCAAGTGATATGGTTGTGTATAACCAGAGAGAAATCAATGGTAGAGAGTATGATTTTTGTGTTATGGCAGAAAACCTTGGTATTGTTGTAATTGAGGTTAAGGGGTGGCTTGCTGAAAAGATTATAGTAAACGGTATTGATAATATTGATGTAGAAGGTTATGAGAAGCCACAGACATCGCCGAAAAAGCAAGCGAGAGCTTATAGATTTGCCATACTCAATAAAATAAGCGAGAAATATAATGTAAGCCCATTGGTTTTAGACATGGTATGTTACCCATTTATCAGTAAAGCCGAGTATGAAAGCAGTCGTTTAGATATTATTTCGGAGGAACAATATACTATTTTTAAAGAAGACTTAGAGGATCGTGAACGGTTAAATAATAAAATAATAAATGTTTTTCAAGTTAATAGCGTTATTCCACATTCTGATTTTTCTTATGATTTAATGCTTCGCATTAGAAGAAGCCTTGAACCCGATATTAAAGAGAATGTTGAAGACGGCAAGGTGTTACCCTATTCGAAATTGTATATTATACCAGATATGCCTAATACAACAGAAGTTGAAGAGATGATTGATACTTATTTTATGGGTGTAAAGAGCATTATTTTTGTTGGGAATAGTGCTTGCTACAAAAATATTATTAGATGCTTAAATGACGGTTTAAGAAAACGTAACGTGGATTACAAAAAAAATAATTTATATTTGGGGTATTACAAGGGAATTTCAGAAGAGAAAGTTGATGATTGTTTTAGAATGTTTAATTTTGAAATATACCGTATTGATTCGTTGGGGTCAAAATGTTCTGAAAAAATTGTTGTTAAAGAAGGAAAAATGACACCTCAAACATACGATGTGTTAAGAATACTTTCAGAAAGTTCTGCATTCAATCTGCAGCAATACGAAGTAGAGCACGCATCTACTTTGCATGATATTTTAGTTGAGGCCGGGGCAGGAACAGGAAAGACATTTTCGATGGTCTCTAGAATTGCATATCTCTGTAATAAAGAAGTGGATGCTGTTTCCAATATAGCAGATGAGATAGCAATGGTGACGTTTACAAACGATGCAGCAATTAATATGAAAAAAAGATTAAAGCAAATGTTTGTGAACTATTTCATATTAACGGGAAGAGAAAAATATCTCAAATTTGTAGAGGATATTGATCGTTCAAATATTTCAACAATCCATAAGTTTGCTATAGGAATTTTGAGAGGAGAATCCTTATATACAGGACTGGGAACCAATTTTAGAATTACAGAAAATGAACATAAGAGAGGAAAGACCTATGATTTGTTCCTAGGTGAATTTCTGGAAGAAAAAGAATGTGAGAATGCAAATTTTGTAAATGAACTACCTATTCCAATCTATGATTTAAAAAAGAAACTTATGAGTATTGCGGATAGGCTTTTTGATAAGAGCATTAATCTGGAACAAATAAAAACATCCGAAATGGGTGTCACTGTTGACAATAATATTCCGTATTTTAATGAATTGCTTACAAGCGTTGTATTTCCAGCAGAAACATTGTATTTGGAAACATTGAGAGATGGTAACGATATTGACTTAAAGGAAAGCCTTATTGAATTGGAAAAAATATTGTCAGGTGGATGTGAAAAATTAGAAGATTTACATTTTAAATATTTATTCATTGATGAATTTCAGGATACAGATGACGTACAGATTGAAATATTTCAGAAGTTGCAAAAAAGCATCAATGCGGAATGTAAGTTGTTCGTGGTCGGTGACTTAAAGCAAAGCATTTATAGATTTAGAGGTGCTAGATTAAATGCTTTTCAGAAACTTCAGAATGGCAAGGAAAAGGAGTGGAGCCACCATAGATTAAATCGTAACTATCGTACAGATCAAAGATTACTCAGCATGTTTGATGAAATATTTGCGGAAATGGGGAGTAAGAATATATTACCATATTCTAGAAAAGCAGATCGGTTAATGAGTGATGTTATTTCAGATGCAAAGGATGATGAATTGTTGGTTGAACTGCCTTGTCATGGCAAAGAGAATGAGAAGATTCTAGAATTGCTGAATGAAACTATTCTTTCGGAAGTTACAAAGCTAAAAGAACTGATGAAAAATAAGTCGCTTAGTAAAGAAGAACGAACAATTGCTATTTTGGTTAGAAGTAATTGGCAAGTTGAAAATGTTGTAAAGGCAGCGGCAAAAAAGAATATTAACGTAGAAATAAGCACTGGCGGCGATTTGTTTCAACTTCCATCGACATTGGATTTGTATAAATTAGTTTTAGCTATTAGCCATAATACTAGCCCGGTCTATTTGGTGAATTTTATTGAATCCAATTATACGGATTTGAAACTTGATTATCAAAAACTTCATTGTATGTCTGAGGAAGAAAAACTAAAAGAATTAAAAAATATATTAAATGCTTTCTTTGTAAAACGGATGAATATGAGTTGGGAAAGTGTTTTGAATGAGGTATATACGCAACCGGTTCTGTATGCATTAAAGAATATAATTGAATCTTTGCGACCTTGGGATAATTATACCCAGATTCCGGAGAAGAAGAGATTATACATTGCTAATCATGAGTATCTGATGGAGAAAATGATCAAATTTACACGTGTAGATACATTGACATTGAATCAGATTATTGAATATCTTGGGATAAATATTTTGACCGGTCAGAGACAACTTTCAAGATCAGTAGAAGTTGACGATGAAGGTGTGCATGTGATTTGCAGTACAGTTCATAAATCAAAGGGGTTAGAATACGGAACGGTGATTTTACCATATACTTTCGAGGATATAAGCGATATAAAAAAGGTTAAATTAGAGGCAAACTATAACGATAATAGTTTGTCGTACACTGTAGTGTTTGAAAATGGTATTCGAGAAAGAAATTCAAATTACAGTGAGGGTAAGGAAGTCGATGAGCAAATTGCTGAAGAAGCCCGGATTCTATATGTTGCATTGACAAGGTCGATACGGAATTGCATTTGGATTAATAATATAGATAGTACTCCACAAATTAGTTGGGGATCACTATTGGAGGGATAATATGTCAGTCATTATATACACATATCGCGATCCATATAAATTGAAAGAAAATAAAGAATTATGGAAGGAAATATCTTCATGTCCATATTTCTGTGCTGCGCAGACACTGGTAAATGGTCTGAAAGCGATTTATGGAGCGGCTTTTCAAATAGGACGTGTTACTACCGTTAAAAGCCTTACAGATGTTTTATATGAGAAATGGAACGGAACGGCATGTGCTGTTAAGCAGCATGCAGATATCGATAATATTATTGTTAATTCTTCGGATATTACAGGAATGTCAGGAATGGAGTTGGATAATGTAAAAAAATCATTTTTATTTAATAGGGATGAGGTTTTTACAAGTATACGTACAATGTTTGAATTGAAGATGGAACCGCAAAATATTGTAGACAAATATTTAACACCAGAACAAAGATTTATAGTATCTGTTTATAAGAAAATTAGAGCATCTGAGAAGGTGAAAGATTTTTGTTTGGAGCAGGATTTTACAGAAGAGCAAATAAATCAAGCAATTACCAAAGCCATGACCACAGCAAAGGATAATTCTTCTACGAAAAATGAGCTAGAAGTGGAAACACTGGATCATATTGTTATTCATGGAGTACACCAGTTTTCGCCACTGTTGCTGAGAGCTATTGAGGAGATAGCGAAATATAAAAAAGTAATTTTATTAATTAATTATCAGGAACAGTATAAAAATATATATCAGACATGGATTGATATTTATTCTGCATTTGACTGCGAGATGCAGAATTTTGATGGCATTGAATATTATCCGGTAGATGTTTCGGCAGTAAGTTATGATGGAAATTTATTGGCTCATAACATAGGTAAACTTATAGGTGGACACAAGGAAGATATTTCTGTCAGAAAGCCATACGAAATAATAGAGTTTGATAATATGACAGAATTCGCAAGTTACGTAGCTAAAGTATTTGAGGATGCAGAAAAGAAAGATTCAGAACATCCAATGAATGCAATGAAAGAACAAATTTACGCTGCAGATAGTTCTGCCAATGATATTTTGAAAGTATATTTTCCGGAACAGTTCGGAGAACGGCAGTTCTTAAATTATCCATTAGGACATTTCTTTATTGCAATTGCCAATATGTGGGATTCAGAAACAAATGGCATTATTATTTCAGATATTAATGATATCAGAGAATGTTTAGGGGCTGGAATTTTAGCGGAGGCAACAACAGGAAGACTGGTGTCAACATTTGGCAAATTAGAAGCGCTGTTTGATGGATGTGCGTCAATTGATGATATGCTGTCCAGAATAAAGAAAGTGAGGAAAAATAAAAAATATGTCTCAGATGAGAAGAGGCAAGAGTATCTTGGACACATTTCTTATTATTTAGTTTCTTCGATTGAGTTAAAAGAGTTAGAAGAGGCACTTAGTGAACTTGAAGAATTGGCTTCTTTCTTTTATGAAGATTTTGAAAAAAGACCAAGTAATTTTAGAAGATTTTATAAAAAACTAAAACAATATCTGCAAGAGGAAATCCTTGAAGAACGAGAACTGTCAGAAGAGTTTACTGATATAATCAGCAGGGTGTTATCTAGATTGGATGAGGTGGAAAATATTGATGCTTCCGCATCTTTTGAATGTCTTAAGTCTACTATGTCATTGTACTTGGTTCAGGAAAGCAAACCAGGGAAAAGTGCCAATTGGATTGTTCGTAATTTCGAGCAGATTGATGGTGATGTGCTAAGAACTTATAAGGAAAAGGATAACAGCATATTACATTTTGCTTGTCTAACGGATGAAGATATTGATTCTGTTAAGCAGAGAGAATTCACTTGGCCGTTAAATGGAGATTTCTTTGAAGTAGCACAAAATCCAGTTGACTGGAAATATCAGGTATACGTTAAAGCTAGAAAAGAGTATAAGAATTTTAAAAGATATGCTCTGTTTTATGGACTAGAATTTAACAGGGGAAATTACAAACTGAGTTTCGTAAAGAGGGATGGAGATCAGGAAAGAGAACCATATTATCTGTTGAAAATTCTCGGGGTAAAAAAAGAGCGGAATATAGATAGAAGAATAAATCATAGGATGGAGCCACTTTCAGACATACAGATTAAGAATGGTATTCCTGGAAAATATCGGAATTGTGATTATTATAGATTTAAGATATGTAAAAAAAGATTTTTATTAGAAAGTCTTGTAGAAGGAAATACAATATATAAAGATAATTTTTTACTTGCAAAGTATCTGGAAGTTTGGCTAGAAAATGAAACAAAAGAGAGCCTGCAAGGACTTCCACATAGTGAAATTCTTCTCTTGGATAAACTGAATGAGTTGTATGATGAGCTAAAAAAGTATTTCCCATTTGCGGTTAATGTAAATAGAATTGATATCATTAACAATGTGAAAAATCGATTGAATACTGGAAAAGCTTTTCCTGTTTTATTAGAAGATGATCGGAAATTTATGATGATACGCGAATTGTTTATATATAAGCAATTGAAAGACCCAAGGAAATTTAATCAAGACGTATTAAAAGATATGTTTCCAGATGTAAAGCAGCAGAAAATAGAAGAGGAGTTGTCAGAAGAAAAATTAAAGAAACTCGGGTTTGGTGGCAGTACCAATCTCTGGTGTAAATACTGCACAAATAGAGAAATATGCGTTGATTATTATGCATGCATAGAATAAACAATAGGGGGGCCGATTATGTTAAAAACAAAGATGTATGTTAGATGTCCAGCGGATCAAGAGAGCATGTATGAACCACGAGTCTTTGTATGCGGACAAATAATTAATATTGATGAGTTTAAACGGACTGTATCGGTCAAAGTTCATGATCCATTTGGGCATCTTCTATTTTTTGAAGATTTACCGAAGGGTGCTATAGAGTTGCCATTAGGAAGTGTAGATAGATGCAGTTTTTTTATCGGATCGATAGTTGTGTATAAGGGATCCAGCTATAAAGTATTATCATGTCAAAAATGCAAAGATGATTATTATAAGTACTATATCCAAAACTTTGATGACAAGAGTGTTGTTAAGGTGCCAGAGGCTGAAGTTATAGCTGCTTTCAATAACGGTCAGGTAGATCCTTGCGTCCAGTTGAAAAAGTGCGAGTTCCAAAATCCAGCATGGTATCTTGGAAGGGCTGTTGTGGCAAAAAGTATGGATATTCTTGAAAATTCTATTTATGGTTTTAAAGAATTGGCTGGATCCAAAATATATTTAATGCCACATCAGGTTAATACGATTATGAGATGCCTGCAGGAGTCACCATGTCGATATATGCTAGCTGACGAAGTAGGCATGGGAAAAACAATTGAGGCTATATCAGTATACAAGATATATACTATGAATCAGAGTAATAAGAAGGCGTTGATTGTGGTTCCTCAAGCATTAAAAGAACAATGGATTTCAGAACTGTTACTGAAATTCAATATACCTAATGGAATGGGGAAAAATAATAATTCTGTAACAGTAAAAACATTACAAGAACTTAGTGAAAAGGATTTGTTTACTGTTTGGGATTTTGTAATTGTTGATGAAGTGCATAAATATTTGTTTTCACAGAGTGAATATGAAAAGCTTCATAAAATAAGTACACTAGCAAAAAATATACTTTTATTAAGTGCTACACCAGTTCAGCAGAAAAAAGAAGAATATTTGGATTTATTAAGGCTCCTTTTACCACAAAAATACAATTCCTTTAGCGTGGAAAAATTTGGAAAACTCATTGCTAAACAGAGTAAAATAATTCAAAAAACCGCTTTGATTTTAGATGATCTTGGAGATTTTGAAGAAGAAATAAACAGTCTTGTTGAAAGTGGTGAAAATGCACATGATTCTGAAGAATGTGAAGAACTGTTTGAGGAAATACATGAGGATTTAGAAGAGATATGTGATGAATTAGATGATGATAAATTGAATGAGTTATTGCAACAAGTTAAGTATGAAAATGATGATTTAGGTGTTTATACAATAAAAGTTATTATTTCATATATATGTAGCAATTATCAGATTGAAAGTAATATCATCCGAAATAGAAGGAAAATCTTAGAGTCAACAGATGAAGATGTTCGACTGATGGCTAGCAGAGATTTGGTTGAATTAACATATTTGACAGATAACGAAGTGAACCCGTATGAACAATTGTCATATAATGGTTTTGCTAATTGGATTATTAAAGGATTGGAGAGTGGCATACTAGATGTAGAACTAGATATAAAACCACTTTTATCCAGATTTTTTAGTTCGCCTTGGGCTTTTTACAAGCAGGCTAAATCAAGCAAGATGGACGGGAGTGTTTTAGATAATATTAGAAAATGGCTAGAATCAGAACAGTTCAATGTTGACCACATCAATGATATTTTGGATGATCCGGATAAATATGCAGATAGCTATGCTTCAAGATTGGTTATAGTAATAAATGCATTGTATGATGATTTTTATGATCAAAAAATTGTGTTGTTTACAAATTATGCAGAAACATTTGATGTATATCGGAAAGCGCTGACAAAAGTTTTTCCAGAGGAAGAAGTAAGTTTCTTTGGTGCTAGTATGTCGACAGAAGAAATCGAGTTGAATGCATATCGCTTTCAAACTCAAGATGAATGTAGAATAATGCTATGTGACAGTACAGGTGGCGAGGGACGTAATTTTCAATGTGCAGATTACATTGTTCATATTGATCTTCCGTGGGATGCAAGCGCGATTGAACAACGTATAGGAAGATTAGATCGACTGGAAAGAGATATGTCGAGACCGGTTGTATATTCTGTTGTTGTTCATACCAAGGATACTTTTGAAGAAGCGTTATTTAGCTTTTTCAAGGATGGTTTGAAGATATTTAATCATTCATTGAGTGGAATGGAAATTATCATGAAGGAAATAAATGATGAAATAATATCCGCAATTAATGATGATTTCAAATATGGATTATTCGATAGAATACCTAAAATAGTAGAACTTGCAAACACAATGCGAGATGCGATAAGAAAAGAGCAAAACTTTGATGCTGCGGGATTTATATATCGCCCTATGTATGTAGAATTAAGAAGGTTAATAGAATATTATTCACAAAATGAGAATGTATTGTTTGCTTCGACCATGTCTAATTGGGCAAGCTTGGCTGGATTTCGAGGAAGTGAAAAAAAGAAGGGGGAGATTACGTATTCTGCAACTTCGTTTTCTCCTAAATCTGCCATTAATTCACAATTAATACCACCACGTTGGAATGAGTACCTGAATACTGCACAGAATCAATTTCTGATGAATGTTCAGAACGCTTATGATAAAAGCATAGCAAGAAAAACACAAGACAGAGCAATACGCGGAACATTCTCAAGAAAACTTGCGATTGAAAATGATTATTTGCATTTTTTTGCACCTGGAGATGAGGTGTTTGACTGTATTGTTGATAATGCAATTAATTCATGCAAAGGGTGTTCAAGTGCGTTCGCAACGGTTTGTAGGATTAACTGGATTGGTTTGATATTTACCTGGTCGATTGCACCGGACACTTCGTATTTGCTTGATAATGGAGTTTCGATATATGCAATGAGTCCTTACCGTAATTATTTATTCTCAGAACAGGTTATAATTCCTGTTTCGATTAGCAATGCGGACGAACTAGATGATGAGACTATTATTAGAGAATATACAGCAATTATTAATCGTGGATTTAACGCCAAGTCGAATCTAGTACATTTGGGAAAGAGAAGTCATGAAGCTAGATTTTTAAAAGATACAATCAAAGGCCGTAATATAGATTGGTTTAAAGAAAAATTTGGTGGAGAAAATTGGGAAGATTATGTTCTAAGTGCTCGTAAATATTCTCACGAAAAAGCATTCGAGATATTAAAGAAAAGATCAAATATCCGAGGTGCTAGAGAAGAAATGGAAAGAACGTTGTCTGCACGTGTTGCAAATAGCGAATTTTATGGATTAAATGACGAAGGCATTGAGCAATTAAAACAGACACAAAAAATAGTATTAGATGCAATAAAGCATCCAAAGATCCATTTGGAATCTGTTTCTTTTATAATGATGATTGGAGAGCGTAATGAATAAAGAGTTAATCATAAGTGAAACAGAGCAGTTTATAAATGACGAAATTTTTTATATCCAAATAGAGTACGGAGAGAAAGAAACGGCGAATGAACGGTTTTACTTGAATACCGTAAAAAGGTTGACTAAGGCGTACTCGTTATATAAGAAAAATAATATTTTCAAGAATGATTACATATTAGCCTTAAGAGATTTTCTTATTACTTTTGATGTATCAGTAAGAATAAATCAGGATGAATTCCTAAAAAACAACAAATTTGGAATATCGTTCGATGATGTGGAACGTAAATATTTCGCATCATACCAACTATCTTTTGATGTTAATGAGAAGTTCGTCAAAGAGGCTTTTTTAAGGGGAATTCAGAATAAGAAATCAGGCAATGATAATGATAATTTGACTACTGATTCAATGATTTTAAATTTGACAGGGTATTCAAAATTTAAGTCTTTAGATCAGAAGTTAGCAGTATATGGTGCGTTAAATACACCAGAAGGATTTACAACACTGGTATCTTTACCTACTGGTGGAGGTAAGAGTCTTATTACACAGACTATTGCCTTTCAAAAAGAAGGATTAACAATAGTTATTGTACCTACTGTATCTTTAGCGATTGATCAAGAACGAGTAGCAAAAGAAGTAATAAAAAGAGATAATAAGGATCGAGAAATCTTTTCGTATTCAAGTGGAGTTGATGTAGAACCTATATTATCTGCAATTAAAGAAAAGAAAGCTAGAATGCTTTTCATTTCACCAGAAGCTCTTCTGGAAAATCCAGCATTTGCAAATGTGATTAGAGAGGCAAACAAAGGCAGGTACTTAAAAAATATTGTGATAGATGAAGCCCACATTGTTGTTGATTGGGGGGCAGCATTCAGAGTGGACTATCAGTGTCTAGAGGCCTGGAGAAATATGCTATTAATGACAAATCCATCTCTGCGAACAATACTCTTATCAGCTACTTTCGAGGATAAATGTGTAGAAATACTAAAAAACTTTTTTGAGGTATCCGGAAGATGGATTGAAATCAGATGTGATGCACTTAGGCACGAACCGAGATACAGTATTGTTCGATTGCGAAATAACAGTGAAAAACAAAAATGCTTAATTGAGATGGTAAGAAAATTACCACATCCTATGATTATTTATGTGGCTAGACCTTTGGATGCAGACAATATTAAGAAGTCTCTGGCGAATGTTGGAATCAATAATGTGAGAACATTTACTGGATTGACCGGGAAATCACAGAGAAAAAAATTGATAGATGAATGGGTGGATAACGAATATGAGATTATTATTGCCACTTCAGCATTTGGGGTAGGTGTGGACAAGAGTGACGTTAGGACAGTTATTCATACATATATTCCACAAAATGCAAACACCTATTATCAGGAATTAGGGCGAGGGGGGCGAGACTGCTTGCCGTGCTTAAGTGTAATGTGCTTACAACCAGAAGATACAACAATCGGTAGGGATCGTATTATCAAAAAAGTATTGACATCTGAAAAGATAATAGGTCGATGGGATAGTTTATATAACAATCAAAAGTCTGTCCGATTGTCGGATAATAGGGTTTTTATAGATACGTCCATAAAACCCTATTATGCAGATGTGGATGAATTTGATGATTCTCCGACAAGTGATACTGATATGAACTGGAATGTGTACGTACTTCTCTTTTTGCGTAGATATAATATGATTCAGATTCTTGAAGTCAAGATTGACCATGACCGTTATATGATTTTGATTAAAATTGAAGATGATCGGCTTCGAATAGTGGACAATGAACTTGTTGAATATATTAAAAAGATACGTGAACAAGAGTGGAACTATTACAGTAGATCTTATAATGCAATATCAAATGCTGTACGGGCAAATTGCAAGGAATGTATTTCTGAATTGTTTACGGATACTTATTCCAAAGTATTTGAATACTGTGCGGGATGTAATGCACATAGTGAAGCAATTGTAGGTGATATGCCTAAATTTCCGCTTAAAAATCGAGTATCTGAACCATTAAAAACTTTATCAGATGAACAGATGGCTCCATTTGGAACAGCTAATGAGTTGATTGTCGTTGCCGATGAAAGCGAGCAGAAAAATCTGATAAGCAAGTTGGTAGAGAAAGGCGTGTCATTGATTATTGTGCCAGATCACTTTAACAGAGAGGATATGTTGCTGAAAATAAAACCGAACAGAAACATGATGATTTTCAGTTTGGATGAAGCATATCAGTTAATTAAGATGAGAGGATTCTATTTCATTTCTGGGTTGATTGCAGTAGTCTATCCTAAAGAAGAAAATGAAATAGGGCAACAATACGTGATTGTTAAGAATAACTTATGTGGAAGATCTTCAACTAAGGTTGTTCATATAGTTGAGAAAAATGCGTATATTGTTCAAGCAGGAAAGACACTTGTTGAGCTTGTGGATGGACCAAGCTTGCAACCTAACATAGTCTACACATAGAAAGGAACGATAATGTTTAAAGAAAAAATGGTTACAACTGCAATTCCGGAAAGAGTATTTGCGTTGTGTAAAATCGTTGAAAAAGGATCCATATATTCAAGTGAATTGAAAAACAAAATGGAACCGGAATTTTTAGGGAACGGATCAGTATATTTTAATGATTATAAAAATGCAGCTGAAGAATTAGGTCTCGTTACAATATCGGATGATCTTATTTCTCTGGCAGTTGATCCAAAGATTGTAAGAAGTATAGAATCAATGAGGGCGCATATAAATTCTCATTTGGAGTTGTATAATACAGGACAATTCTATTTGGTTACAAATGCATATTTCGATAAGGGAAATGACATTTTTAAGGAAGATAAGAATATTGCAAATTTAGGTCCGATGTTTAGCGAAATGACTGGTGTGCCGGTAGATGCGGTAGCTATGAGAGCATGGAGATTTTGGGCGTCATTTTTAGGCTTTGGATATTTACAAGAAATGTTCGTAATTCCAAATGCCAATGTTTTTTTGGGAGATGTGATCAGTTCCACGAATCTAGAAAAGAAAAGAATGTATTCGGTAAGCGAATTTGTAGATGAAATTACGCCTATGGCAAATATTGTTATATCAGACATTGCAGCTAAAAAATTTAACTATGGAGTATCAAATGGTTTAAGAGCATTACAGGATGCGGGGAAAATAAAGATGGAACATATTCATGACCAAGAAGACATGTGGACATTGTATCCTTTGAAAGCTTATTCGAATGATTCGACAATTACACATATTACCATTATGTAAAGAGAGGTTGATTTATGAATTCTGAAATAGCAAAAGAGAGAATAGCATATGTAGCTAGACCGGACTCTATTACTACATCTGAAGGGGATTTCCTGGCAACCCACGTAGCGATAAAAAAATTAAAAGTTTTGGAAAAATTTGATATCGCTCCAACAGGTGGAAAGTCTTTTTCAGAGGAGGATATATTTAAAAAGTATATTTTTAATCCGGAAGATAGACATCAGTTTATAGCTATATACGGACAAAGTGGTACAGGAAAATCTCATTTGATCAGATGGTTTGCAGCACGTTATGAACAGAGTAAACCTAAAGATGAAGTAGTACTGTTTATTAGGCGTAGCGATAATACTTTAAAGGGAACAATCCGGCAATTATTGGAAAAACCGGAAGTGCAAGGGATCAGTAATAAGGAAATATACGAGCGCTTGGTGAAAGCATCGGTCTCCATTGAAGAAAATAAGTTAAAAGACTTGATCTATCACAATTTTATCATTGAAATCGATCATGATTTGGATGAACATGATATTCAATTGGGAAATGTGATGAAAAGAAGGGTAGTGGCTTTTCTTAATAACGAAATTGTGCATGATTTTCTATTAAGAAAAAAGGGTCCAATCGAAAGGATGTATTCTAAGATAGCAGAGCATTCAACGGTTGATAGAGATACAATTGCGCAATTTGAAAAAGAAGACTTTTTAGTCTCCCAAGATTTATATGAGAGCATTCGGCGTGCTGGTGGTGATCGAAAAGCGGAAAGATTGGCGTTAGAACTTTTATCTGATGAAAAAGGAGCAACTACAGCGAAGAAGATTGCAGATTATTTGAACCAGTTTAGAAATGATGTCATTCAAAGATGCGCAGGCATTGAGCCGGGAGATTTTAAACAAATATTTTTAGATATTCGAAAGGAACTCTTCAGATTAGATAAGAAGTTAACTCTTTTTATTGAGGATGTAACTTCTTTTACTGGAGTAGATACTGCATTGCTTGATGCATTAATTGAAGAACATACAGGTAAAAGAGATGGAGAGAGTCTTTGTAGAATATCATCTGTTGTAGGTACTACAAATAACTATTTGCAACATAATTTTAAGGATAATCATAAGGATAGAATTACAAAATATGTTTATATTCCGAGTGATGTTCTTGATGAAGATGGACTGTATGAATTTGTTGCTAGATACGTGAATACAATGTCTCTCAATGAAGATATTATATCTGATTGGGTAAATGGTCATGCTAATCCAGAGGATTATCCTATTCATGATGTTGTTGAAGGAAAAAATTGGGAATATATCAATGTTGGACATGGGAAAAAGATAAATATTTATCCGTTTACTAAGAACAGTATCCTATATTTTTATAATAATGTGTTAGAAAAAGGACATCAGACACCGAGATACATTATCCGTGATATTATTGAACCGGTTGTTCGTGATGCTATTTTTAATAAAGAAAATTTTCCGAGCATAGATGTTAAGATTGTAAATGTTAATACTACGTTAAGTTTTAGAATTCATTCACAAGTAGACGACCAGGATACAGCGGATAGATTACTTAAGTTTATGAGCGTATGGGGAAATGGGACCCCAGATCAATACGAAGAAAACAGAAAAATATATATTTCAGCAATTAGCAAAGATATGTATGATGATTTTAATTTTCCAGTTTTGCAGATGGATAAGGTTAAAGCACCCAAAACTTCACCTCAAAATAAAGCCTCAAACAATGCTACAACACCAAAAGTTACATCTGAAGTTAGTATTGATGCAAGTGAAGTTGTGGTTCCTGCAGCAAAGATTAAAAAGGTTAATGATGCTAATACGCTACTTACAAAATGGACGAATGAAAAGAAAATTGATATTTCTGCTACGGTAGGAGCAGCGGGAACGGTACATTCGGCAATATATGATGAGATTCCAGACTATCTGTTTACTGCAATTAACTGGCAAGTAGAAGGAATATCGATGGATAATGCAAGAAAAGTTAAAGATTCTGCAGTGCTTTTGGTAGCGCTTGAAGGTCAAACTAAAAAGGAAGGGCTCTATGTTCTGCCTGCCAATTGGAATAGTATAAATATTATTCTTGCTTTTATTCGTTGGAAAGAATATGGAAATAAAAGTTGGAATTATCCAGACGCAGATTTTGATGCATATTTGATTACGACGTGGACAGAATCTATTAAGAAAATGTTGGTAACAAAGGTATCAGAATACAAAAGCGGAATTGAAACAAAATATATTGAGGCGGCTGTATCAGCGGAAATATATCGGACTATCCTTGCAGGTGAATTTAGAGAAAAAAGTTTAAAAAATTTTAATCTGCAGACCTTACTTGCAAGCAAGCCTAATAAAGCAACATCAAATTCACATTGCAGTGAATGGAAATCTTTAGTTAGTGTAATGTCCCAAAAGAGTGCAGATGTAAATAATCAACAGACAGTGAGAAGATATTTTAACATAGGGCAGGGTGGCGCAAGTACGAATGTTGTTCTGGATGCAATTGCTCTTTCAAAAGTTTTTGGAAAGGTTAAGAAAAGCCGGCTTATCATTGAGCCTGAAGAAAAACAAAACGACGATAGGATTAAACAACGTAGAGATGCATATACCTTCTTAAATGATATAGAGGAACGTATTGAAAGTGTTGCTAAATCTGAACTGGAAAATGGAAAAGCTAAGCTTCAGAAAATATATGATGCATTTGGAGATAATGAGATAGGAGAAGATGAATTAACAGAATTTATTTCTAGAGTAAAAAAATTTTATGAGGAAGCCAATAAAGCGCAGGTTAATGTGAAAGAGATTTCTCTGGATGGAATTAAGAAGGTGTCAATTCTTGAAAAAGCTATTTCGGATATTGCTGCGGTGCTAGATGAAGATGATCCGTTAACCGTTATAATGGCATTTTCTGGGGATCCTGTTACAACTATAAAGCCGTTAATCGATATTATAGATGCCCTTGAAACCGAGATAGCGAAAGCGAATACAATCATTGCAAATAAAAAAGATGCATTAGGACCGGATGGCGAAGATTCTGTTGATAATAATAGATATTCTGCAGAACTGAAAAGTATTAATAAAAGCAGACAAAAGATTGAAGGGATGGTGAATGTATGATCTTTGATGATTTAGTTACAACGACAAAAGCCATGCAGGATCTTCAGAAAAAAACTGCAATAAAAAAAAATAAAGCCATGCAGGATAATGCGGACACTAAGTATCGTTTATTGCTTACCCAGGTAAATCATTTTGTAGATGTAATAGTGTATTTATATACTGATCTTAGTGTGCCAAAGAATCATGAAATTTTGATGTCAACATCTGAGCTAATGAATGTTTTAGAGCAAATTGTTGCCTCTGGTTTGGCTTCACCTGATGGTATTATAAATGCAGATAATACATTTAAGACTCTTCAAAGCAGTATGAAAAAAGAATGGTCGAAGCAATATGCGGATTTGACAGGTGCTACAGTCAGTACTTTGGAGGCTATCAGAGGGATAGATCCGGATAATGTTGGAAGTTGTTTGCAAAAAATTCAACCTGCAGAGAATTGGGACTTGGGTGTAGAAAGATATCAAACAATGCATAATGGTCTAAATGAGGCTGATCATCTGATAATGGAGTTGGGATTAGATGACGAAATAATAACATTTCTACAGAATACAAATTCTGGTAAGGCAACATTACAAGACTTAAATAACAAAGTATTAGCCTGGATTCGGGATGAACAGTTAGAAAGAAAAATAAGAATATCATTTGTGAAGGCAAAGTAAAAACGTCACTCGTTGACAGAGTAACACACATGGGGTATACTTAAGTAGGTACTTAAGTATACCCTTATTTTCGCTTTATGGAGGAGTTATGGATTTTGTATATAGATTTCCTGTAGTTAGAGGACTTCAAGCCGGGACAGAATATTATATAGCAATGGTTCCATTAAAAATGTTATCTAAATTGTTTCCGGCAGATGAAGAAGAATTTGTGCTGCCGGAGTATCGAGCACAAAGAAAGTTAAATGAAGCCAGAATTCCAATTATCAGCAAATATATATTGGATAATAGGGATTCCTATGTATTCTCGGCATTGGCAGCATCTATTGATGGTATGTTCTTTTATGAGCCTAGCAGTCAAAATGCAGATATAGGTGTTTTAGAAGTTTCTATGGATGCCCATTTTTTAATAAATGATGGACAGCATAGAAAATCAGCTCTTTTAGCTGCGCTAAAAGAGGATTCTTCACTTGAAGAAGAAACCATTTCAATTGTTTTTTATTCTGATCAGGGTTTGAAACGAAGCCAGCAGATATTTACTGATCTTAATAAAAATGCAGTAAAGACATCAAATTCCATTTCAGAATTGTATGACTCTAGGGATGAAATGGCTGTTGCTACGAGAAATGTTATTTGGAATATTGAATTTTTGAATACCTATATAGATAAAGAAAAGGATATTTTAGGAAAATATTCGTCGAGTCTTTTCACATTAAATACTTTTTACACAGCCAATAAGAGTATTGTGGGTAGAAATGATGTGAGTGAAAGCGAGCACTTCCTTTTGAGCTTCTGGACACTGGTAGCAAAACATATGAAATTGTGGCAGGAATTACAAAACAGAGAAATTACGAAAGTCGATCTTAGAGAGAATTTTATTGCAACGCAAAGTATTGTAATTCAGGCGTTTGGCAGGGTAGGAAGTTATTTGTATTCACATCAGAATGAAATGGAAAAAAAAATGGCTAATATTGAAAAAATAAATTGGAGCCGAAATGCAAGACAATGGTATATGCGTGCAGTTGGTAAAAATGGACGTATTATTACCAATAAAAAAGCAGCATTACTAATTGCAAATGTTATTAAACAGCAGATAGGGATACCATTATCGCAAGAAGAATTAAATGCAGAAGAGGCATTGAAAAAAATAATCGAAGAGTAGGGACAATAATATGGCAATTACAAAAGAACGAATAGATGGATTGATCGTCACAATACAGAATCTATATTTGGCAGATGATATCCCATGGATGATAGGTTATTCTGGCGGTAAGGATAGTACTGCAGCTGTTCAGCTTGTATGGATGGCAATGGAAAAACTCCCAGTAGAGGAAAGAAATAAGCCGATTCATATTATGAATACAGACACATTGGTGGAATCACCGGTGGTGTCAAAGTGGGTAGAGAAATCATTAGAACATATGAGGATAGAAGCTGATAAAAAGAAGTTACCTTTTGTTCCAGAACGATTGGTTCCCGATTACAATAATACTTTTTGGGTGAATCTGATAGGAAGAGGATATCCGTATCCAAGAATGAAATATCGTTGGTGCACAGATCGATTGAAGATTCAGCCAGTAAATAACTTTATTAAGAATAAAATAGCTGAGCATGGGGAAGTGATTCTGGTTCTTGGAACAAGAAAGCAAGAAAGCTCAAGGCGAAATAGAACCATGACCAATCTTGAAAAAAAGAGAGTTAGAGAATTGTTGAGTCCAAATCCAACGCTTGCAAATGAATTGGTATTCTCTCCAATGGAAGATTGGACAGATGATGATGTTTGGGCATTCCTGATGCAGTATAAAAATCCATGGGGTTATTCTAACATGGATCTTATGACCATGTATCGAGGAGCTACAGCTGATAATGAATGTCCTTTGCAGATAGATAAATCTGCTCCATCGTGTGGCAAAAGTAGATTTGGATGTTGGGTGTGTACAATGGTCGAAAAAGACAAATCTATGGAAGCAATGATAGCAAATGATCAAGAGAAAGAGTGGATGACTCCGCTTCTCGAGTTTAGAAATGAATTTGGAAATGAAGATGGTGATCGAGAGAGAAGAAGTTTTCGGCGAATGAAAGGTAACTTGCAGGGGAATTATGGAAAACTTTTTCATGGACCATATAAGAAAGAGTTCAGAGAACAATGGCTTGAACGATTATTAAGTATTCAGAAAGATATAAATGAAAATGGTCCTGAAGAATTTCGTGAACTTGAGCTTATTAGAATGCCAGAACTAATGGCTATTCGCAGAATATGGGTAAACGACAAACATGAATTTGATGATGCATTACCGAGAATATATGAGCGTGTAATGGGAAAGCAATTTGAAGATCCAGAGTGGATTCACAATGAAAATTTTGAATATGAAGAATGGAAAATATTGCAAAGAGTTTGTCAAGAGATGTATCCAGATGAAAAATTAGCTTTTGAAATGATGTATACGTTAATAGATCTGGAGAACAAAGCATCAGGAGTAAACCAGAGAAAAGGAATCCTTGACGACATTAATAATACAATAAGCAAGACTTTCTATAAAGATGAGGAAGATGCAACTCAATTTTATTCAGATATGATGAGGCGTAAAAAAGAACATGGTGGTAAATATAATGAGAAATTTTTGGATTACCAACCGCTTGATTCTGAATTTGAAGATGACGAGGAAGAATAACTTATGATAATAAAAAAGCTTCAATTACATAATTTTGGTGTATACGCCGGAAATAGTGAATTTATCTTTGAAGGAAACAAACCGGTGGTTTTAATAGGCGGTATGAATGGAAGGGGTAAAACAACTTTTTTAGAAGCTGTTCTACTAGCACTATATGGTTCTAATTCTTTTGCATATTCAGAAAGCAAACTGAAATCATACCTACAATATTTAAGATCTTTTGTTAATAGAGGATCAGATGATCAAACCTGCAGCGTCGAACTTGAATTTGAGATTAATAACGGGATAAAAGAAAATTATATCGTAAGAAGAGAATGGAATGCCGTTAGTAAACGAACGAAAGAGCAGATACTTGTATATAAGGATGGGACATATAATGAATTCCTGACCAACAATTGGCCGATGTTTGTTGAGAATATTTTGCCAAGTGCCTTATCTAGTTTCTTCTTTTTTGACGGAGAAAAAATAGCTGAGTTAGCGGTTGACAATACGAATATACAATTGAAAAATTCCATTCGTTCCATGCTTGGTATATCAGTTCTTGACGTGTTGAGTAATGATATTCTGCGTAACTTAAAAAAAGTAAACAAAACTGGAAGTGAGGAAAAATCCGTAGAGGAAATTCAGGTATTGCGTGAGGAAAAGGAATCGGCAATAGAAGCTCTAACTGTTATTGATGCCGAAATAGAAAAAACGAATCAAAAGCTTATCAAGGATAACGACTCGTTAGAGACATTGCATCAGCTGTATACAGCGAAGGGGGGAGATGCAGTTGAAAAGAGACAAGAAACATTAAAAAAGAGAGCCAATTTGGTGGCCGAACTATCAAATGTAGAAGATAGGCTACATGAATTGATGGCAGATGCATTGCCACTGTTGCTGGTTGAAGATTTAGTGGTTGACATTAAGTTGCAAGCGACTGATGAGCATACAGACCTGATTATGCAAGAAGCGGTGCTCCAGTTAGATAATATTTTTGAGGATTTTGCTGAAGGGTATTTAGGAGATAAAAAAGCAGGAATAGATTTCATAGAATATGTAAAAAAACATACAGAAGATAATCAGATTGAAACAGTGTATGGTTTATCGGAACAAGCTCTATTTCAAACTAATAATTTAGTTGAAGGAGTATTGAAGAATACTGCGGATGAAACGAAGGCAATTATAAAGAAAAAGAAAAAATTAGTGAAGCAAATCAGTGAGCTTGATAGTTATTTAACTCTGGATATTAATGATAAAGAACTGAAGGATATTTATAAGAAAATAAAAGCAGCAGAGCAGACGATTATTGATGATCAGGTAAAGATTGCTGAACTGGAACAAAGACGTAGTGCAGCAAATTCACGAGTGATGACTGCAACTTCAGAATTTAGCAAATATGTTGAAGCGTATTTATCAACTGCAGAATTTAAAGATAGTTCGGATAGAGTTATAAAGTATTCCAATATTGCATTGAATGTTATTGAAAAATACCAGATTGAGTTGCAAAAGAGGAAAACGAATATATTGGCTGCAACAATTACTGATTGTTATTTGAAACTAGCCAATAAGAAAAATTTAATTCAAACGATAGTAATGGATCCGGAATCTTTAGATCTTAGGTATTTATCTGAAGATGGTGCGGAGGTTCCGAAAGACTCATTATCAGCAGGCGAGCAACAGCTTATGGTTATTTCAATTCTCTGGGCATTAGCAATATGTTCAAAGAAAAAGTTGCCGGTAATAATTGATACGCCATTGTCAAGATTGGATTCATTGCATCGAACAGCGTTGATTACAACATATTTTCCAAATGCTGGAGAGCAGACTATTATTTTATCAACAGATTCAGAAATAGATGCAGGGTATTATCAGTTGATGAAAGAAAACATAGGAGATGAGTTTACACTTAACTATGATGAAAATTCAAAGAGCACCTCTATCGAGAGAGGTTATTTGATTGGAGCAAAATTATGATAATGAAACAAGTACGCCTGTCACAACAGGCCAAAGATCAATTGTCCCGATTAAAGGGAAAAACGGGAATAAAAAATTGGAATATTCTTTGTAGATGGTCTCTTTGCTATTCGTTAAGCGAGAAAACATTACCTACAGATATTCCTATTGTGGCTGATAGTAATTTGGAGATGTCTTGGTTCACATTTGGTGGAGAATATTATGAAATATATGAGGCTTTAGTGAAAGCTTGGTGTATTAAGATGAATCTTCCTACCGATGACGATACTGTGGCAAAATATTTTCGTCTAAATTTAGAAAGAGGAATTGCGCATCTATGTGGAACAGGTTTCATTAAAAAAAAGGAAGATTTGGCAAAGCTTGCAATAAAGGAGAAGTAGATATGAGTGTGTACTTAGATTATAATGCCTCGGCTCCTATTGATGAAAGAGTTTTGGATCTGATGGTCGAAGTGTATAAAAATAGTATGGGTAACGCTGATAGTCGGACACATAATTTTGGTGAGAATGCACGTAGTATTGTTGAAAATGCAAGGAAGCAAGTTGCAAGTCTGCTGCAGGTTAAACCGGATGAAATTTTTTTTACTAGCGGTGCGACAGAAAGCAATAATATCGCAATTCAGGGACTTAAAGAGTATGCAGAAAAAAGTAACAGAAAGCATATTATTACTACAGCTATTGAGCACAAGGCGGTGTTGGAGACAGTAAAGCATCTTGAGTCAGAAGGATTTGAAGTAGATATTGTTTTCCCTGATTTAACAGGACGAGTGAGTGAAGAAAAGATTTTGGGAAAGGTTAAAGACAATACTCTTCTTGTGAGCGTAATGCATGTAAATAATGAAACTGGTATTATTCAGCCAGTGGAAGAAATCGGCGAAAAACTGCAAGAAAGAGGAATTCTTTTTCACATAGATGCAACGCAAAGTTGTGGAAAATTGGTAGAAGAGATCAGACGCATAAAATATGACATGCTTTCTTTCAGTGCACATAAATTGATGGGACCGCAGGGCGTTGGTGTTCTGGTACTACGAAAAAAATCATACAAATTGCCTCCGGTGAAAGCAATTTTATATGGTGGGCAGCAGGAACGAGGCATCCGTCCGGGAACAATACCTGTTGCATTGGTCGCTGGATGTGGAAAGGCATGTGAAATAGCTGAATCTGAATATCAAAGGAATACTAAACATTCCCAAGATCTTAAAAATGAACTGTTAATGGTGTTTGATGAATCTGGCATACAATATCACTTTAATGGAGAACAGAACTATTGTGTCCCAAATACATTGAATATATGTATTGATGGAGTGTCATCGGAGGCGCTTATGATATCGACAAAACAGTTTTGTGGAGTATCAAATGGATCAGCGTGCACATCAAAAAGCTATTCCCCGAGCTATGTGTTGGTTGCCATGGGGATTGCAACAGAACAAATCGAAAGCTCTATAAGAATTAGTTGGGGGCCTGATACTGATAAGGAAGAGGTGCTTCATAATTTCAAGGCACTATTGGAAATTGCAAAGCAAATAAAGAGTTAGGAAAGAAGCGTAAATATGAAAATTGATGCAATAAAAAATGATCCAAGGCAGCAATGAAATCTTAAATCTTTAGAATCAAAGAATTGAGCTAAAGCAAAGAGAATAGTTGCAAGCATCGTCCTGCCGATTTTCCTGACTTCAGGAAAATCATTGTGATATCAGTTCTAACGATTTTGCTGGGATCAGCAAAATCGTGGATTCGCCGAATGTGATCGCCGGATTGATGTCGTAATAAATGTCGTAATAAAATCGATTTGCTTATTGCAATAAATGCAAAAACATGATGTGGAAACAGTGGTTGTTGCAGAAAATGCAACAACCATGGATGTCATTTGGCGTGCAGGTCATCGGATAACGGAGCAGAAGGAGCAGGGGGCAATTTTATGAAAAGATACCCATCGCATCTGATCCTTCTCAAAGGGGAGGATCGGACGGAGGAAGTTGCAAAGTTTACATATGAAAAAGGCAGGCCGTTTGTGCTGGTAACTTTTCGAAACGGCGGTACGTTTCGGTACAACGCGTCCAATTTTGCCGCCTTCAAAGGAGTGGAAACGAAGCTGCTTGATGGGAAAGCCTTGCTTCTGGACGACGATCTGCGGCTGGATGCGTACGGCGTGCAGGAATTCGGCAAGTATACGCGCGTCATTTTTACCGACGGCAGTTATCGGACCGTGCAGCACCGGCGGGTACGCGTGACCGAGCAAACGGCTTGCCGCAGCCGGGATGGGTTCCGATACCTCTGCGAGCTGGCCGAAAAGATTGGGCTGTAGGTGGAAGACAAAAACATTCTGAAAGCAAATTATGACAAAGTGAAGGTCATTCCGGGCACCAGCGTGCTGTACGATTATCTGGAGCGGAGACCGGTGCCGGTACAGGGAAACCATGCGCGAACGATCCTCTATCCGTTCGGCTTCAACCTGAGCCAAAAGGCGGCGGTCGAGAACGCGATGCGAAGCAAGGTCAGCTTGATCGAAGGGCCGCCGGGAACCGGCAAGACGCAGATGATCTTGAATATTCTCGCCAACGCGGTCATGAACGGGGAGACGGTTGCCGTTGTTTCGAACAACAATACGGCAACTGAAAATGTCTATGAAAAACTCCAAAAGTACGGGCTTTCCTTTATCGCGGCACAGCTTGGAAATTGGGAAAACCGCGAGCGTTTTCTGATGAACCAGCAGGTGGAGATCCCAAACGTGCAAGGGTGGAATATGGAACAGGAATCCTTCACCGACTTGGAACGAAAACTGGCCGCTTCCGAAGCGGAACTGGATCGTATGCTGGAAGCAAAAAACCGGATGGCGGTCTTGAACGCGGAACTGGACGAACTGAAACGAGAATCTCAGCACTATACGAGCAGCGCTCCGGTGCAGAACGACGAAACTGCGGACGCGATATTTTCTCGGATGCGCCGCGCGTTTTGCTGCGGGAGCATTACCGCTGTCACCCGGAGATCATCGGGTTCTGCAACAAACGCTTCTACAACGATCAGCTGATCGTCCTAACGAAAAGCGAGGGGGAGCGGCCGCTGGCGGTCTATCGGACGGCACCCGGCAATCACGCGAGAAATCACCGCAATGAGCGGCAGATGGATGTGATCGAAAAAGAGGTCTTGCCGTCGCTGCATCTGGCGGCAGGGGAAAATCTCGGTATCGTGACGCCGTATCGCAGGCAGGCGGAAGCTCTCAAGCAGCGCTTTGATCAAAAGCAGGAAAACATCAAGTCCGATACTGTGGATAAGTTCCAGGGACATGAGCGGACAGCGATGATCTTCAGCACAGTCGATAACGAGATCGGTGACTTTGCTTCGGATCCGAATCGCTTGAATGTAGCGGTTTCGCGGGCAATCCGGCAGTTTATTGTGGTAACGGACGGCAATGACAACGATAAGACGTCACCGATCCATGATTTGATTGGCTATATTCAGTATCACAATTACGAGATCGTGGACAGCGAGGTCCGGTCGGTGTTCGATTATTTGTATCAAGGTTATGAACAGGCGCGGGAAAACGTGCTGAATAGGTACGGACGCAGCTCCGATTACGACAGTGAAAACTTGATGCATGCCGTCATACAAGAGGTTCTTACTAAGGAGGAATTTGCAAAATATGCGGCTGCCTCCCATGTCCCGCTGAAGCATTTGATCTCGGACGACAGCAAATTGACAGATGAGGAGCGCAGGTTCGCAGGAAACCGAAACACGCATATCGACTTTTTGATCTTTTCGAAGCTGGATTACCAACCGGTCCTTGCGGTAGAAGTGGACGGCTATGCATTCCATGCGGCAAACGAAAGGCAGTTGGAGCGAGATGCGAAGAAAAACGAAATCCTAAAAAAATACAACATCCCTCTAGAGCGGTTTGCCACGACCGGAAGCAGCGAGAAAGAACGGCTGGAAGCGGCGCTGCGAAGAGTATGAGAAAACCTGAAAAGAACGCTTGTTCTTTGTGCGGGATTGTGATAAAATAGAGAGGTCAAGAGGACAAGCGAAAGCGGTTAACCTTCCGAAATGCAAAAGGGATTTTGGATGGAAGGAAGGTGGTAATATGGTGCGAATCACAATTACCTTCGGTAAAGTGCGGATTACCATTTACATAAAAAAATAATCGCCCGGCTTGCAATCTGAGGCGATTATTTTAATCCCAATAGGTTAGCCGTTTTCAACGGTTTCCTCTTGACTTTATGTTAACACAAGCAAGCGAAAGATGCAAGGTTTTCGATTGAGAAATTTGCAAAACATGCAGTACAGGAAAAGTAGCCATTTCCGGAAGTTTGATACCTTCGGGCTCGAATGAACAAATCCAAGTGTGAACATTTTATTTTTGTTTACAAAAATAAATATTAGTGCTATAATACAAATGCTTGGAGGCATAATAAATTAAATTTCAGACATTGTATTTTGGTGTTTATTCCTGTTTATGCAAGTGAACTTGAGTAAACAAAAGAAAACAAAGGATCAAATTTAATCTATCGGGTCTGACAATATTTTTTGTGTGCTGTTATGCGAGAGATACTATCTGTCGGATTGTAATTATTTATTATGCCTTTTGGTAATTATTTACTGAAAGGATTTTTTGTTATGGAAAGAGAATTAGGATTTAAAATGGTTCAAGCTCAGATCGGCTATACTTTTAAGAACATTGATCTGCTGAACCAAGCATTTACACGTCGTTCTTACACAGAAGAGAATGGCGGAGAAAATAATGAGGTGCTGGAATTTATCGGAGATAAAGCACTTGATTTCGCAGTAATAAAAATACTGATAGAGAAATTTGGAGAAGTGGAAAGCAACAATTCGACGAAAGGGCCAAGGGAGTTTTTCTGTGAATATGCAGAGGGTGACCTCACAAAACTGAAAAGTCGAATCGTGCAAAAGAAAAATCTGGCACAACGAATTGAAGAACTGGGATTTGCAGAGCTTTTACTCATGGGAAAAAGTGATATTAAAAATCATGTTTCAAATGAGAAGTCCGTAAAAGAGGATTTATTTGAGGCAATTGTTGGCGCTGTGACAATAGACAGCGGATGGAATTTTGCGATAATTCAGTCGGTAGTCGAGGCCATGCTGGTAATAGAAGATTTTATTGAAAATGACGAAGATGATAATTATGTTCGTTTGATTCAAGATTGGGAAATGGAAAACAACCATGTAGTGCCTTGGTTTTGGTTTAAAGAACAACCATACCAGTTAACGTGGTATACAGAATTTAATGGAATCTCTCAGAATATATCTTCGCCTTACGATTACGACCGCATAAAATATCATTGCGAATTAAAATTATTGGATGAGCTTCCGATTTTTCGCGGATTCGGGGAATCAAAAAGTGAAGCACGAATGAACGTTTGCAAATTAGCGTACGAATATCTGGAAGAAAACGAATATATTCAAGAGTTCACGATGAAAGATGAAATTGGCGAACCAAGCAAAGACTTTGCGATAAACCAACTTGAAATTCTTGCACGCAGAGGATATTTTTCCATTCCTACCTATGCTTTCGAAGAGACACATGACGAAGATGGCAATCCAATTTGGAGCTGTACATGCAAGAATAAAGAATATAAGCAATTTTTTACTTCTAATTCATCATCAAAAAAGGACGCGAAGAAGCAGGCAGCATTAAAGATGCTGAAATTTCTTATTGATGACCAAAACGAATAAAAAGAACGCTCGTTCTTTGCACGAGAATATGATAAACTAAAAGTGTCAGGAGAATGGAGTCGAGCGGCTTGGCCACTGTTCAAAAGGTCCGTATGGATTTGGAGAAGGGAGGCTGCGAGAATGAAGATTACGATAACGCTAAAACGTTTACGGATCACGATTTCAAGTATTAAAAAAGCCGCTCCAGCACCAACCAAGAGCGGCAAGGCTATAAAGCCTAAAAACTAAACGGTTGAGCCGTAAGGCTCGTTCTCTTGACCTAATGTTAACACAAGCAAGCGAAAGATGCAAGGCTTTCAATTGAGAATTTTGCAAAAATTGCAGCAGACGCTTTGCTTGGTACAGGATCATACGGATTAAATGAAAGATGTATATACGGGAGGAAAGATGAACACATTTGGCAATATTCTATGGTTTCTTTTCGGCGGATTGCTTGGCGGGATCCTCTGGCTGCTGTCCGGGTGCATCTGGTGTCTGACGATCATCGGGATACCGGTCGGCCTGCAGTGCTTTAAGTTTGCACCACTGGCGGCATGGCCGTTTGGAAAAGAAATTGTTTACGGCAGCGGGACGTTTTCCTTTTTGATCAATATCATTTGGATCGCAAGCTTCGGTTTGGAAATGGCGATCTTTTATCTGATCATCGGCTGCCTGTGGTGCATTACGATCATCGGGATCCCGTTCGGGAAACAGTTTTTTAAGCTGGCGCAGTTGTCGCTGATGCCGTTTGGCGCACAGGTGATCGCTTGCTGAAAGTCCGGTAAAAGAGAGATAGAATTAAAATCATGACAGGTATTTACGAAAGAAACACGCGACAGGAGGTTTTCTATGGCACTGATCCCATGTCCGAACTGCGGCAAAGAAATATCCGATAAAGCGAGAAGCTGCGTGCACTGCGGCTGCGTATTTTCTCAAGAAACAAAGAAGATCTGCCCGGAATGCGGAAACGAAACCGAGCAAGATATGTCGGCCTGTCCGAACTGCGGGTATCCGATGGATGCGGCAGAGATGCAGGGACCTGCGGCAGAAGAAACACCGGACGGCGCCGGAAATGACAAGGCAAATAAGAGTAAAAGTGAGAAAACGCAGCGAAAGAAGAACGTTACGCTTGTGATCTTTTCCGTGCTTTTGATCGCGGCGGTGGGCTTTGGCTTTGTGCAGAAACAAAAAAGCGACTATGCCGTGAACCTCTATCTGGCGACTTATTTCATGCAGGATGGGTGCATAAAAGCGGAAACAGCCTGCAACCTGATCCAAAAAACATGGCACAATGCGATTTGGAAAAAGTCCGATCAAGAGACCAACCGCTATACAAAATCAAACGGCGTTTTCGTTTCTGATTTTAACGATGCACTTGACCGCTTATTTGAAGATGAGGACTTTGCTGCCCAGCTGCAAGAGATCGCGGAAAATCAAAGCCATGTAAATACTTGCATGAAAGATTTACAGAACCCGCCTCAAAAATATCAGGCAGGCTATCAGAAGATCACAGAATTATATGAAGCCTATTTGAAGTTTACCAATATGGCGTTAAGTCCGAACGGATCACTGAACTCTTTTGCGGAAGACTTTGAGGAAATCGATAAGGAGACAGTGGAACTGTTGTATGAGATGCAGGTGTACATAGAGTAACGCTGTGAAGAATGCGGCAGCCCTGCGAGCGATTCAGCAATTGGGCGGCAATGAAGACTAAGATAACGCTAAAACGTTTAAGGATCACGATTTCAAGTATTAAAAAAGCCGCTCCGGCGACAACCAAGAGCGGCAAGACATAAAGCCTAAAGCATAAACGGTTGAATTTAGGACAAAGGGAGCTGCCTTATGAGTTATCAGAATGCTGCAGACATTCATGAATTCTATTGTACGCAATGCGGGAAATGCGGAATCCCCGTACCGCGTAAACTCGGATACCTTAGAGAATGCGGACATTTAAAAATGCTGTATTGCATATTTTGCGGAAAAGTAACAAATCACGCAGAGTGTATCAGCGGATCGGCATATAGTGCAAAAAACTTTATGGAGGAATTTCAATCAGGAAATTTTGATGAAGAGGGCAATCGGAAATTAAATCTGACGCAATGGAAAAGGGAAAACAATAAGCAGAGATTTACCGAACAGCAAAGCGCAAGCTGTAGTGAACCGGTTTAAATGAATGGCTTTTCAAGAGGACACGATGAAGATCATCATGAAAGAGGAAATATAGCTGATATTTTTGTGCAGTTCCCGCGCCGCAAGACGCGGGCTTTTTATATAATAAAAAAGTCTACCGCCAAAAATCTAATCGGCGAAGCCGACTTTCTTAACGAAGTCTTATACTTTGACAGGGATTCTGTGAAAATTAAATGATGGGATATTGACAAAATTCGATCATATGCTATAATAAATGATAGAAAAAATCAAAAAAACGATCATATTGATGGGCGTATAGGGGGATGCTTTGAACATAACAAAAGAGGAGATTGAGATTTATCTGAATGAAGTAAAAAGTGCGATTCGAAATAATCAATACCGAATAGAACGCAATTCACACAGACGGGATAATTTAAATCTGTTTATGGACTACGTAATTGATGAGGAAAAGGCAAAAGAAATTTTGATCAGTTTAGCTGTGAATGATTTTTCTGAGATATTACAAAATGAGCATGTAGGCTATGAACATGAACGATTATATGTTTTTGGCAAGAATGTTGAACTTTTGGAGAGAATCGGCGACAACAGCAAGACTGTTTCTTTATACATAAAATTTAATAAGTTGGATAACTGCTATGTAATAGTTGTATCGCTTCATGAACAAAAATATCCGATGCAATACTATTTTAAATAGAGCAGTGGTGATGGAGGAAAATATGACAGAAGTAAGACGTGACTTTTGCACGACATGCAGAAAACAGACAGAGTATACTTTACAAAAACGAAATATCACGAAAATGATAAAAGAGAAGGAGTACACGTTCAGCATTACGGTTGCCATATGCAAAGAATGCGGCGAAGAGATGAGTATTCCGGGGTTAATCGACAAAAATATCCATGAAATGGATGAGCAATATAGAACATATGAAAACATTGTTTCGATTGATGATATCGAAAAGATCATGAAGATTTACAAGATTGGCAAGGCGCCTTTGTCGTTGGCTCTCGGATTCGGTGAAGTAACGATTACCAGATATCTTTTGGGCCAGATACCGTCGAGAGAGTACTCGGATATTTTGAGAACTGCATTGTCGTCACCGGCATTCATGGGGAAAAAACTAAATGAAAATAAAGAAAAGATAGCAGCAGCAGCGTATAATAAAGCAATGGATGCAGTTCTGCGGCTTGAGAATCTCTTTTCTGTTTCAAAAAAAATGTTAAGTGTCATTTCGTATATTTTTAAAAAGTTGAGAGAAGTCACACCGCTTATGCTCCAAAAGCTGCTCTATTTCACACAGGGGGTATCTTATGCACTTAACGGGGAACCTATTTTCCTCGAAAATTGCCAAGCGTGGGTGCATGGACCGGTATATCCGGAAGTATATGATATGTTTAAGGATTTTAAGTATAATCCGATTGAAGACGCGCGCTTTGCAATCTTTGACGGGGCTGACGATGAACTGAATCGAAATGAGCGTAAAGTTTTAGATTTAGTCATAAACACTTTTGGTGAATACGGAGGAAGAGCGTTGGAACGTATTACACATAAAGAGGAACCTTGGAAAGAAGCTCGAAAAGGATATGATGACAGTATACCGTCCAATGAGATCATTCCACTGGAAAACATTGAAACATATTATCGCGCAATGAACGCAAAGTACGACTTTTCATCAGAGACAGGACTTAAAAATTATATAAATGTTATGATGCATTAGCTGGAGAACAATGGAATGAGCGAATGTTTCTTGTTGAAAAATCAATATAAAAATCCAAGAGAAGTCATCCGGGCATCGGTGCTCGGGTTCGCGGTAGGGGATGCCTTGGGCATACCGGTGGAATTCTTGTCCGGAGAAGAACTGGAGAGGCATCCGGTGACCGATATGCAGGGCTTCGGTACGCATGGACAGGCTGTTTTTCGCTTTGCAAAGGGAACGCCGGCCCTTGATTCCGGAGAAAAAAATGATGATAACATGCGCATTGTTCTTTCTATCTTGACATCTATTTTGATTTCTGCCATAATATTGATATCATATGGTCCATAGAGTGGAAACGGAGGGGTTTGTGAGATATATAGATGTGAAAACTGCAGCTGATCGTTGGGAATTGACCGAAAGAAGAATTACTGCGCTCTGCAGAGACGGACGGATTGAGGGAGCAAAAAAGGAAGCGGGCATGTGGCTGATTCCTGACAGCACCGAAAAGCCGAAAGATGGGCGCAGAAATAAGTCTTTGCGAGTTACGAAAATAGATGCCGGATTGCCTGTGCCGATTGGCGTGTCTGATTTCAAAGAATTGGTTTCGCAATACTATTATGTGGATAAGACCTTGATGATCAAGGAGTTTATCGATTCGAAACCAAAAGTTTCTCTTTTTACCCGCCCGAGACGTTTCGGGAAAACGTTGGCGATGGATATGCTGAAAACCTTCTTCGAAATCAGCGACACGGATACTTCCAAGTATTTTACGAATAAAAAGATATGGAGCTGCGGTGAAATATATCGCCGTGAGCAAGGCAAATACCCGGTCATTTTTGTCACCTTTAAAGATATCAAGTTCGCAACATGGAAAGAGACCTATACAGCGATCCGTGAGATTGTCGCAAACGAATATCTGCGTCACGATGTTTTGCTGATGAGCGACAAATGCAATGAATTTGAGAAAGCTTATTTTCGTAAAGTCGTTGACGGCACGATCACGGAAGTCAGTATGACAAGAGCCTTCCTGGAACTTTCACGTATGCTCCATAAACACTATGGTCGTCCTGCTGTCATTATCATTGACGAATACGATACGCCGATCCAACAGGGCTATATGGAGGGGTACTACGGACAAATCACCGCTTTTATGCGTAATTTGCTGTCCGGAGCCTTCAAAGATAATTCAAATCTTTCCTACGGATTCCTGACTGGGATCCTTCGTGTGGCGAAGGAAAGCATTTTTAGCAGCCTCAATAATTTGAAAGTAAACTCTATTCTCGAAGATCGCTGCAGCGAATACTTCGGTTTTACCAAAGACGAGATCCGAGACATCACGGAGTATTACGGCAGAACGGATAAGTACGACGAGATCAGCGAGTGGTATGACGGATATCGTTTCGGCGACACGGACATTTTTAACCCTTGGTCAGTTCTCAACTATATGGACGAGAATTGCACGGCAAAAGCCTATTGGCAATTCACCGGAGATAACAGCATCATCCGCCAGATCGTTGCGAAAGCAGACGATGAGACTGCCGATAATCTTCGCAAATTGATGCAGGGTCAAAAGGTTTCCTCTTATGTGGATACCTCTGTTATCTATCCGGAAATCAAGAATGATCCGACAACGATTTATAGTTTCCTGCTTTCTGCCGGCTATCTGAAAGTTGTAAAAAAGGAAGAACTGCATGACGGAAATGCAATCTGCGACATTGCCATACCAAACAAAGAAATCACTTATGTTTATGAAAGAGAGATCCTTTCTGCGTTTGCAAATATGTTCTCTCAGTCAACCGCAATTGCGATCCGACAGGCCATTATAAGGCAGGATGCTCCAAAATTGCAGGATAATCTGCAGAAGCTGCTGCTGAATTCCATCAGTTCCTTCGACTATGCTCATGAGAATTTCTATCACGGACTGATCCTTGGGATCTGCGCGATCATGAACAACTTATATCGCGTGGACTCCAACAGAGAATCCGGCCACGGCAGATACGACATTCAGCTAAGCCCATATGATAAAAAAATGCCGGGCATTATCATAGAACTCAAAGTGTTAAAGGACGGCATTGCCGAAACTCGCATCGATCGTGAGCTTGAGAACTCTGCAAGGGATGCTCTGGCACAGATTGAGAGACAGCAATATATCACAGCAATGAAGCAGGATGGCATCACACGATTTTTCAAGGTAGGCGTTTCTTTCTATAAAAAACATGTCAAACTGATGAGTGAAATCGTGTAAAAATATCGCTTCGTGCAGAGATTGAGAAAAGAGGAGAAAAAACATGACCGCTTTAGAACTGATGCTGTATGTAACAGAACCACGCGCGAAGATTTATTATCATAAGGATACGGAAACCTTTGATTTTATGCCGGTTTCAGAAATCGAACTGGAGAATGTTGACTGGAACGCAAAAATCTCGGATCGATCCATAAACAATGTTCCGTTCCTTACGTTTGCGGAAATTGAGCACAAAGAGATAATGAGTTTTTTCGTGCACGAATGTGTGGATGACAAGGAAAAAAGAAAAAAACTGTTCTATACGCTTAGGCGGCATGAGTACGTGGAACCGTTTGTTGCCGCGCTGAAAGAACTGGAATTATACGATGAGTTTGTGATCTTCTCTGAAAACGTGTATAATCAAATGTTCCGCGAATGGGCGGAGAAAAACGGACTCACGTTTTAAAGAAAGAAAAAAACGTAAACTTTTTTTAAAATGCTTTTGATAATAAGGAGAAATTTAGGATGCAGCGTTTTTCAGAAAAGGATTGGAAGCTGTTTCGGAGCAAGATCGCCGGTTGGCAGGAAGCTTATATGGATCGGCTTAACAAAGAATATATCGAGATTTTGAGCGGGGAAGGGAATGCCTCAGACAAATTCTGGGCATTAGAAAATCGAATCCGCAAGGATAAGAAAAACTGCGGCGTGCAGTGCGAAATGAGCAGGTCCAAACAGCTTTTTGTTATGCTGTCACTACTGAAGGAAGGTGCGATCACGCTGGAAGATCTGGAAGATTTCAGCGATGACTTGAAAGATACCGTGAAATATTTTGCAGGTCTGTGAGCCGGGCGACTTTGCGGCAGGCAAAAAGTTTGATGTTCTCGGATATATTGAAAAGGGATATGGAATCTTTCACTGTGAAGGTGACGAGACGGTGCTTGAGGATATCACAGAGTTCCTTAAGGGGAAGGAAATCGCGATCAACGTGTGAGATTTATAGAGGATGAGAAGGTATGGCTGAAGTGACGCTGTCAAAAGAAAAAATGAATTTTACAATTGATCTGCTCATCACCATGACCGTTGAAGAAATTGCGGAAGAAACCGGAAAAGCGAGAAAGGATGTCTTGACCGATTTTTTAAGCTCAAAGACGGGAAAGGCATTATATAATGAAGAAATCGGACTTTGGCGGAATGGGCCGTCGTACCTTGCGGAGCTGTATCGGGAAGAAGTATCCAACAGGGATCGTGCGTAGAAAAAGAAAAAGCATCCCCTTTTTTCACGGAAACAATTGACCGGATCGCTGCGAGTCGGCTATAATGAAAGCAGGGCAGCGGACTTAGAGATATGCTGACCGGAAAACGAGAAGAAAAACCAAAGAGAGTAAACGAGGAAGCAAGATTCATGCAGATCACGGACAAGACGATGCGGCCTTTGACTGAGGCAAAATATTTGAATGCGGATAATGTGAGCCGATATCGCGCCATTATGCGCATTTTTTTAATGCATTACGATAAATTAAAATACAAATTGTATCAGGAAGATGTTTATGAAGCCATGCAGGAGACAGGACTGTTCGCGGACTATCGGATCGAGCAGTGCCGGCAGGACCTGGATATGCTGACAGAATGGAAGAATTTAGAGGCTTATCAGGACACACGCCATGTGAACTCCATTGAAGAATTCAAGAACAAAAAGTTTGAGTACAGCATGACGGATGTCGGCGTCGAGGTAGAGCGTCTGGTGCAGCGACTGGAAAATCTGCACATCGAGGGCGCGTCGCTGGAGCCGAGTCTGCTGGAACGTATCCGGAGCTATCTTGCCGTGTTCGCACAGATGGCGGAGGACGAGCAGGAAGGCAGCAAAGTCTATGCGTGGTGGAACGATCTCAGCAATGACTTTGTGCGTCTGAATCAGAACTACAAGGACTATATGAGCAGCCTGAGCAGCGTCAAAGCCGAGCAGATGATGCAGACGCGGGCGTTCCTTACCTTTAAGGATCAGCTGGTGGAATATCTGCGCAATTTTATCAAGAACCTGCAGCGAAATGTAGGCGCGATCGAGGAACAGCTGCGCAGGATCACCGAGCAGCAAAAACAGGCGATCTTGGAAAAGGTGATCGACTATGAACTGGCGATCCCGCGTATCGGGGAAGAAATCACCCGGCAGGAGATCGAACAGAAGATCTACGACCGCTGGCAGAGCATCTTTGAGTGGTTCTGCGGGAACGGCAGTGAGGATAACGAGGCTGCGAAGCTGTTCGACAAGACCAACGACATCATCCGCAAGATCACCCGATACGCGGCGCAGATCTCCGAAAAGAACGCGTTGGGAGCGAACCGGCGTGAGGAATATCGCCGAGTCGCGGAGATTTTCCTCAGATGTGAAGATATCAAGCAGGCGCATAAGCTGTCGGCGATGGTGTTCGGGCTGGAAGCGACAGCGCATATGAAGGCGGATATGATACGGGAAACAGACACCATGAACGGCAGCGTATATGACGAAGCGCCGTTTGAGATCACGCTGAAGCCGCGAGTCCGTACGTATAAGGAACGCGCGGGCCGCAGCGCGATCCGCGATATGAGCCGCGAAAAAGAGGCCGCGCGCGAGGCGTTGATGCAAGTGCAGCAGGCACACATGGAAAAACTCAGAGCCTTGGAACAGGACGGCAGGATCGACTTTGGCGCGCTGCCTGTGGTCGAGCCGGAGATCCGGGAGATCCTCCTGACCTGGCTTTCAAATGCGCTGGAGGATACCGCGAAAACGGCAAGGACCGATGATGGTAGGCTGTTTCATCTGGATGAGAGCGGCAGCGGGCAGAAGTGCGTACTGCGCGCGTGCGACGGCAATCTGACGATGCCGCGCTTCGCGCTGGTATTTGAGGAGGCGGTGGAATGAGAGAACTGGAGATCCTGCTTGGAAACCGCTGGGTGCTCAAGGCGGAAAACAAAGAATTATACTATAAGATCCGGGACGCGGCACCTGAGATCCGCAAATTCACATCCGAAAAAATGGGCTGCCAGCTGATCGAAAACGCGCTTTTGGTCAAGCTGGAAAAAATACCGGTCCTTCCGGAGACTTTCATGGGCGTACAGGAATTCACCTCGCGGGAAGAGTATGCCTTTTTGTGCGTGCTGCTGATGTTCCTGGAAGACAAGGACGCCGGAGAGCAGTTCATCCTTTCGCAGCTGACGGAATACACGGCGGTCCACATGCCGGGCGAAGCGGTGGACTGGACGGTATACACCAACCGGCGGAGACTGATCAAGGTGCTGCGCTACGCGATCACGCAGGATATGCTCAAGATCACCGACGGCAGCGATGAAGCCTTTATGGACAACGTGACTGGCGAGGTCCTTTATGAAAGCACCGGAGCGTCGCGCTATTTTATGCGGACGTTTTCGCGGGATATTCGGGGATACGACAAGCCGGAGGACTTCGCGCAGAGCGACTGGTTTGACATCGACGAGGACAAGGGCATCGCCAGACGGCAGCGCGTGTACAAACGCCTGCTCTTCGCGCCCGGTATGTACCGCGGGGACGGCGCGCCGGAAGATTTCGAATATCTGAAGTATTACGGACGCAGACTCAGCGATGATCTCGAGAAGATCTTCGACTGCCGGGTCCATATCCACAAAGGGAGCGCTTACCTGATGCTGGGCGAGGACTGCCGCATCGGGAAGGAGTTCCCATCCGCAAACGTGCTGGCCGATATCGTGCTTTTAGTGCTCGGCGAGATGCAGAAAAAGATCCGCGCCGGAGCTTGGAAGACAGAAAACGACGAGACCTGCGTGGTCAGTGATCTGGAATTTGGACAGGTTATCGGGAAGGTCAAACGGGACTTCGCGCACGGCTTCGCGAAGAAGTACCGAGAAATGCCGGACGGCGAGTTTGTACGCGTGATCGCGGAGGAAATGGAACGCTGGATGTTCAGCAGAGAATTAAAGGAGACGCGGCAGGTGCGGATCTATCCGGCAGCGGGCAAGCTCCGAGGCCGTTATCCGGAAGACTTTACGGATAAAACGGAAGAGGAAAGTGAGGAAAAGGCATGAGCGGCAGATGGCAGGCAAATAAGATCGGACTGGTGAATTTTTGGTACTACGATGAACAGGAATTTACGTTCGCCAAGGGCAGGATGCTGCTCCGCGGCTCGAACGGCTCCGGCAAATCCGTTACTATGCAGAGCGTCGTACCGCTGCTTTTGGACGGCAACATGAGCCCGGAACGGCTGGATCCGTTCGGAAGCCGCGACCGTAAGATGAACAGCTACCTTTTGGAGGATGACGATGATCGGGAAGAGCGGACCGGCTATCTTTATCTGGAATTTCGGCGCGGAGACAGTGAAGAGTATTTGACGATCGGCATGGGCATCCGCGCGCGAAAGGGAAAACCGCTGGACAAGTGGTATTTCGCGATCTCGGACGGCAGGCGGATCGGCAAAGACTTTTTCTTATATAAATCCATTGGGGAGAAGATCACGCTGTCGAAGAAAGAATTGGAAAACCGTATCGAAAAGGGCGGGCGCGTGTTCGATAAGCAGGCGGATTACATGGAATATGTGAACAGCCACGTCTTTGGATTTGAGAGCAAGGACGAATATAAGGAATTGATCGACCTTCTGATCCAGCTGCGGACGCCGAAGCTTTCCAAGGACTTTAAACCATCTGTGATCAACGAGATCCTCAGCGATTCGCTGCAGCCCCTTTCGGACGACGATCTGCGGCCGATGTCGGAGGCGATCGAGAACATGGACGAGCTGAGCCGCAAGCTTAAGGACGAGGAAGCGGCCATCGCCGCCGCCGAAAAGATCCAGCGGGCCTACGATAAATATAACCGGCTGATGCTGTATAAGAAAGCGGCCGCCTGTCAGGAAGCGCAGGAAAAGCTCGCGCAGACCAAAACGCAGAAGGCGCAGAAAGAAAAGACCCTGCAGTCCCGCAGGGAGCAGATCGCGGCGTGCGAGACCGCGCAGCAGGAAATGGAAGCCACACGGCAGGCCATGGAGAAAGAACGGGAATCTCTGGGCAAAAGCGACGCAGCGATGCTGAAACAGCGGGAAAGCGAGCTGGAAAAAGAAAGCGAGAGCTTCGGCACTACGGTGCTGGAAAAGACGCAAATGCTGGAAACGAAGCAGCAGCGTCTGCGCGATCTGGAATCTAAGCGTAAAGATACCGAGAATGAAAAATACGACAGGGAAAAAACGATCCGCCGATACTTAGAAGAAATGGAAGACGAAGCGGACGATATGGCTTTCGACGAGCATGCTTTCTTCCGAGATGAGCTTTTGGGCCGGCTTGACGAGATATACGACTATACAGTGCATCAAAAACAATTCCACATGACGAAGGTGGGGATCGGAGAAACCTTTCAGATCTTGGAGGAAACACAGCAGCTCAAAAAAGAGAACGACGCGCTTACGGAAAAACGCGATCGCGTCGTTCGCGAACTGGACCGTGCGCAGCGCAAGCAAACGGAAGCGGAAAATCTGCTGATCCGGGTCGGAAGTGAGTGGAAAGAAGCGCTCTACCGTTGGGAAGCGGGCAACACGGAGTTGAAACTTGCGCAGGCAGTCTTAGGCAGGATCAGCCGTTTTGCGGATGATTACGACGAAAACGCGGACTTCGGCCAGGCGCGTCAGATCGCGGCGGATGTGAAGCAGACGCTGCGAAGTGGCCTGCAGAGCCTGCAGCATGAAAAGTCAGCCTTACTTACGGAAACCGAAGAAGCGCTTACTTCGGTCCGCAGGGAACTGAAAGAATGGGAGGATCAAAAAGAACCAGAGCCGGAGCGCAGTGAGGCGGTTTTGGCAAACAGAGCCAGACTTACGGCGCTAGGGATCCCGTATCAGGAATTTTATAAAGTGATCGAATTTGACGACACCTTGGAGGAAGCCGCCTGTGACCGCCTCGAGGAGGCGCTGCTCGCGATGGGGATCCTGGACGCGCTGGTGATCGAAGAGCAGTATCGTGAGCGGGTCATGACCTTTGCGGAAGGCTGCGCGGACCGCTATCTGTTCGCGGGAAGTCCGCAGGCAGGCAAAAGCCTGCTCGATATCCTGCAGCTCAACGATGAGGTGAACGATATTTTTTCCAATCAGAGGCTGACGAGCATTTTGGGCAGCATCGCTTATGACGGAGATGGACAGGCATCGGTCAGGACGGACGGAAGCTACCGGATCGGCGTGCTGTCGGGTACGATCACCGGGCAGCACAAGGCAGCGTTCCTCGGCACGAAAGCCCGTGAAAACGCGCGCCTTGCGAAGATCCGCGCCTGTGAAGCCGAGATCGAAAGGCTGGAACAGGAACTGGAAACGCTGCAAGCGTTCTGCGAGCAGATCGAAGCGCGTCTTGTGCAGCTGGAGGCTGAGTACCGGGCATTCCCGCAGGATAGCGATCTCAAAGCCGCGTGGCGGGAGGTGCAGGATGCGGAGAATAACTGCAGTCGCTTGGAAAAGGACAAGGATCACCTGGAAGACGACCTGCAGCAGATCAAAAATCAGATCCGCGAGAAGCAGGAAGCGGCTTATGAAGCCGGAAAAAATCTGCATCTCGATCTTTCCTTCGCAGTGTTTAAGCAGGCGAAAGAAGCAGCGGAAGCATACGACAAATTGTTGGTCCGGCTTACATCCGCGCACGAGCTCTATTTGAAGACGGTGCAGGAGATCCGCGGTCTGGCGATGCAGGCGGAAGACATCGAAGAAGACATCGCGGCGGTCCGGGACGAACTTGCCGACGCGGAGCGCAATCGTCTGAAAAAGCAGATGGAGCTTGCTTCGGTGCGCAGCCAGCTGGAACTGACAGACTACGCGGCGATCAAAGAACGCTTGGACGCCTGCACAGCCTGGCTGGAAGATTTTCCGAAGAAACTGACCGAAAATACCAAAAGCATGACGAGATGCCAGGAGGAATGCAAGATCTTAGAGCAGGAAATCGAAGCCTGTGCGAGTCAGCTCGCGGATCTGGACAAGATCGAAACAAGGCTGGCCAGATGCTGTGAGAAAGAACGGAAGCTGGCATATGTGGAGATCCCGGAGGAGATTGGCACGCAGGCCCGCGCGATCATGCAGTATCTCAAAAATGACGCGGAGGGACTCAGTTGGGAGAGCGTGAACCAAAGGCTCAATGAGGTCTATTACCAGCAGCGGGATTTCCTGAATGAATATCAGCCGAATCTGAAATCCGACCTTTTCGCGGAGGAGGATGAGGGACAGCCGGAAACGGCTATGACTGCCAAGCGCAACGATATCCGGGCGCGGTACCAAGGCAATGAAATGCCGTTCCCGCAGCTGATCGCCTGCCTGAAGGCGGATATCACGGAATTAAAGGATCTGATCTCGGGAAAAGACCGCGAGCTGTTTGAGGACATCTTATCCAATACGGTCAGCCGCAAGATCCGCGGCAAGATTAACGCTGCCGGCAGCTGGGTCAGCAATATGAATCAGCTGATGGGCAGCATGAACACGTCCAGCGGGCTGAAGCTGAGCCTGAAATGGAGAAGCAGATCCGCGGAGGCGGAGGATCAGCTGGATACCGGGGAACTGGTGCAGCTGCTCAAAAAAGATTATCTTTCGATGACGGAAGAGGAAAGCCGCCGCCTGTCCGCGCATTTTCGCTCCAAAGTGGAGGAAGCAAGAAGAAGCAGCGGCGAGCAGGCCGGCCTGGTATCCTTCTATCAGGTGATGAAGGATACGCTGGATTATCGCAAATGGTTTGAATTCCAGCTGTTCACGCAGAAGACCGGGGAACGGCAGCGCGAGCTGACCAACAGCGTCTTCGGGACCTTCAGCGGGGGCGAAAAGGCGATGGCCATGTATGTGCCGCTGTTCTCGGCCGTCTTCGCCAAATATGAGGGTGGCAGCAAGGACGCGCCGCGTTTGATCTCCTTGGACGAGGCGTTCGCCGGCGTGGACAGCAGGAATATCCGGGACATGTTCCGCCTGATGTCGGAATTTGGTTTTGATTTTATCATCAACTCGCAGGTTCTCTGGGGAGACTGTGATACGCTGGACGCGCTGGCGATCTACCAGCTGCAGCGGCCGGGCAACGCGAAATTTGTTACCGTCATGTCCTATCTGTGGAACGGCAGCCGTCGGGAAGCGCTGGAGAGCGAGAGCAAGATGGAGGAAAGATGTCGATGAATCTGCAAAGAGAAGAAGCGCGGGCGCTGGCTTACTTTCGAGGAAGCAAGGTCTGGACGCGTTTATTCCGCGGTTTCCGGGAAAAATATCAGTCTTACGGACGTTTCGCGGGAACGGTGAGACTCCGCGGATTGTCCGCGGAGGAGATCGAGACGCTGGAAGGTTTTTTCGGCAAAAATTTTCATGGACAAAAGAGCGTGTCGATCTCCGCGCAGGCCTTTGAAAAGGCTTTGGCGGCAAGCCGCTACGCGGATCTTGCGCCGGAACGGCTGCTGCATCTGTTTTTTGGCGAAGAACTGCAGGGAAAAAAGGAGATTCGGGCGGGGTTTCGGAACGAACAGCAGGAAATCCTCAAGTCGGTGTGCCGGGATTTTGCGGGTACTTACGCGATCGAGCTTTTGCAGCCGATCTTGGCGGTGGTCAAACCGGAAACAACCGGTGAGATCACGGATCTGTCGCGGGAACGGCAGCAAGAGACTCTGCGACGGTGGGAGGAAACCTTGCGGCTTGCGCTGCGGATCTGCGGCGCGTTCCCTTATCGGGAAGAAAGGACAATGTATCTGGCGGTATTCGCAGCCAAGCTGACCGGCAATCCGCATGCCTTTGACGCGGGAACAGCCGGAGGAAGCCTTCTGTATCGTCTGGTACAGGCCGATCTTGCGCATCGCGGGATCGTGCTCCGTGACGAGAAGATCCTGCACGCTTATCAGCGACAGCGCAGTTTTTTGACGGTCGGTCTGCTGATCGATGACGTATCCAATTACGTGATGCTGTACGGTGTGCAGGCCGTACAGCGCAGAAGAGAACCGCGCGGCGAGGACGAGCGTTCCGGAGAGGCACATCCGGGAACACATCCGGGGATGGCGGGCTTTTGCGCGGAGAAAGACATGGTGCAGGTACCGCTTGCGGTCATGCTGAAATGGGAGAAACTCCTGTGTCCGGATCAGCGGATCCTGATTGTGGAGAACCCTTCGATCTTCGCGATGCTCTGCGCGGAGGATGACGGCGGGCACGCGTATCTGTGCATGAACGGGCAGCCGCGCCTGGCGGCTTTGGTGGCGCTGGACCTGCTCGCGGCTTCCGGCACCAGAGTTTCTTATGCGGGTGACCTGGATCCGGAGGGACTTTTGATCGGACAGAAACTCGCGGAATACTATCCGGGCGCGTTTCGCTTCGTCGGGATGTCCGCCGAAGACTACAAACAGTCCATGTCCCGGGAGATCATCAGCGACCGCAGGCTCAAAATGCTGGATCGGATCACACATCCGCAGCTTGTGGGCGCGGCGGAATTGATCCGCAGATACCGCCGCGCCGGGTATCAGGAGCTGCTGCTTGGAAGATCCGGCGAGGAAGACGACCGTGCGCAGGATAGAAAAACGCGCTAAAACGCGGCAAAAAACATATAAGGCGGGAGTTTAATCACTTTTTCCGTCACAACGAGGTTCTTCGGATGGATGACGAAAGACATGCTGATCCTTTGACGATAAAGATTATAAAATGTGTCCAGTGACGTTGTGGAATAGTTTTTCGCGGATTTTACTTCTACAGGAATGATTTTGAGATTGAGTTTGCTGTCGTTTGATAGCATGAAATCAATTTCAATATCGTTTCTGTGCTTTTCTTTGCTGTAACGTGTATAAAAAAATAATTTTTTCCCTTTCGCTGTTATCATTTGCGCAATCGCGTTTTCATAAATCATCCCTTGATTAATCGAGAGTTTTCCGTCCATGATCTGTTTATACAAATTGTTTTCGGAGAGCTCGTTTTCGCTGAAAGCAAGGCTGACAAGCAAGCCAGTATCTCCAAGATAACATTTTACCGCTGACTCGTTTTTGTTTAATGCGAATCCAATATTAGGATCATTGCATTTATAGCAGAGGCTGCAAATCATAGAGTCATCCAGCCAAAAAAGTGGTTCATCATATTTATCAAATGTGCCGCCGGCATCGATTTCATTCAGTACGATTTTTTTTTCATGTGTCGATAAATAAGCAGGGATATTTTCAAAGATTGCGGAAACTTTGGAGTTGTATCTTCCGGCTGCTTTTTTGATATCATCGCGATAAAGGTTCAAAATATCGCGTTTTTCTATATCTGCCGCCGCGAAATCGCGCCCTTCGTGTTTGTATGCGAGAACTGCCTGAGGCATACCGCCGACGAGAAGATATTCTTTGAAAAGGCGCAAAGCCTTATTGTGCATGGATCTTTCCAAAGGCTCTTTCTTTTTCCAACATTCGGCGATATATGCAAGCAAAAGATCTTCGCCCAAGAACGAAGCAAATTCTTCAAAATCAAGCGGATACATTCTGATTTTTCGTTCTTCGGAAGGTATGGTAATACTTTCGACATTTTCTTTGATTGAAATCAGGGAGCCGGTTTCCAGGAAATCATAACGGCCGTCTGCCACAAGGTACTTGACGGACTCCCTTGCTTTTGGAAACTTTTGTATTTCATCAAATATGATCAAGCTTTCTCGTTTATACAGCCGGGTATTATATTCTAAAGATAAGGACTGGAAAAAAATATCAAGTTCGGTAAGATCATCAAAGAGATCTTTGACCTTTTTTGAGGCTTTGTTAAAATCAATCAGAATATAGGATTTATATTCTTTTTTTCCGAATTCCTCTGCAACGGTAGACTTTCCGATTCGTCTGGCACCTTCAATCATAAGAGCTTTTTTTCCATTAGCGGATTGTTTCCATTCGCAGAGATTTTGATAAATTTTTCGCTTGATTTCCATAATACTTCGTCCCCTTTCCGTTATTTGCAATCGCAGTGCCAAAATCATTGTAGCAGGAAATATGACAGTGCGCAAGATATAAAATTAAAAAAAGTCCAATAATGCGCAAGATACAAAAATAAAAAATCTATGACAGTGCGCAGGATATAGATGTATTTTGCCTCATTGTTCTAATATTTAAAAAGATTCTTTTGAAATTTCATGCAATGTGTTAAACTGTAATTGAAGCAAACGCGCAAGAAATAACATTTATCCTTTTATTCTTTGAAGGGCGAGCTTGCCTACAATGTCTGAATACAGCAAATCGGTTTTGAAATCAGTCAGTCTGGGAGAGAATACAGATACCTCGATAACGTTTACTGAGAATCTGTGGGGTCAACACGATTTTCAAGGAATGCTGTTTGGATGTGATTTGAGTGAAATCAACAACGCACGGTGACTTTTGGAGGAAACTTCATGTTAAGAAAAAAGAAACTCATAATTCGAAGCATACTGGTTTTGGTGTCGGCACTGATAGGATTTACGGCGATTGCTTATCAACAATTCGATATTTCACCCATAGATTATGTGCGCTATTCGATGCCGCTGACCAATGAGGAGCAAGCATATTTGAACGAAAAAAAGACAATCGTATATGGCATGGACTGGAAAGCTCCTCCGCTTACTTTTACCAATGAAGAAGATGGGCAGAATGAAGGTCTTTTGGTTGACTATATGACGGCCCTTTCAATTGAGCTTGGGGTCAATGTAAATTTTGCGGCATTTCCTTTCAACGAAATTATGAATTCGCTTGACGCAAAGACGATAGACATGAGCGATCTTTTTGAATCACCGGAGCGTGCAAAAAAATATGCGGTCACACAACCGCTTTACCGTCTCAGAGGAATTGTAATAACCAATGCGGGCCGTAAAGACTTGAACGCCATTGATGAACTGGAAAATAAGAAAATAGCACTGATTGAAGATGACTATGCAGTGGAATTTTTTCACCGGACATACCCGGAAAGCATAACCGGGAATACCTATGTTTTGGTGAGAGATATGACCGAGGCTTTGGACATGCTGCTTGGCAAGAATGTGGATGCAGCAGCGGGGGATGAAACCGTCATCGAGTACTACGCCAAAGAAAAAGACCAAAAATCCGCAATACGCGAAATCGGTGAAGGGCTCTATGAGCAAAACGTTACTTTTGCTGTCCGAAAAGATGACACGCAGCTGCTTTCAATCTTAAATAAAGGAATCCTGAACCTAAAAAAGAAAAATATTCTTGTACAGGGGCAGAAGAAATGGTTCGACAGTTCGGCTCCCGTAATTACGGATATCAATGCCATGCGGTGGCTTCCGTTTGTGACGGCTGCGGCAGTCATGATTCTTCTTGGATTCTTCTTTTGGCAGAGTATCATGGACAAAAAAATAGAAGCGCGAACCAGAGAAATTCAGTTGCAAAAGGACAGTCAGCGTACAATCATTGACAATATTCATGCTTTGCTGTTTGTAGTCAATCGCGAGGGCATAATTATTGATGCTAACCGCATGGCAATCGATGTGCTGCAAAGCACCCCGGAACTTTTGATTGGCAAAAAGATGGATGAAGTACCTCTGCTTGAGACTTTGCTTGCAGAATACAAAAAAGCAGAAAACACGGCGCAGGTTCACATTTTCCAGGGAAGATACTATACGGTGTTTGTCCGGCAGTTAAATGCGATGGATGATCGTCAGCTTGTTGTGATTGAAGACCAAACCGAAAAAACATTGACGGAACGTCGGCTCAGACAAGAAAGCAAGATGAGTGCGGTGGGGCAGCTTTCTGCCGGTTTGGCACATGAAATCCGCAATCCTCTGGGTCTAATCAAAAATTATACTTACATTCTGAATTACAGTGTGGAATCGGACGAGGTGACATCTCACGCATTGCAAATTATCGGAGAATCGACGGACCGCATCAACGGGCTCATTGAAAACCTGCTGAATTTTTCAAGAATCAGTGACGAAAAGCTTTCTTTGATAAATGTTTACGCAATGATGCAAAGCATTGCAGCATTGGAAAAGACCAAAATGGAAAAGAAAAATATCCGTATTTTTGTGGAATGTCCGGAGGAAATTAAATTCCACACCAGTGAAGAAATCTTAAAAATAACGCTTATAAATTTATTTAACAATGCAGTGGATGCTTTGGGAATGTCGGAAAAAGACGAGAAATGGATAAAATGCAAAGTGGCAGCGGATAACAGCGAATTGCGAATCGATGTGATTGATAACGGACCCGGCATTTCCCCTGAAAACGCGGAATCGTTGTTCCTGCCGTTTTTTACAACAAAAGATTACGGAACCGGGCTGGGACTTTATACTGTCAGCAGCGAACTCGAAAATTTGGGAGGAACAATCCGGCTAAACAATGAGTACAAGGAAGGAGCGCATTTTATTGTTCGACTTCCGAAAACAGAAGCAAAGCAGGGGGAAAAAACGGAATGAATAACACAGATATTGCAAACAGAGATTTTTGCATTCTCATAGTGGACGATGAAATTGAATACCAAAGGGCTTTTTCAATGATTCTTTCACGAAACGGATTTCAGATATTAACTTGTTCTGACGGACAGACTGCATTGAACATGCTGGCGGAAAACGAAATCGATTTGGTTATGACAGATCTGAAGATGCCGGGGATGGATGGGCTGACTTTGATTCAAAAAGTGAAGAGCGAATACCCCGCAATAGAACTGATGGTTATGACTGCCTTCGGCTCAATTGAGAGCGCCGTTCAAGCGATGAAATATGGGGCAACAGGGTACTTCATAAAGAGCAGTGACCCGGAGGGCCTGCTTATTGATATCAATCGAATGGTGAGAATCAAAACTTTGGAAAAGGCGAATCAGATTCTCCTGCAGCAGCAAGGTGAAGGAGATGATTTGTTTTTAGATACCCGCACTCCGGAATTTCGACGGGTTTTGGAAACATGTCAAAAAGCAGCGGGGTCGAGCATAAATATCCTTCTCCTGGGAGAATCCGGAACAGGAAAAGAGGTGCTGGCAAAATACATCCATCGACTCAGTGCACGTAGAAAGCATCCTTTAATTCCCGTAAACTGTCAGGTTTTTGGAGCGGGAACTATCGAGTCCGAACTGTTTGGGCATGAAAAAGGTTCCTTTACCGGTGCGGTGGGCCGTCGAATCGGTCGTTTTGAGGAGGCAAACCACGGGACATTATTTTTGGATGAAATAGGAGATCTGCCGCTGAGCGTCCAAGGAAAACTTCTTCGTACACTGGAAAGCCGAACAATTGAACGTGTGGGCAGCAACTCGCCGATAGAGTTGGATTTAAGACTGATTTGTGCGACAAATAAAGATTTACAGGCTGAGATTGCAGCACAGCAGTTCCGTGAAGATCTTTTTTACCGAATCAACACACTTACGATTACCATTCCCCCGCTGCGAGAACGAACCGCGGATCTTCCGCTGTTAATTCCGTATTTTCTGCAGCGAATTTGCGTGGATCAAAAAAAGCAAATCACCTCGGTTGCCCCGGAGACAATGGAAGCATTGCTTGCTTACGATTACCCCGGGAATATCCGAGAACTTCGAAATGTTTTGGAGAGAATGGTTGCACTCAACGAAGGGGAAATTTTGCGGGGAAGCTTTCCTCAGACTCTTACGGATGACCGCTGTGTGGCAGTCAAGGAAGGGTCGAGGCAAGACGCCGCATCCTTTGCCTGTCTGCGTGAGGCACGTGCGGAATTTGAAAAACAATATATTGAAGAGGCATTAAAGCATACCGGTGGTAATGTGACTGCTGCGGCAGGTCTTCTTCAAATTACAAAACGGCAGCTTTGGAATAAACTTTCCGAATATCATATCCAACGGGATACATAAGCGCAGTGAAAAAAAGTGCACACATTGAGGTGAAATTTTTTTCACACCATGCAGATTTTTTCACCCTCGGATTTATAAAGGCAAGATTGCAGCGTATAGGCAGGAAAACTTGCTTATGCGCTTTTTTTGCGGTCTCTTAGCACAAATGTGACCTGTGAGTGTCAATGAAAGAAATGTTGGCATGTGTTTTGCTTTATGTGTTAACAAAGGGTACGGATTAGAGAACTTACAGAAGTTGTAGTTATCGCTTTTATGAAAGGAGAGTCCAAGTATGTTAGATATGATTTATAAAATCAACGATGCTGTTAATGGATTTGTATGGGGTGTACCAATCATTGCACTGATTCTTTTTACCGGTATCTTTTACACGGTCCGCTTAGGTGCGCCGCAGTTCAGAAACATCGGATTTATGGTTTGGTCTACGGTTAAAAAAGCATTCAGCAAACGCGAAGAAGAGGAAAGAAAAGAACCGGGGGAATTGTCTTCCTTCCAAGCTGCGATGATTTCGGTTTCCGCAATCGTAGGTTCGGGAAATATTGCAGGTGTGGCAACTGCGCTGGTAATGGGAGGTCCGGGAGCGCTGTTTTGGATGGTAATTGCGGCCTTCATCGGTATGTCATCAAAGTTTGCCGAAATCGCTTTAGGCATCAAATACAGGCAAATTAATCCGGATGGTTCAGTCAGCGGCGGGGCAATGTACTACATAGCCAAAGGTCTTGGTCAAAAATGGCTGGGCATTATATTCGCAATTATTGTTATAATCGTATACTTTATTGTCGGAGCGATTGTCGACACAAACACCATTGCCTTGGCGGTTGAAGCAAGGTTTGGATTAAATACGTTGGTTTGCGGCATAATTCTTGCTGTAACGGTAGCAATCGTTATTTTCGGCGGTGTTGCGCGTGTAGGGCGCGTGTGCGAACTTTTATCGCCGATTATGGCAGGCTCCTACATTCTTGCAGGACTTGCGATCATTGTTTTAAACATTACAGAGGTTCCTGCAGCAATCGTTCAGATTGTTGAAGGTGCGTTTTCCCCTGCAAGCGTTACCGGTGGTGCAGTAGGAACCATTTTCATGTGTATCCGATATGGCTTTGCACGTGGCATGTTCTCCAACGAAGCCGGCATGGGTACAGCTGCCATGGTTCACTCAAATGCTAAGGTTAAGATGGCCGCAGAGCAGGCTTGCTGGGGACCGGTAGAAGTTTTCCTGGATACGGTTCTGGTGTGCAGCGTTTCAGGAATTGCCATCGTTCTTTCGGGACTGTGGAATACAGGCCTGGATGGGGCGGCTTTGACAATGGCGGCATTTGATAAAATGCTTCCGGGCAATGTCGGCGGATATGTATGCTTAGGCGCGGTTATTCTTTTCGGATATTCCTGCCTCATTACGGTATATAACTATGCAGAGCGTGCCGGAGAGTTTGTTTTCGGTGAAGGTTGCAGAAAATATATTCGTGTGTTATGGATTATTACAATCGTAATCGGTTCGCAGACCACATTGGGATTTGCATGGGATCTGGCAGATACCTTCAACGGAATCATGGTATTCATTAACCTTATTGCAATTCTTCTTCTCAGCAAGGAAGTTGTAAGCCTCAAGAAAGAATACTGGGACGCTGTGCTCCCTGTATATAAGGAATCCAAAAGGCACAAATAATGCCGCAAGAGCTGCTTTGTCGAGAAAAGCCAGTGGAGATACGCGGCTGGAACCGAGCAGACAATTAATCAAACACCATGCAGGGCTGTCGCATTAACGGAAAATAACCGTTAGGGCGCAGCCCCTTATTTTCCACTAAAGCACCAAAAACATACTCGAGGAAATCGTCTTTCCTCGAGTGTGTGTAAAATACTGATTTTTTTCAGGTCCTACAGTTCGGATGTCATCTGTGCAGCTTGGAATCTGAGTTTGCTGCCCAAAGCTCGTCGTCAATCTTATTGCACAGGAGCTCGACAATCGGCAGATGCTGCGGACATACTTCTTCGCATTTCTTGCAGCCGACACATTTGCTGGCCGGCAACGTCTTCCGAGTTTTTTCGGGCTCTTGTTTTTGCTGATTTGTTTTTTTTTACATTTTCTTTTTGCAGCTCCCATTTTGCCTCGTTTTCGTCAAAAAGATGCAACGCTCCTCGCTTTGGATCTGCGTCAAATTTGTGCGCATTCCTTGCGGCTCCCTCTTTTCGACTTTTTCTGACCGCTTTCGACCGTCTTCGACACAGTTTTGTGCGCGTTTTTCCCCTGCTCCGCAGTCAATCTGGCTGATCCAGAGCTGCAAAAGTGTCTCCGCCTCACTGCCGTTACATCTTCTTGCGGTTTTTTACTCAAAAAGCGGCACAAAAAAAGAATATGTAAAAAATGTTAAGCTGTGGGGCGATGTGACCCCGAATCACACTGTTGGTATCTTTGCTGCAGGCTTTTATCGCATAGCAAAGGGGCTGCAACCTAACGGTTATTTTCCGTTAACGCGACAGCCTCGTTCGATTTCGTTTTGAACTTTGTTTTTTAAGGAATCTATGATAGAATTAGAAATGGGGGGAAGCATCCAACCGGAATCGTGCGTAGGAGTGCGAAAAGAATCTGTGTAATATCTGAATGCGGATCGTGCGAGCCGATATCGCGCCATTAAGCGCATTTTTCATGCATTATGATAAATTAAAATACAAATTGTATCAGGAATAAGGAGAAACGTTATGCTGGAAAACGGAATATGGATCAAAAAGCCGGAATGCTCGTTGATCGAGCGGAATTACGGGCTGGAACAGAAATTTGGGATCGATGATCTGTATTTTTATGTATATGAAGACGAATACGGTAAAATGAACATTATCGGGGAAATATTCGCGCAGAGGCTGAAGAACCGCATATGCTTCTGCTGCATTTGCTACGATGAAGACGGTGACATCCTTTTTGAAGAAGAGAATCTTTGCTTTGGAGGTGAATACAAGACTTCCACGATCGATCCGAGGCGGTTTTTTAACGGACATCCGTTTTCTTTTCGCTTTTCGAAGCCGAATACACCCATTGCGCGCATCAAAGTGATCCCGATCGATCATGATTGAAAGGCAGGCTGAAACATATGAAAGATCCTAAAAACACAAACTTTTCGGAGCCAACGGCCGATGCGGACCCGTTCATTTCCCTTTATATCGTGGGACCTTTTTTGAATCTGGAACCGGTGGAGCTTTCCTCGTTAAAAGTCGGAGAGAAAATTCCCAAAGAGAATATAAAGATCATGAGCGGACTGGAGCAGACGGATGATCTTGAAGATTTCGAAGAGATTGACGAAGCTGCGAAAATCGAGATCCCAACGGTGAAATGTACTATCAAAAAAGAATCGGAGAAAAACGGATGTACGCAATTAAAGATTGACGGGAGCTATTCCGGAAACTGCTCGGAAGATCTTTTGCTGTATATCCTGGCATATAACATGCGTGACGATCTGATCGGCTATCATGCGGAAGTGAGCGTTGATCAGGGCTTTTCGGGTAAGAAAAGCTTTTCGGAAAAAATGTCGCTTCCGAGTCATGAACAGATCCATCGGATCGTACTGCGCTTCGCGCGCTTCTGGTTTTGATTTTTCGTTTACGCGGGATGAGGGAGGATACGCATGGATTTGAACGATGGATTCGATAATGAAACATTTTATCAGCTGCTAGTCGAAAGAAAGGATGATATTCAGGACTTTCAAAGATCGCTGAATGAAATGTACTGCCTGTGTGACTGCTTACAGGCAGCGGATACGGAGGAACTGTCAGATCGTGTTCCGTTGACCGTACGGGATGTGTTAAAACGTGAACTGATCCGGATGGGAACTTATCTGGTCATGTATGAGCTGGACTGCGCTTTGCCTGGCGGCGTGAAGATCATCAACGAACTGCTGGATGCGGATCTGAACGAAGAAGAAATGGAACTTCTGGATGTGCGGAATCGACAGAACGCTGCCTATGTATACATTCCGCTGGACATTCAGATCGCTGTAAGGGACGATGCAGAAAACAGGATCCTCCGTTTATTCGAACGTTTCGGTCAGATCACTGCCGCGTTCTGCGAAGAGGACAAAAGAAAACGGCATGCTATGGTCTACGATTATCTATATAATCTGGAAGATTGTTTTACGAGGATCGCATATGGAAAGCGGCGGATGTTCCGGGAAAAGCCGGAATACGACTTGCTCGCGGACCTATTCGCTGAGCTTGAAGACGATCTGCTTGAGGATGAAGAGGATCTGATTAAGGATGAAGTGGATGCTTCGGATCCTGACGAGATCATTGATGAGCCGCCGCTTGAAGAGATTTTACAGGAACTCGACAGCCTGATCGGGCTTGCGAATGTCAAAGCGGAAGTGCGGACGATGGCCAATCTGGTCCGGATCCGCAAGATCCGCGAAAACCGCGGACTCGGACAGGCGGAACGCTCGCTGCACATGGTTTTCTCGGGCAATCCGGGGACCGGCAAAACGACGGTGGCGCGGCTGGTCGCGCAGATCTACCGGTCGTTGGGGGTACTTTCCCGCGGCCACTTGGTCGAAACGGATCGATCCGGGCTGGTCGCCGGCTATGTGGGGCAGACGGCGATCAAGACCGCAGAGGTCATCAAGCGGGCGATGGGCGGCGTTCTGTTCATCGATGAGGCCTATGCGCTGGCCAAAAAAGGCAGCGAATCGGATTACGGGCAGGAGGCGATCGAGACACTTCTCAAAGCCATGGAAGACAATCGCGGGGATCTGATCGTGATCGCGGCGGGTTATACGGATCTGAGGGAGGACTTTTTAAATTCCAACCCGGGGCTGCGTTCCCGCTTCAGCAAGACGCTTTTCTTCGAAGATTACGATGGCGCGCAGCTGCACGAGATCTTTTGCAAGATGTGCCGGGATTCCGGCATGACGGTAACGGAAGAAGCGGACGAGCGGATGCGGACCTATTTTCATGCTCTGTATGAGAACCGGGGCGCGAACTTCGCTAACGCGCGGGATGTACGGAACGCGTTTGAAAAGATCCTTGCCGGACAGGCAAATCGTCTGGCGTCTGTGGCAGACGCGGATCTGACGGACGAGATGCTGATGGAGATCCGCGCGGAAGACGCGGCATTTGTGTAGAGAAAAACAGGGAGGTGCAGGATGCCATTACAGATTGTAAGAAACGATATTACCAAAATGAACGTGGACGCGATTGTCAACGCTGCGAACAACTCGCTGCTTGGCGGCGGCGGTGTGGACGGCTGTATCCACCGGGCGGCGGGGTCGGAGCTGGTGCAGGAATGCGCGCTTTTGGGCGGCTGCGAGACCGGGGATGCGAAGATCACGCATGGCTACAAGCTGCCTTGCAAGTATGTGATCCATACAGTTGGGCCGATCTGGTGCAATGGGGCGCATGGGGAAAAGGACAAGCTGATATCCTGCTATCGCCGGTCGCTTGCGCTTGCAGCGGAATATGGCTGCAAATCGGTGGCGTTTCCGCTGATCTCGGCGGGCGTATACGGCTATCCGAAAGACCAGGCGCTGTGTGTGGCGGTGGAGACGATCCGCGCGTGTCTGGAGGAGCAGGGGAACACGCAGGAGATGCAGGTCTATATCGTGCTTTTTGACCAGTCGAATTATGAAAACGCAAAAAGGATATTTCCGGACATTACAGCATAAACATGTGAAAAACAACAAAACTTTTCTAAAAATATAGTGCATACATCACAATAACGGATTGAAAAAGAAAAATATTGTGCTAAAATTAGTACAATATTGAAAAAACGAAAGCAGATGCGAGAGCATCAAATCAAAAGATCTGTGAAAACTAAAAAAGATGTAACAGTCAATATTTTATGAAAAGCGGAGGTTTTATCATGAGTTTTTTAGCAAACAAAACCGCAATTATTACTGGAGCCGGCTACGCGGTCCTAAGTGACGGACGCTGCGGATCCATCGGTTATGGCATTGCGACGGCCTATGCCAAAGAAGGTGCAAATCTGGTCATCACTGGCAGGAATATGAAAAAACTTGAGGCAGCCAAAGAGGATCTGGAAGGAAAATATGGGATCAAGGTGCTGCCGATTGCGGCCGACATCTGTGCGGGTGCTGATAATCAGACCGTCGCAGAGGACGTTGTCAAGCAGGCGATCGAGACATTCGGCGGCATTCAAGTGCTGATCAACTGCGCGCAGGCTTCAGCCTCAGGGGTTCCTTTGGCAGAACACACGACAGAACAGTTTGATCTGGCGATTTATTCCGGCCTTTACGCGGCGTTCTATTATATGAAAGCATGTTATCCGTATCTGGCGGAGTCACATGGCAGTGTGATCAATTTTGCGTCCGGCGCGGGTCTGTTCGGAAATTACGGACAGAGTGCTTATGCGGCAGCCAAAGAGGGGATTCGCGGCATGACGCGAGTTGCCGCGACGGAATGGGGAAAGGACGGAATCAATGCAAACCTAATCTGTCCGTTAGCATGGACCGCAAAACTGGAAGAGTTTCAGCAGAAATATCCGGAAGCATTTGAAGCGAATGTCAAAATGCCGCCGATGGGGCACTACGGAGACGCAGAACTGGAAATCGGACGTGTCTGTGTGCAGCTTGCTTCCCCGGACTTTAAATATATGTCAGGCGAGACGCTGACGCTGGAAGGTGGAATGGGACAGAGACCGTAACAGAAAACGAAAAACTGAATTAGAGGATACCAAAAGGCACACAGCAAGAGAAACCACCGAAAGGTTTGTTTCAAGAAGCTGTGTGTTTTTTGCTGTAAAAAAAGAAAAAGTGATGCAAAAATGCATTGCAATGCACAAAAATATGCATTTGGAACAAAAAATATCAAAAAAGCTTTGTTAATCAAACAAAAAAGTGGCGAATAACAAAGGGTTTGCAAGAATTGAAAAGTTGGCACGCTTTTTGCTTATTAAATGAAAATGTATTGAAAAAAATGCAATTCTACAGTTTTATATGTACACATCAGAGCAGGAGGATAACAAGGATGCATGATTTTACGTTTACAATGCCGGCCGGAATCCGATATGGGATTGGCATGCACGAGCAGCTTGGCACGATGCTGAAGGACGAGATGCAATTCCAAAAGGTATTTATCCTGACCGGAAGACATGTCGCCAAATCCGGGATCATCGAAAAGATTACCACAAGCCTTGCCGAAGCAGGACTGGAGTACCAGATCTTCGCGGAAGCAGTGCCGGAACCGGCAGTGGAAGATATTGACCGGATCGTAGGAATTTTAAAAGCAAGCGGCGCAGACGCCGTCTTGGCGGTCGGCGGCGGCAGCCCGATCGATACTGCTAAGGCGGTCTGTATGCTCATGACCCATGAAGGTTCTTGCAGGGACTATCTCTTTGGCGGCAGCAAAACGGTTACGAAGCCGGGGATGCCGCTGATCGCGATCCCGACCACCGCGGGAAGCGGAAGTGAAATGACTGCCGCGGCCGTAATCGAGGATAAACAGAAAAATCTAAAACTTTCGATTACCAGTCCATATTTGGTGCCAAAGATCGCTGTGATCGATCCGCAGCTGCAGACCGGCATGCCGCCGTTTATCACCGCGACGACCGGCATGGATGCCTTGACACATGCGATCGAGAGCTATGTGTCCAAACGTGAAAATCCGGTTGCGGATCTTTTCGCGCTGAAAGCAATCAAATTGATTGCAAGAAGCATTCGTACCGCGACCGCAGACGGCAACGACATACAGGCCAGGGCAGATATGGCACTCGCGAGCACGCTGGCAGGGGTTGCTTTTATGAATGGCGGGCTTGGAATCGTGCATGGTATTTCCCAGACGATGGGCGCAATCGCACATGTGGCGCACGGCGAGGCAAACGCGTTGCTGCTTCCGTACTGCATGGAAAAGAACGCGCCTGCCTGTCCGGAACGATTCCGGGATATCGCGCAGGCACTGGGCGAAGATGTTTCGACGCGTTCGAGCGAAGAGGCGGCGAAGCTGGCCGCTAAGGCAGCCTTCCGACTGGCGGAAGATTTGCAAATACCAACCAAACTGCATGAAGCCGGCGTGACAAGAGAAATGTTCGATGCCATTGTCGAAGGTACGATGGCATATCGCATGCTCGCAATCAATCCGATGAAAATAACAGAGCAGGATGTCCGAGATATTCTGGAAGCCGCCTACGCATAACGGCATCGGCGGACTTTTACAAACAACAGGATAGCCTGACGAAGACAGAAAGGAAGGAAACTGAACATGAGAATAGAACAACATCCGATTCTCGATACCTTTGAAAAAGGCAGACAGGTGCGTTTCACCTACGATGGCCGGGAATTGACCGGCTATGAAGGCGAACCGATCGCCGAGGCGCTTCACGCGGCCGGTGTCATGGTGCACCGGTATACGACAAAAAAGCATGAGCCGCGCGGCATGTTCTGCGCCATCGGAAGATGCACAGACTGTGTTATGATCGTAAACGGAAAATCAAATATTCGGACCTGCATTACACCGCTGGAGGAAGGCATGGTCGTGGAAACACAGTACGGAAACAGCAGTAGGGAGGATGCACAAAAATGATAAAACATTATGATTTAATTGTTGTCGGCGCAGGCCCCGCAGGTCTTTCGGCTGCCATCAAAGCTGCAAACTGCGGGATGCATGTCATTGTTTTTGATGAAAACCAGCGTCCGGGCGGCCAGTTGTTTAAACAGATCCATAAGTTTTTTGGCTCGAAGGAGCATAAGGCGAAGATCCGGGGGATCCGCATCGGCGAGGAACTGCTTGCGGAGGCCGAGAAAGCCGGCGTGGAAGTTTCCTTGAACTCTATCGTTCTGGGCCTCTATAATCTGAAAGGCGTTTCGGTCATGCGGAACAATCAGGTGGAACATTTTCGCGGAGAAAATGTGATCATCGCGACCGGCGCATCCGAGAATGTCGTACCGTTTGAAGGATGGACCACTCCAGGCGTCATCGGCGCGGGCGCGGCACAGACCATGATGAACCTGCACGGCGTCATGCCGGGAAAAAGAATCCTGATGGTCGGGACCGGCAATGTCGGACTGGTCGTCAGCTTCCAGCTTTTGCAGGCGGGTTGTGAGGTCGCGGCGGTTATCGATGCAGCGCCGCGCATCGGCGGCTATGGCGTGCACGCCGCGAAAGTCGCGCGTACCGGCGTTCCGTTCTATCTTTCCCATACAGTCGTAAAAGCCGAGGGCGGCGATCATGTGACCGGCGTTACGATCGCGGAAGTTGACAGTCATTTTAAACCAATCCCCGGAACCGAAAAACACTTTGATGTTGATACCGTCTGTATGGCGGTCGGCCTTTCGCCGATGTCGCAGTTGACCCGCATGGCAGGCTGCAAGATGATCGATAACGGCGGCGCGGTTCCGGAAAAGAACGAATACGGAGAAACCTCCATTCCGGGTGTTTTCGTGGCAGGCGATGTTGCGGGAATCGAAGAAGCGAGTTCTGCGATGATCACCGGGCGGATCGCAGCGCTCGGTGCTGCCGGAAGAAGCGGATTTATCAGCGACGCGGAATTTACAAAGCAGTATGAGGCATGTGTGAACTCTTTGAATCAGCTCAGACAGGGTATGTTCTGCAAGGCAAACAAGGGCAGAACCGATATTTTGACGACGGACGAAGGTTATCCGCTGTCGCTGTCGCTGCTCACCAAAGGCTATGTGACGGAAGACGAACTTGAAAAGTTTACAAGTCTGAACGCGCACCAGAAAGGGATCCATCCGGTGATCGAGTGCACGCAGAACATTCCGTGCAATCCATGTCAGGAGGCATGCAAGTTCGGCTGCATTTCGGTAGGTACGAACATTACCAACCTGCCGGGTGTCGTAGCAGAGAGCAAGTGCACCGGATGCGGCATGTGCGTGGCAAACTGCCCGGGACAGGCGATTTTTTTGGTAAATGAGGACACCGGAGACGGATTCGCGACAATTACGCTGCCTTACGAGTTCCTGCCGACACCGCAGGCAGGCGAGAAGGGTACGGCGCTTAACCGCAGCGGCGCGGCAGTCTGTGAGGCGGAGGTCGTCAGTGTCAGAACAAACAAGACTTTTGACCATACGATGCTGCTGACGATCAAGGTTCCGAGGGAATATGCTGCACAGGCCAGATTTTACAAGCCGGAAAAGGAGGAAAAATAGATGAAAGACTATTTAGACAGAACCTTTGATTTAGGCCCATATGTTCCTGAGGCGGATGATGATCTGATCATCTGCCGCTGTGAGGAGATCACAAAGGGAGAGATCCGACAGGCGGTTCATGAGGGTATGTTCACACTGACGGAAGTAAAGCGGTATCTTCGGACCGGAATGGGACTCTGTCAGGGGCAGACCTGCGGCCGTCTTGTAAAAAATATCGTTCAAAGCGAGCTGAACAAAAAGATTTCGGCGGAGGCAGAAAATACGGCGAGAGCGCCGATGCGGCCAATCCCGATGGATGTATACGGAAAGGAGGCGGAGTAGATGGGCAGTGTAAAATGTGCGGATATGATCGTAGTAGGCAGCGGGATCGTAGGCAGCTCCACGGCTTATTACGCAGCAAAAAAGGGACTGAGCGTCATCGTTCTTGATAAAGACGGCGTGATCGGAAACGGCGCGTCTTCAAGATGCGGCGGCGGCGTGCGAGTATCCGGAAGGCTGGAACCTGAAATTCCGCTCGCAAAATACGCGATAGAAAATATCTGGCCGACCCTTAGTGAAGAACTCGAAATCGACACGGAGTATCACCGGTCCGGTAATATGCGTTTCGCGTTTACCGAGGAGGATCTGCCAAAGCTTACTGCTATCAAAGAGATGAACGCCAGGTACGGCATCAATATTGAACTTTTGACTGCGGAGCAGGCAAGAGAAAAATGTCCGTATGTAGGGGAAACTGTGACCGGTGCTGCCTGGTGCGATATCGACGGCAGCGCGAACCCGCTGAAGACAACCTTGGGTATGTATCGCGCCGCGAGAAAAAGAGGCGTACAGTATGTGACCGGTGACGCGGCCGTCGAAATTCAGGTCGTTCGCGGAAAGGCAAGACGTGTGATCACGGCGCGTGGCGATATTTATGAAGGACAGCATATCGTTCTGGCCAACGGCTATGGAGCAAGAGCACTGGCAAATACCGTCGGTGTGGATTTCCCGTTCCGTCAGAAGCTGATCGAGATGTTTGTAACTGAACCGACGAAGCCGATGTTCCAGTTTATGGTCGGCGCGGTCGGCGCAGCAGGCGGCGCGTACGGACATCAGACCGAACATGGCTCTTTCCTCTGGGGCGGCGACTCCGGTTACGAACATCATCCGATCTTTGAAGAAGACGCAAAATGCATCCAGCAGACCGCACCGGCTATCAGCAGAGGAACCATGGCGTTTTTCCCGGCTCTGGCAGAACTGAAAGTCATTCGTACCTGGGCCGGCTGGATCGATCTCTGCTATGACTTATATCCGGTGATCGGTCCGGTGGAAGAAGTCCCAGGGCTGATGGTAGCTGCCGGTTATTCAGCGCACGGATTCTGTCTCGGTCCGGTGACCGGAAAGATCCTGGCCGAGATCGCAGTCGGAGAGAAGCCTTGTGTAGACTGGAAACCACTGGCATATGATCGTTTTAAATCAATTTTTTAGGGGATAAGGCAAGGGGTATACCGGAGACAGAAAGGAAAAGAATATGAAGAAAGAAAGAGAAAAAAAGCCCGAACGCAAGACGACTTTCGGGGAAGCACTGTTTGTCATTATCGTCATGTTTGTGGTACTGCTCGGCGGCACGAAACTCGGCCTGAACTACAGGCTGCTGATGGTTGCGGTCGCGATCTTTGCCGGAGCCATGAATGTATTTGTTCTGCACATTTCGTGGCAGGACTGTGAGCTTGCAATCACCACGAAGATGAACGGCGTCATCATCACGCTGTGCAGCATGTGGCTGATCGGCTGTTTGATCTCGGTCATGATGATCTCCGGATCCGTACCGATGGTCATCTATTACGGCTTTAAGGTCGTTGCGCCGAAGTTATTCTATCTGACTGCTTTCTTACTGTGCTTGATTATGTCAACCCTTACGGGAAGCTCCTGGACGTCAGCGGGAACCGCGGGGGTTGCCATGTACGGTATGGCGCTGGCTATGGACGCGAATCTTCCGATCGTCGTCGGCGCGATCGTCGCCGGCTCGATCTTCGGCGATAAGATGTCACCGCTGTCCGAAACTACCAACATGGCGCCTGCCTGTGTCGGCACCGGACTGTTTGACCACATCGGCGCTATGATGTATGATACCCTTCCGGCAGCCGTTATTTCCGGCGTAGTGTTCTTATTCTGCGGGTTTAACGGACAGCTGCAGACTGCGGCGACGGCAGAAGAAGTCAGCCTTTTGAGTGAGGAACTGATGCAGATGTATGGATTCTGCGCATGGAAAAACATTTTGATGCTGGTACCGTTCATCTTCGTTCTGTGGGGCGCGATCAAGAAAAAATCCATGATTCCGATCCTGTCTGTGACGGTGTTCCTTTGCATCATCATCGGTATGATCTGTCATGGCGTAACGTTCGCGAATGGTCTTGCGGCGGCTTACGGCGGATTCACGATCCCTTATGTCGGCGGCTTTGCGGAAGGATATGAAGCTTCTGCGTTCCTGAGCAAAATTCTGGTAAGAGGCGGCGCGACGGCGCAGACCGGTATCGTCATCACCTGCTTCGCGGGCTTTGGCTGCGCGGCGATGATTTCCAGAGGCGGCTATCTGGATGTAGCCCTGCACGGTTTAGTCGGCAATATCAAGAGCAGAGTCGGCTGCGTCGCTGCGGCACTTCTGACCAATCTGGTCATCATGATCGCGACCGGAACCGCTTATGTTGCGTTTATCATGGTAAGTGAAATGTACAAGAAAACATTCCTTAAGAACAGAGTCGGCATGCCGGTGCTTTCCCGCTGCCTGGAAGATGTCGGCACCTGCTTCGGCTGTCTGATCCCATGGTCTCTGTCCGGCGCTTATTACGCGAGTCTTTTTGACAATATGCCGATCTGGGGCGAGGGCGGATACGCGCTGTGGACCGTACTTCCGTACACAACGCTGGTCATTGCGATCCTTCTCGCGATTACCGGAATCGGTATGTATAAACTTTCGGATGAAGAAGCAGAGGCAGAACTGAGAAAAATGGAAGAAGTTGAATTAGCATAATACATAAAGAAGAAAGAAACGCACGACCTGAGAGACCGCAAAACGTCAGTCCGGGGATCGTGCGTTTTTATTTTTTTGAAACCGATTAGAATACCGGCAGGTTCTGCGGTGCTTTCGGTGCCTGCGGCGGACGCAGGCTGTCAATACGGATTCCGGCGATTCCCGGCGGGCTTTAGCCGTGCAGGATGGTGTAGACGGCGGTCAGTTCGGCGAGCATACCGACTTTGACAGCTTCTTCCTGCGGCGCAAAGTATTCGCTGTGCAGCGGGAAGTACTCGTCGGAACGCGGGTCGTGTGTGCCGAGGTCAAAATAGAGTCCGCGGCAGGTCTGCGTGAAGTAGGAAAAGTCATCCGCGCCCAGACTTGGGATCTCATTGCGGAGGATGTTTTCCGTACCGAAGACTTCTTCCATGGCAGGAAGCAGGAGTGCGGACAGTTCATCACTGTTTTGGAGCGGCGGATAGCTATCTTCAAAGAAGACTTCGCAGGACGCGCCGTAAGCCTCCGCGGTATCGACGGCGATCTTTTGGACGCGCTCTTTGAGGTAGGCCATCACGTCCAGATCCAGGGCGCGGATGGTGCCGCCCAGTTTGGCTTCTCCGGAGATCACGTTTTTGGCGGTACCGCTTTGGAAGGTCCCGACAGTCACGACCGCGGGGGTCGTCGGCGCCAGGTTGCGGCTGACGATCGTCTGCAGAGCCGCGACGATGCTGCAGGCAGGCGGCAGCGCGTCAATGCCGGTATTCGGATGCGCGCCGTGGCAGGCTATGCCGCGGACGGTCAGTTCCATCTCGGTGGTGGCGGCATTCATGCAGCCTCTGGTAAATTTGAGCTTGCCAAGATCCGTCATCGGATCGACGTGCAGGGCGATGACGTTCTCTACATGTGGGTCTTCAAGACATCCGGCGTCGATCATCTGCTTCGCACCGCCGATCGTTTCCTCGGACGGCTGGAAAAACAGCTTGACCGTTCCGGGCAGGGTGTCCGCGTTCTGTTTCAGGACCGCGGCAGTACCCAAAAGGATCGCAGTGTGCATGTCATGGCCGCAGGCGTGCATCACGCCGGGGTTCAAGGAAGCATAGGCCAGCCCGGTCTGTTCCGCGACCGGCAGGGCGTCGATATCTGCCCGGATGCCGACCGTGCGATCGGCCGTGGTCCCGCGGATGACCGCGCAGACTCCATGTCCCGCAACGCCGCGCTGATACGGGATCTGCAAGGCATCCAGCCGGCTGCAGATCTTTTCCTCTGTCCGGATCTCATGTTCACTGAGCTCTGGATGCATATGAAGATCGCGGCGAAACGCGAGCACTTCCTCGCCGACCTGTTCCATCTGCGCTTTTATTTCTTCCAGATCAAAATACATAAATTCCTCTCCGATCCTAGCCGATAAAGTAACGGCATCTGGAAAGCTCGGTCGGACGGTCCGCAGCGTAAGTGACGGTGAAGTCGTCGATCTTTTCTACGCCCGGGAACCAGGACGCCGCCATGGCTTTCTGGAATTCTTTGTAGCAGACGGTCATGGTATAGTGATCCGCAAGCGGACGCGGCTCCGGCAGGGGCTTGGAAAGAACCTCGTAGGTGGCTGCTTCGATCTGTTCAACGACTTTTTGCGGGTGGATGTTCCAAGTCGCGTCACCCAGCCCGCGCTTGGTCGGAACGGTTACGATGCCGGGATAGTCGCGCTGCGCCTCTTCGCAAATGCATGCGTCGCCGGAAAGCAGGAGCGAAGGCACGCGGAACTGATCGGCAACGCCGGAGTTGATGGTGAATTCGGAAGCATAGCGGTCGTTGATCTTGAACCAGTTGTACAGATAGTCTTCACAGGTGTGCTTGAGCGGGCTGCCGCTGGTCCAGGCAGCCGCGTGATAACCGATATAGATGACGCCGGCAAAGGACTCGTCCAGTCCGGCCAGCATGGAAAGCGGCGTGCACGCCCAGCCGGAGATCAGTTCGGCTTCCTGCGGCAGCAGTTCGTGATCGATGTTCATCGCATCCTCGTGGCCGTCCTTGACGACCGGAAGATAGCCGGCCCGGATCGCGCCGCGGCAGGCAGCTGCGGTTTCCAGACTCATCTGATGACACGCTTTTTCATATCCTTTGCCGCCGTATTCGGTCGCGGCCCAGCTGGTGATACCGCTGACGCCCTCAATATCGGCACTGATAAATATTTTCTTCTCCATTTTTAAACCTCCATGGAATCTGCACTGATTTTGCCTTCGGCTCGCCCCTTAAAGTGCCACGCGCTAAAGTGCTGCACTTCTTGGCGTGAGACCTGCCTCGCTTCTGACTTCGCCTTCGGCTCGTCAATCAGCGGACTAGGGCTTCAAATCGCAGTGCTAAGAACATTCGCCCGGATGCTGAGCGGCTCTGCTGTCGTCTCCGACTCGGCAGTCGCCTTCGCTCGGGCATCTGTCTTGCATCTGCTCTGACTTCGCCTTCGGCTCGTCAATCGCAGTGCTAAGAACATTATACCCGATTCTGCGCCGTTGGCAAGGGGCAGAAAGGAAAACATCCTGCAAAACCGGATGGAATGCAGGATGTTTTCCTTTGAGAAGTAATGTGTAAAGTATTGTAAGAAGGAAATTGGTATACCTTTTACAGTTCAAGGATCTGCGCGGCTTCTTCCGGTGTAGCAGGCGTTTTGCCGAGCAGAGCGGCCAGTTTCACCATGTGGCCGACAGACTCCGCGTTGGATTTAGAGAGGACACCTTTTGTCAGGTAAAGGTTGTCTTCCAAACCGACACGAACATTGCCGCCGAGCGTCAGGACCGTGCACATCAGACCAAACTGATTTTTGCCGCCGGCGCCGCAGGACCAGGTAAAATCGTCGCCGAATAAATTGTGGGCGGTATTATATAAAAACAGAAGGTTATCAATCGTTGCAGGCATGCCGCCCATCACGCCGAGAACAAACTGAAAATACAGATGCCCTTTGATGATCCCTTTGTCACGAAGATACTTGATATTGCTCAGCATACCGGCGTCGTAAACTTCAAATTCCGGTCTGACATGATTGTCCTGCATGGTTTGGATGAAATATTCCAGATCGGAAAACGTATTGGAGAAAGCAACGTTGTAGGTATCTTCAACCAGCGGCTTTTCCCAATCATATTTGAATTCTTTTACCTTTGCGAGGACCGGGGTGTAAGAAAAATTCATAGAACCGGCATTGCAGGATGCCAGCTCCGGTTTTGTCTGCGGCAGGTATTGAATGCGCTGCTCCTTTGTCATACCGACCGCGCCGCCTGTAGTCAGACTGATCAGCACATTGCTTCTTTTGCGGATTCCTTCCACGATCTCTATCATGACTTCCGGATCACCGGTCGGCATACCGTCTTCTTTTCTGCGTCCGTGAATATGAACGACTGCCGCGCCGGCTTCTGCTGCGCCGACCGCTTGATCGATGATCTGCTGCGGTGTGATCGGAAGATATTCCGAAATGGACGGGATGTGGACGGCTCCGGTAATGGCCGCGGTGATGATTGCTTTGTCTTTCATGGACAGGGTACCTCCTTTTTCTTTCCATCTCTTTTTTACCTTCTTTTCTATAGAGCAAATCTCGTGCCAGTTGTTTTCGCTGAAAAACAGATAAAAACGTCGAAATATCGACATGCGAAAAGAATGCACAGCAAAAATGTCGAAATACAGACAAGCATGTGTCGATTTTTCGACAAATTTCGAGTCGGACTGTTTTCTTAAGTCAAAAAAAGTGAAAAAATCGGAAAGAAGGCCTGACGCATTAAGGATGAAAAAATCCCGCAAACCGTTGGAAATAAACAGGAACAGGCGAAACAGAGAATCTTGTCGGCATCTCTTTGTTAAAAATGGCACAGTCTTTGCAATTTATTGTGAGTGCGCAAGAGAATTGATTAATCAATGAAAAAATATCAAAGGAGATTTTCGGAAATGACAGCAAATGAAATGCTTCAATATTATAGAGAACATCGGATGACAGTGGACGAAGCTGTCAAACTTGTGAATTCCGGTGATTTGATCATCGACGGTCACGGACATGGCAGATCGGATATCTTCGGGCCGGCACTGATGGCAAGAGCAGATGAATTAAAAGATGTAAGACTGACGACCGGATACAATCTGGGACAGTCTCTGCACTGTGATCCGCAGTACGAAGGACACTTTAAGCATGTGTCCATCTTTAATATCGCCCAGACAAGACAGGCTCACTGGGAGGGCAGAGCAGACTTCGCTGCCGGACATTTTTCACAGCTGGAACGCATTTTTACAAGTTGGAAGCCGCGGGTGCTGTTCACGCAGGTAACGCCGCCGAATGAAAACGGTTATGTGAGCATGGGCGTCAGTGTCGACTTTACCAGAGCGATGATGGATGTTTGTCCGATCGTGATCGCGCAGGTGAATCGGAACATGCCATGGGTGGACGGCGATGCAGTCGTTCCGGTAACGGCCATTACAGCCTTTGTGGAAGCCGATACGGAACTTCCGGAAATTCCGGAAGCCGCACATGTATCGGAGACTGATAAGGCGATCGCCGGTCATATTGCCGGGTTGGTCAACGACGGCGACACCCTGCAGATCGGGGTCGGATCCGTACCGGATACCGTTCTCTCCATGCTGACCGGGCATAAGCACTTAGGCATTCATACGGAACTTGGCTCCACCGGTATCATGAAGCTGATGCAGAAGGGCGTGATCGACAACTCCATGAAGACGCTCGATCGCGGCAAAGTTGTCTGCACGCTGATGGGCGGTACAAAGGAATTCTATAAATTCGTGGATCACAATGATGATTTCCTGATGAGAAGATCATCTTATGTTCTGAATCCGGCCGTGATCTGCCAGCAGAAAAATATGGTTGCCATGAACTCCGCGATCGAGATCGATCTGCTGGGACAGGCAAATTCCGAAATGATCGCCGGCAAACAGTTCTCCGGCGTCGGCGGTCAGGTTGACTTCCTGCGCGGCGCTATGATGGCAGAAGGCGGCAAGTCGATCCTCTGTATGCCGTCAACTGCATCCAAGGGAACAAAATCCAGGATCGTGGCACAGCTTCCGGCAGGAGCCGTGGTAACCGCTTCCCGTTATGATGTCATGTATGTGGTAACGGAATATGGCGTTGCGGACCTTTGGGGCAAGAACAACGATGAGAGAGCAAAACAGCTGATCGAGATCGCGCATCCGGACTTCCGAGCACAGCTCGAAAAAGATTTCTGGGAAAAGATCCATAAGGTCGTATAGTCGATTTCGGATTGTAAAAGCGATATATGCAATGTTATGATGATAACATTACAATATATAATTCATATTTCACAATTTATCAAAATGTAGGAGGAGAAAATGAAAAAATTATTAAGCGTATTACTGATTTTAGTAATGGTATTCACATTCGCGGCTTGCGGAAGCAACGGCGACGGCGGTGAAGGCGGCGAAGGCGAAGCGGTAACGCTTGTTCTCGGCGGAGCTGCATCCGGCGATACGAACCCTTATATCAAGAATGTAGAATGGGCAAATGAATGGCTGCAGGAAAACGGCTCCAACATCACCATCGATGCAAGCTGGGGTTCCGTTCTCGGTTCAGAGACAGAACTTGCACAGAATGTTGCGTTAGGTTCTGTTGATATGTTCTCCATCGCAGATATGTCCACGACCGGTATCGCTCCGAAAATGGCGTTCGGCAACTTCCCGGGATTATTTGCGGACTACGATGCTGTAAATGAAGCGTGGTCGCAAGGCGGCTGGGCTTATAACCTTGCAGATGAACTGCTGGCAGAAACCGGCGTAAAGTTCATCGGCGCAGGAGATAACGGTTTCCGTATCATCTCCAACTCCAAGCATCCGGTTAAGTCTCTTGACGATATCAAAGGCCTTAAGATCAGATGCCCGGAAAATAAACTTTTACTTGCGATCTGGGATAAGTTCGGCGCACAGACTGCTCCGATCGCACTCGGCGACTTAACTGCGGCACTGCAGACCGGTACGGTTGACGGACAGGAACTCGGCGTTCAGCACTTCTATTCCTATGGTTGGGTTGAATTCAACAAATATCTGACACAGTTAAACTATAACTACTCCGCAAATATCATCGGTATGAACATGGACAAGTTCAACAGCCTGACAGAACAGCAGCAGAGCGACCTGCTGGCAGCTTTTGAATACTCCACTGCCAAGATGAGAGATTATGTAAAGGAATTTGAAGCAAACGCGATTACTGAAATGGAAGGCGAAGGCTTGGAATACCTGACTGCAACCGATGAAATGCAGGCACAGTTCCGCGAAATCGGTAAAGAGATCGCACACGAAGACTACTGGATGGATCTTCTGGGCGAAGATTTAGTCAATCAGATGTATCCGGAAGCATAAGCAGGACGGAACTAAAACTTAAAAAGGCTAGTTTTTATCGCGCAGGCGGTCTGCGGCTGCCTGCGCGATGGCATTACATTGTAAATGAAGGAGGGCAAAATGACTAAGGCAAAAGATGCTAACTGGTTCAAAGGCCTGGTAAAATTAGAAAAAACGTTAACCGGAACGATCAGCTGGATCTGTGCTGTATGGTTTGCAGTTATGATCGCATGCATGATCTGGCAGGTTGTCAGCCGATTTGTGCTGAATATTTCTGTACCTTGGACAGACGAAGCATCCAGATATCTTTGGATCACACTCTGTTTTATCGGGGCGGGCGCAGCGCTTTCGGAAAACGATCATGTTGAGATCAACATTGTAGCGTCGCTCTTAAAAAACATGGAACACGAAAAAAAATATGCATTGGCCAGACTGAGTGATATCGCAAGATATGTGATCTTAACGGTACTGGCGATCTTTTTGACATATTTATGGATCGAATTCACGCTGAAAGCAATGAAGCTCGGGCAGACGTCCGCGGCGCTGATGATCCCGATGACAACCCCGTATATCATCATTGATATCGGGATGATCTCCATTATTATCCATAGCTTATTCCGACTGATCATATCTATCGTTGATCATGAATCTATCATTGACCCGCAAGTATTAAAAGGAGGTGAAGAGTCATGCATATGATCGCTGTATTTTTCATTGTATTCCTGTTGTTCGCCTTCCTGAAGGTACCGGTAGGTTTCTCGATCCTTTTAGGCGGTCTGGCAGGCTATGCAGTAGGCGGGCTGTCCTTTGACGTATGGCCTGCAGCTTTGTTTGCTGGCTTGGACCAATTCCCGCTTTTAGCGATCCCGGCGTTCTTCCTGGCCGGAGATCTAATGGCCAGCGGCGGCATTTCGGAAGCGATCGTAAACTTCATCAACGCGATCGTCGGAAGACTCCGCGGCGCGTTGGGCTGTGTACTGGTCATCACCTGCGCGCTGTTCGGCGCGATCACCGGCTCTTCGGTAGCGACCGTATCAGCTGTCGGAAACATCCTCAAGGATCCGATGCTCAAGGCCGGTTATGATAAGAAATATTTCACGGCATTGATCTCAGCAGCGGGTTTCCTCGGCACATTAATCCCGCCGAGTGTTCCCGGAATCATGTATGCTTTGGTAGCCAATCAGAAGGTTACGGACGTATGGATGTCGACCGTTGGACCGGGGATCCTGCTTACTGTCCTTTACTGCGTTGTAAACTATTTCATCTGCGGGCGCAAAATGCCGAAGATCACTGAACCGTTTGAGATCAAATCCTATGGAAAAGGGATCGGCAAGGCTACGCCAAAATCTTTGGTGGCGTTCATCATGCCGGCCATCATCTTCGGCGGCGTATACGGCGGAGCGTTTACGGCGACGGAAGCCGGCGCGGTAGCGGTTGTATACGGCATCCTGGCAGGCTGGGTCATTTATCCGCTGCTCTTCAAGATGAAACCGGATGATTCCCTGGCACACACCGTCAGAAAGTCTGCGATGTCGTCCCTGACGATCGCGCTGCTGATCTGCACGGCAACGATTGTGGGAAGAATGGTTGCCCTCGGCGGCGTGACCAAAACGATCACGGCGTTTATGATGAACATCACAGACAGCAAGATTGTATTCCTGCTGATCTGCAACCTGCTGCTGATCCTAGTCGGCATGTTCCTGGAGACGAACACCGGTATCCTGCTGTTCTGCCCGATCCTTTGCCCGATCGCGCAGGCTTACGGCATTGATCTGGTCCACTTCGGCGCCATGCTGCTTCTGAATCTCGAAATCGGCCTGATCACACCGCCGTTCGCAGCAAACTTGTTTGTTGCCTGCAAGATGACCAAGCTTTCCATTGATGAGATCCTGAAAGACTTGATCCCGTTCTTCCTGGTGTGCGTGCCGGTACTGCTGATCACGACATTCTGGGAACCGTTCTCCCTGTTCATCCCGAACCTGCTGAACGGCTAATACTTAAAAAATATGACACATTTGAAATAAGTATCTGAAAAACAGATCTTAGGAGGCTTGAAATATGATTCGTAATATTGTAATCGTCAGCGCCTGCCGTACGGCATTCGACAAATTCGGCGGCGTGATGAAAGACGTTCCGAGCATTGAACTTGGAAAACATGTGTTGGAAAAAGTTGTAGAGAACGTAAACTTTCCAAAGGACAAAGTAGAATATATCTTTTACGGAACCACGATCCATGCGGAGATCGCACCGATGGTAAATGTGCCTGTAAGACAGGCTTTACTTAAGGCAGGATTCCCGGCAACGACCTTGTCGATGACCGTTGACCGGGCCTGCTGCTCCTCTATGACCGCATTGGAGTGTGCGTGCAGGGAAATTCAGGCAGGCGAGATCGAAGTGGCGATCGCGGCCGGCGCAGAGAACCTTTCTAATGTACCGCATCTGATCCAGGGAATGCGCTGGGGGAAAAAGATGGGCGACTGGAACATCCTCGATGTCAACGCCGGATTTAATTATCCGGGATTTGGGCCGGTATCCGTTGACACGGACAATGTAGCAGCGGAATACGGCATTTCCAGAGAAGAAATGGACGCGTGGTCGCTGCGCAGCCATCAGTATTATCAAAAAGCATTTGAAAAGGGCGTATTCAAGGAAGAGATCGTTCCTTATACGGTGAAAGGCCCGAAAGGCGCAGAGACCGTCGTAGATGTTGATCAGGCTCCGCGTCCGGATACGACGATCGAAAAGCTCGCGAAGCTGAAGCCGGTTTACGGAACGAGAGCCATTACGGCCGGCAATTCGCCGGGACTCAATGCCGGTGCTTCTGCGATGCTGATCATGACCGAAGAAAAAGCAAAGGAGTACGGTCTGGAAATTTTGGGCTACATCCGTGATTTCGGATGTTCCTGTTCCGAATCGCAGAATATTCCGACAGTTCCGGCACTGATCACGCAGAAACTGCTCGACCGCAACCAGATGAAAGCAGAAGAACTCGATCTGCTCGAGATCAATGAGGCGTTTGCAGCCATGCCGCTGGTATCCACAAAGATCCTGGCGCATGGTGACAATGCTCTGCAGGATCATCTTCGCGAGATCTGCAATGTGAACGGCGGGGCCATTGCCATCGGGCATCCGATGGGGGCGTCCGGACTCAGACTGACCATGACCTTGATGTACGAACTTCGCAGACGCGAGGGCGGCAAAGGTATCGCTTGCCTTTGCGGCGGTCTGGCACAGGGCGACGGTATTCTGATCGAGGTTAAATAACCGGCTATGAAGATAAAGCAGATCGATCATATCGGAATTGTCGTTGCGGACCTCACGAAGGCTGTGAAGTCGTATGCACAAAATCTGGCACTGCCTTATCTGCATGAAGAAACCAATGAGGCCTATCATTGCAAGATCGCGTTCCTTCGCTGCGGAGAGGTCCTGATCGAATTGATCGAGCCAACCGGAGAAGGTCCGAGCAAAACCTTCCTGGACGCGCATGGAGAAGGCTTGCATCATATCTGTTATGAGGTGGAGGACATCCAAGAAGCCTTGACGGAAGCACAAGATCAAGGCCTGACGGGTTATACGGAAGCCGCGGTCGGAGCCGGTGACTCTAGGGTCTTTTTCCTGAAACCTTCCGCGGTTTGCGGCGTGGAGACAGAATTTGTGCAGTTAAAGAAACAACATTAAAAGAAAACAGAAAAGCCCTGCCATACGGTCGGGCTTTTCTGAAATGTATTTTTGATTATCGTATTTTAGGAATCGAACCCCTTTTTGAACATATCCTTGACAAAAATATGACGACGTTTTTATAATGATTTAGGAGCAAGGCAAGATGTTTGAAGCAGATGGGGATGAACATGGAAGAAATCACAATGGCAATCAATACGGACTTACCGGAATCGAAGGAGCGGATCGAGAAAGCGTATGCTTTTTTGAGTGAAAACGGGATCAGTGAACAGAATTATGCTGATTTGAAGAGAAAAACAGAAAGCGAATCCGATCTGCGGCACGGCAGCATGATCGAGTTTATGCTGCATGTCGGTATGCATGCAGAAAAAATGCGGGAGATCGATAACGCAAGACAGATCTACTATCTGACAACCAAAGACGCAAAGACTCTGGACTATCAGATCCGCAAAAATGCTTTTGTAAAATGCATTCTGAAACTCAGCAAGCTGGAATACATGCGCGGAATCTCTCCGGCGGAAACGCTTGCGCTGCAGCGAGAGGCGATCGAAATGATCAATCAATCCAATCTGACCGGTGAGGATGCGCTGCTGTTTCTGTATGCCGGAATGGGCGAACATTTCGGCGGCGAATTGGAACGCGGAGAGACCCTGCGGGCAAAGGGCATCAAGTATCTGAAAGAATTTAACTATCTGGATCTGGAGAGCGAGGCGGTCCCGCTGATCGTGTGGCATTACTATTTGAGCGGGGATCTGAAACGGACGATCGGCTATTATGAAAGCTATCTGATCCCGATCGAGAGCCGCAGCGATGAGGAAATCATCATCATGGCGTACCCTTCTGTCATTTTCAGCTATTTCCTGATCGGAGAATACAGCCGTGCGCTGATCTTATGCGAAAATATCTATAAAAAGGCGCTGCGGCTGCATGACCGGGTGGCGGCAAATCTGATGCTCGCGATCTCGGGAAGGATCCGGACCTATATGGGAGACATGGACAACGCGGAAAATATCCTGTATGAAGCTTATGCAGAAGCACGAGAATTGAAATACGGGTGGGGATTGTATTACGCGCTGTTCGGGATCTGTTTTTTCCAGTATAAAAAGGGAAACTATGAAGCCAGCAGAGAAGCCATGTACCTTGCGCGAAAGGCTGCTTACGAATATGGATTCGTTCCGATCAACGCCTCTCCGTTTTTACTGGATGTGATGAAAGTCATCCGCGATCATCATCTGGATCCTGTCGATGATTTTGATTATGAAACACAGCTGGCGCATTACCTGCATTCCAACAACCATCACTTAAAAGGCGTGGCCTATCGGCATATTGCTTTGGAAACGAAGGAAAAAGAAGGTCTTTCGCCTCGAATTAAGGATGATCTCAGAAACAGCATTGAACTTCTGGAACAGTGCGGAAATAATAATGAACTGTACAAATCCTCGGTTGCACTGGCAGAGGTCTTTCTGGAAGAAAACGATGAAAGAGATGCGAGCATCTATGCGAACAAAGCGTGGAATCTGCTGAGTAAAAACGAAAGAGCGGATTTTCCGAACCGGCTGTTCCGACTTGTCATGGACGATCAAAGCACGGTAAGCTTTTCCAACCAACTGGAAACTACCTGGTTGGAACTGCGCCATGTGATCAATGAGGAGCGGATGCTGACCAGACTGCTGACTTCCATGTGCCGCCTGCTCAAAGCGGAATGCGGTGTTTTTGTGACCATTGGACGTGATGGATTTGCAATCAAACTTGCTCAAAATGTTGAGATCGCTCAAAAAGATACCGTACAACTAAAAAGGATCGGTCACATTATTTCAAGATCGGCCCAAAGAGAACAACTGGATGTCAACTATAAATTCTGCCGGGCAGAAACGGAAGCGAACGGGGAAAAAGCACGAACTCCGAAATATTCCGTCTGCATTCCGTTCGTGAAAGAAGGAAAACCTTTTGCTGCCTTGTACGTCGAAAGCTATTATGTCAATGAGCCGCTGACGGAAGAAGAAATCAGCATGATCGAAGAATTCAGCCATAAAATGAGTGATCCGCTGTTTGCGGTGCTCAATTATGAAGCGGTATCCAGTGAAGCGGCTACGATCGAAGATGAGGAAGAAAAAACCGAACGTTCTGTCACGATGAAAAACACGCGATTCTGCTCCAGTGTGGACGCAGGGGTCGGCTTTATCCTGCAGCAGATCGAAAAGGTTGCCGAAACGAATATTCCGGTGCTGATCATTGGAGAGACCGGGGCGGGCAAAGAAGTTTTTGCCAGGGAAGTCTATGAAAAGAGCAGTTACAAAAAGACGTTTATCAAGGTGAACTGCGGAGCCATCCCGGAGAGTCTGATCGAGAGCGAACTCTTCGGTTATGAAAAAGGAAGTTTTACCGGGGCCGCGCAGAGAAAGAAAGGTTATTTTGAACTTGCGGAGGGCGGAACGATCTTTCTGGATGAGATCGGAGAGCTTTCCTTGATGGCGCAGGTGAAGCTTCTGCGTGTTCTGCAGGAACATGAATTCATGCGTGTCGGCGGAAACAGCACCGTCAAAGTGGATTTTCGACTGATCGCGGCGACCAACAAGGACCTGCGCAATGAAGTGGAGCGGGGAACCTTCCGAAAGGATCTGTATTATCGGCTGAACGTAGTGCAGCTGCAGGTACCTCCGCTTCGCAGCCGGAAAGAAGACATTTTGAACTTTGCGGAATTCTTTATTTCCAAATTTTGTGCTGAACAGAACAAACCGTTATGCAGGATCGATGAAAAGACGAAGACGGAAATGCTTGCCTATGACTGGCCGGGAAATGTGCGGGAACTGGAAAATGTGATGCAGAAAGCCGTGCTTTTTTCTAAAAATGGCTGGATCCAAGTGGATCTGCATAAGGAAGGAGAACGCGTTTTTTCCGGATCGGATGCGGTTGTCGGCGAACAGGAATTATGGAGCGATCCACAGCGTTCGCTTGTTCTGCTGCCGCAGCCGACCGAAGCACAGCAGCCGCAGTCAACGGAAGTACAACTGACGCGATCGGCCGGAACCCAACTGCCGCTGCGTACGGAGTTCCGAACGCTGGAAGAGATGGAACGCAGCTACATTGAAGAGGTGCTGGCTCACTGCGGAGGCAAGATATCCGGCAAAGGCGGCGCTGCGGAGATCTTAGGTATGAAACGCACGACTTTGATCTCCCGGATGGAGAAACTCGGCATACGTAAAATGCCTACAGGATCTGCTTTGGAATAAAACAAGCGTCCTCTTACACAGCAATGCGAAGCCCGAAGATCTGCGAAAAAGTCTTGCTGCATAGAACTAGATCTAAATTGAAGTTTGAGCCGAAAAAAAGCATCACGCGAGAGAAAAAGAGATGGCAGCCGAGTGGGACAAACCCGGATGGGTGCGAGAAAATCGTCGAAATCGCGCGAAAAATGTCGAAATTTGTAAAAAATGGAGGAACGCATCGGTCAAAAAAGACCGGAAATGCGTCAGTCAAGAGAGCAGAAGCGCTCCGACATGCTTTTTTCCGGTCTAAAACGCAAAAAGATAGCAGTCTTATGCATCAAAAAAATTTTCGGGTTCGGGTCTTGCTGAAAGACATACAGGCTGAGGCCGGTGCCTACAGGATCCCAAATGAGATAAAGTTGGAGATCAGGTAAGCGACAGCTGCCATCACGCAGGCAAAGGGAATGACTTTGGATTTGACTTTGGATTCCTTGTCAAACACAGCCATGGAAACAATCCATGAGACGACAAGGGTGATCAGAGCGATCAGGGTCATTTTATTGATGATTGCCGCGTGGCCGCGCAGGAAGAAACAGGCGATCGCCGCGATGAGGACGGTAATGATGTATTTGAGCCAGCCGCCGCGGTTAAAGATCACCGGGATCAGCAGGGCGGCCCAGATGACACCAAGCAGCAGACATTTTAAGATCAGAATGAGAATCGCATCCATAAAAAAACCTCTTTCGTATTTTCTTTCCGGACAAAATGATACCACAAAGCAAGGCATCGTTTCAATATCTATTTGCTTTTCTGTCTGTTTTCCAGTAGAATAGAGAGAGAAGAACCGCGGATGCCGGAGGATTGCCCGGGAAATACAGGGCGGCGCCGGCGGGCGGGCACGGGAGGATAAGAAACAAAATGGCACAGCTCTATTACAGATACAGCACGATGAACGCGGGCAAGTCTATCGAATTGATCAAGGTGGCGTACAACTATGAAGAACGGGGGAAACAGGTCCTGACGCTGATCCCGGCGATCGATGACCGTTACGGGACCGGGCTGATCACGTCCCGGATCGGGATCCAGCGGGAAGCGATGATCGTGGGGGATGACACGAACATCCTGGAACTGTATATGCGGGAAAGCGAGAAGCATAAGATCGACTGTGTCCTGATCGACGAGTGCCAGTTCCTCAAAAAGCACCATGTGCAGGAGCTGGTGGAGATCGTGGACAGCTTCGATGTGCCGGTCCTGGCTTACGGACTCAAAAACGATTTTCGCAACGAGCTGTTTGAGGGGTCATACTATATGCTGATTTACGCGGATAAGATCGAAGAAATCAAGACGATCTGCTGGTGCGGCCGTAAGGCGACGATGGTAGCGCGTATCGTTGACGGACAGTTTGTCAAGCAGGGCGAACAGATTGTAGTCGGCGGCAACGACATGTATGTATCGCTTTGCCGCAAGCATTATAACGACGGCAGACTGGGCCCGGATAAATAGAAAACGATAAATCAAAAAGGGAGGAATTGATCTTGACCTGGGGGAAACATACAAGAGAGCAAGGACAAAGACTGCTTTGGTGGGGCATGCTGCTGCTGGCGATCGGCTGCATCTTTTTGGTGAGCGTGCAGATCGCGTACGCGGCGGATCAGACAGGAACGGTCGCGGCGACCGCGCTGAACGTCCGCAGCGGTCCGGGGAGCAACTATACGTCGCTGGGGCTGCTTTCCATCAATCAGGAGATCCCGATCCTGGATTCGACGACCGGAACGGACGGCCGCATCTGGTATCAGACAGAATATAAAGGAAAAACCGGCTATGTCTGCGGAGATTATATCATTCTCAGCGGCGGGTCGGAATATGAATATGACGCGAGCTTTGAAAGCTATTTGAACACGCAGGGTTTTCCGGAGAGCTACAAGCCGTATCTGCGCAGCCTGCACGCGAAGTACCCGAATTGGGTCTTCCGCGGCGCGAAGACCGGGCTGTCCTGGAGCGCGGTGCTGGAACGGGAGAGTCAGGTGGGGACTTCGCTGGTGCCGTCCTCTTCGGTATCGTCCTGGAAATCCAAGGATCCGGCGGCTTTTGACGCGGAGACCGGAAAATATGTCGTCTTTGATTCCGGCGGCTGGGTAGCGGCCTCCGAAGAGATCGTAGCTTATTACCTGGATCCGCGGAATTTTATCAATCAGGTGGGGATCTTCCAGTTCCTGACGCATTCCTATGACGCGGCGACCCAGACCCGGGAGGGACTTTCCTACGTGCTGGCAGGGACCTTTTTGGACGCGGTCTTCCCGGAGGACAGCTTCGCGAACTACGGCGACGCGCTGATGGAAGCCGGACGCATCTCGGAGGTCAATCCTTATGTGCTGGCGTCGATGATCCTGGTGGAGCAGGGATCTTCCGGCACGGGAAAATCCATCTCCGGCACGGTCAGCGGCTACGAGGGCTTTTACAACTATTATAACATCGGCGCGTATAAGACCGCGTCTATGAGCGCGGTGACGCGGGGACTTTGGTACGCGTCGCAGAGCGGCAGCTACAACCGTCCGTGGGACAGCCGCTACGGCGCGATCCTGGGCGGCGCGCTGTTTTACGGCGAAACCTACGCCAAGCAGAATAAGAACACGCTGTATTTCAAAAAGTGGAATGTGATGAACGGGCAGCAGAACGTCGGCGTCGGCCAGTACATGACCAATGTGCAGGGGGCCGAGAGTGAAGCGGCCGCGCTGCGCAAGGGCTATGTGTACGCGCTGAACAGTCCGATGACATTCCTGATCCCAATCTATGACGGGATGCCGTCCGAGGCAGCGGTGAAGCCGACGGCCAACGATCCGGTCACGCCGCAGGAGTCGCAGGACAAAAAAGAGCAGACGGTAACGACAGCCTATACCAAATACACCCGCGAGGTCGGCGGGAAAGGCTTTAATCTGAAAGCCAAGACAAACGGCGACGGCGCGCTTTCTTATGTTTCTTCCGATCCAGCGATCGCGGCGATCGACCAGACCGGCACGGTAACGCTGACCGGCGGCACCGGGACAGTACGCTTTACGGTCACAGCGGCGGAGACGGAAACCTATCAGGCGGGCAGCAAGGTGGTGACGCTGACGGTGAAAAAATCCGCGCAGCAGGAGGAAACGGAGCGGCGCGAGCAGCTGGAAACGCTCAAAACGCAGCTGCGCCTCAAGGCGGCGTCTTCTAAGACCGCGGCCGGCAGCATCAAGGTGACGCTGTCTTTGACCAAGGGAGATGTCGAGAGTATCGAAGCGCTCGGCTATACGGTCAGATATAAATTCTACCGTTCGACCAAGGCCGGAAGCGGTTACGAAGCAAAGTCCGAAAAAGAAAACCGGGCTTATGTGAATACGGCCGGTAAAAAGGGCACTCGTTACTACTACAAGGCACGGGTGATGATCTACGATGCAGAGGGAAACTTGTCGGCCTATACCGCGCTGACGCAGTGTAACTACGCCTGCCGCGTCTGGAGCAAGTAGCAGGCCGAAGGTCGGCACGGCGGCAGATGGCCGGAGGATCCGGCGGGAAAGCCGTTCGGCACGACACGAAAGTGAGAAAAGGCGATGAATGATTTTTTGAATTTCTTTGCGGGACTGACTACGGCTTCCGCGGCCGCAAGGCTGCTTCTGGCGACCGTGCTGGGAAGCTTTGTGGGTATGGAACGCGCGAATAAGCGTTACGCGGCGGGGATCCGCACGTTCGCGCTGGTGAGTCTGGGATCGGCGCTGGCGACGATCACGGGACTGTATCTTGCGCAGATGGCGGGCGGCGCGGCGGATATCGGCAGGATCCCGGCACAGATCCTGGCCGGCATCGGCTTTTTAGGCGCCGGCACGATCATCGTGACCGACCGCAGGCAGATCCGAGGCTTGACAACGGCCGCCGGGCTGTGGGTCACGGCGGCGATGGGAATCGCGCTTGGCGCCGGTTTGTTCTGGCCGGCGCTGATCTGCTTCTGCTTGATCCTGATCACCAATTATTACCTGCATTACATGACGCAGTATGTGGAAAATCATACGCGGATCGTGGAATTATATGTGGAACTGGAAAAAACACAGATCAAGGCGCTGATCGATTTTGTGCGGGGAGAGGGTTACGATCTGCTCTCCATCGAACGGCGCACGGAAGCACCGCTGGTCGACGGCGACGCCGTGCTGCGCGTCAACATCGACCAGGGCCGGAAGTTTAATCATCGGGTGATCGTACAGGATGTGATGGACCTTGAAGGGGTCCACTATGTGGAAGAATTAGGGTGAGTAATGCGTTCAGCGCGGTAAGCGGGCAGAACGGGGCCGTACGCGATGGGAAGAACCAGGCGTTCAGCGGCATTTTTTGCCCTGCCAGGTGTCCAGAAGATGCAGGCGGTCGTTGATCCCGTTGAGGATCGTCCGCTTGTTGAAGCTCCATGGCGGATTGATGAGGATGGAACGCGGCGCGTCTCCGGTCAGGCGGTGGATGGTCACCTCCGGCGGGATCAGCTCCAGACATTCACAGACAAGCGTTACATATTCCTCAATGGAAGCAAAAGGCTGGTAGTCGGGATAGAGATATTCCATCTGCGAGCCTTTTACAATGTTCAGAAGATGCAGTTTCATGCCGAACAAGTCCGGCTCGGACGCGACATAACGGACGGACTCGAGCATCATTTCCCGGGATTCGCCCGGCAGACCCAGGATCAGGTGGACGACCGAACGCAGGCCGCGCTCACGCAGATCCTGCATGGCCCGGTCAAAAACGGATAGATCGTAGCAGCGATTGATGGCGTGCGCTGTTTCTTCATGGATGGTCTGCAGGCCCAGCTCCAGCCATAAAAAGTGCGTGCGGCTGATCTCGCTGAGCAGGTCGAGCACTTCTTCCGAAAGACAGTCGGGGCGAGTGCCGATGACGAGTCCTTCAATGTTCGGATTGGCGAGCACGGCTTCGTATTTCGCGCGCAGCTCGGAAACCGGCGCGTAGGTGTTGGTATGATTCTGAAAATAGGCCAGGTATTTGGCGCGCGGCCATTTGCCGGACAGCAGGCGGATCTGATCTTCGATATCGGAGGCAAATTCGCCGGAACCGTTGTCGGAACAGAACGTGCAGCCTCCGACTCCCTTGAAACCGTCACGGTTGGGGCAGGTGAAGCCGCCGTCGATGGCCAGCTTGATGGTCTTCTCGCCGAACTCACGTTTGAGCCAGGTACTGATGGAATGATAGCGCAGATCGCCGAATGGATTTTTCTCTGGAAATGCCGGATTTATCATGGTTTTTCTCTTTCGTTTTTGTTGTTTTCGTGTTATAATATTTTGTTAATACATCACATTGCAATGCTATATTCAATGTAAAGGAAAAAAGAAATCTTGTCAAGAGAGGACGAATGCTGATGCAAAAGAAGACGCTGCCTGCAGGCACCTGCACAAGCTGCGCGAAATCACTGGACGCGGCGCTTTACCCGCTGCAGCCCGAGACCAAGATCGATAAAAAACACGTGCTGCTGCATTCCTGCTGCGGACCGTGCAGTACGGCGTGCATCGAAAGACTGCTGCCGGACTATCGGATCACGATCTTTTTTTACAACCCGAATGTGACGGACGCGGAAGAATACGCCCGCCGCAAGGAAGCCCAGATCCAATTCCTGACCGCCTGCAACGAGCGGCTGCCGGAAGAGGACCGGGTGCAGTTCATCGAAGGCGAATATCTGCCGGAAGATTTTTATCAGGCCTGCGGAGCGCTGGCGGGTGAACCGGAGGGAGGCAGACGCTGCACGGAATGCTTCCGCCTGCGGATGGACCGCACCGCGCAGGTCGCGAGGAAGACCGGACACCCGCTGTTCGGGACCACGCTGACCGTGAGCCCGCACAAGAATTATCCGCTGATCTCCGCGATCGGCAGTGAACTCGCGAGGGTTTACGATCTGGAGTTTCTGGATGTGGACTTCAAGAAAAAAGCGGGATTTCAGCGCAGTATCGAGCTATCAAAGGAATACGGGCTTTACCGCCAGAATTACTGCGGATGCGAGTATTCCATGAGACATATCACAAAGAAAACGGAGGACTAGAATCATGTTGCCACTTATTTTACCGGAAAATTATGAAAGCCCGATCGACTTGATGGAAAGCCAGAGAGCGATCAAGAAGATCAAAGACTATTTTCAGCAGGAATTAGCATACGGCCTGAACCTGCGCAGAGTTTCCGCGCCGCTGTTCGTAGACCCGAAGACCGGTCTCAACGACAATCTGAACGGCGTAGAACGGAGAGTCTCTTTCACGTTAAAAGACATCGATGAACTGGAAGTCGAAGTCGTACAGTCTTTGGCGAAGTGGAAGAGAATGGCGCTCGGCAAATACGGGATCGAACCGGGTCACGGCATCTATACGGATATGAACGCGATCCGCCGCGACGAGGATCTGGACAATCTGCACTCGGTCTATGTCGACCAGTGGGACTGGGAAAAGGTCATCACCAAGGAGCAGAGAAACGAAGCTTATCTGAAGGAGACCGTTACGACGATCTATAACGCTGTAAAGAACCTCGGCGACTATGTAAACCGATTATACCGGAACATCCAGACCGAGATCCCGAACGAGATCTTCTTCATCACGACACAGGAACTGGAAGATATGTATCCGGACAAGACGCCGAAGGAGAGAGAAGACGCCATCACTAAAGAGCACGGTGCGGTCTTCATCATGAAGATCGGCGGACAGCTGGCTTCCGGACAGAAGCATGACGGACGTTCCCCGGACTACGATGATTGGGAACTGAACGGCGACATCATCCTGTGGAATGAAGTCCTGGACAGAGCGTTTGAGATCTCCTCCATGGGTATCCGTGTTGACGCGGACGCGATGAAAAGACAGCTGGAACTGGCAGGCTGCCCGGAAAGAGCGGAACTTCCGTTCCAGAAAGCGATCCTGAACGACGAACTGCCGTACACGATCGGCGGCGGTATCGGACAGAGCCGGCTCTGCATGTATTTCCTGCGCAAGGCGCACATCGGCGAAGTACAGGCGTCGGTATGGCCGCAGGAGATGATCGACAAGTGCGTGGAGCACCACATTTATTTACTGTAAAAGAAAGTCGGCTTCGCCGATAAAAAGACAAACGCAAAGGAAACGGGCAGAACTTGCATGAAATATCTGGATGTTGTAGTAGAGAACAAAGGAAAACATACGGACAGCTTTTTTACTTATGGCGCGCCGGATGAACTGCAGCTCCGGATCGGTGACAAGGTATGGGTGCCGTTCGGCAAAGGGAATAAGACCAAAGCGGGCTTTATTTACGCCTTTCCGCAGGAGCCGAGCTGCCCGCCGGAAAAGATCAAGACCATCGAGGGAGTCGACACAGACGGCTCTCTCAATGCGGAGATCCTAAAAACAGCCGCGTGGATGAAACAGCGCTATGCGATCACCTATTCGGACGCCATCGGCTGCTTTTGTGTAAAAGGAAAACCTCCCAGAGAGGGAAAAGAAAAAGAACCTTACCGGGATCTTACCGGCAAGGATGAACGCCCGGCGGCTCTGACGCCGGAGCAGGACGCCGCGGTGAAGCGGCTCCATGCGGCGATCGAAGACGCGAAGCACGAGATCTTCCTTTTGCACGGCGTGACGGCCAGCGGCAAGACGGAAGTTTATATGGAAGCGATCGACAAGTGCCTGACGCTTGGCAAGACCGCCGTCATGCTGGTGCCGGAGATCGCGCTGACGAATCAGATCGTCGAGCGGTTCATCGGGCGCTTCGGCAAGGACCGGATCGCGGTCCTGCACAGCAGGCTGACGCCGCGGGAACGTTATGACGAATGGCACCGGATCCGCAGCGGCAAGGCGCGGATCGTGATCGGCGCGCGCATGGGCGTGTTTGCGCCGGCGGAGGATATCGGCCTGCTGATCCTCGATGAAGAACATGAGGCGACTTACAAGTCGGACATGACGCCCAAATACGATACCGTGGAGATCGCGGCCAAACGGCTGCAGACGACCGGCGGCGTACTGCTGCTGGGAAGCGCGACTCCGTCGGTCGTGTCCTATGAGCGCGCGAAGGAGGGCATCTATCAGCTGCTGACGCTTTCGCACCGTTACAACCAAAATCCGCTCCCCGCGGTCGAGATCGTCGATATGCGCCGGGAACTGCGGGAGGGAAACACCAGCATCTTCAGCCGCAGGCTTTATGAAGCCATGGACGGGACCCTGCGCAAGGGGCAGCAGGTGATCCTGTTCCAGAACCGCCGCGGTTATTCCAATTTTGTCTCCTGCCGGGAATGCGGCGCGGTGATGAAATGCCCGGAATGCGAGCTGTCACTGGTCTATCACAAAAAAGAACAAGCAATGGTCTGCCATTACTGCGGCAAACGGTTCCCGATACCGGAAACCTGCCCGCAGTGTGGCAGCCGCTATCTCAAATATTTCGGCATCGGCACGGAGCAGGTCGAGGAAGCGGCGGCGGGATTCTTTCCGGATGCGGCGCTTGACCGTCTGGATCTGGATGCCGTTAAAAAAAGAAAAGATCTCGACACGATCCTCAAAAAGTTTTCACAGGGCAAAACGGACATCCTGGTCGGCACGCAGCTGGTCGCTAAGGGACTGGACTTTCGGAACGTCGGTCTGGTCGGTGTGATCGCGGCGGACGTCAGCCTGAACATTCCGGACTATCGCTCGACGGAACGGACCTTTCAGCTGATCACGCAGGTCGCCGGCCGCGCGGGACGCGGAGAGGAGCGCGGCCTGGTGGTCGTACAGACCTACGATCCGCAGAACTATGTGTTCCAACGAGCCGTAAACCACGATTACAACGGCTTTTTTGAGGATGAGCGCGCGCTGCGGTCATGCATGGAATATCCGCCGTTCGGGGATATTATCATGGTGAACTTCACGGCGGAGGACGAGCAGCTGGCGCTGGACACGGCGCTGCGATGCAAGACCTATATGGAACACGTGCTGGGAAGCGCCGAGGCAAAACGCGTGCTTTCTCCGAAAGTCTCGCTGAACTTCAAGGGCAAAGACAGCTTCCGGCAATACTTGATCATCCGCTGCCCGCGCGGCAAACGCAACGAGTATGTGTATGATCTGGATCACTTCGGACAGATCCTGCTGCACGAAAAAGTACCGTGCAGCGTGAACATAGATGTAAATCCTTACAGCATTTTTTAATTCATGGAGGAAAAAACAAATGGCAATCAGAAATATCGTAACAGAGGGCGATGACATTTTAAGAAAACATTGCAGAGAGGTGACGGAGGTGACCGACCGCATTCGGGAGACTATGCAGGATATGCTGGAGACCATGCGCAATGAAATGGGCGTCGGCATCGCGGCGCCGCAGGTCGGCATCATGCGCCGTATGTTCGTGGCTGAACCGGAGCCGGAGAGAGTTTACTTTATGATCAATCCGGTGATCCTGGAGCAGAGCGGAAGCCAGAGCGGTGACGAGGGCTGCCTGAGCATTCCGGGGCTGATCGGCACGGTCGAACGTCCGTCGCATATCAAGATCGAAGCGCTGGACCTCGACGGCAACAAACAGGTTTATGAATTCGATGATTTCGACGCGCGCGTGATGTGCCACGAAAACGACCATCTGGACGGCGTGCTATACACGGATAAGGCAACCCATATCCGTCCGGCCGAAAATGAAGAATACGAAGAAGAGGAAGAATAGATGAAGATCATTTTTATGGGAACGCCGGATTTCGCGGCGGTGATCCTGCAGGCACTGCTGGACTCCGAGCATGAGGTCTGCTGCGTGGCGACCCAGCCGGACAAGGCCAAAGACCGGGGAAAAAAGATCCAGTTCACGCCGGTCAAAGAACTGGCGTGCGCGCATGAGATCCCGGTCCTGCAGCCGGAAAAAGTCCGCGGCAATGCGGAATTTTTGGAGACTCTGCGCGCTTATGACGCGGATATCTGCGTGGTCGCCGCTTATGGGCAGATCCTGCCGAAAGAGATCTTAACGCTGCCGAAGCTGGGCTGTATCAATGTCCACGCGTCGCTGCTGCCGAAGCTGCGCGGCGCGTCTCCGATCCAACAGGCGATCGTCAGCGGGGAAACCGTGACCGGCGTGACGATCATGCAGATGGGCGAGGGGCTGGACACCGGCGATATGCTGACGAAAGTCTGCGTGGAGATCGGCGCGATGAACGGAGAGCAGCTGCACGACGCGCTGGCGGAAGCCGGAGCAAAGCTGCTGCTGGAGACCTTGCCGCAGATCGCGGACGGAACCGTGACGCCGACGCCGCAGGATGATCGTCTGGCTACGTATGCCGGTCTGATCCGCAAGCAGGACGGCAAGATCGACTTTACGAAAACGCCGGAAGAGATCGAACGGCTGATCCGCGGATTTGATCCGTGGCCGGGCGCGTTCTGCGAGGAAAACGGCAAAGTGCTGAAATTCTGGGCGGCAGAGCCGCTGGAAGAAAAGACGGATGCCGCGCCGGGCACGGTGCTGGAAGCGTCGGACGCCGGTATGCGGGTCAGCTGCGGCGGCCGCGTGCTGCTGGTGACCGAGATCCAGGTCCCGGGCAAAAAGCGGACGCGTGTGGCAGATTATCTGAGAGGAAACAGGATGGAAAAGGGGACCGTTCTGTCATAAATAAAAAGTACTGATTAGGAGGTATCTCAAATGTGGGGTTATTACGCAAGCTATTATCTGCTGATTCCTGCGATCATTTTTACATTCTATGCGCAGGCAAAAGTCAGCTCGAATTTTAAACGTTATTCTAAGGTCAAAAATGACCGCGGCCTGACCGGCGCGCAGGCCGCGCGCATGGTCCTGGATGCCAACGGTCTGCGGGATGTACAGATCGAATCCGTCAGCGGGAGCCTGACGGACCATTATGATCCGCGCACCCGTGTGCTGCGTCTTTCCCAGACGGTCTGCAACGTCAATTCCGTGGCGGCGGTCAGCGTTGCCTGTCACGAGGCGGGTCACGCCATTCAGCACGCGGAAAGCTATCTGCCGCTCAAGGTGCGCAACGGCATCGTGCCGGTCGTCAATCTGGCGTCGAACCTGTGCTGGCCGCTGGCGATCCTCGGTATCATCCTGCTTGGAAACGGAAGCTACATCGGCGACACGCTGTTCAATATCGCGGTGATCGCCATGCTGGCGGTGATCTTTTTCCATGCAGTCACGCTGCCGGTGGAATTTGACGCCAGCAATCGGGCGCTCAAGCAGATGGAAGCGCTCCATATCGTGGACGATATGGAGATCACCGGAGCGAAAAAAGTGCTGCGGGCAGCTGCCATGACTTATCTGGCGGCGCTGGCGACGGCGATCGCCAACCTGCTGCGTCTGTTCGCGATGAGAGGAAACCGGAATTGATGGATATGGACAGAAAAACTGCCTATGACGTTCTGATGGATGTCGAGTCGAAGCAGGCCTATTCCAATCTGGCACTGAACCGGCACATCGCCGCAGGGCATGTGCAGAATCCGGCCTTTATCAGGGAACTGGTCTACGGCGTGCTGAAATATAAGCTGCTGCTGGATCATCAGCTGGACGGATTGATCCGCACCGGCGTCAAAAAAGTAAAAAAACCGGACCTGACGCTGCTGCGCATGGGGCTGTATCAACTGAAATTTATGGACGCCGTGCCGGAATACGCGGCAGTCAGCGAGACCGTACAGCTGGCGAAGAAATATGCGCGCGGCAGAGAGAATTTTATCAACGCGGTACTCCGCGGTTTTATCCGCGGCGGCAAGACGCTGCGTCTGCCGGATCGCGCAAAGGACCTTGTCGGGTACCTGAGCACGGCATATTCCGCGGCGCCGTGGATCGTGCAGCTGTGGCTGGACGCGTTCGGAACGGAGCGCACGGAAGCGATCCTTGCGGCTTCCAACCGTACGCCGGAGCTGGTGATCCGCGTCAATACGATGAAAACAAGCACTGAGAAGTTCACGCAGGAACTGCGCGGCGCCGGTTTTGAAGTCCATCCGGCGCCGCGCGCCGCACGGGCGCTGCTTGTCCGCGGGAGCGGGCTGCTTGCGTCGGAGGCTTATCAAAACGGCTTTTTTTCGGTGCAGGACGAGGCTTCGATCCTGATCGCCGATGCGCTCTGCGCGCAGCCGGGAGAAACGATCCTGGATGTCTGCGCGGCACCGGGCGGCAAGACCTTTGCCATAGCCGAACAGATGGAAAACCGCGGCGAAGTCCTGGCGATGGATCTTTACGAGCACAAGCTGGCGCTGATGGAAAAGCACGCACAGGCGGCCGGGATCTCGATCGTGCGCACGCTCTGCCATGACAGTCGGGAACGCATCGGCGGCTATGTCTGCCGCGCGGACCGTGTGCTGGCGGATGTACCGTGTTCGGGGCTGGGTGTTTTCCGCAGAAAGCCGGAGATCAAATACAAAGAAAATAACGGGCTTGACGAGCTCGTGGAAATACAGAAGCAGATCCTGGAGGCGGCAGCCGCATATGTGAAACCGGGCGGAACACTGGTGTACAGCACCTGTACGATCAACCCTGCCGAAAATCAGCAGCAGGCCGAAGCGTTCCTGCGCGCGCATCCGGAATTTGCGAAGACCGAGGAGGTGCAGTTCCTGCCGGAAATGGGACTGGACGGACTTTATTACTGCAAAATGCAAAGGGGAAATGAGGAACCGAGGATTCCCGGAAAGGAGTAATCATGCAGGTCGGGTTTAAGTCCGATAAAGGATTGATGAGGAGCAACAACGAAGACGCGTGCTTTGTGCTGCTGCCGGACAAGGTCTATGTCGTGGCCGACGGCGTCGGGGGAGGAAACGCCGGTGAGATCGCCAGCCGGACCGCAGTCAGTGAGATCGCCAATTATATCGTCGCGCATCCGATCGCGGAAGCGGACAACAAATACGCGGTGGTCAATTATCTGCAGACCTGTCTGGACGAAGCGAACCGGAAGATCTATGAGCTTTCGCATACTTATGAAGAAAACAGCGGCATGGCGACCACCGTGGTGATCGTTTACGCGACCGACGGCAAGGCTTATATCACCAATGTCGGTGACAGCCGCGCGTATCTTTACCGCGCCGGACAGCTGACGCAGCTGACGGAGGATCATACATATGTCAACACGCTGGTCAAGGCCGGCATTCTTTCGCCGGAGCAGGCGGAGCTGGATGACCGCAAAAATGTCATCACCAAGGCGCTGGGCGCGGACCGGACCGTAGAACCGGATTTTTTCCAGGTGGAGATCCAAAAGGACGATCGTTTCCTGATCTGTACCGACGGACTTTACGATGAGGTCGGCGATACGGAGATGATCGAGGTCCTGGAGCACGGCGCGTCCATGTCAGAGGTCTGCGCGGAACTGATCCGCCGGGCAAATCGGAACGGCGGGCACGATAATATCACTGTCATCAGTCTGAAGGTAACGGAGGAGGATATCTATGAGCACTAGACTATTGGCCGGAAGGTATGAACTGATCGAAAAAATCGGCGAGGGCGGCATGGCCATCGTCTATAAAGCACGCTGCAGACTGCTCAATCGGTATGTCGCGATCAAGATCCTGCGTCCGGAGTTCACCAAGGACGAGCAGTTTATCGAGAATTTCCGGCGCGAGTCACAGGCCGCGGCGGCGCTGACGCATCCGAACATCGTCAGTGTTTACGACGTCGGCAAAGAAGGAAATATCCATTTCATCGTGATGGAGCTGGTGGAGGGCAAAACGCTCAGCCAGTATATCGAAGAAAAGGGAAGACTGGACTACAAGGAAGCCATCAGCATTACGCGGCAGGTGGCGTCGGCACTCAGTCTGGCGCATAAAAACCAGATCATACATAGAGACATCAAACCGCATAATATCCTGATCACGAACACCGGCGTCGCCAAGCTGGCGGACTTCGGGATCGCCAAAGCGGTCAGCGCGTCGACGATCATCGGCGGCGCGGGCAAGGTCATGGGCTCCGTACATTATTTTTCGCCGGAGCAGGCACGCGGTGCGTATGTGGACGAGCGTTCGGATATCTATTCGCTGGGGATCGTCCTTTATGAAATGCTGACCGGCAAGGTGCCGTTTGACGGAGATAATCCGATCACGATCGCACTGATGCACATCAACGAACCGATGCCGTCGGTGACGGCGGAAGTACCGGGTGTGCCGCCGCAGCTGGAAAAGATCATTTTTAAGGCTACGGAAAAATATCAGTCCAATCGTTACCGCACCGCGGATGAAATGATCGAGGACTTGGACAATATCGAATTTATCACCAAGGTCATGGGCCGCAAGGCGTTCCTGACCGATGAAGAGCCGGACGAAGCGGCGATGCCGCCGCAGAGCGCGCCGCGCCGCGACAAAAATACGCGGATCGCGGCCGGAGAACCTGCGGCAGGTCCGCTGCAGAACGAACGAGCTGCCGAGAAGCCGGCGAAATCCGTACGAGGCGGCGCGGATGAGGATAAGGCGAAAAAGGCCAGCACCGCCTTTATCATCGTGGCGGGCGTGATCGTGCTGATCGCGGCGCTGGTGGGCATGGCGATCGTCTTTGACTGGTTCGGCGGCGGCGCGAAACCGATTGTGGTGCCTGATTTTGCGGGCAAAACCTTGGAGGAAGCGCAGCAGGAGGCTGCGGAACTGGGTCTGAAGATCGAGAAGGGCGAAGAGTTTTACAGTGCGGATCAGGAAGCCGGTCTGATCACCACGCAGGAGCCGACCGCAGATTCCGAGGTCAGCGAGGGCAAGACGATCATCGTCAATATCAGTAAGGGCAAGAAGGATGGCGTGATGCCGAAGGTCGTCGGGAAGGATCTTGAGGAAGCCAGAACGGAATTAGAAGCCTTGGGCTTTGGCATTTCTCTGGTCAGAGAGGTGACCGACAGCAAGCCGAAGAATACGATCATCAGTCAGTCGATCGAAGCGGGTCAGTCCGCGCCGAGCGGCACGACCATCGAGGTGGAAGTCAGCAACGGCAAGGGCAAGGAAATGGTAAAGATGCCGAACATCATCGGTAAGACGCCGGATGAGGCAAACGCGCTGCTGGCTAACGCAGGTCTTGCGGCAGCCGTACCGGTCTTTGAAGAGACCAACGCGATCGCGCAGAACCTTGTTTTCTGGCAGCAGTATCCGGAGGGCACCGAACTGGAAAAGGGGACCGAAGTACAGTATAAGGTCAGCAAAGGAGAGCAGCCGGACGGCAGCGGAAACGGCACGGATGTGATCGACGGCGATGAGGAAGATCCGGCAACGGATGAATAAGACAGACACGAAACAAAAGCTCAGGAGTTAAGATAGGAAACAAACGCTTATGAAAGGACTGATCAGGAAGGGCATCGGAGGCTTCTATTATGTGCAGACGGAAGCCGGTCTGGTGGAGGCGAAGGGCAGAGGCATCTTCAAGAAGGACGGCATTACCTTGGCTGTCGGTGATTTCGTCGATATCGACATCATCGAGGAAGCAGAAAAAAAAGGTGTGATCAACGAGATCCTGCCGCGCAAAAATCAGTTTATCCGCCCGCCGATCGTCAATGTGGACGTGTTTCTGATCGTCTTTGCGGCGACTCGCCCAAAGCCGAATTTCGCGCTGGTAGATAAGTTCCTGGTGATGGCGGAGATGCACAATGTCGAGGCTGTGATCTGCATCAATAAGTGCGACGGCGCGTCGGAAACGGAGATTGCCGAAATGAAAGCGGTCTATGAGCCGGTCTATCCGGTCCTCTGCGTGAGCGGCAAGACCGGGCAGGGCCTTGCGGAGTTGGAGGCACAGATCGCGGGCAAGACGGCGGCGCTGGCCGGTCCGTCCGGGGTCGGCAAGTCCACGATCCTCAATGCGATGATCCCGCACGCCAATATGGAGACCGGGGAGATCAGCGAAAAGACGAAACGCGGCAAGCACACCACGCGGCACGTGGAGCTGTTTTCGGTGGATGGCGGCGGCATGGTCTTCGACACGCCGGGGTTTACATCCTTTGAGATCCTGGAAGCCGGCGAAGATGATCTGCGGCTGTATTATCCGGAGATCGAACGCTATGATGGGCAGTGCCGCTACGACAACTGCCGCCACATGACCGAGCCGGACTGCGCTGTGCGTGAAGCGGTCCGTAAAGGTGAGATCCATAAATTAAGGTATGCGTCCTATACAGCGAATCTGGAAGAGATCCGCAGCAGGAAGAAATATGAAACGAGGTAAAACTATGCTGAAACTGGCACCATCCATTCTGTCGGCGGACTTCAGCCGACTTTTGGAAGATGTAAAAAAAATCGAAGCAGGCGGAGCGGACTATATCCATGTCGATGTCATGGATGGGCATTTTGTACCGAATATCAGTTTCGGCGCGCCGGTCATGAGATCGCTGACCGGTAAGACCGGTCTGCCGTTTGACGTCCATCTGATGATCGAGGATCCGGATCGGTATCTTGCGGATTTTGTGACGCCGCAGACTGCCTATATCACGGTGCATCAGGAGGCCTGTGTGCATCTGCACCGCACGATCCAGAACATCAAGTCCCACGGCGTCAAAGCCGGGGTCGCCATCAATCCGGCAACGCCGGTATCTGCGCTGGAATGCATTCTGGAGGATGTCAACCTGGTGCTCGTCATGTCGGTAAATCCCGGATTCGGCGGACAGAAATTCATCCCGGGCGCTTTGCGGAAAGTCCGGGAGCTTGCAAAGATCAAACGGGAAAGGAATCTTTCCTTTGCGATCGAGATCGACGGCGGCGTGACCCTGGACAATGCCGCGGAAGTGATGGATGCGGGCGTAGAGATCGCAGTTGCCGGTTCGGCGGTCTTCGGTGCGGAAAACGTGCCGGAGCGGACGGCGGCGTTCAAGCAGATCAAAGTGATGAGAGTCTGAAAAACGGAGGCGCAAAAAAGAAAACATGGATTTACTGATTGCATTTTTTGTTTTTTTGACCGTCATGGTCTCGGCGATCATCCTGGATTCTTCCATGATCATCGCTTTACTCGTGGGGTTGGCGGCGTTTCTCGCCGTCGGTATGCACCGCGGCTTTGCCTTGAAGGATCTTGCGGCAATGAGTGTTCGCGGAGCCAAAGAATCGATGCTGGTGATCGAGGTCATGTGCATCATCGGCTTTGTGACAGCGACTTGGCGCGTATCGGGAACGATCACGGTCTTTGTTTATTACGGCATGAAACTGATCCTGCCGCCGCTGTTTCTGGTGATCGCGTTCCTGCTTTCCTGCCTGCTGAGCTATGCGCTCGGCACATCTTTTGGGGTGGCCGGTACCGTGGGCGTCATCTTCATGACCTTGGCCAGGAGTGGGGGCGTTGATCCGGTCCTGACCGCGGGAGTCCTGATGTCCGGCGTCTATTTCGGTGATCGCGGTTCTCCGGTATCTTCGAGCGCCAATATGGTAGCAGGGATCACCGGGACCAAGATCTACGACAATGTGAAAGTGATGATGAAAGCTGCGATCGTGCCGCTTCTGCTGACGCTCGCGGTCTACCTGTTCCTTTCGCTCCGGAATCCCATCAGTCATGTGGATCCGGAACTGATGCAGACCTTTGAAAGTGAATTCAACCTGTCTCTGTGGGCCTTTGTACCGGCAGTCTTCATGCTGGTACTGCCGCTGCTCAAGGTCAGTGTCCTGAAATCCATGGCCGCCAGTATCCTCAGCGGCGTTCTGGTCGCCTGGCTGGTGCAGGATGTGCCGCTTTTGGAAGTGCTGAAGATCTGTGTGGTCGGCTATCAGGCGTCCGGAGACGGCCTCGGCGCGATCCTCAACGGCGGGGGACTGGTCTCCATGTTGGAGATCTGCGTGATCTTGCTGATCTCCAGTTCCTATTCCGGCATTTTCAACAGGACCGGCATGCTAGATTCCCTGCAGGAAAAACTGGCGTCTGCCTGCACGCGCTTTGGACGGTTTACCGTGATGGCGGCGTTGAGTCTGGCGTCTGCCTGCGTTTTCTGCAATCAGACGATCGCGACACTGGTGTGCAATGACCTGCTGAACAAACCGTACGAGGAAAGCGACGCGACCAAGACCGAGCTGGCTATCGACATGGAAAACTCCGTGATCCTGATCGCCTGTCTGGTCCCGTGGTGCATCGGCTGCTCCGTTCCGCTGTCGTTTTTCGGCGTCAGCGCGGCCTGTCTGCCGTATGCCGTTTATATGTACGCGGTCCCGCTCAGCTGGTTCTTCCTGAAAAAGCGCCGGTATCCGGGACTATGATCCGGTAACTGAAAAAGGAGCGCCTTGCGCACATCCGTGGATGATCACGGACGTGCGTAAGGCAGCTCCTTTTATTGTGCCGTAAATACGATTTTTAAGTCGGTAAATAGATTCTATCGAGCAAAGTTCGTCCGGAAGTACAAAGCCGGTTAGTCCGTGGCTTCGCCGCCGTCTTCCTCATCGCCGCCCGACGGATTGTCAGGGTCGTAGTTCGGATCTTCCGGATCATCGATGATACCCGGATCCGGTTCCTCAACCGGAGGTTTCTCTTCTACGATGGTGACATCTTTATCCGGATCTGCCGGATAGACGTCAGGATTCGGATTATGCAGATGACAGTAATAATGCGGCAGCTCGATCGAGTAATCCCGGACCTTTTTATTCGGAATGTACGGACGCATGATGCCGATATCGGAAGAAACGCTCGGGCAGGACGGCGTCGCGAGCTCGCCGGATGTGTCGCAGATATTTGCGACCTGACGCAGGGTGCCGCCTTCTGTCGGCTGCGTGCCCTTGGTGAAGTATTCCGTACGGGTCGTCGTGCTGTTGTCTGCGGCCAGAAGTCCGCTCTTGGTATCGATGACGGCGCTGACGACGTTTTCCGGTTTCTTGGAATAAGTGCCGCCTTTGGCCGCGCTGATCTGTCCCATGATCTTTCCCCATAAGGTCGCGGCTTTCGGCGACATGGAGGAAAGTTTGATGTTCACGTCGGTACCGATCCAGATGGATGCGGAATAGTTCGCGGTGAAGCCGTCGAACCAGATATCGTAGCTGTCGGAGGTGGTACCGGTCTTACCGCCGACATTCGCGCCGGAGACTCTCGCGTAGGAACCGATACCCTCGGAAACAACGGTCTGCAGAACGTTGCGCATGATCCAAGCGACGCCGGAATCCAGAGTTTCGCTTTCGGTCGTCTGCGGTTCCAGAATGATATCGCCGGCCTTGCTGGTAACTTTGGTATAGCAGGTCGGGCTCTTGAGTACGCCGTCGTTGACAAATACGGAGTAGGCACTTGCCATTTCCAGTGTGGAGACGCCCTTGGTAAGACCGCCCATGCCAAGTGCGGCAAGGTTCAGGTCGTTGCTGTCGCCCTCTTTGACGAGCGTGGTGAGTCCGAATTTCTGCGCGATATCAAAGGCATAATCCACGCCGACCTGCGACAGGATCTTAACGGCGCAGACGTTGACGGACTGCTGCAGCGCGGTACGGAACGTGTAGAGACCACGGTAGGAACGATAGGAGTTCACCGGCCAGATCTTTCCGTTGATCTTGGTCGGTTCGTCGTCCACGATGGATGCTGTGGTGATGTAGTTGCCCCACAGATTGGTTCCCTGCTGATCGAATCCGTTGTCGACGAGCGGGAAGGTCTCACCCGCGGCTTCCAGCTCAAAGCTGCGCTGCAGCGCAGCCGAGTACACGGAGATCGGCTTGATGGAGGAACCCGGCTGACGGGTGGCCGTCGCACGGTTGAACAGCATTCTGCCGACGGTTTTACGGCCGCCGATCATCGCTTTGATCGCGCCTGTCTTGTTGTCAACGATCGTCATTGCCGACTGCGGCTGGATGACTTTCTGACGTAGGGAATAATCCTTTGTGGAAAGCTTCTTGCCGTCCTTGACGAAAAATTCCGGATAATCGGTGAAGAACTGTGCGGAAACAACGAGGTTGTTGTCGTTGTCACGGCTCTTGTAGGCCTGCGGGATATTGATGTAACCGCCCGGAACGGAGTAGAATTTTCCGTTTTCGATGGAGTACATACTCTTCATTTCCACGCTGTAATCCGTCTGGCCGTTGACGGTCGTATTGTAGATGGCAAGCCGCTTGCCGGCGAAGATGGTCAGGGAACCGTCGTCGTTCCACTTATATTCATCGGATTTCAGCTTGAACGTACCGTCTTTTTCGATATAGTTGCTGTACGCGTACAGCAGGACGCCGCCGTTCGGGTTCTTGATATTGCCGTTCTTATCCTTAGAGTAGTTGACCGGCTGCGGGAAATTATCGTCGTTCTTATATTCTTTTTCAATAACAGCCTGCGCCTGGGAATCCATCGTTGTATAGATCTGGATACCGCCGTTGTAGACCAGGCTCTGTGCTTTCTGATAGTCGTAGCCGAGCTGTTCCTGCAGGTCTTTGATGACCTGTGTGATGACATAGTCGGCAAAGTAGTTGGATACGGAATTCAGCGCGTCCGCGTTCGGATTGACGACATCTTTGATCTCGGTCTTGACTGCTTCGTCATATTCCTCCTGCGAAATATACCCCTGATCCAGCATCAGTTTGAGGCACAGTTTGATCCGGCCGGCAGCCGCGTCATTCCAGACGTAAGCATAGTCCGTGCCTTTCATGATCAGATTGTCGGTATCTTCGGTGATGCTGTCCAGTGAAACGGCTTTGACCAGCGCGTAAGTTGTCGGCTGCTGCGGCATCGCGGCAAGGGCGGCGGCTTCAAAAAGGGTCACATCCTCGATGTTCTTGGAGAAATAGGCCTGCGCCGCGGTCTGGACGCCGTAGCCGGAACCGAAGTTTACGGTGTTCAGGTAAGCTTCGAGGATCTCGTCCTTGTTCAGGTTCTTTTCCAAGAGCACGGCGTAATAGGCTTCCGTGATCTTACGGGAAAGGGAACGTTCCTGCATCGTATCGGTCAGATACAGGTTTCTGGCCAGCTGCTGTGTGATGGTACTGGTACCGCTGATCGAGCCGCCGTGCAGGACTGCATCTTTGATGGCGCCGAAAATACGGATGATGTTGAAACCATGGTGAGTCTTAAACGTCTTATCCTCCAGCGCGATGAAAGCATGCTGCACATTCTTCGGGATCTGGCTGATCTCGACGATCGTCCGGTTCTGGTCCGCAAAGACATTATCGATGATCTCCCCCTTGTCATCGTAAAGCACGGAACTCTGTGAGAGAAGACTGTAGATATTGTCGGTTTCGATCTTCGGCGCTTTGACAATGATGATGCCCACATAGGTCATGCAGAGCAGGGCCATTGCAAGAAAAATACAAAGGATAAATCGCAGGAACTGTTTTTTGTTCAGCTTGTATTTCTTTTTTTTATGTTCTTTATGATCTTTCGGAGCATGATGCTCTTTGTGTTCGTTCTTTTCTTCTTCCGCTTCCCGCTCCATGCGTCTGGCACGTCGGCTGTGTACGGCCTGATCGGTGCCCGGATCTTCCGCATGCGAGTTTTTCGGTTTGCCGGATTCATCGTAGTAACTCAAACAAATCACCCTCTTTCTTTGGTATCGCAGCCTATGTATCGGCACATAAAACTACAATTTACAGTATACCATACCTTGTCCGGAAAGCCAAATACTTTCCATATTTTCGCAAGAATCCTTCACAATAAATGAACAAATTTTGAAAAAATGTATAAAAATGTATTTAAAAAACCGCAAGGCTATGGTATAATCCGGAATATGCGAAGAAGAAAACTGTTTTGGTCCGTTCTTTGTCTTTTGAGCTTGCTGTATCTTCTGGACCTTGCGGGTATCCCGCTGGCTCCGGCGCCGGCTGCCGCTCTGACGGAAAGCGCGCGGGACTATACGGGTACGGTCCGTCAGATCCGCGAAAAAGAAGAGAACGTCTATACGATGCGTGTCCGCCTTCATACAGCGGACGGACAGAAATTGGATCGGCAGGAGGATGTGCTGCTGACCTATTACAGCAGCATCGAAGAGCCGTGGCGGCTGCAGCGCGCCAAGCTCCGTTTCCGCTGCAGCCTTGCCGCGCCGGCCTCCGCGGGAAATCCGCATTGCTTCGATTACGCGGATTATCTGAAAAGCTGCGGGATCCGTCTGATCGGGACGTTGACTTCCTTTACGATCACAGACGGATCGGAAAGCGGAGGCGGAACTGCTGCGATCTTTTTGCCTGCAAGCGTCTTGCAAGACCTTTTTGGCGCGTATGAACGGTTGCTGGTGCGGCAGAAATTCCGCTTTGCCGCGCTGCTGCACCCGCAGAGCCGGGGTCTTTTGATGGGCGTGCTGTTCGGCGAGACTGCGTATCTCGATGATGAGATCACGCAGCAGTTCCGTGATAACGGGACTGCGCATATCTTGGCGGTCAGCGGCCTGCATATCGGCATCCTGTATGATCTTTACCGACGGCTGACCCGAAACCGCAGCAGCGCGCCGGCGCTGGCGGCATTGGGACTGCTGCTGTTTTCATACGGAACGCTGTCTGCATGGAGTCCGTCGACGGTGCGGGCAGTGCTGATGATCGGACTGAGCGTTGCCGCAAGGCTGCTGGACCTGCGTTACGATATGCTGACCGCGCTGAGTGCGGCCGCGCTCCTGCTGATCGCGCGGAACCCGTATGTGATCTTGGGAACAGCTTTTCAGATGTCCTTTCTGGCCATCAGTTCGATTGCTTTTTTTCAGCGGATCCTGCCGCAGAAGGTACCGGGATCGCTGACAACGGCGCTGGCGGTCAATCTGGGGCTGATCCTGTATCAGGCCTATCAGTTCCATACGATCTCCCTGATCAGCCTCGCGGCGAATCTGCCGATCCTTTATCTGACCGGTTATTTTGTGCCGTTTGCGATGGGCTGTTTCGCGCTTTCCGGCTGTGCGGGCGGATCCTTGTTTTCCTTATGCCTGTCGTTTCTGGAGGCCATGGCGCAAATGATGCTGCGGATCAATGCCTGGTTCGGGCTCAGCGGCCACGCGGCGATCGAGGTCGTGCGTCCGCCGATCTGGCTGACGATCCTGCTTTTGGGCGGAGCTTTCTTCGCGGCTTCGGAAACCTGCCTGCTGCTGCGGCTGCGAAAACAGAACAAACAGCTGGCCGGCCGCGTTGGACTGATCCTGCTGATGGCGCTGGCGGTACAGCTGCTTACCTACTCGCCGATCACGCATGACGACCTGATCTTTGTGGACGTCGGGCAGGGGGATGCCATCCATCTGCGCAGTCACGGCAGCCAGATCTTGATTGACGGCGGCGGAAATGTGCGCTATGACGTGGGCAGCAAGACGCTGAAACCGTATTTTCTCGGAAACGGCGTGCGGAAACTGGACCTGGCGCTGGCGACACATCGGCATACCGATCATTATCTGGGACAATGCCAGCTGGCGGAGACCTTTCCTGTGAAACAGCAGCTTGCGGGGCTGACCGCGGGAAAAGAGATCCGTCTCGGTAAAAACGATCAAGTATGGATCGAGGTGCTCTGGCCGCTCACGCTCGACGAAGATCCGCAGCAGGAGGGGAACGCTGCCTGCAGTGTCTTTCTGCTTCATTATGACGGCTATCGGATACTGGTCACCGGCGATCTGGATGAAGAAGGCGAGCTTGCGATGCTGGCCTATTATCAGAGTATCGGCCAGACAGGGACGCTGCGCGCGGATGTTTTGAAGATCGGGCATCACGGGAGCCGGACCAGCAGCGCGGCGGAGTTTTTAGATGCCGTGGATCCGCGGATCGCAGTGATACAGGTGGGAAAAAACAATTACGGACACCCGTCGCCGGAAGTGCTCGCGCGGCTTGCGGAGCGAGGCATCCGGGTCTTCCGCAATGACCTTGACGGCGCCGTCGGCCTGAAATTTCGCGGTCAAAAGGGCATCCGCGTCGATACGATGCGGACAAAGACGAGAAATTGAGAGTAGACTTTTTCCTCATTTTTTCGTAAAATAGAGGCAAACAGAACACAGGAGGACAAAGGAATGAAGCAAGCATATATCAACGGTATCATTCTGGACGGGACCAAGGACATGGAGCCGCAGCAGAACAAGGTCATCCTGACGGACGGCGAGCGGATCGAAGCCATTGTGGAAAAAGAACAGATCAAGGACAAGGATCTCAGTGGGTATGAGATTGTTGATCTTGCGGGAAATTATATCATGCCGGGCCTGATCAACCTGCACCTGCATCTGCCGGCAACCGGCAGACCGAAGAAGAAACAGCAGGACGCAGCGAAGCTGGTAAAGATCCTGACCAGCAACGCGCTGTTTCGTAAGCTGGCGATGAACATGTGCGAATCCAGTGCCAGAACGCAGCTTTTGAGCGGCGTGACAACGATCCGTACGGTCGGCGGCGTGCTGGATTTTGATTCGAAGATCCGCAATAAGATCAATGCGGGTGAAACGGTCGGACCGCGCATCCTGTCCTGCGATATGGCAGTCTCGGTCGAGGGCGGCCACATGGCGCATTCTCTGGCTTATGTCGCGAACAGCGCGGAAGAGGCGGCTTCCTATGTCCGCAAGATCGCGGAGGCTAAGCCGGACTGGATCAAGCTGATGATCACCGGCGGCGTGCTGGACGCGAAAGTCAAAGGCGAGCCGGGAGAACTCAAAATGCCGCCGGAATATGTCAAGGCGGCTTGTGACGCGGCGCATGAACTGGGACTGAAAGTCGCGGCACATGTAGAAAGCCCTGAGGGCGTAAAGTGTGCATTGGCTAACGGCGTGGACTCGATCGAGCACGGCGCGGCGGCAGACGAGGAAATGATCGCGCTGTTCAAAGAACACCACGCGTGTCTGATCGCGACCATCTCACCGGCACTTCCTTATGCGAAATTTGACCGGGAGATCAGCAACATCACCGAAACGGAACAGTATAACGGACAGGTCGTTTTCAACGGGATCCTGAACTGCGCAAAGGCTTGCCTTGCGAACGATATTCCGGTGGGCTTGGGTACGGATACCGGCTGCCCGTACATCACGCATTACGATATGTGGCGGGAGCTGAACTATTATCATAACTACTGCGGCGTATCCGAAAAGTTTGCCTTATATACCGCGACCAAGCTGAACGCGGAGCTGGCAGGCATCGGGGATATCACCGGCAGCATTGAACCCGGCAAATGCGCGGATTTCGTGGTGACGAAACAGAATCCGTTGGAAAATCTGCAGGCACTGCGCAAGATCGAAATGGTCGTTACGCGCGGCAAAGTCATCGATCATCCGACCGTCAAAAAAATGCCGGAAGTCGAAAAGAAACTGGACAAATTCCTGAATGACTCTACGGAGCGTTGATTGCCGCCGGCTGCATTTTGCTGTAGAATCCACCTTGTAGAGAAAACACAGAAACGAAACGAGGAGGTACCCGATGGACCAGACAAAGATGGGAAATCTGATCAGACAGATGCGAAAGAAAGCGGGGCTGACACAGCTTGCGCTTGCCGAAAAATTATGTGTGAGCGATAAAGCGGTCTCCAAGTGGGAACGCGGTCTGGGGATGCCGGACGTTTCGATCTTTCCGGCGCTCGCGGAGGTGTTCCACGTCAAAGTGGAGAGCCTCCTGGCCGGGAAATTGGAGGAAAACGAAATGAGCAACGGCAATCTGAAAAAGATGAAATTTTATATCTGTCCGGAGTGCGGCAATCTGCTGTTCACAACGGACGAAGCAGATATCAGCTGCTGCGGAAGGACGCTTGCGCCGCTGACCGCGCAAAAGGCCGCGGACGAGCAGAAGCTGCACGCAGAACCGATGGAGACGGAATGGTACATCACCGCCGATCATGAAATGATACGGGAGCATTACATTTCCTTTGTGGCCTTTGTGAACGGCGACACGATGATCCTGCGCAAGCTGTATCCGGAATGGAACATGGAGACTCGTCTGCCGCGCCTGGCGCACGGCATGCTGGTGTGGTACTGCACGCAGCACGGCCTGTTCTATCAGCTGCTGTAGGGGCAGAAGATAACGATCCGGATATGACGAAAACAAAAAAGTATGCAGCAGGCTGATCATCGGATCCGGAAAGATCGACGATCAGCCTTGCTCATTTTTTGTGTACGACAGTGCATGTGCAGAAACGGAAGTCTGCAGGAGTCTACATCGGGATGCAGAGCTCCGTTCCGACCAGCATATTATACGGGTCGATGTTCGGGTTCGCACGCATGAGCGCATCCAGTTTAACGTTGTGCATTTTGGCGATTAAGTACAGGGTGTCACCGGCTTTGACGGTATGGGTCTTCGCGCAGGTTCCCGGCGCGGACGGAAGCTGATCCTCCGTTCCCGGAATACATAGACGCATACCGATCTGCAGGTTATATGGATTTTCGATGCCGTTGACTTTCATCAGCAGGCTGACCGGCAGCTCGTATTTTTCGGCGATCGAATACAGGGTGTCGCCCTCGCTGACGGTGTAGACATCGATGCAGTACAAGCAGTTTTTCATGTTTTTCCACCTCTCTTGCTTTGCGTGTCCGCACAGGGTGCAGATCACAGTCTTTTCTCCTAATATATTTTGCGGAACGGCAAAATGTGCATGGATTTTGGCGGATGCGCAGAATTTCTCCTTCTATTCTATTTCGGTAAGGAAAACCTGACTTTGTAAGTCAATGGCTACTAACTCATTTTTTTTGCGTTCTTGCGCGGAATTTTGGGCGATAGTAAAGTAAGAGCAGAAAGCAAAACATAACCTAAATGTTAAAAAGTTGAAAGAAAAAGGTGAGCAGAATGAAGATCAATGATTTTAAGTTGGAATGTTAGATTCTTGCTGCATAGAACTAGATCTAAACCGCGATTTTAGCCGAAAAAAAGCATCATGCGGTCGGGAATGAGAAGTACGCCGAGCTGCATGGACCCGGTCGCATGCGAGAAAATCCTCGAAACTGTACGAAATGTGTCGAAATTTGTAAAAAACAGAGGAATGCATCGGCTGGAAAAGGCTGATGAGGAGATAAAACTGAGGGCAACAGCGCTCCGGCATGCTTTTTTTCAACCGAAAGCGCAAAAAGATAGCAGTTTTATGCAGTAAAAAAATTTTGGGATCCTGCAGCATGGAAAAACAGGGACTGCCGCACCAGTCGATGGAGTTTAACTTCAATCAACGGTGCGGCAGTCCCTTACTTATATTAATTTGATGTGAAGCACTTATTTGTGCCGGTTAGAAGAAGTATGCCCAGGCGAGGAAGCCGAGACAGGCAATGATACCGACATACAGCGTGATGATGACCAGATAGCCCATGATATTGCGAGCGGATAAGCCTGCGATACCCAGAGCCGGAAGCGCCCAGAACGGCTGGATCATGTTGGTCCATTGATCACCCCAAGCGATCGCCATTGCCGCGCGTCCGTACTCGATCCCCATTTCGGTCGCGGCAGGCATAACGATCGGAGCCTGTACTGCCCACTGACCGCCGCCGGACGGAACAAAGAAGTTAATAATACCTGCAGACAGGAACGTTAGCAGTGGGAAGGTATATTCATTGGAAATCCTTACAGAAAAGTCCGCGATGATTGCCGCAAGCGAAATGCCCGTTTCCGGATTTTTCGCGACCATCAGCCCCATAATACCCGCGTAGAACGGGAACTGGAGCAGGATCCCCGCGGCACCGCTGGCGGCGCCGGTAATCGCGTCAACGTATTTGCGCAGATCACCGTGGAGCAGGATGCCAAGCGCCAGGAAAATGAGGTTGACGATGTTCAGTGACAGATTAAAACCGTTCATCGCGAAGTTATAAACGATATAGCTGAACGTGAGCAACAGGGTGATGAACCATAAGACCTTGCTGTGCTCGATCTTTTCCGCCGGTGTATCAATCGTGTAGGTTTTTTCTTTTTCCTCCACAAGCAGGGCGGGATCAACGAGAATCGTGTGTTCAGACGCCGGGTGCATCGCGTAGTTGACGAGGGGCATCGTAATCAGAATCAACAGACACATACCGAGGTTGACCGGATGAAAAATGGTGTCCGCGGTGCTGACTTGATAAGTAACGTCTAAAATCGTGGTTCCTTTTTCAGAACCGAGCTGCAGCGGAATGGAGCCGGAAAGCCCCGCGTGCCAAATGACAAAGCCGGAGTAAGCGGACGCAATCAGCAGCGGATAGTCCACATCTTTTGCATGCTTCGCGATTTCCTTGGCGAGCAGCGCACCCGCGATCAGGCCGAAGCCCCAGTTCAGCCAGCAGCAGATGGTGGAAACGAACGTAACGATGAGGATCGCACGCATTTTTGTCGTGGCAGCCTGCGCGATCATGCCCAGACCTTTCTTACAGACAGAAGCGGATGCCATCGCAGAACCCAGGACCAGGACCAGCGCCATCTGCATGGAGAAAGCGAGCAGTCCCCAAATACCGGAATCGTTACCCCAGGCAGCGAGCATTTGGATCGGTCCCTGCTGGGTTCCGAGCATGCCGCCGATAAAAACGATAATGGTCAGGATGATAGCGAATAAGAACGGATCCGGCAGCCACCGGTTCACAACTCTTACGCAGGCGTTTGTAAATTTCTTAAACATAAAATCACCTCGAAAAAAATAAAAGGGGTTATAATAAAACCAATACATTTTGGGTTTCGATGAGGAAATCTATATGTATTTCGTATACAGTATGGCACTCGTTAAAAAAATGTCAACAACTTTCGAAAAAACTTAGCGTGACATTAACAAAAAATTAACAGACGCTGCGGAAGAATTGTAAAAGTAAATTCCTGCGCCGCAATTCTCGCAGAATTTCGACGATCGGGGATAGCAAAATTTAGGCTACCAAAATTCCGGCATCAATGTTATACTGTTAGGAAGAAAGAACGACTTCCTGAAAGCAGGAAAACGTTCTGCGAGATAATCATGCGAAAGGAAGCAAAAAGAATGAGAGAAAGAATCTCCGATTTTTTTCGAAATAGCAATCCGGTCATTTTGATCTTGCTGGTGATCATGGCCGCAGAATCCATCATGGAAAATCATATGTCCGTCGGAGACTGGTTTTATACCAAGCTGCTGATCCTGCCCGGCATCATCATCGGTCTGTCGTTTCATGAGGCCGCGCATGCGCTGGTCTCCTATAAACTGGGCGATCCGACGCCGAAGATGCAGGGACGGGTCACGTTAAACCCGCTGGCACATATCGATCCGGTCGGCTTTTTGGCGCTGCTGTTCATCGGTTTCGGCTGGGGCGTTCCGGTAGAAGTCGATCCGAGATATTATAAGAATCGCAGAAGCGGCGAACTGTTGGTATCTCTGGCAGGCGTCGTGACAAACCTCCTGCTGGCGGTCGTATCCGCTCTGTTGTTCCGTTTTGCGCTCAATCACATGAGTTACGATTTTTATCAGGGAGCAGGGCAGGTTCTGATGCAGCTGCTGCTCTACGTTGTTTACATCAACCTGATCCTGATGCTGTTCAATCTGATCCCGGTACCACCGCTGGATGGTTTTGGCATTGTGACGCAGATTTTCCGCCTGGAACGATATGATTGGTACTGGAAGATCTATCAATACGGACAGCCGATCCTGCTGATCTTGATCATCTTTAACATTCCGTCGAAGATCATCAGCCCGGCCTGCGATATGCTGCTGAACTTGCTGTTGGGGTAAAAATGAAGATTTTGATCGTAGAGGATGACAAAACCTTAAATGACGGCATCGCGATGACGCTCGGCAATTACGAGGTATTGCAGGCCTATCATCTGGCGCAGGCGCGCAGCCTGCTGGCGGAAAGCCGCGTTGACCTGGTGGTGCTGGATATCAATCTGCCGGATGGCAATGGACTGGCATTTTGCCGTGAATTGAAAAAAGAGAGTGATGTACCGGTGATCTTTTTGACTGCCAACGATATGGAGATCGATGTGGTGGCGGGGTTGGAAAGCGGAGCGTCGGACTATATCACCAAGCCGTTTTCACTGGCGATCCTGCGGGCGCGCGTGGCGGCGGTCCTGCGGGATCGGGAGACCGCAAACCGCGGCGAAGATATAAGGATGCGAACACAGCGCTGCGGTGAAGAGGATGCCGGTCAGGACTGCACCATAGGAAACGGCAGCACAAAGAGAGATAACGCATGGCAATACAGCGACAACGTGTTCGATTTTGACTTCGAAGCTATGTGTTTTATGGCCGCAGGGAGCAAAGTCGAGCTGTCTAAGACGGAGCAGAAACTGCTGCGGCTTCTGGTCACAAACCGCGGACAGACGCTGCGGCGGGAATTCCTGCTTGCACGCATCTGGCCGGATGGAACGGAATATGTAGATGCCAATGCTTTGTCTGTGACGATGCGCAGGCTGCGTGAAAAACTGCCGGGGATCCCGGTGCGGACGGTTTACGGCATCGGCTATGTCTGGGAAGAAAGGACGCAGGAACCATGACGAGTACGATCCTTTTCGCGTTGATCACGGCAGCAGCTTTGTCTGCTGCTTTCTTTACCTATCACAAAGCTTCTGAGACGCTGCAAAAGATGGATGAAATGCTGGAGGCTGCCATCAACGGCAGTTTTGCGGAGCATGATTTTTCGGAGGAACGGCTGTCCAGACTGGAATCCAAGATGTACCGTTACCTGTCGGAACAGGAGATCCGGAAACGGCAAATGGAAACAGAGCGGGAAAATATCAATCGTCTGATCGGAGACATTTCGCATCAGACCCAGACACCGCTTGCAAATGTGCTGTTGTATACCCAGCTGCTCGCAGAGTCGGACGCCATTGGCAGCCACGAACATGCACTGGCGGAGAAAACAGCGGTGCAGGCAGAGAAACTTTCCTTTTTGATCGCTTCCCTGATCAAGACCTCCAGACTGGAAAACAACGTGATCCAGCTGCACCCGCAGACAGGTGATATTGGGCTGCTGCTTGCAGAGCTTCACGAAAGCTATGCGGCCAAGGCGGCAGCAGCGAATCGAAACCTGACGGTGATTCGGCCGGAGAACCCGCTTGTTGCGCAATTCGACCGCAAGTGGACGCTGGAGGCTGTCGGGAATCTCGTGGATAATGCGATCAAGTATACGGAGACGGGTGGTCATATCCGGCTTGCGGCGGCAGCTTACGAAATGTTTGTGCGCATCGATGTGGAAGATGACGGTATGGGGATCGCTGAGGCCGAACAGGCGCAGATCTTCGGACGATTCTACCGCTCGCAGGCGGCAGCGGACGAAAAGGGCGTCGGCATCGGACTATACCTTGCCCGTGAGATCATCGAAAAAGAAGGCGGCTATATCAAGCTGAAATCGAAGCCGGGCGCGGGCAGCTGCTTTTCGGTTTTTCTGCCCAAAACAGCGTGCTGATTCTTTCAATCCTGTAAGAATTGAAATGCGGCGCGGAAAGTTTTGAGAAAGATTCTTCTGATAAAATAGGTGTATGAGCCCGGGAAAAGGGTCCCGGTCATACACTTTTTTTGAAAGGGGATTATGATGCGTATATTAAAAACAACAGAATTAAAAAAGTACTACGGCAGCGGGGACGCCATGGTGCGGGCGCTGGACGGTGTCAACTTCGAAGTGGAGGACGGTGAATTTGTCGCCATCGTCGGTACCTCCGGCAGCGGCAAGTCGACTCTGCTGCACATGATGGGAGGACTCGACCGTCCGACTTCCGGCAGTGTGGAGGTCGCCGGGCAGAAGATCTTCGAACTGAAAGACGATGCGCTGACGATCTTCCGGCGGCGCAAGATCGGCTTCGTATTCCAAAGCTTTAATCTGGTACCGGTGCTGAACGTCTATGAAAACATCGTGCTGCCGATCGAGCTGGACGGCGGCAGGATCGATACCGAGCATGTGGATCGGATCATCGAAACGCTGGGCCTGACCGAAAAAATCAACAATCTGCCGGGGCAGCTTTCCGGCGGACAGCAGCAGCGCGTAGCGATCGCAAGGGCCTTGGCGACCAAACCGGCGATCCTGTTGGCGGATGAACCGACCGGAAATCTGGACAGCAAGACCAGCCTGGATGTGCTGGGACTGCTCAAGGTCAGCGGACAAAAATTCAGCCAGGCGATCGTTATGATCACACACAATGAAGAAATCGCACAGATGGCAGACCGGATCATTCGCATCGAAGACGGCAGAATCGCAGGTGAGCACGATGTTTCGCGTTAAGAACAGCCGGTGCATCAGCCGGATCTCAAGGCGCAGTCTGGCAAGCGGCAGAACAAGGAATCTGATCGCCATTCTCGCAATCATGCTGACCGCCATTCTGTTTACCACCACCTTCACCATTGCGGGTGGGATTCTGGACACCATACAGATGCAGACCGCCAGACAGGTGGGCACTTCCTCTCACGCGGGATTTAAATATCTGACATGGGAGCAGTACGAAAAGGTTGCGGCAGACCCGAAGGTCAAAGACATCTCTTATGATATTTTTGTCGGTTTCGGAGAAAATCCGGAATTCGCCAAGCTGCATACAGAGATCCGCTATACCGAGGCCAAAAATGCGGAGTGGGCGTTCTGCCTGCCGACGACCGGAAGGCTGCCGGAAAGCGGCATGGAAGCAGCGGTTTCCGAATCCATTCTCGACGCGCTCGGCGTTCCGCACGAGCTGGGCGTGCAGATACCCTTGGAATTTTCTGTACGAGGCAAAAAATATCGAGAAACTTTTACGGTATGCGGGTTCTGGAAGCAGGATATTGTGTCAGGCTCCAACAATATCTATCTGTCACGCGATTACGTGGATCAAGTTGCGCCGACCTGGCATGACGGTGATGCAGTCGTAAAGCAATCACCGAACACAGATGAGATGGGAGGCTGTGTCAATCCATCTATCTGGTTTGCAGACAGCTGGGATATTGAAGGTAAGGTAGAAGCTCTGAAAGCACGCTGTGGATTTGACAGCTCCGTTAACGACGGTGTGAACTGGGCGTATGCCGGATCGGAAATGGACGTGCAGAGCATTCTGCTGGTTGCGGGTCTGCTGCTATTGATCGGATTTTCCGGCTATCTGATCATTTACAATATCTTTTACATTTCTGTTGCGGCGGATATTCATTTTTACGGGCTGCTCAAGACCATCGGCACCACGCGCAGGCAGCTTGCCGGCATTGTCCGCAGACAGGCGTATCTGCTGTGCGTAGTCGGGATACCCGCCGGACTTTTTGCCGGCTATTTTATCGCGGTATGGCTCATGCCGTTCATTATGAAAAACACGACTTTCGCGAACGATTTTACAATTTCGCCGAATCCTTGGGTTTTCGCGGGAAGCGCGGTCTTTGCTTTTCTGACTGTCTGGATCAGCTGCATCCGGCCATGCAGACTGCTGGCAAAGATCTCACCGGTAGAAGCCGTAAAATATGCGGAGGCAAGTCCGGAGCCGTCTTTCAAAACAGGGAAAAAACGGAAGCCGGTGTCTGCAAAGAAAACGCAGCGCGTTACGCCTTTCGCAATGGCTTGGCAGAACATAAAACGAAACAGGAAAAAAACCATTTCCGTAGTTCTTTCCCTAACGCTTTCGCTGGTATTACTGCAGGCAACCGTGACCATCACCGATGGATACGATCTGGACAAATATTTGAAGGAAAGGGCTGTGGCGGATCTGATGCTTACGGATAACCGCATTCTGACCTCCATGGGAGAGGCGGAATTTGATGATATTACACCGCAGGTCAGACAGGATGTGGAAAGTCTCGATGGTGTTACGGAAACCGGCAGCGTGTATATGCGGGAGATCCGGCATCATATGGATGATGCGCACGTGAAGCGTGTGCGGGAGGCCATGGCAGAATACGGGCAGGATATGTCGGCAGTCATGACAGAACAGGCGGAGAGTTATCTTGATCAAAACGAGATCCTCGGACACGTTTACGGCGTTGACGGCATCGCGGAAGATAAAATGGAGATCGCCGGCAAAGAAAACGGAGATTTTGACCGGGAAAAATTTGCAAGCGGAGACTATGTGATCGTCACAGCTTTTACGGATACCGGAGACGGAGAATTTTATCACATCGGAGAAAAAGTCACGATCGACTTCGAAAGCGGCAGGAGCAAGACATATGAAGTACTTGCGATCGGCGATGTCCCATATGCGCTCGGACCGCAGCACGGCCATGGCGTAGATATTTACTTTACTCTGCCAGCAGAAGAGTTCGTCCGGCAGACCGGCGAGACATCCGCGATGAGCATCGCGTGCAATTTTACCGATGATGCAGAAGCAGCGGCGGAAGCTTGGGCGGAAGCCTACTGCGAAGAAACACATCCGGAACTTTCTTATGTGTCAAAATCCACGATACAAGGAGAATTTGACAATCTTACGCAGATGACTATGGTGGTGGGCGGCATTCTGAGCTTTATCCTGGGATTGATCGGCATTTTGAATTTCATCAATACCATGATCACCTCAATTCAGGCACGCAAGAATGAACTGGCGGTGCTGCAGGCCGTCGGCATGACCGGCAGACAGCTGCGGCAAATGCTGACGGGAGAGGGCCTCTGTTATGTCCTGCTTACAGCAGGTATGACGCTGACGGTCGGAAACCTGCTTGTTTACGCGATCGTCAAGGCATATACCGCGCAGATGTGGATGTTTACCTATCATTTTGTGATCTGGCCGATTCTGGCAGCCGTTCCGGCTATGCTGCTGATCGGACTGATGATCTCGGCTGCTTGCTGCAGTATCCTGCGCAAACGGAGCATTGTGGAACGACTGCGCGTAGAGTAGGAAAACGCGGATTGAAAAAGGACTTGACAAGTAACCACTCGGTAACTATAATATGAGTCACCGAGTGGTTATTGTAACGAGGAGGATGATCATGGCTGGAGATACAAAAAAACGGATTTTGGAAACTGCACTGGAGCTATTTGCACAAAGCGGATATCTCGGGACATCGATGAATGATATCGCCGGACGGCTGGGGATCACAAAGGCTGCTTTGTATAAGCATTATGCCGGTAAGCAGGAAATTTTGGATCGGATCGTGGAGCGGATGAATGAAATGGATTATGAACGCGCGGAAGCCTATGAAATGCCGGAAACGGAACCGGATGGATTTGCGGAGGCCTATGTGCATACGCCGATCGAAAAGATCCGTGCGTACAGTATGGCACAGTTTGATCATTGGACGAAAGAGCCGTTTTCCGCAAACTTCCGCAAGATGCTGACCTTGGAGCAATATCGTGACGAAAAGCTCGCACAGCTCTATCACGACTACCTTGCGGGCGGACCTTTGGAATACATGGCGGCGATCTTCCGCAAATTGACGGACTCCGATGAGGATGCCATGCAGTTGGCCCTGGAATTTTACGGACCGATGTATCTGCTTTACAGCATTTATGATGAGGCAGAAGAGAAAGAAGCGATTTCGTCCCTGCTGGGCGCGCACATTGATCGCTTTATCTCCAGGGTGGAATCTGACCACTGAAAGAGGAGGAATGGACAGCAATGAACAACACAGGAGCAATCTTAGAAGAACTGGCGGCGATCGCCCGGAAAGATCCGAACCTCAGGCAGCGATTTCTCGATTCCAGAGAGAGCGAGCAGCCATATCGGGAATTTTGCAGGATCGCGCAGAGCCTGGGCTATGACCTTTCCGTCATGGATCTGTTGGATGCGGAAGACCAATTCCTCGGACTTTTGGAAAAGAGCGTGAACGGAGGCGGAGCGAACCACAGCGTCCTGCAGGGTTCGGATGACTTTTACGCGCAGTTTTTCAATGAGATTAACGGAGATGAGGTGCGGTAGATGTTTGATTTTGACATGCTGCAAAGCGCGCTTCTGATCGCCGTTCTGATCGTGCTCGGTGAGGTGATCTCCCGGTGGCTCAAGGCTGCAGTACCGGCCATCATGGTATCCGGGCTGATCTTTGTTCTGCGTTTATGGACGAAGATCCTGCCTGCCGACTTAGTGGCGAGATCCTGACCGGATTCCCGCAGTATGTGATGTGCTTATTTTTGGGCGTCCTCGGCGTGGAGACAGGCCTCTTGCATAAAAATGAAATGGATGGGACCAAGAGTCTGCTCAGCGGTTTTGTCAGCATCACCTTTTTGTCGACGGTCGCTGCCGGATTTTTAGTCGGCTTCATGCAGCAGCTGGTTCGTCTCGGCTTTTTTGCCGCAAAACGTGCAGGCGGAAGGTGTTCCGGCACAGCCGCCGATCGCGGTTTCGCGAAGTTCCGACGGCAGGGTGCGCCCGACCTTGTACATAGCTTCCGCCATTTCATCGAACGGGATCGGAAAGCGAACGCCGGACAGCGCTAACTGCGCGCTGCTGAACGCGTTGGAAACGCCGATGACGTTGCGGCTTTGGCACGGAGATTCGACCAGTCCGGCGATCGGATCGCAGACCAGACCCAAGAGGTTGGCGAGGGCGATCGAAGCGGCTGTCAGACTCTGACGCGGACTGCCGCCTAATAATTCGACTGCCGCGGATGCAGCCATCGCGGAAGCCGCGCCGACTTCAGCCTGACACCCGGCTTCCGCGCCGGATACCGATGCATTGCGCATGATCAGATAGCCGATCGCGCCGGCATGCAAAAGACCGCTGCGGACGGCGTCTTCTCCGAGATCGTAATTTTCACAGATCGAAAGAAGCGTTCCAGGGATCACGCCGGCAGAGCCGGCTGTCGGTGCGGCAACGATCAGGCCCATGGAGGCGTTGGTTTCCAGAACTGCCATCGCATAGGCGATCGCTCGGGACAGGACCGTGCCGCATAAAGGCTGTTGACCGGAGCCGAAGGAATGCTTCCAGACCGCTTGTGCTTCCCCGTTCAGGAGTCCGCCCATAGAGGGGATCGGATGCTGAAGCGGGCTTTGTGTGGATGCGCGCATGATCTCGACAGAGCGGTTCAACTTCTTAAAAATATCTTCTTTGGTTGTTTCGCCGAGAGCGATCTCGCGGCGGAGCATGGCCTCCGAGATCGGTATCTGTTCCGTATGGCAGAGTGTCAGCAAAGAACTGCCGTTTGTAAAATCCATCATCCGCTTCCTCCTTATACCTGAATGACTAACGCATTGTAAATACTTTCATGCTGCCGGATCGAGTCGAGGATCCCGGGCGGGATCGACTGATCCGATTCGATGATCGTGTAAGCCGTTTCACCCTTGGCTTCGCGGTAGAGCCGCATAAACGCGATGTTCACCTGCTGCTCTGCCAGACATCCGGCAATATGCGCGACCACGCCGGGCCGATCCGCCTGTTTGATGATCAGGGTGCTGTATTCGCCGGTGAAGTCAACTTTGACTTGATTTAACTGCACGATCTTCATGCGGCCGCCGCCGACGGACACGCCGCGGACAAACTGGGTACGCCCTTTGCCGTTGTGCATGACGATATCTGCGGTATTCGGGTGCAGGCCAGCGGTGGTATGATCTTCGGTAAAACTGTATTTCAGCCCACACTTGTCAGCGTAGGCAAACGCGTCTCGGATGCGGACGTCATCGGTCGAAAATCCTAAGATCCCGCCCAGAAGCGCACGGTCGGTACCGTGTCCGCGGTAGGTTCGGGCAAAGGAACCGTAAAGTGTGAAGTCCACTTGTACGATCTCCTCATGAAAAAGTTTTCTGGCCATCAGCGCGATCGAGGCTGCGCCTGCGGTATGCGAACTTGACGGTCCGATCATATTGGGACCGATGACATCAAAAATACTGGTGTAACTGCTCATGAGATCCTCCTTCTTTGCAGCGGCCGATGCAAGCCTGCTTTTATTCTACGACCAATATAACAAAGGAACCGGAAAAAAGCAATAAGATTAAATTATTAGCACTCTATCAAAAAGAGTGCTAAATTTTTCTTTACTTTGCGTTTGAACAGGTGTACAATGGGTATATACAGAGTTGTGAGGGCATGATAAGGGTGTCCGAACGATGAAATGGAATAAAACCTAGATAAAAATGTTTATGTTTTGATTGAATAGGGGTGATGATATGAACATTGAAAAATATACACAGAACGCGCAGCAGGCCATCATGGACTGCCAGAACATCGCAATCTCCGAAGGGCATCAGATGCTCGACGGCGAGCACCTGCACATGGCGCTCCTGATGCAGAAAGACGGACTGATCCCGAAACTGCTCAAATATATGAATGTCGATACGACCGCGGTGATCGCGGATGTGCAGGAAGCCTTGGAAAAACTTCCGAAGGTTTCCGGAAACGCCGACAATATGTATTCCTCGCGCAGATTGTCGCAGCTTTTGATGCGGGCGGAAAAGATCGCGGAGGAATTTAAAGATGAATATGTCAGTGTCGAGCATCTTTATCTTGCGCTGCTGGAGGAAAAGGGGACTCCGAGCGCGAAGATCTTCGCGAAATACAATATCAATAAGAACAAATTCTTAGAAGCGCTTTCGAAAGTCAGGGGCAACCAGAGAGTGACCAGCCAGAACCCGGAGGATAATTACGACGCCTTGAATAAATACGGCCGTGACCTGGTGGAGATGGCCAGAGAGGGCAAACTGGATCCGGTCATCGGCCGTGACGCCGAGATCCGACACGCGATCCAGATCCTTTCCCGGAGGACCAAGAACAACCCGGTGCTGATCGGGGAACCCGGCGTCGGCAAAACCGCCGTTGTCGAAGGACTGGCACAGCGTATCCTCAACGGAGATGTGCCGGAGGGCTTGAAGGACAAGACGATCTTTGCGCTGGATATGGGCGCGCTGATCGCGGGCGCGAAATTCCGGGGTGAATTTGAAGAAAGACTGAAGGCGGTCTTAAACGAAGTCGAAAAATCCGAGGGCAGGATCATCCTGTTCATCGATGAGATCCATAACATTGTCGGCGCGGGAAGGACCGAAGGCTCCATGGACGCAGGCAACCTCTTGAAGCCGAAGCTGGCCAGAGGAGAGTTACACTGCATCGGTGCGACCACTTTGGATGAATACCGTAAATACATTGAAAAAGACGCTGCGCTGGAAAGAAGATTCCAGAAGGTGCTGGTCGATCAGCCGTCTGTCGAAGATACCATTTCTATCCTGAGAGGACTGAAAGAACGGTTTGAGATCCACCATGGCGTCCGGATCACAGACGGCGCGCTGATCGCCTGCGCGACCCTTTCCGATCGTTATATCAGCGATCGGTTCCTGCCGGATAAAGCCATCGACCTGATGGATGAAGCGGCAGCCAGGATCCGTACCGAGATCGACAGCATGCCGGCGGAACTGGACGAGATCTCCAGAAAGATCATGCAGCTGGAGATTGAAAAGCAGGCGCTCGGCAAGGAGACGGACAAAGCTTCCGCAGCCAGACTTGCGACTCTTGAGAAAGAACTGGCCGCGTTAAAGGAAGAAGACGCTTCCATGCGGGCACAGTGGGAAAACGAAAAGAAGGCCATCGCGGAGGTCAAGGGCACCAAGCAGCAGATCGAGGAAGTCAAACACCAGATGGAAGAGGCCGAGAGAAATTACGACCTCGAAAAGCTGGCGCAGTTAAAATACGGAACGCTGCCGGAGCTGGAAAAGAAGCTGGAAGAAGAAAAGCAGAAAGCGGACAGCGTGGACGGCGGCGAGGCGAGACTCCTGAAGGAAGAGGTCAACGAAGAAGAGATCGCAGAGGTCATCTCTTCTTGGACCGGCATTCCGGTCAGCAAACTGGTCGAAACCGAACGAGAAAAACTGCTGAAGCTGCCGGAAATCCTGCATCAGAGAGTGGTCGGTCAGAACGAGGCAGTCACTGCGGTCTCCGAAGCGATCCTCCGCGCAAGAGCGGGGCTCAAAGACGAAAACAGACCGATCGGCTCGTTTATTTTCCTGGGTCCTACAGGCGTCGGCAAGACCGAATTGGCCAAAGCCTTGTCCGAATCTCTGTTTGATACCGAACGGAACATGATCCGTATCGATATGTCGGAGTACATGGAGAAACACTCCGTGTCCAGATTGGTCGGAGCGCCTCCGGGATATGTCGGCTATGACGAGGGCGGACAGCTGACGGAAGCGGTCAGACGGAAACCGTACAGTGTCATCCTGTTTGATGAGATCGAGAAGGCACATCCGGATGTTTTCAACATCCTGCTGCAGCTTCTGGACGACGGCCGCCTGACGGACAATCAGGGAAGGACCGTGGACTTCAAGAACACGATCATCATCATGACGTCCAACATCGGCAGCAGCGAACTGATCGAGAACATGAACCAGGAAGGCTATATTCCGGAAGAGGTCAAGGAAAAGGTCACCGGCGAGCTGAAGAACTATTTCAGACCGGAGTTCCTGAATCGTGTGGATGACATTATCGTCTTCAGTGCTTTGACGCTGGATCAGATCAAGAAGATCATCGATCTTTCGTTCAAGAGTATCGAAAAGAGACTGGCTGACCGGGAAATGACATTGACGATGACGGATGCGGCCAAGGAACTGATCGCCAAGGAGTCTTACGACCCGCAGTACGGTGCAAGACCGATCAAGCGGTATCTGCAGAAACATGTCGAAAACGAACTGGCTTCGATGATCATCCGCGGCGATCTGGTCGACGGCGGCAGCGTGACCATTGACAGTGACGGACAGCAGCTGCTTTTCCAAGCGTAAGGCTTGCCTTTTTTAGGGGCATATGATAAAATATTCTTCTATGGATTCCATAGGAGAATATTTTTTTGACATCACAGATGCCGGAGATACACGGCAGAACGGAGAATGGAAGATGGGATTTTTTGAGATTTTTATGATCGGCATCGGGCTTTCCATGGATGCTTTTGCGGTTGCGATCTGCAAAGGCCTGAACATGCGAAAACTGAACAAGCTGCAGATGCTTGTGATCGCGTTGTTTTTCGGCGGATTTCAGGCGTTGATGCCGTTTCTGGGATGGCTGCTCGGCAGGCAGTTTGAGGCATATATCACAAGCTTCGACCACTGGATCGCGTTTGCGCTGCTGGCCTTTATCGGCGGTAAGATGATCTGGGATGTGATCGGCAAAAAAGAAGAGGAAGAAGTCTGTCTATCCGGAGAATCCAGGCTGGATATCAAAGAGCTCTTTATGCTGGCGATCGCGACCAGCATCGACGCGCTGGCAGTCGGCATTTCGTTCGCGTTCCTGCAGGTAAAGATCGTTTCTGCGATCACGCTGATCGGCTGCACGACCTTTGTGATCTCCGCGGCAGGCGTATTCGTCGGACATAAGTTCGGCGCCAAATATGAAGATAAGGCGACCCTGGTCGGCGGCATCATTCTGATCCTGATCGGATTGAAGATCCTGCTGGAGCATTTGGGGATCTTGGGATGATCATTCCTATTTGCGCCGCAGCATGGAGCGGAACGCGTGTGCCTGCGCCGCATCCTGACCGGCTTCCGGATTGCGGGTGCGGAACGCGTCAAAAATTGCCCGATGTTCTTCCAATACCGTCGAAAGATAGTTGATCGGATATTTGACATCGGCATTGGCGTAGCGGATAAAAAAGTCGTAGCGCAGGAGTGCGGATTCCATCTCGCGATTGTGGCAGGCGTTATAAATGATCGCGTCAAAGCCGCGGTTGATCTTCTGCATTTTTTCGATGTCGTCCGTAGCGGTGTAGAATTCCATGAACGCGAAAGTTTCTTCCAGCATGGAGAACTCTTCCGGCGTGATGCGTTCCACTGCCCAGCGGACACACTGCGGATAGAGGAGAGCTTTCATATAAAAAAGATCGTCGACGGCGGAGGCCGACAGCCCGCAGACGATGGCGCCGCGATTGGGGATCAGTTCGATGAGACCGAGGATCTCGAGATTCTTGAGCACTTCGCGGACCGGCGTCCGGCTGAGTTGATAGCGTTCGCAGAGCTGCTGCTCGACCAGATGTTTGCCCGGGCGCAGGATCCCGGTGAGGATCTCAACGGCGATGGCGTCGGTTGCTTTTTCAACCGGTGATTTGGTGTCCTGATAATCATTACTTAAAAAATCTAAACGCAGCATAGGCAGAACCTTTCCTCCATAATAGGGAATTTTATGCGAGGACCTATCTCTTTCGGTAGGTCCCGGATTGTATACAATTTTAACATTTTACACAGGAAAAAGTCAAGAAAGAGGGCATAAAATGATCGACAAAAACAAGATCCCGGAGATCCTGGATCTTTTAGAAGCCGCTTATCCGGAGGCCGAGTGCGCGCTGCATCATCAGAACGTGTTCCAGCTGATCATAGCAGTCGCTTTGTCCGCGCAGACTACGGACAAGTCCGTAAACCAGGTGACGCCGGCGCTGTTCGCGCAGTATCCGACGCCGCAGGCTCTGGCGGGAGCGGATCCGGAGGACGTGGCGGAGTACATCAAACGGATCGGGATGTATAAGACAAAATCAAAGAACATCGTTGCCATGGCGCAGAAGCTTTGCAGCGATTTCGGCGGCGAGGTGCCGGATGATTATGACGCGTTGATCAGTCTGCCGGGCGTTGGACGCAAGACGGCGAACGTGGTGCTTTCGGTCGGTTTCGGACAGCAGCGGATCGCCGTGGATACCCATGTGTTCCGTGTCGCCAACCGCATCGGTCTGGTGCATGAAAAAGACGTGCTGAAAACCGAGCTTTCTTTGATGGAGCGGATCCCGGAAGATCGCTGGTCGCGCACGCACCACAGCCTGATCTTTCACGGCAGACAATGCTGCGACGCCCGCAAACCGAAATGTGACGTTTGCCCGATCCATGTTTACTGCGAATACGTCAACGGGCCGGAAGCGTAAGGATAAGCAGACACGCAAAAGGAGATACATCATATGACAGAATTACTGAAAAAGACTTTGCTTGCGGCGATCGGGCTCATCTGTTTCGGCGCCGGAGTTTATCTGACCATACAGGCCAACATCGGCGTGGCCCCTTGGGACGCATTGAATCTGGGGCTTTCCAAAACCTTTGGAATCCTATACGGAACCGCGTCCATCGGTGTTTCCGTGCTTTTGATCCTCATCGACCTGCTGCTCAAAGAGCACATCGGCATCGGGACGATCCTGGACGCTGTTCTTGTCGGCAAGACGGTCGATTTTTTAAACTGGCTCGACCTTGTCCCGACACAGGAAAATATCTGGGCAGGTGTCGGCATGATGCTGGTCGGTTTCTTCATCATGGGACTGTCCCAGGTCCTCTATATGAAAGCCGGTCTCTGCTGCGGTCCGCGGGACTCGCTGCTGCTTGCCTGCAGCAGACGTATCAAGACGATCCCGATCGGCGCGGTCAATATCCTGATCCTGGCCGTTGTGCTGTTTGCCGGATGGCGTCTGGGCGGACCGATCGGCCTGGGCACCGTGCTTGCCGTTTTCGGCATCGGCGTAATGCTGCAGCTGGCGCTGCACCTGACCAAATTCGAACCCAAAGCTGTGATTCATGAAAACCTGGCGGAGAGCTTTGCAAGGCTCCGTCAAAAATCTGAATAAGCAAAAGAAAAGCGCTTTCATGAATCTCATGAAGCGCTTTTTTGGAGCTACCGGCCGGATTCGAACCGGCGACCTGCTGATTACGAATCAGCTGCTCTACCGACTGAGCCACGGTAGCATATCGCGTCCGGATTTTGTTTTCGGAACGACTGCAAGAAACATTATACTACAAGACACAAAAAAATGCTACTACTTTTTTTCAATTTATGCTAAAATATTTCTGATCAAAAAAATAAGGAGGGTGTCCAAGGAATCAAAGGACACAAAATGACTATGAAACATGCAATCAGTTTTGAACTGCTTAAGACTGACCCGCGTACGCGCGCGCGGCGCGGCGTGATCCATACGCCGCACGGCGATATTCAGACGCCGGTCTTCATGCCGGTCGGTACACAGGCGACGGTCAAAGCCATGCGGCCGGAAGAAGTCAAGGAGATGGGAGCGGAGATCATTCTCGCCAACACCTATCATCTGTATTTAAGACCGGGCCATGAGATCGTCAAAGAAGCCGGCGGCCTGCATAAATTTATGAACTGGGACAGAGCCATGCTGACCGACAGCGGTGGTTTTCAAGTGTTTTCCTTAGGGAAACTGCGCAAGATCACCGAAGAAGGCGTTCGATTCCGCTCGCATATCGACGGCTCGGCACATATGATCTCCCCGGAAAAGTCCATCGAGATCCAGAATGCGCTCGGCGCGGACATCATCATGGCGTTTGACGAATGCGCGCCGTATCCGGCTGACCGGCGCTATGTCAAGGATTCGCTGGAACGGACGACGCGGTGGCTCAAACGCTGTAAGGACTATCATCAGGACTGGGAGCGGCAGTCGCTGTTCGGCATCATGCAGGGTGGATTCTATAAGGATCTGCGCAAGGCCAGCGCGGAAGCTATTGTGGATCTGGATCTGCCGGGCTATTCGATCGGCGGACTTTCGGTCGGCGAGCCGAAAGAGCTGTTTTTGGACATGCTGGATGACTGCGTGGAACTGCTGCCAAAAGAAAAGCCGCGCTACAACATGGGCGTCGGCAGTCCGGACTATCTGTTTGAGAGCGTGGAGCGCGGCATCGACATGGCGGACTGCGTACTTCCGACCCGAATCGCGAGACACGGGCTGGCGATGACCTCCCATGGCCGCGTGAATATCAAAAATGCGAAATATGAGCGCGACTGGGAGCCGCTGGATAAAGAGTGTGACTGCTACACCTGCCGCAACTATTCCAAAGCTTATCTCCGGCATTTATATAAGGCGGACGAGATGCTTTCGGCGATGCTGCTGTCCAATCACAACCTGTATTTCCTCGTCAATCTGATGAGGAATATCCGCACGGCGATCGAAGAAGACCGCTTCCTCGAATACAAAAAGGAGTTTTATGATAAATATGGAAGATTTTAAGGAAATGAGACCGGTCTGTCCACACAGCGAGTACTGCGGCGGCTGTATTTATCAAGGCGTACCTTACGAGCAGCAGCTTGCGGAAAAGGAGCGTGAGGTTCGTCGTCTGCTCGAGGAAAAGAACGTGCATCCTGCGCGTATCGACGCGATCGAGGGCTGTCCGACGCCGTACGCTTATCGCAACAAAATGGAATATACCTTCGGTGATTTTGTGAAAGACGGGCCGCTGGCGCTCGGCATGCACCGCAAGAAGAATTTTATGTCGATCGTGACGGTGGACGAGTGTCAGCTGGTGCACCCGGATTTTAATACGGTACTGAAAGAGGTGCTGCAGTTCTGTGAAGAACGCGGCTATGCGTTTTATCACAAAAAGAGCCACAAGGGCCTGCTGCGCAATCTGATCCTGCGCCGCGGCGTGCGTACCGGAGAACTGCTGGTGAATCTCGTGACATCGTCGGAAGATGGCTTTGATGAAGCGGCTTTTGTTGAGATGATCACGGCGCTCCCGCTGGAGCACCAGGTGGTCGGCGTGCTGCGCACGATGAACGACAGTCTGGCGGATGCGGTCATCTGCGAAGAACTGCGCGTGCTTTGGGGCCGCGATCACTATATGGAAAAGATTCTGGACCTGGACTTCAAGGTCAGCGCGTTTTCGTTTTTCCAGACGAATGTGGAGGCTGCGGAACGCCTGTACAGCGAGGCGCTGGCTCTGGTGCCTTCGTTTGAGGGAAAATCTGCGTTCGACCTTTACTGCGGGACCGGCACGATCAGCCAGATCCTCGCCCTCAAGGCCAAAGAGGTGCTGGGCATCGAGCTGGTAGAAGAAGCTGTGGCGGCGGCCAAGCAGAATGCGGCGCTCAACGGTCTTGCAAACTGTGACTTTCTAGCCGGCGATGTCTTTGAGGCGCTCAAAAACGTGGAGCAGAAACCGGATGTCATCGTCGTCGATCCGCCGCGTGTCGGCATTCAGCCCAAAGCGCTGGATAAGATCATTTCCTACGGGGTGCCGGAGCTGGTCTACGTTTCCTGCAACCCAAAGACGCTGGCACAGAACCTGATGTATTTCGAATACTACGGATACCGATGCGTCTATTTGAAGCCATTTGATAATTTCCCGATGACCAAGCACACAGAATGCATTTGCCTGTTGGCAAAAAAATAGTGTAATAGTATATCAGATCAATGGATGGATTTACGGAAGATAGGAGTGACCATACATGATTGTTCACGAATTTGGAGAGAAGCAAAACCCGATCCTGCTGCTCTTGCCGGGGACGATGTGTTACTGGAAAGGCAATTTCGGGCAGGTGATCGAAACAGAGATCCATGTCTTTTACGCAAAAAAGATGGGTGAAAAGTATCTCGCGCGCTATAAAAAATATTTTAGGGTACCGATCGTCCATGAACAGGATCTGCGGCATGAAGAACTTTTGGGCGTTTATCCAAACGAGTGGTGCGCACTTGTCGAAACCATATGCCTGCGATAAAAGCGGGCTGAAAAGACGTTTTACGAGGAAACGATAAGGATATATGATGACAGAGCTTTACGAAAAGTATAAAGAATTGCAGATCGACGGCAGTTTACTCTGCCTTGAACAAAGGAATGATGACTTCTCCTATTTTTGCTATCCTGTCAATGCGAGAGCGATCGGCTTTGAGGGCAGCATCCTGTACTGTTTTCTTGAACCCTACGGAGATATGGTCTTTGCCTGTAATCCCGAAACCTGTGCGGACCGTTTTGTTTATCCTTTGGCGGCGTCTTTTGCGGACTTTTTACGGCTGATCCTTGCTTGCGGTTCTGCAAATCCGATCGAGCAGATCGCGTGGATGAGTGAGGAACAGTTCCGGCAGCATCTGCAGGAAGAAGCGAAACTTCGCACGGACGAACAGCAAAGGCTGCTGTGTTTCCTTGAGCAGGAGTTCAATCTTTCTCCGATGGAGCAGCCTTACCGTTATGTAAAACAGATCCAAGGTTCCTTTGATGACAGCAAGATCGCATACAGCGACGAATACTTTGAAACCTTGGGGCTGGAAAGAGTGTAGGCCAGGACACGGATCATAGGGCAACAGACAGTTGCTTGCATATGGTACGCAGAACAGGTAGAATGATCTTATGGAGGGAAAAAGAGACAATGGAAACAAAAGATATGATTTTACAGCTGCGCACGCAAAAAGGATTGTCGCAGCAGGAACTTGCAGAAAAAGTTATGGTGACCAGACAAGCGGTATCGCGCTGGGAAAACGGTGAAACGGTGCCGAATACGGAAACCTTAAAACTGCTGTCGAGACTGTTCAACGTTTCGATCAATACGATCTTGGGAACGCCGCGGCAGCTTGTCTGCCAGTGCTGCGGTATGCCGCTGGAAGATGCGACGACCAGCAGGGAGCCGGACGGCGATTTTAATGAGGAATATTGCAAGTGGTGCTACAGCGACGGAACGTTTAAGTACAGCAGCAAGGAACAGCTGATCGATTTCTGCGTAGAGCATATGTCCAGCGAGAACTGGCCGCCGGAACAAGTGCGCGCGCACATGGAAGCGGTGGTCCCGCAGCTTGCGCATTGGAAGAAGTAGGCCGCGGCAATACAAGTGTTTTTGCTTTGACGAAAGGAACGGTGGTGCGATATGGAGAGAGTCTTACATTTTATCCTTGAAAACTGGTTGGCTTTATTGATCTTGGCGGTCCTTATCGGCGGGCTGCTCTGCCGCCGGATCACGCATCAGCCGTTTCGGGGCAAGGTGCCGCCTGTCGGCGTACTGGACGATCTGCCCGGCAGTGTTACCGGAATGAAGCAAGCCGAGAATACAGACGCTGATGACGCAAAGGTCTTTGAACGGCCTTATCAGGAATAAATCGCAGAGGGGTATCACATTTTTTGATGCATAAGGCTGCTATCTTTTTGCGATTTAGATCTAGTTCTATGCAGCAAGAAGGCTTGCTCGGGATCACAAAGCCTGCGTGATCCGGGCCGACGAATAGCAGGCGAGGAGTCAGTGGAACGTAAAGCGAGCGAAGATACAAAAAACGACTGAAATACGACGAAAAAAGTCCAAAATATTACATTATTTACAAAAAATATTGAATCAAAACGAAAATCATTCTATGATAAAAGCCATCCAACGGAATAACGGTTGCAGCGTTTGCAGCGATTATGTCCCGCGGGTGGTTTTCATTTTTGATGTAAGTGATGTGTGTCCATGCAGATGCCGGGCACAAAAAGGAGGAAGATAAGAATATGCTGTCGTATGAGGAATTCAAAAAGGAAGTCATTGAGAAATTGGTCGGCTATCTGCCGCCGCAGTTTTCGGGTTCTGTGATCAGAGTCGAAAAGGTCCCGAAGGTAAACCGTGTGATGGAAGGTTTTGTGCTGGAGCCGCCGACGCAGGGCCAAGGCATTGCGATGCTGCCGGTCCTGTACTTTGAACCGTTCTATCATCTGATCCAAAAAGGAGCCGAGCTTGACCGCGTTTTGTCGTTCATTGCCGGAACGATCGCAGAATATCCGGCGCCGGATATCTTGACCGAAATGTGTGAAAGTCCGCAGCTGCGAAAAGAAGACGCCATTCTGCAGGTCATCAACCGCAGACACAATCAGGAGTATCTGAAAGGTCTTCCGCATCGGGATTTTCTGGACTTGGCGATCATTTACCGGCTGATGGTGCAGACAGAAGATCATCAGTTATACAGCACTGTGATCGATCATCGGATCATGGAAGAGATGGGACTTGCGGAAGAAGAACTGTTTGAGATCGCCCGCAGGCAGATGAAACAGCGCATGCCGTATCACATGTTTCCGGTCTGTGTACCGCTGTTCGCTTATACCAATGATGATTATTATTTCGGAGCTGCATCGATCCTCGAAAAATCCGGGATCCGCAGACTTGCGCGCCAGCTGCAGGACGATCTGTACATCCTGCCTGCTTCGATCCATGAGATCATGCTGCTGCCGCAGAAGGCGGTCTCTTATGAAATGGCACAGGCCATGCTGTTAAAAGCCAATCTGGAGGGGACTGATCCGCAGGAATGGCTGTCAGACAAGGTCTATCTGTACCGGCGAGCAGAGGATCAGATCGATTTCGCAAAGCTGGAAAACTGAAAAAGCCGGAGCAGTTCCCGGCCAAGCCGGGCTGCATCCCGCTGCAGGACAGTCGAAACGGAAACTACCGTTACTGCGCGTTCGGCACGGCTGAAAGGTAGGTGATGAACGAACCGGCCAATTTTTCTTTAGTCTTGTCCGTGATCGAGCAGTATAAGATCGGCATCTTGCCGTTCTTTTCCGCCAGCAGGCTGCAAGGCGTAAATTCAACTGACGGATCGGTCTTCATATTGGAGTCACCGCTGTAAGCGTAGAACGCGTCGCCGAATGCGGTGCGCAGATCTTCCGCGGCGCTTCCTCCCTCATAGACCGGGAAAGAAGCGCGGATCGAGAAACGAATGTTGCAGAGCCCGCAGATCGTGCGGTAAGCGTCGGTGATCTCATCCAGATAGTCCTGCGCGCAGCTCATAACGGAGACATCGACCCTCAGCTTCTGATTCTTCGTGGCGATGCGGCCGATATTGGTCAGCGCGATGACGTTGCCGTCGTCATCCTTGTAGTAGATCCCGTTGAACGCGGTGTACATGAGACTGACGATGTTTTCCGCGTCTTCCTTGACGAGGACCTGCTTCGGAAGGGAAACTTCTTCATAGGTATAGACCGCGTCCGGATACTGATCCGCGTATTTGCTGTAGAATTTTTCTAAGGCGTTATCCATCTTCTTGATAAATTTCGCATCGTCCGCACTGTTGATCACGACCGTCATAGAAGCTCCGGACGGTGTCAGGTCCGCCGATCTGCCGCCGTGAAAATTCGCGAGCTCAAAGAGCAGGGACGTCGATTTGAAATTCGCGAGCACGCTGCCGAGCTGCTTGATCGGATTGACGGCGCTTCCGGAACGATCATCGGGACTTTCGGACGAAAGTCCGGTGATATAGATGCGGTAAGCTTTATCATAGGAAGTCTTCTGGGTATGCAGCTGATCCGAAAGTCGGAACTTGAGATAACCGCCGGTCTGCGCGGAAATCTTCGAAGCAGCGGATTTGCCTAAGCAGAAGACTTCTGTTTTATCTGTGAACCAGGACGCCGGAAGCGCGGAGACTCCGGTGCTGCCGATACCCTCGGACGGTGAAAAGATGATGCGCACTTTGCCGTGTTCGGCAGTATTCTTGGCGATGGTCAGCGCTGTGGAGATCGGCTCCAGACTGGCCGCCAGATCGGAAGCGTCATACTCACAAAGAAAGATCACCGGGCTGCGGTCTTGCATCTCTTTGGATGTGGCATTCAGCGTGTAGGTGACATTATCGTGGCTGTCGATGCTGCAGGAAATCCCTTTGTTCTTTCCCCAGGAGAGAAGGTACTGCGCGGCGTCGCGGCTGGTCTGTAAGGAATCCAGCGAGTCAGCCAGATCCGTCTGGTAGGCGTTCAGCTTGCCGGTAACGATCTCCTCCAGAGACGGCTCTTCATTCTGCCCGGCACGCAGGAAATGTACGCCGGCAAAGATCAGCGCAGCCAGAAGCACGAGAACGGCTGCGGCAAGCAAGATTGTTTTTTTGTCAGGTTTCTTTTTTATGATATGGATGTTTCTCATTCTAAATCCCCTCTTGTTCCTTCCGCGGTTCGATTTGCTTTTTTGCGGAAGTTCCTGTATAATGATCAGTGTAAAGATATTGTATCATGGATCAGAGAAAAAGGAAAGTGATATCATCGTGAAGAAAATTGAAATGAAGCAAATCTATCTGCGCGAAAGTACCTTTGATGACTGCAGGTTTTTCGCGGAATGGGAAACACAGCCGGCGGTTACCCGTTTCTTTACTATTAACGACGGCAGGGATTACGAGGAAGTCGTGACGGAATTCGTACACCGGCAGGAAGACGACGATAAGCTGCAGCTGACGGTCTGCATGAAAGAAGATGACAGGCCGATCGGACGCATCTATATCAGCAATATCGATGATCATTATGATTCGCTGGACATCACTCGTATTTACATCGCAGACCCGGCGATCCGCGGACGCGGGCTGGGCGAGGAAGCACTCCGCGCGGCGCTGAAGTTGGCCTTTGACGAGATGAACTGTGAACGGGTGACGTTGGATCATTTCACGGACAACAAGATCGCGGCGCAGCTCTATCAGAAAGTCGGCTTTCAGTATGAGGGCGTCATGCGGCACGGCGGCAAGAAAGACGGGCAGTACGTGGATCTTCATCTGATGTCGATCCTCCGCAGCGAGTATCGGTGTGCAGAAGCATAAAGAAGCAAAAAAACATGCATGGCGGAAGAGTCGGCATTTTAACACGATGCCGGCTTTTTTGCGGCGTAAAGCACGGGAGAAAATACAAAAAATACACAGGTTGGATATTGACATATAGGACATTTGGTAGTAAAGTTTTATATACGACTACTACATGTTGTGTTTGATTTATGATTTGAAAGGAACGAAAGCGCTATGGACAGTATTCAGAAAATTGTGAAACGAGACGGAAGGACCGTTGACTTTGATGTGAATAAAATCGCGGACGCGATCTTTAAAGCAGCCAAGGTATTGGGCGGAAGAGACAGAGAAATGTCGGTTTATCTGGCAAAACAGGTGGAACTGTATTTACTGGAGGTCTGTCACAATCAGATCCCGACGGTTGAGCAGATCCAGGACGCTGTCGAGAAGATCCTGATCGAAAACGGTCATGCGCGTACCGCAAAGGAGTACATCCTTTATCGTGCGGAACGTACCAGAGTTAGGAACATGAACTCTAAGCTCATGAAGATCTATGAAGATCTGACGTTTAAGGAAGCAAAAGAAAACGAGATCAAACGCGAAAATGCCAATATTGACGGCAATACGGCCATGGGTACGATGCTCAAATACGGTTCGGAGGGCGCAAAAGAATTTTACAAGAGCTATGTCATCGATCCGAAATTTTCCAAGGCGCACGAGGCAGGCGATATCCATATCCACGATATGGACTTCTATACGCTGACGATGACCTGCTGTCAGATCGATCTGGTCAAACTCCTGCAGGGCGGATTTTCCACCGGACACGGACATCTCAGAGAACCGAACGATATCGAGAGCTACGCGGCGCTTGCATGTATTGCCATCCAGTCCAATCAGAACGACCAGCACGGCGGGCAGTCTGTCCCGAACTTTGATTACGGCATGGCGCCGGGCGTAAAAAAGGCTTATAAGCGTCTTTATGTGACCAATCTCGGCAAGATGCTGGATTTTCTGGAAGATGTTGAGGACGGCGTAGAACGGATGAAAGCGTTATCGGGCAAGATCGAGCATGAGTACGGCGTATTCCCGTGCATGGCATGGGACAACAACTATGCGGAACTGGAGCTGGAAGAACTGAAAAAACTGGTTCCGGAAGCGGAAGCAAAGAAAATGCAGGACCGCTCCAAAAAGTTCGCGGATAAAGAGATCAGAAGAAAAACTTATCAGGCGATGGAAGCCTTTATCCATAATTTAAATACGATGCATTCCAGAGCGGGCGCGCAGGTACCGTTCAGCTCCATCAACTACGGCACCGATACTTCTCCGGAGGGACGTCTGGTAATGGAAAGCGTCATGCTGGCAACTGAAGCCGGGCTGGGAAACGGCGAAACGCCGATCTTCCCGATCCAGATCTTCAAGGTCAAGGAGGGCGTGAACTACAATCCGGAGGACCCGAACTACGATCTGTTCAAACTGGCCTGCCGCGTGTCTGCTAAGCGGCTGTTCCCAAACTTTTCGTTCCTGGACGCGCCGTTCAACAAGCAGTACTATATCGAGGGCAGACCGGAGACGGAATGCGCGTACATGGGATGCAGGACTCGCGTGATCGGCAACGTTTATGATCCGACCAGAGAGATTGTTTACGGAAGAGGCAACCTCAGTTTTACCTCCATCAATCTGCCGCGCCTGGCCATCAAAGCCAAAGGCGATGTCGATCTGTTCTTTGAACTTCTGGACAACATGATCGATCTGGCGATGGGACAGCTGATGGAAAGATATAAGATCCAGTCCCAGAAAAAAGTCCGGAACTTCCCGTTCCTGATGGGACAGGGTATCTGGCTGGATTCCGAAAAACTCGGACCGGATGATACCATCGAAGAAGTCATCAAGCACGGCACGCTGACCGTGGGCTTCATCGGTCTGGCAGAATGTCTCAAGGCGCTGATCGGCGCGCATCACGGCGAGTCTGTGGAAGCGCAGAATCTGGGCCTGGAGATTGTCGGCTATATGAGAAAACGTTTGGACGAACAGGCGAGAAAGAGCGGACTGAACTGGTCGCTGATCGCGACTCCGGCAGAGGGACTGTCCGGCAGATTCGTCCGCATCGATAAAGAAAAGTACGGCATCATCCCGGGCGTCACAGACCGAGAATACTATACGAACAGCTTCCACATCCCGGTTTATTATCCGATCAATGCGTTTGAAAAGATCCGTCTGGAAGCGCCGTACCATGAACTGACCAACGGCGGTCATATCTCCTATATCGAGCTGGACGGCGATCCGCTCAAGAATCTGGACGCCTTTGAAAAGGTCGTACGCTGCATGAAGGAAAGCGGCATCGGCTATGGTTCCATCAACCACCCGGTTGACCGTGACCCGTGCTGTGGCTATACCGGCATCATTGACAATGAATGTCCGCAGTGCCACCGCAAAGAGGGCGAGGGCGACATCGGATTTGAAAGGATCCGCCGGATCACCGGCTATCTGGTAGGGACCATGGATCACTGGAACAATGCCAAAGCGGCAGAGGAGAAAGACAGGGTGAAACATGATGTGTCAACAGGATTTGAGCAGTTATAACACGATCCGTATGGCAGGCGTGATCCGGGAGTCGATCGTCGACGGACCGGGTCTGCGGTTCGTGGTATTCGCGCAGGGCTGTCCGCACGGCTGCCCGGGCTGCCATAATCCGGCGACGCATGATTTCCAAGGAGGGACCGACTGCAGTCTGGAAAAGATCCTGGCGGCGATCGATCAGAACCCGCTTTTGGACGGCGTGACGTTCAGCGGCGGAGAGCCGATGAGCCAGCCGGAGGCCTTTTATAATCTGGCGGAGGCTATTAAAGAACGCGGGCTCAACCTAATCATCTATACCGGCTATACTTATGAAGAACTGCAGAAGCTCGGCGAAAGCCGTCCGGCTGTGCGAAAACTGCTGGAACTTACCGATCTTTTGATCGACGGGCGTTTCGTTCTGGAACAGCGTGACCTGAGCCTGCTGTTCCGCGGCAGCCGCAACCAGCGCGTGATCGACATGAACCGGACGCGCGAGAGCGGAAAATTAACGCTTGCGGAAAAATATCTGTGAAAATATGTGAAAAACTCTGAAAAACAAGAAAATTCTGCTTGAAAGCATGCGAAAGCTATGGTATAATATCAAATGTTCGAGTGCGGACAAAGCAAAATTGAAAAAATGCTACGGCTTAAATATACTAAAGGAGGTGCGGTAGATGTCAAGAAAATGTGAAATTTGCGGAAAAGGACAGGTGTCCGGAAACAACGTTTCTCACTCCGTAAGACGTACAAGAAGAAAATGGAACGCGAACATTCAGTCTGTAAGAATCGCTGACGAAAACGGTACAGTCAGAAGAGCGAACGTATGCACAAGATGCATCAGATCCAACAAAGTAAACCGTGCCCTTTAATCAAAGGAAACAAACGAGAGCTGTCATTCTGACAGCTCTTTTTTTTCGTGGAGCTGTCCCCGCGCACAGAAAGAAGCGGCGGCAGCTTTTGTGTTTCAGCGTTTCATCAGAACACATCCGCAGAGGATCAGGATGACCCCAAGGAGGATCAGCCAGGCTTTTGGCGGGAGGAAAAACGCGCAGATCGTGACTGCGCCGAAGACCAGAAGCACAAAGCCGATATCCTTGGTCTCCTGACATATATGAAAACATTTCTTCTTGCGGCAGTTGTTGTTCATACCCATAAATCAGCACCTCACAGTATCTTATGAAATATAGTAGGAATTTGTGCGTGAATGTGGTAAGATAATGAAAGAAATCTGTGTTGGGTACCGGGATTTATCCGGCGAGAAAGTGAGGACAGAGATGGCAGTGGAACGAGACGATGCACTGGGCAATATCAAGCTGAATGACGGCGTGTTCGCCAAAATACTTCTGCGTGCGCTTGCGCGAACGGACGGCAAAGCGATCTTGGCGTCCGAAAAAGGAAAGCCGCTTGGCGGCATGAACCAAAAGATCTCCACAGGTGAAGCGGCAGCCAATCTGAAATTCTATGAAGAAACGACGCGCTACTGCATGGAATTCTATATCATCATCACATTCGGCGCCAGCATCCAAAAAGTGACCGATGTGATCTTAGACGATCTGGCAGTACAGCTTTCGCAGATGCTGCCGGATAAGGGCGGGCATCTGGTTTTGCGGATCGTCGGCATCAAGTCCAAAAAGATCGCGGAAAGAAACATTGAGGTAATCAGAGATTATGAACCTGCAAGATAACGCTTCCGTCCTGAAAGGTGTCGGCAAAAAACGGCTGCCGCTGCTCGAAAAACTGCATATCGAAACGATCGACGATCTGCTGCATTTTTTCCCGCGCAGGTATGAAGACCGCAGAAAGGTGATCCCGATCATGGCAGCGCCGTTTGGCAGAGAGGTGCTGGTGAGCGGGCAGGTCATGAGCAAGCAGATGGCCGGAAGCCCCTACAGCCGCAAGCGGCTGCTCAAGGTGCAGATCGAGGATAACACCGGAAGTCTGGAACTGTTGTTTTTTAACGGAAAATATCTGGAATCCTATTTCAAACCCGGCGAACAAATGACTTTTTTCGGAAAGATCACACTCAACAACGGACGCCGCCAGATGGCGCATCCGGAATTTCATAAGCTGGGAGATCCCAAAGACGTTCGGGGACTGCTGCCGGTCTATCCGCTGACGGACGGATTGACGCAGAACAATCTGCGCGCATGGGAACTGCAGGCGCGTGACGCGATCCGGCAGATCACGGAATGGCTGCCTTCGGAACTGGTCGAAACGTATCATCTGTGCAGTCCGGCTTATGCGATCGAGAATATTCATTTTCCGCGTGAGGAGCGTCCGGTGCTCGAAAGCCGTTATCGGATGATCTTTGAGGAACTGTTGATCTTACAGACCGGTCTCTTCTATATCAAGCAGGGCGCGTCCGCTGCGGAAAAGGGCGTGCGCTGCGCGAAGGAAGCGGATGTACAGCCGTTTTTGTCCGGGTTCCCGTTTCAGCTGACGTCCGGGCAGATGCGCAGCTGGCAGGAGATCGAGCGGGATCTGGAATCCGATAAACCGATGAACCGATTGGTGCAGGGTGATGTCGGATCCGGTAAGACCGCCGTCGCGCAGCTGGCGATGTACAAGACGGTCCGGAGCGGATTCCAAGCGGCGATGATGGCGCCTACCGAACTTTTGGCGAAACAGCATTACGCAAATCTCAGCCGCTCCTTTGCACCGTTCGGCATCCGCACCGCTTTGCTGTCGAGCAGCACGAAAGCGGCTGAACGCGGGGAGCTGCTTGCGGCGCTGGCTGCCGGTGAGATCGACATCCTGATCGGCACCCATGCGATCTTGCAGCCGGATGTGATCTTCGAAAACCCCGGCTTGTTTGTCACGGACGAGCAGCATCGTTTCGGCGTCAACCAGAGGGAAGTCCTCAACGCCAAAGGCGAAAATCCCAATGTGCTGGTCATGACCGCGACGCCGATCCCGCGGACGCTGGCCGTGATCTTATACGGAGATCTTGACATCTCTGTCATCGACACGCTTCCGGCGGGACGGAAACCGATCCGGACCTTTTTGCGCTATCAGGACGCGCGGCCGAAGATCTATGACTTTGTGGAAGCGCAGGTGCAGCAGGGCAGGCAGGCCTATGTCGTTGCGCCGCTGATCGAAGAGTCCGAAAGCATCGACTGCAAGTCCGCGCAGGAAGTTTACGAGGAACTCTGCGTGCGCTATCCGCGGCTTCGGATCGGACTGGTGCACGGCGCCATGAAGCAGCAGGAAAAGGACACTGTGATGGAGTCGTTTCAGCGCGGAGAACTGGATGTGCTGGTATCGACGGTTGTCATTGAGGTCGGCATTGATGTCAGCAACGCCACGGTCATGGTGATCGAAAACTGCGAGCGGTTCGGTCTCGCGCAGCTGCATCAGCTGCGCGGACGGGTCGGACGAGGCAGCGAGCAGTCCTATTGTATTTTGATTTCCGGCAGTGACAGTCAGATCGCGCAGAAACGGAACGAGATCCTATGCAGCACGGAAGACGGTTTCGTCATTGCCGAAGAAGACCTGAAACTGCGCGGCCCCGGCGAGATTTTCGGTACGCGCCAGCACGGCCTGCCGGAGCTGAACATCAGCGATCTGGTCAAAAATGCGGATATCCTCGAAAAAGTGCGCCTCGCAGCGAAAGAGATCATTGAGCAGGATCCGGCGCTCACGGCACCGCAGCATGCGATACTGAAACAGAAGATCCAAAAGATGTTCGGCGAACGTATTCAGCTCCGGCTGTAAGAAAAGAATTGAAATATACTGTTTAATCTGCGCTGCACAGCAAAAGTCCCTGCGGGATCGCGGGGACTTTTGCCGTTTATCCAATTCTGTTTGTTTACTTTCCAGCTAACTGCTTTTCAGCCATTTCAACTAATTTCTTAGTCATATAACCGCCGACGTAGCCGTTCTGTCACGACACATAAGTATATATCATCCTCTGAAAGTGAAAGACATAGTATCGCCTATTAAAATTTTGTCGAGAGTATTTCTCCAAAACACCTTTTTAGCGTCACGACTTAAAGTTTCATAGACATTTTTAAAATCCATAGAGAGTATTCTATTCGCTCCGGAACATTCTCCATGCTTCTTGTTTTCCATCTGGATTTTGATGATTTTCTCTTTGATTTCTTTTGTTTTTTCTTCATATATGGATTTTTCCATATTACCCATAAGGTATATATCGTTGAGCCTTGATAACCGATCTTCAAGGCTCTTTGTTGATTTCGCTTTTTTCGGTTCTTCTTCAATCTGGACCCTGGCTTGTGCTTCTAAATTCTCTAAAAGGAATTTTTCAACAACGCTTTCATAAGTGCTTTTTTTGTTCGAGCATCCACCTTTGTTCCAACATTTTGAACAACGATAATATGGGTATTCTTTTCCATTTTGAATACAGGTGCATCCTGCCATTGTACCGCCGCATTCCGGACACTTGAGAATACCAGAGAATAGGTAAATCCGGTTTCGGGAACGTCTGCTTCTTCGGCTTTCCAGAATATCTAAAAGCTCGTAATGTTTTTCCATCGTGATATACGGCGGCAAGAAGTTTGCGATACCGTGAGCAATACCGGCATATTTTTCGCTTCTCAATCTTCTTGACCATGTTTGATTTGCCGCTATGATACCGTACTTTTCTTTCATGTAGTCATTGAGCAAGGAAACATTCTGCACCTTAGAGAAATAATCGAACATATCATAAACAGCAGCTTCATTTTCATCATGAACCACTGTTTTCAAACCGTCTTGTTCTATTGTCTTAAACCCAAAACCATAGTTTCCGGTTATAGGCTGATTCTTTTGCAGCTTGCTGTTGAACACAAACTTTATTCTTTCGCCTGTTTTCTCCGCTTCCTGTTGTGCGATCGCAAGCATAACCGTGACGGTAAATCTTCCGTTTGCTGTTATGGTTTCGTAATCTTCCGTGATCGCCTGCCAATAGGTGTGATTTTTATCAAGGATCTCTTGTACCTTGTAATACTCTTGTACGTTACGGAACCAACGATCCAGTTTGACAAAAAGGATAAGGTCTATTTTGTCCGTGTCGTTTAATAACCTTAATAATTCTGGACGTGCCGTATAAGGCTTGTGAGCGGAGATACCCTCGTCTTTGTAGACATCAACGATAATGTGTCCGTTGTCCTCGGCAAACTTCCTTAGAGCAGAATCCTGCGCTTCCAGTGAGTAACCGTGAAGTGCTTGTTCTTCGGAACTGACTCTTTCATATAGTGCAACTCTCATAATTTCCCCCAAAATAAAGTTGAAAAAAATGTAATGACGTGCTACAATATGTTTGTAACATATATCTATGTGAACACATGTAGCACGTCGAAAATCGCTCCTATTGCAGTAGGAGCGATTTTTCATTTTACCAACATCTTGAGCAAGCAGTATATCCTTGTGCCTTTGCTTTGCTCTTGCTTATTGAATAGCAGCTGTATCTTAAATACTGGCATCCATAGCTATGATATTTTGAACCAGTATCCGTTATGTATACTGTTTGTCCAACATAGTTAGTCGTTCCATTTATGCTTGTTGACGCTTTTTTTATCGTGTTTTTCTTTGGTATTTTTTGAGAACGCCATTTGCTTAAATAGCTTGATTTGTAATCTTCTGATACAGCTTTTACCTTGTAATAGTATCTTACGCCACTTTTCACATCATAGTCAGAGTAAAACTCATCTTCGCATGAAACATAATACTCGAAGTATCCATTTTTAGATGTAGAACGGTATATTTCGTATTCTTCGGCATAATCAATTCCGTTCCATGTCAAAGTTATGTTATTTTTTTCGTGCCAGATATCATCAATCACAGGTCTTTCAAGTCTAGGCGATGCAAACGCAAATGAAAATGAAGTTATTGTCACTAAAATAGACATTACTGCCGATATAATCTTTTTCATTTCATACTCCTTTTACACTGGAAATTCCTTAGCCCTTTGCGCCTCGATAATGTTTGCTTCTTCTTCGCTGTCAAAATCCCCATTTACAATATGAGCAAACTCGTGCCGCATGGTCTGGACTCTTACTTCTTCCGACTTGTTCTCGTTTATGCAGACGTTGTAAAACGCTTCTCCGCTATCATCGAACGTCTGGACAACAAACCCTCGAACAGAACTCGGTAGATTCATTAGCATAATGTTTATTCTTTCTTCCATAAATACCACCTCTCTTATGTTAACGGTTACCCGTCATTTTCTTCACTAGGCTTGTAATTGTTTCTAAATCTTCTTTTGGCATATCCTTTATTGCAGATAAGAATAACTTTGCCTCTGGAATTCTTGCGACTTCATTAATAATCTCAATGATCTCCGGGTCAGTGTGAAGCTGTTCTCTGGATATTCCGTCATCAACGCCAGTGAGAATATAGTCTGTAGATACTCCAAAGTATTCAGAAAGCTGTAACAGAGCGTCAGCTTTTGGTGTGTACGTTTTCCACTTCCCGGCCTTTCCTCTAATCATTCCGTTATCTATTTCCATTTGTCTAACGGACACTCCCTTTTTCTTGCAAAGTTGCTGAATTCTTTCATAAACATTCATCGCGATTCTCCTTTTGGAAAAAACGTAAGAAGTTATGCAAAAACATGTTGACTAGCGCAACTAATTGTGATAATATAAATATGTCGCAAGAAGTTGTGCAATAAAAAATCTTACGTTCGTTCTATTGTTTAGTGTGGTTACTTGAATAATAGAACAAATTACGTAGGATGTCAATATTTTTTCGTAACTTCTTACTACAAATAATGCAGAGGTGAGAGATGGAAAAGAGAACAAAAGAAGAGCATGCCATAGATTTAATAAAATTTGGCATGCAGTTCTGGGGAAATCCATTAGCGCAGGAGTACATATTACTTTCTGCAAGGCAAATAGCAAAACCTGTATTCTTTCTCGGAGTATTCACAGGGATTAGTGGTACAGTGTTCGGAATATGTTTATTGAAGATTCTATTGCAATAATGATAGCTGATACACCAACGGCATATTCAAAGAATTTCTTTCGATGATATTCTAAAAAATCTTGCAGTGAAGAAAGAGTTCTTAGGGATATACCGTCGAGATCGTCAGATGCTTCTATAAACCCAAGTTTCCCTAGCAAATCAATCGACTTTCCGACAGATTCGATTGATTTTCCGGGAAACCATCCGGCAACAGTTTCAAGCGATGTATATTTGCCAAATTCCAGTTTTCTCATAATTCTATATTTCATGTTATCACCTCAAAAGCATTATAGCAAAAAATTACGAAAGGAGAAATGATGATTTACGAAAACATTAAGTATTACGCTAAAAAACGTGACATGTCAATAAGAGAAGTCGAAAGGCGTGCCGGTCTGACTAGGGGTCATATGGAAAAGTGGAAACGAACATTTAACCCCAATCTTACAAGCCTGCAAAAGGTAGCCGACGTTCTGGGCGTAACAGTAAACACCCTGTTAAAAGAAAGGAAAGAATAATGGGAAAGGATTCAAATGGTAAAGAATTGTCTGTTGAGATCTTTTTGGCGGCACTGAAAGCAGCCTTAGAGGTAGACGGAAAGAAAGTCGAGGTTTCGTTATGAAAGAGAAATTAGCGGCATACGCAAAAGAGTATGCAAAGCTGTATGCAGAATATGACGGCTTATGCGGTATCTCCGAGGACAGCGTTCATCTTACTCGTGCCGCATTTGAAAAAATGTTTCCGGAACACAAAACCAGAGATAGGAAAGACGACGAATACCCAACGGAAGAATTTGCGGTCTATGATGGAGTAAGGTTCTTCTGCTTGGCTAAGAGGAAGAAACATGAAGAAGTATAGGAAAACAGGCGGCGGTATTCTTGGCGTCTGGGATAAGGTCAAGAAGCCTTTAGGCGGCATTCTGGCAACAGCGGCGATCATAACGATGCTAGGCTTTGCCGGGCATGATGACCTACAGGAAGCACAGGCGAAAGAGTTAACTCACCAAGTCGAGTTAAACAGTGAGTTAGAAAGTGAGTTAAAACAAGAATTAAAACAAGAGGTAAAACAAGAAAAGTGGAAATCGCTCGGAGAATTCAAAATCACAGCATATTGTAGCTGCGTCCGTTGCTGTTCGATATGGGCAAAGAACCGTCCGTTAGACGAAAACGGAAAAGAGATTGTCTATACAGCAAGCGGAGAGAGAGCAAAGGCGGGCAAGACGATTGCCGTTGACACTTCGGTTATCCCATTCGGAACAGAGGTTAGAATCGGGGAAACCATTTACACGGCACAGGACACCGGTTCAGCTGTCAAAGGGAACGTCATAGACATTTACTTCGACAGTCACGAAGACGCTGTAAAACATGGTGCCAAGTATTTAGAAGTAGAGGTGAGAAATGATTTGGTTATCAGATAATCCCGCTTCCGATGCGGAACGGTGGGAAGAAGAAAAAAGACACAGATACGATAACCGGCCAATCTGCTCTGAATGCGGCGAGCATATCAGAAGCGATTACGGTTACTGGTTCGGAAAGAAGTTAATTTGTCAAGATTGCCTTGACAACAATAGAGAAAGGATGGACACATACGATGATTAAAATCGATAAAGGCGAAGTAGAAATTAAAGGTACTTTTTCAGAACTGATGGCAGAAACTACATCATTATTAAAAACTCTTAGGGAAAGCTTCGATTGCAGCGAAAAGGAAATGGACGAATATTTACAGCAAGCTTTCGAATTATCAAAAATGGACAGAAAACAGGTAGCTGATGCTGCCTTGGCAAAACTGAACGAAGCAATGAATATTCTTAAAAACAAATTGATGAAAGAAATAGACGAGATGGAAGAGGAGGATGAACATGAATAAGTTAATCACTATTCAAAAAGAACTGAAAGCCCCAAAGGGTCAGTTTAATAAATTCGGCAATTACAAATACAGAAGCTGCGAGGATATTCTTGAGGCGGTAAAACCGCTTTGTGCTAAAGAGGGGGTTCAGCTGACTATCTCTGATGAAATCGTAATGATCGGAGATAGATACTACGTAAAAGCGACAGCAACAGTAACCGACGGTTCCGAATCTGCTTCTGTTACGGCATATGCCAGAGAAGAAGAGACAAAAAAGGGGATGGATTCTTCGCAGATCACCGGGGCTACATCTTCGTATGCCAGAAAGTACGCCTTGAACGGATTGTTTTGCATCGACGACACAAAGGACGCTGACACTGACGAGTTTACAGAAAGAACAAAGGGTTCGGAAAAGAAGAAATCCGCTCCAAAATCGAACGAATTAACCTATCGTGAAAAGCTGATTATCTACTTAAAAGAAAACAACATGTCGTTCGCAGAAGTGGCGAGCGATTACAAACTGAACGGTTCGACCACAGAAGAACGCTTTGCGGAAGTTCTGAAAGACTTGGAGGGAAAGTAAATGCAGGATGTAACAAAAGACAGAGAAAAGTACATCGGCGGCAGCGATGTAGCGGCTATCCTGAACATTTCAAAATTCAAAACACGGTGGCAGCTTCTGAAAGAAAAAGCCGGGATCGAGGAATCAGATTTTTCAGGAAACGTCTACACGGAATACGGCAACGAGCTCGAGCCTAAAATTCGAGACTATGTGAACGCAGAACTTGACCATCACTTTATCGAGGGAAAAGTTATTGAGGATTATCTCCGGTATCATGCCGATGGTGTGGATTTTAACAGCAAATGCGTTTTAGAAATTAAAACCACTTCAGACATTCACGATGATATTTTGGGTTACAAGCACTATCTGTGCCAGTTACTGATGGGAATGTGGATGTATAATTACAAGCTTGGAATCCTCGCTGTCTATAGCAGACCAGATGACTTTAGCGCAGAATTTGATTCAAAGCGTTTGCAGATATTTACAATCAGATGGGAACAGTTCGAGGAATTTTGGGGAGATGTCTACTTGGAAATTAAACGTTTCCGCGAAGACTGGCTGAAGCTGATGGAAAATCCATTTATGACAGAAGAAGAGTTCCAGCCGACAGAAATTGTTCAAATTGCAGATAAGGTTATAGCATTAGAATCACAGCTTGAAATTTTTAAGCAGATCGAGCGGGAATACAAAGAAGCAAAACAAATCCTTAAGGCGGGAATGGAAAAGTACAGCATCAAGACTTGGACGACACCGGGTGGAACGAAAATAACGCTTGTTCCGGATGGAGAGCCTACAGAGCAATGGGACTTTGACAAAGACAAATTCGCGCAAGAAAATCCAGACTTATATACGCACTATTTGAAAAGGACAACCAAGAAAGGCAAGGCGGGATATGTAAGAATAACCGCAGGGAAAAAATGAGCGGATTCGATTTAATGAACGAACTTCAAACCAAAACACAGCAGCTTGACACGTCAATCAAAATGCTTCGAAAAACCGGTACGGCATATGCAGAAGCGGAGCGAGACTATAAGGTTTTGCTTCGTCAAGAGTGCCTGAAACTTCGGGATGATGGTATGGCAATCGGAATGATAGACAAGACTGCTTACGGAATTCCCGCGGTAGCAGAAGCCAGATTCAAGCGTGACATTGCAGAAGCTACCTATAAGGCAAACCAGGAAGCAATCAATTCGATCAAGCTGCAGATCAGAATCATTGACGGTCAGATATCAAGAGAATGGGGGCATTCAAATGGCTAAGTCAATCTTGCAGACAGAAAAGGAGTGCTTCGTGTGCCGGACTACACAAGACTTACAGGAACACCACATCTTCTTCGGTACTGCTAATAGAAAACAGTCCGAGAAATACGGTTTGAAAGTATGGCTATGTATGCGGCATCACACCGGCGACCGGGGAGTGCATTTTGACAAAGGTTTAGACCGGAAATTGAAAGAAATGGCACAAGCTAAATTTGAAGAAACACACACAAGAGAAGAATTTATTGAGATATTCGGGAGGAATTACTTATGAACAACGTAAATCTGATTGGCCGCCTTGTCCGGGATCCGGAAGTAAGATACACTTCTGGGTCACAGATGGCAGTATGCCGCTTCACTTTGGCAATCGACCGTAGAGTGAAACAGGGCGAAGAAAAGAAAGCAGACTTTCCACAGGTTATCTGCTTTGGAAAGACCGCAGAGAACTGTGAACGGTTCCTTTCTAAGGGAAGAAAAGTAGCGGTGCAGGGAAGACTGCAAACCGGAAGCTACAAAGACAAGGACGGAAAAACAGTCTATACAACGGATGTAATTGCAGATAATGTTGAATTCCTTGAGTGGGGCGAAAAGAACGGCGAGAACGCAAAAGAGACTGTTTCAGAGCCTGTTCCAGAGGGATTCGCTGCTCTGGATGAGGACATACCATTTTGAGGTGAGATATGAACATTGGATACAGTGAGGAAGAATATCAGACGGTAAGAGAACCGAAGAAGCGGACACTGATCATCTATGGAAAACTAGCCGGGTTGAACGATTACACAAAGGCTTGCAGGACAAATAAATATGTCGGAGCGCAGATGAAGAACAAAGCGGAAATGTTAATCCTAACATATATCCGAAAGCAAAAAATCGGACGGTTCAGTGGAAGAGTGAGATTGAATTTCCGATGGTATGAGCCAAACCGCAAAAGAGATCTTGACAATATCTGCTTTGCGAAAAAGTTCATACTCGATGCGCTCGTATCTTCCGGAACGATTGAAGCTGACGGATGGCGATGCGTAATCGGTTTTACTGATGAATTCTTCCTGGATGCGGTAAATCCGAGAATCGAGGTTGATGTGATCGAATGGGATACATAGTTTTAGACAGAGCATTATTCAATCACTGGATATGGGAAAAGTACGGTAAAGAATGGGTGGACTTGATACAATTAGCCAACTACGAAGATAAAACAAGGCTCTACCACAATGAGGTAATCGTTGTGAAGCGCGGAGTTGTAGAAATGAATATTTCGAGCCTTGCCGCAAGATGGGGTTGGTCATGGCACAAGACGGAAAGTTTCATCAAGCTGCTGAACGAGCAAAACATGGTGAACGTCGAAAAGCCAAACCGGAGAGATTTGTTTATAGAAATTGTCAACTATGACAAGTACCAATTAAGTTCACAAAAAACTGCGAAATCGGAGCGAACAAAAAGCGAATGCGAAAACGTTGAAAAATACGGCGATCCAGAGAATGGAAAAGATATACAATCCGAAAAAGGCGCGACCAAAAAGCGACCAAAAAGCGACCAAAAAGCAAACATACCAATAAAGGAAATAAAAGAAATAAATAAAATAAACCAAGACGCGCGCGCGCGCGAGGGGAACCCCGAATCGGATTGGTTTTTCGTTCAGGCTTCGCCGGAATTGTCTGAAGCAGTAAACCGTTGGATTGCCTATAAACAGGAGCGAAGACAGCCGTACAAGCCGATTGGATTGAATACGCTTCTGCGGAAAATATCCGAAAAAGCAAAAGAGCATGGCGATTCTGCCGTTATCGAGATCATAGATCAATCCATAGCAAGCCAGTATCAAGGCATTGTCTGGGATAAGATCAAGCGGCAAAGCCGTATCGAGGAAATGCAAAGCACGTATGACGCTTTAGAAAGGTGGGCGAACACATGACAAAAGGCGAATTCATAAGCCTTGTAGCGGTGATAAAGAATTTCTACCCGAGGGATAACATTCTGCCGACAAACGAAGCCTTAGACTGTTGGTACAGCGCGATCGGAGACATCGACTTCAAAGACGCAAAAACGGCAGTCATGCGGCACGTTCAGACGAATAAATTCCAGCCGACAGTAGCCGATATAAGGCAACAAACGATCAAGATATCCGGGAAAGATGCAACGTTCGATTGGTCAGACGGATGGCACAAAGTCAAGCGAGCCATTAGCCTGTATGGGATGTATGACGAGCCAGGAGCAATGGAATTTTTCGACGAAAACACCAGAAACGCTGTTAAACGCATGGGATGGCAGTCAATCTGCATGAGTGAAAACGAAGAAGTTTGCAGAGCACAATTCCGGATGGTCTATGAGCAAGTAACAAGAGTTGCAAGGGAAGAATCCATGCTTCCAAAGGCTTTGCGACTTCCGAGGTACATTCATTTAGGCGAAACCGGAACATTTGAAAGACTGGTAGAAAATACCGAAGATTTTCAGGAGAAACTTTTAACGCAATGACTAAGTACAAGTTTAAGCATTACCACGACTGGAACACCTATCTAACACGCTTCAATGTCTATGCTGTTCAGAGTATAGCAGATGACCAGACCATGTATTTACTGGACGGTGATGAATTTGCGATCCTGCGGCATCATGACGGAATGCGCTGGAAGATAGCAGAGACCCCGGAAGTGGCAAAGAAGATAACAGTAGACGCAATAAGAGACGAGATACTGGCAATTTATGAGGACATTAAGGACCTAAAAAGAATGAAAATCAATTATGGAGAGGTGAAACAATGAAAATTAAAGGAATGGACAAGGACATGAAATGCAGAGGATTTCAGTTTGAAGTCGGCAAAGAGTACAAGATTGAACACAAGGGAAAGATTGAATTGTGCAGCAATACAGTTTTCCATTATTGCGACAGCCTGCAAAAAGTACATGAACATTATTCCTGCAATGAAAAAGAATTAAACAGATTCTTTGAAATCGAAGTTTTAGGAGAAGAAGTGACTGACGGTCAGAAATGCGGAAGCGATCACATCAAGATTGTTCGTGAGATCATGGGTGATGAACTAGCTGCTATGAAAGGCATGGTAAACGGAAACACCGGATTGTTCAACACAGGCGACTGGAACACAGGCGACGGGAACACAGGCGACGGGAACACAGGCGACGGGAACACAGGCGACGGGAACACAGGCAACGGGAACACAGGCGACAGGAACACAGGCTACTGGAACACAGGCAACGGGAACACAGACGACTGGAACACAGGCAACAGGAACACAGGCGACTGGAACACAGGCGACAGGAACACAGGCTACGGGAACACAGGCAACAGGAACACAGGCAACAGGAACACAGGCGACTGGAACACAGGCTACAGGAACACAGGCGACTGGAACACAGGCGACTGGAACACAGGCAACGGGAACACAGGCGACGGGAACACAGGC
>CAKQQT010000002.1 GCA_934271235.1 uncultured Clostridia bacterium | reverse complement strand
AATGTATTTCTTTCCCTTCACATCATATCGAATTGCGCTGTCAATCAGGAAGGAATCACAGAGATAATCAATATACCTCTTGATTGTCGAATTGCTGATTTTCTTTTTCTTCACCGTTTGAAATGTCGCTGACAGTTTTTCCGGATTGGTCAGAGAACCGATAGCCGAGGAGAGAATATTCAAAAGTTCCTCCAATTCTGCCTTGTTACGAATCTTATGCCTGCCAACGATATCCGAAATATAGGTTTCCTCAAAGAGCGATTTCAAAAACGCAATTTTCTGATCCGGAGTGGTAAACGCAAGCACCAAAGGAATGCCGCCATAGAGCATATACTCATTCCATCCGTCCTGCTTTGTACCCTGATAGACCGACATGAATTCAGCAAAGCTCAGTGGATACATATGCACTTCATCGCCACGGCCTCTGAACTCGGTAATCACATCCTTGGAAAGGAAACGGGGATTACTTCCGGTCACATACACATCTACATTTTTCATGCGGATCAGGCTGTTGAGGATAGATTCAAACTCTCCAAGCAGCTGTACCTCATCAAGCAGTACATAATACATAGTATCATCTTTGATCTTTTCTTTCAGATATGGGTACAGTACATCCGGATCGCAATATTTCTTGTTTTCAAAAGCATCAAAAGCGATCTCAATGATGTGATCTTCCTCTACTCCTTCTGACAGCAGATGCTCCTTAAAAAGCGTAAAGAGAAGATAAGACTTGCCACACCTGCGCATGCCGGTTATGACTTTAATCAGACCGTTATGCTGCTTGCTGATGAGTGTATGCAGATAGCGATCTCTTTTAATTTCCATGTATAGCACCTCCTATTGAAGATTTTTGCGACTATACGCATAAATCTTTAATAAAATTATACCCCATTCAAGACTGATTTACAAGCATCATATAAAAGATTTTTGCGGTTTCCTGCAAAAATCTTTTAATCGGAAATTCAAAATAAAATAAGCGCATACTTGTCCGAACCATTACACCAAATGTTCCTCGTGAATCAAAAAAATTCCGGTATTTTCCTTTGCAACATCAAGCATCCGCCTTGTAAATCCGCTTTTGCTGAATACACCAAAGATAACCTCATATCCCGAAAAAGCCTTATGAACTTCTTTGGCATGATCGACTTTTTCTTTTAACGCAAAGTATACCGGCGCATCTACCGGTTTTGCATAGTACTTACACTCTCCGGCAAATATTCGCTTGTTTTGATGGTCTACGGACATGACATCAATTTCTGTGTCTGTGTCAAAATCATTCAGCCAATAGGAACCGATGCGGGACGGTACAAAAGGAATCGCCCCGTTTTTGCACAGCTCAGAAAATATAGTCTTGCAAATGTCCTCATAAGCAAATGCAACGAATTTTTCCCAGAAATCCTGATTCATTTCATCCAGCACAATCTGCATATTGTCCAATTCCAGTTCTCCTTTGTAGGGATAAACATAACGGAACCAGAAACGGATAAAATTATCTGCAATCAGATACAGTCCTTTGCGCGATTTTTCCGGCTTTTTTTCTGTAATCGGTGTTCTTTTCTCCACAAAACCCAAATCTGAAAGTGCAGCTAAATAGGGAGTTAACGCAGATGTTTCCTGTCCAAGCACACCGGCAATCTTTCCAAGTTTATGGTTGCCGTCCGCGATCGATTTCATAATCGAAAAATAGTTCACCGCTGTCGCGGACTCGCTTTTCAAAAGGAAATTAGGCTCCTCATATAAGAAGCCGTTTTTTGATAAAACGGTATCCTTAAGCTGTTCTTTCAAAGGGCGTCCGTCTTCAAAGAACTCCAAATATTTCGGAACGCCGCCTGTTACGGCATATTGTTCTACTGCCTGATCAAAGGGCATCTGCTGAACGGCGTATACATCCGTAAACGGCAGTGGTACCAATCGCATCTGTGCTGTTCTGCGGCCATACAGAGGACTGTCATAGGACAGGGCGTATTTTTGCATCATACCGATCAAGGAGCCGGACAGGATCAGCATCACATTGCTGTCTTTCAAAATCTCGTCCCATGCATTTTGTAAAATAGACGGGAACGCAGAATTGGTCTTTACAAGGTATGGGAACTCGTCAATCACAAGCACTTTCTTTTCCCCCGGCTTATAGTCGGCGATGACGCGGAACAGATCCAGCCAATCTGTAAATACGGCTTTCTGCAGCAGCGTGTTTTTCGTTGTACGGGCGATAACACCTGCCAGCCGCTTCATGCTCTGGCTTTCCAATTCCTCTGTGGCAAGAAAATAAAATGCTGTTTTTTCCTTCAAAAACTCTTTGATCAGGGTTGTTTTTCCAACTCGGCGGCGACCATAGATAACCACAAAGCTACTGTCACGGCTGTACTCCGAATGCAGTTTGCTCAGTTCACCTTTTCTTCCTATTCGTCAGTCAAGAAAACGCATTCCGCGAACGGAATCATCGGCGGCTGCTCGCTGACGTGTTCACTGATGTGTTTTTCCATCCAGACCATATCGTACCAGCGTCCGAATTTATAGCCGCATTTCGTGAAGCTGCCGACCAGGCGGTAACCCATATGCTCATGGAACTGCATGCTGTTTTTGGTCAGATAGGCGTCGTCCGACACCGCTCTGCGAATGGTGATCTTGTCTTTCTGTTCTTCCATAGTCTCTTTTTCTGCCTTTCCGATGCGCGCTCGTTGATCGGCATCTTGCGTTTTTTTCATTTTAATGCGATTTGGCTCACAATGCAAGCGCTTCCTGCATTTTATTGTTTTAGCTCACATGATATTTTTTCTTTTTTTGTTTTATTGTCACAGTTTTTTGTCAGAAAACCGTGTCATCCCCTTGCGGAAACCGCGTCCGGGTAGTATAATAAAATGAATACACCTCGGGAGGCAATCGCAAATGAAATTGATCCATACATTGAAACAAGAAACACTTTCGCTGTCGTTCGAAGTCTTTCCGCCGAAACAGGACACGGCGTTTGACAGCGTGAAAAAGGCAACCGAAGAGATCGCCAAACTGCGCCCCGCTTTTGTCAGCGTGACCTACGGCGCGGGCGGCGGCACCAGTCAATATACACTCGACATCGCCAAGAACATCAAGGACAGCTACGGGGTCCCGACCCTCGCGCACCTGACCTGTGTTTCCTCGACCAAAGAGACCGTGCATCAGAAGATCGAGGAGATCAAGGCGGCCGGCATTGAGAACATCATGGCCCTGCGCGGCGACATTCCGGACGGCACGGATCTTTCGCATCAGGAAAGCTGGGCTTATCATCACGCGATCGATCTGATCCGCGAGCTCAAGGAAAGCGGCACGGATTTCTGCATCGGCGGTGCCTGCTACCCGGAAAAGCATCCGGAAAGCCACAATCAAAAAGAGGACATCCGTTTTCTCAAGGAAAAGGTGGACGCGGGCTGCGAATTTTTGACGACGCAGATGTTCTTTGACAACAACCTTTTGTATAATTTCCTTTATAAGATCCGTGAGGCGGGCATTACCGTTCCGGTGGTCGCCGGCATCATGCCGATCACCAACGCCAATCAGATCGAGCGCGCGCTGAAGCTTTCCGGTTCTCACGTCCCGCAGCGCTTCAAAAGCCTGGTGGACAAGTTCGGCAGCGATCCTGCGGCTATGAAACAGGCCGGCATCGCCTATGCGACCGATCAGATCATCGATCTGTTCGCCAACAACGTGACCAATGTCCATGTTTACTCTATGAACAAGCCGGACGTCGCGCAGAAGATCCAGCAGAACCTTTCGGATATCCTCGGAAAATAGGCATGGAACAGATCATTTTTACCAAAATTTATCCGCAGCCGCCGGTCGATCGGCGGGAGATCCTGCGCTACATGCGCTGCGGAGAAGGAGACACAGACGGCGATATCGATGCGCTGCTGGATTCTTGTCTGGCGGAACTGCTGCCGCTACTTGTTTATAAAGTCTGCTGGCGCGTTTTTCCGCTCCGCCGAGCCGAGGAAAATCTGCCGTCCTCGAACGTTTCCGTGCATGCCGATGTGCAGGCATCTTCTGAGGAGCTTCTGGACCTCGGTTTCCTGCAGACAAACAGCCGCGGGCTTGCCCGCAATCTGCAGGACTGCGAAAAGCTCGTCTTATTCGCCGCGACGGTCGGTCTGGAACCGGATCGCCTCCTTGCGAAGTACGGGAGAGTTTCTCCGGTCAAAGCGCTCTGCATGCAGGCGATCGGAGCAGAGCGCATCGAAAGTCTCTGTGATGCTTTCTGCGGCGAACTGCAGCAAAAATATGCTGCGGAGGGTCTGCAGCTGAAGCCGCGCTTCAGCCCCGGCTATGGAGATTTTCCGCTGGAGACACAAAAAGCGGTCTTTCAGGCGCTGGATTGTCCGCGCAAGATCGGGCTGTCCCTGAACGACAGTCTCCTGATGTCACCCAGCAAATCCGTGACCGCGCTGGCAGGTCTTTTTCCGCAGCATGCTTGCCTGGGAACCGGCCTGGAAACCGATGCAAAACCCCCGACGGCAGATCCCGCCAAAACAGCATCCCGCACGAACTGCGCGGCATGCGACAAGGCAGACTGTCTGTTTCGACAAACCTGAGCCGCTGCAGAGCGGAAAGCCGCTTTTCGGCACGATCCCTTTTTAAGGAGGAATGAATCATGAACATTTTAGACTATATGCAGGATCACCTGCTTTATCTGGACGGCGGCATGGGCACGCTGCTGCAGGAAGCCGGACTGGCTCCCGGCGAATATCCGGAACGCTGGAACCTCAGCCACCCGGAGATCATACAAAAGTTCCAAAGAGCGTATTTTGAGGCCGGCAGCAACGTGGTCGCGACGAATACCTTTGGTGCCAACGCGCTGAAATTCACGCACGAAGAGTTGGCGGAGATCATTGCTGCCGCTGTATCGAACGCCAAGGCCGCCCGTGATACCGCGCAGGCCCCGCAGGCGAAATATATCGCGCTGGACATCGGTCCCTGCGGCAAACTGCTCAAGCCATACGGCGATCTGGCTTTTGAAGACGCGGTCACGCTGTTCGCAGAGGTCGTTCGCCTCGGCGCCGTAAACGGCGTCGATCTGATCTACATCGAAACGATGAGCGACAGCTATGAAACCAAAGCCGCTCTGCTGGCCGCCAAGGAAAACTGCAGCCTGCCGGTGTTCGTTTCCAACGCTTACGGTGAAGACGGCAAGCTGATGACCGGGGCTTCTCCGGCAGCGATGGTCGCCATGGCAGAGGGCATGGGCGCCGACGCCATCGGTGCAAACTGCTCGCTGGAACCGAAGCAGCTGCGCGGCGTGGTCGCCGAACTTCTGGCAAACGCGTCGATCCCGGTGCTCCTAAAGCCGAACGCAGGCCTGCCGCAGGAAGCAGACGGCAAAGCCGTTTATACAACGCTGCCGGACGAATTTGCTTCCGATATGGCAGACTATATCCGTCAAGGGGTCCGCATCGCGGGCGGCTGCTGCGGCACGACTCCGGCTTATATTAAAAAAATCGTCGACGCTTCCGCTTCCTTGACGCCGGTACCGCTGACGGATAAACAGATCACCTGTGTTTCTTCCTACACGCACGCGGTCAAGTTCGAGGCGCAGCCGCTGCTGATCGGAGAGCGCATCAATCCGACCGGCAAGAAGCGGTTCAAGCAGGCACTCAAAGAACATGATCTGGACTATATCCTGCAGGAGGGCATCCGCCAGCAGGAATGCGGCGTTCACATTTTGGACGTCAACGTCGGTCTGCCGGAGATCGACGAACCGGCCATGCTCCGGGAAGCCGTGGAAGAACTGCAGGCAGTCATCGATCTGCCGCTGCAGATCGATACTTCCGACGCCGCTGCTATGGAGTCCGCGCTTCGTGTCTACAACGGCAAGGCCATGATCAATTCCGTAAACGGCAAAGAAGGATCCATGCGTACGATCTTCCCGTTGGTCAAAAAATACGGCGGTCTGGTGGTCGCCCTGACTCTCGATGATAACGGTATACCAAAGACTGCCGAGGGCCGGGTGGAAATCGCGAAGCGGATCCTCGCCTGTGCCGCCGAATACGGCATCGATAAGAAGGATATCATCTTTGATACCCTTGCGATGACCGTCAGTGCCGAGCCGGGCGCTGCTATGGAAACGCTCAAAGCGCTCCGCATCATCAAAGAGGAACTCGGCTGCCACACTTCGCTCGGTGTATCGAATGTCTCGTTCGGTCTGCCGAAGCGCGACGCCATCAACGCGGCGTTCTACACCTGCGCGTTGGAAAACGGACTTTCGGCAGCCATCATGAACCCTTACGCGCAGGATATGCTGAAAGCCTATTACGCGTTCCGCGCTCTGCACCAGATGGATGAAAACTGCAGCGACTACATCGCGTTCGTATCAGCGCTGCCGGAAGCCGCGCCTGACGCAAACACTGCACAGACCGGAAGTAGCGTCGGACCGCAGTCGGCGGCATCGGCGAACGGTACTGCCGCCGCCGGAGATTATGCTTCCGCTCTGCAGCGAGCGATCGCCAAGGGGCTGAAAGAGCAGGCGGCAGAGCTCACCGCACAAATGCTGTCCGATACCGAGCCTCTGGAGATCATTCAAAGCGAGATCATCCCGGCTCTCGATATCGTCGGGCAGGGATTCGAAGAGAAACGCGTCTATCTGCCGCAGCTCTTGATGGCGGCGGAAGCGGCCAAGGCTTCGTTTGAAAAGATCAAGGCGCAAATGTCCGGTGACACTGCTGCCAATAAATATCCGGTCGTCATCGCGACCGTCCATGGCGACATTCATGACATCGGCAAGAACATCGTGAAACTCCTGTTGGAAAACTACGGTTTCCAAGTCATCGATCTCGGCAAGGACGTCGCTCCGCAGGATATTTTGGACGCTGTCATCGCGCATCACGCACCGGCCGCCGGTCTGAGCGCCCTGATGACTACCACGGTCCCGGCTATGCAGGAGACCATTGCCCTGCTCAAGGAAAAAGCGCCTTGGTGCAAAGTCGTCGTAGGCGGCGCGGTCCTCAATCAGGAATACGCCGACCGCATCGGCGCGGACCGTTACGCCAAGGACGCCATGGAGACCATCCGTTACGCGGACAGCCTGGACGGCGTGCAGCAGTAGGTTCACAGCGTTCCTTTCGGTTTTCTGTCAGACATAGCAAAAGCGCAGTTTTTTCGCTGCGCTTTTTTTCTTTCCGAAGTTGATATTGCTGCGCAAATAGCTTATAATCTATTTACAATCGTAAGGAAAGGAGAAGCAGTCAAACCAGTCTGATTGCAAGAAAAGATGGTAAAAGTAATTATAACAGCGCCGAAAGGCAAGATGGATTCGTTGATCTTGGAAGAAGCCGTGAAGTGTCCGGACATTGAAGTTGTCGGCACCATAGGCCCGAAAGGCAGAGATTACATAGGTACGGAGATCTGCGGAGTTATGGTATATGACGACCTGGACGCGGTGATCGACCAATGCGATCTGGTTGTAGATTTTTCCGGAGCAAACATCGCTATGGATGTGCTTGATGTCTGCCTTGCTCACAACAAAGCGCTTCTGGAGGGCAGCACCGGTTTCACACCGGAGATGAATCAAAAGATCGAGGACGCGAGCAAAAAGATCCCGCTCCTCAAGGCGGCGAACACATCCTTCATGGTCAATGTTTTGATGAAGATGCTGAAGTTCGCGGCAAAGAACCTGCACACGACCTGCGATATCGAGATCATGGATATCCACGACAGAGATAAACTTGACGCACCCAGCGGAACCGCTCTCGAGATGGGAGAAGCGATGGCACAGGCTGCGGGAATCGATCTTTCGCAGATTCAATTTCACTCCGGACGCATGGGCGATTCTCCCAGCACGCACACCATATACTTCGGCGGCATAGATGAGCGGATCGAGATCAGGCACCAATCCTACACCGGAAGATGCTTCGCGATCGGTGCTTGCAGAGCCATTGAATTTATGGAAGGCAAGGGTCCGGGCATGTACACTATGGCCGACGTCGTGGGCTAAAACGCCGAAAAAATATCAAAACTTCCGTCGATAACGACGATCGAGTAGGGGCTGCCCGCGGGCAGCCCCCTTTGTTTTTATTCTTGTTTTCGTCACCAGCCGCCTGCGAACCGCTGCGCTCTAGAGCACCGTCTGTGGTTCGTCATTGATATGGCTGAATTCCTCTTTGATGGCCGCCAGTTTTTCCGGTTGGGTCATCAGGTCAACGGCTGTCATGACCAGTCCCTTGACAAAGTTCAGACCGTTGTCCATACCGTACTCAGACCCTGCGGCCGCGACCATTTCCGGCGTGTGCGCGCCGCCCATTGGATTTGCGTTTTCGCCGACTTTGAAAACGACCTGGATCGCCGGTGCCTCATAGCTGACGTCCCCCAGATCCGAAGAGCCCGGTACATACATATTGCCCAGACGCAGGATTGGCTCGCTGACAAAGTTCTGGATGTTTTCGACCGCCAGATCGTTCAACGCGCGGTTAGTGCAGGTATCTTTGAAGTTTTCCTCATTATACTCCATTTTGTAAGTACAGCCGGTTCCGAGCGCCGCGCCTGCCGCGCAGTTACGGACCCGTTCCGCGAGCTTCTTGACGTCCGCCACACGATTGGCGCGGATATAGAAGCTGGCAGAGGTATAATCCGGAATGATGTTGGCCGCCTTGCCGCCGTCGGTGATCACACCGTGGATGCGGGCATCCGGTTTGGTCTCCTGCCTCATTGCGTTGATCAGATTAAACAAATTGATCATAGCGTCCAGCGCGTTGATGCCCTCGTGCGGTGCGCCCGCTGCATGGGCCGGTTTGCCGAAGAACTCGATCTGATAAGCGTCCATCGCGATGGTGTTCATGGATTCGGCGTTCGCGAACGCGGGATGCGCCATCATGACCGCATCATAATCTTTAAAAACGCCCATCGCACTCATCGGCACTTTGGTACCGGCGGTTTCTTCTGCCGGTGTCCCGATCACATCGATCTCCGCGCCGTATTCGTCCGCAAATTCCCGGCAGGCAATGCCGCATCCGACCGCCACCATCGCGATCAGATTGTGTCCGCAGCCGTGTCCCAGACCCGGCAGCGCGTCATATTCCGCCAGAAACGCGATCTTCGGTCCTGATTTTTTCCCCTTATAGACTGCCTTATAGGAAGTTTCAATATCACAGAAATGCTCCTCGATCTCAAAGCCGTATTTGACCAGCAGTTCTTTCTGCCATGCGCAGGCTTTGAACTCTTCCATTCCCAGTTCCGGATTGTCGTGGATGTTCAGCGCCAATGTTTTCAGCTCCGGTGCCAGCGCGTCGACGATCTTCGAAACTCTTTCCTGATCCTTCATGTTGGATTCCCCCTTTTTTACTTTACATTTCTTCCTTGTTTTCCTCAGCTGTGAGTTCTGCTTCAAAGACCTCCGCAGCGGCCTCCGTGCTGTCGGTCTCAGGAAGAATGACTTCGATCTTTCCTGCCTTGTACATTTTTTTGGTGATCAGATAGACCATGCCGATACCGATGATCATCAGGAAACCTTCGAATGCTTCATAAAGATCCGAGATCAGCAGGTACAACGCAATGAAGAAAATAAACGGCACGATGGCTGCTTTCAATCTTCCCTTGATGATGATGCCGCCGCCGACATCGTTGCCGATAAAGCCGAGCACCAGACAGCCGAACAGCGCCGGAAGTACATTGGAAGCTGCGATCCCGACCGCTTCGGAAGTCATGAACGGTTCCAGCGGCATCAGCAGGATCACGCCGAGCGCCAGAAGTACCAGTGTGATCAGCGAGGAAATCGCAATGGCAATGCCGACGACCACGTCAGCTTCTTTCGTTCCCTGCTTGAAGCCGGAAACCTTGATCGCATTGATCGCGGAAGGCAGCTTCAGGTTCAGGATGTTGCCGGTCAGGCAGGCAAGATAGTAGGAACTGCCCATGATCGGTACTTCGCCGAACATCTCCGCGATCCCGGTCGGAACAAAGATCGCGATCAGGCCGATGCCGGTCGCAATGACGGTACCGAAGTTCGGCATGATATCGTAGACGATACAGGTGATCGTCGGAACGCCCACAAACAGGAGCAGCGAAATGATGGTCAGAATAATGCCTTTCCGGTGCATTTCTTCAAAATACGGTTCTACATATGGCTTTGCTTTCTTTTCTTTTTTCATTTTCGCGTCCTCCTATCCCAACAGATTCGTGTAAACGATCGACATTCCCATCGCGCCGATCAAGCAGATGGCAAGGATAAAGTCGTTCATCCACTTCGCCCCGGTCTTCTTTGCCAGCATCGACACCACGACTGCGATCAGCGCACTGGTGATAAAGGTCAGCAGGCCGACCAGTCCGCCGAACATCATCGGTACGATCAGTACCACCAGCAGCGCGGTCATGAACGTCGTCTGTGAAAGCGCGCCCCATTTCTTATCGCCGCTGCCGACACGCATGGTCCCCAGGTGCATCGGCTTACAGACAAAGATATTCGCCAGAACGGTGGATGTGATCGGAATACACATGACCCACATGATCATGCCGAACGCGTCTGCGTCCGCGTTGGCCAGATCGAGCTTCAAAGCGCTGAGCGCCATGTTGGAGGCCATCAGTTCATAGGATACCGATCCGATCACGGACAGACGGAACCAGGCATACGGAATACCGATGACGATGACCAGCGTTACCAGACCGATCGCGATCGCGATGGACGGTACAATGGAAAAAATTGCGGTAGATTTGATGATTTCGTTTACTTTCTGTTTGGAAATTCCCATTTCCTTTGCTTTTCGCATACAGAGAAGCAGATAATACACGCAGATTGCTGCGATGATCAATAAGGATACAATGACCAGCACATAGAGCAGACTGCTTTCGGACACTTCTTTATAACTCATAGCTCTTCATCCTTTCTTTTCTGCTCGGGCGAGTCCGCGCCCAAGGATTATGGTTTGTTAACACTATTTTAATCCTTGCACTTGGTATAAGGTCAAGCAAAAACTCTGCGCTGCCGCAGAGTTTCTTTTGCTTATTCGCTTGGATCCTGTTTTTTGATCGGCACCCAGATCTCGACATATTCCGTGCTTTCTTTGTCGCAGTAACAGTTCGCGATGGTGCGCGCCAGGACATTGCCGCAGATCTCATAACGTTCCTCCCGCAGGAAATCAAAGATCTCTTCGACTCGGTCATAGTCTTTATTGGTCGCGATGCGCACGACCGTATAGAGTGCCGTGCAGGGCGGAATGACCCGAAATGTTTCAAAGTCAAACTCCGGCGCGGCGCTGAGGTTTTTCTCGTCGATCAAAGAAAGCTTGTAGTCGCCGTTCATGCGGTTTTCTCGATTGGCAAAAAAAGTCCCGATCCTTTCTTTCTCCATACAGGCATTCGCTTCTTCCGCCGCAGTCTCAACCGTCAAGAACGGGATCAGATTGGAATCCAACCTGCGAAAGCTCTCCATAGCCTCCTCCATATTCGTGGTGATCTCTCGGATGATAAACGGCGGGGCGTCGACGATCTCGATCTTGGCGGTCTGCTCTTCCTCCCGTTTTTTTTCATAGGCCAGCACCTGATCAAGTTTCTCGTGATAATCCGCTAAATAACCGATCAGATGCTGCAGCTCCCGGACTTCTTCCTCCAGCCGCTTCTGCTGCTCGGCTGCCATTTCGGCGACCTTTTCCAGCGGCTCCTCGTTCATGATGCGGCGGATCTCCTCCAGGGAAAAATGCATTTTTTTGAGCCTGCAGATATAGTCCATCGTGACCACATCTTCCCGGGTATAGGTCCGATAGCCGTTGACCTCATTCTTGTCCGACGGCAGCAGTCCCTTTTTGTCATACAGCCGGACTGCCTGCGCCGAAATGCCGTAGTAGTCCGCAAGTTCCTTTACATAGTAGTCTTTTACCTGATATTTCATCTTCTCGATTCTTTCCGCGGTATCCTGCTACATCACCGGTTCGTCGCTTACATGACTGAATTCTTCTTTGATCGCTGCCAGGATCTCCGGCTTGGTCATCAAATCGATCGCGGTCAGTACCAGACCTTTGACAAAGTTCAGACCGTTGTCGATACCGTAGTCGGATGCCGCTGCCGCGGCCATTTCCGGCGTATGCGCGCCGCCCATCGGGTTCGGATACTCCCCGATCTTGAACTGCATCTGGATCGCCGGCGCTTCATAGCTGACATCGCCCATATCGGAAGATCCCGGGATATAGATGCCGTCCAACCGCATCAGCGGTTCGTCCGTAAAGGCTTCAATATGATCCGCGGCAAGATCGTTGAGCACATGGTTTCGCACGGTATCTTTGAAGTTTTCCTCCTCGAATTCCATCTTGTACGTACAGCCGGTTCCGAGCGCCGCGCCTGCCGCACAGTTACGAACACGTTCTGCCAGTTTCTTGACATCGGCAACGCGATTCGATCTGATATAAAAGCTGGCGGAGGTATAGTCCGGAATAATGTTGGCCGCTTTTCCGCCGTCCGTGATGATGCCGTGGATACGGGCGTCCGGTTTGGTTTCCTGCCGCATGGCGTTGATCAGATTGAAGAAATTGATCATCGCGTCCAGCGCATTGATCCCCTCATGCGGCGCGCCTGCTGCATGTGCCGGTCTGCCGAAGAACTCAATTTTATAAGCATCCATAGCGATGCTGTTAAAGCAATCCCCGTTAAAAAACATCGGATGTGCCATCATCACGGCGTCGTAGCCCTTGAACACGCCCATACGGCTCATCATGACCTTGCTGCCTGCGGTTTCCTCTGCCGGCGTGCCGATCACGTGGATCTCCGCACCGTACGCATCGGCAAATTCCCGGCAGGCAACCCCGCAGCCGGCCGCTACCATCGCGATCAAATTATGCCCGCAGCCGTGCCCGAGTCCCGGCAGGGCGTCGTATTCCGCAAGGAATGCGATCTTCGGTCCCGGCTTCTTGCCTTGATAGACTGCTTTGTAGGAGGTTGCGATGCCGCAGAAATTTTCTTCGATCGCAAAGCCATGTTTGGCCAGCAGCTCTTTCTGCCACGCGCAGGCCTTGAATTCCTGCATCCCGAGTTCCGGATTGTCATGGATCTTCAGCGTAAGCTCCTTTAACTCCGGTTTTAACGCATCGACAATTTTAACAACTCTTTCCTGATCTGTCATTGTGTTTTCCTCCCTATTAAAAGTTTTCTTATACTCTTATCATACCATCTTTACCGTTTTTTGCAAGCAAAAACAGCGGTCTCTAAGAGACCGCTGTCATGCAAATCAAAGATTTGTTTCTAATTTTCGCGCATTGCCGAAGAAACTATTTTGTAGTTGCGTCGTACAGTGCTTCTGCGTTATCCCATTCTTTGATGATCTCAGGGATTACCTTGTACAGGTCGCCTACGATCGCGTAGTCCGCAATTTCCATGATCGGAGCATCCGGATCCTTGTTGATCGCTACGATGCAGTTGGAAGTCTGCATACCAGCTAAGTGCTGGATCGCGCCGGAGATACCGCATGCGAAGTAGATTTCCGGTTTAACGGTAGTACCGGTCTGACCTACCTGGTGGGAGTGATCGATCCAACCAGCGTCTACAGCTGCTCTGGAGGAACCAACAACGCCGCCGACTTTGTCAGCAAACTTCTGGATCAGTTCGAATCCGGAAGCATCGCCAAGTCCACGTCCGCCGGAGCAGATGATCTTAGCGTCTGTTAAGGATACCATTTCCTTTGCGGATTTTACGATATCAGCGATTTCGATACGAATATCGGAAGCTTTGATATCCGGTGTTACGTTTACGATTTCGCCCTTAGCGCCGACTTCTCTTTCCTGTTTCTGCATAACGCCAGGTCTTACTGTGGACATCTGCGGTCTGGTCTTCGGGCATACGATAGTAGCCATCAGGTTGCCGCCGAATGCAGGACGAGTCTGCTTGATGCCTGTGGACGGGTCGTTCGGGTCTAATGTGGAAGTATCCAGAGTCGTGTTTGCCTTTGCAAATTCGATGTACTTGGAAACTTTTACGTCAAGGTGTGTACAGTCAGCTGTCAGACCGGTGTTGCATCTTGCTGCGATACGCGGTGCGAAGTCACGACCGATGTGCGTTGCGCCGTAAAGAACGATCTCCGGCTTGTATTCATCGATCAGCTGTTTCATAACCTTTGTATATCCGTCAGTGGTGTAGTTTTCGAGTAATTTGTCCTGAACCAGGTAAACCTTTTCAGCACCGTATTCGAAACATTCCTGTGCAAGGTGGTCGATGTTGTTACCGATCAGTACTGCGCAGATCTGAGTATCATCGCTGATGTCCTTTGCCAGCTTCTTACCTTCGCCGAGTAATTCCAGAGCTACGTTCTGGATCTTGCCCTGTCTCTGTTCTGCGAATACCCAAATGTGCTTGTATGCAGAAAGGTCAACAACGGACTCATCTCTCTTTTCTTTGATCGCGCCGAACTTACAAGCAGTTAAGCACTGGTTACAAGAGGAACATTTTGCATTGATCTTTGCAACCTTTCCCAATTTGTTGCCATCATAAGGCTCAAATTCAAAGGCGTCATATGGACAGGACTTAAAACATTGTCCGCAGCCTATACATTTTTCTTTTAAAATTTCTACAGCCATTTTTCTTCCTCCTTATTAGATGATGTGCTTACCCTTAAGCTGAATTAAGAGATTCTTCGCCATTTCGTTTTCAGTGTCGCCGGCAACTTTCTGACCAGGAGCCTTCGGAGCCGGTGTGAACGATCTGAATACGTTTGTCGGGGAAGCGAGCAGACCTACTTTGTTCAGGTCAACTTCGATATCTGCAGCGTTCCAAACCTTGATGTCCTTTTCGCCGAAGATGCCCTTCATGTTCATGTATCTCGGTTCGTTTAACTCTTTGATCGCAGTCAGCATGCAAGGAGTCTGGATCTTGATGAGTTCATAACCGTCTTCCAGCTGTCTCTTAACGGTGATGTCATGAAGATTGTCTTCGATCTGGAATTCTTCCACATATGTAACCTGAGGAAGATCTAATTTTTCTGCGATCTGCGGACCTACCTGCGCGGTATCTCCGTCGATAGCCTGACGACCTGCGAAAATAAGGTCTGCAGGGCCGTTGAGTTTTTCCCATTTCTTGATAGCAGCTTCCAGCGTGTTGGAAGTAGCCCATGTATCGGAACCGCCGACTGCTCTGTCGGATACCAGGATACCTTCGTCTGCACCTTTTGCGATACATTCGAACAGAAGGTCTGTTGCCTGAGGAGGTCCCATGGAGATGACGGTAACAGTAACGTCATCATATTTGTCCTTAATTTTTAATGCTTCTTCCAGAGCGTTGTTGTCATCGTGGTTCAGGATCGATGGAACGCCGTCTCTGATTAATGTTCCTGTTTTAGGGTTAATCTTGATAACGTTTGTATCAGGAACTTGCTTTGCGCATACGATAATCTTAAATGCCATTTCTTTCTCCTCCTACCTTATTTCTTGAATGTCTTGCCAGCGATTACCATTCTCTGAACTTCGGAAGTACCTTCGTAGATTTCGGTAATCTTAGCGTCTCTCATCATTCTTTCAACCGGATAATCCTTAGTGTATCCGTAACCGCCGTGGTACTGTACGCACTTCGTAGTAACAGCCATTGCTGTTTCTGCAGCGTATAATTTAGCCATTGCAGCAGCTTCGCCGTAGTTGAGGTGTTTGTCCTTCATATCAGCAGCTCTGTATACCAGCAGTCTTGCAGCTTCGATTCTGGTCTTAAGGTCAGCCATTTCGAACTGCAGAGCCTGGAACTGAGAAAGCTTCTTGCCGAACTGTTTTCTTGCGTTCATGTATTCAACGGTTACGTCGAATGCGCCCTGAGCGATACCTAAAGCCTGGGAAGCGATACCGATACGGCCGCCGTCCAGTGTGGACATTGCTACCTTGAAGCCGTCGCCGACCTGACCCAGCAGTCTGTCTTCCGGAATGACACAGTTCTGGAAGATCAGTTCTGTTGTGGAGGATGCGCAGATACCCATCTTATCTTCGGTCTTACCGATGGAGAAGCCTTCGTCGCCTTTTTCTACGATGAACGCGGAGATTCCATGGTTGCCTTTTTTCTTATCAGTCATTGCCATAACAACGAATACGTCAGCATATCCACCGTTTGTGATGAATACCTTTGCACCGTTGAGGATCCACTTGCCGTCAACCAGTTCAGCTCTGGTCTGCTGTCCGGACGCGTCGGTACCTGCGTTCGGTTCGGTCAAACCGAAAGCGCCAAGCTTCTTTCCGGAAAGAAGATCCGGCAGATATTTCATTTTTTGTTCTTCATTACCCCAGTTGAAGATCGGCCAGCAGCACAGGGAAGTATGAGCCGAGCAGATAACGCCTGTGGATGCACAGACTCTGGATAACTCTTCTACCGTGATCGCATAGGAGATGTGATCTCCGCCTGCTCCGCCGTACTGTGTCGGGAATGGGATTCCCAGTAAACCATACTTAGCCATTTTTTCAACTGTTTCTACAGGGAATCTGTGTTCCTTGTCGATGTCAGCAGCTAAAGGTTCAACTTCGTTAACGGCAAATTCTCTTACCATTTTTCTTACGAATTCTTGTTCCTTCGTTGGTTGAAAGTTCATTTAAATGCCTCCTTAAATTATTAATAACGGTCATTTTTTTGGGAAAAATCAAAGACCTGTTTTTAACTTGTTATCCCGTGTTAAAGACATAACAACATACATGATTATTAAAACACTTTTTTGTCAATCTTGCAAGGTATTTTTGCTTTTTTCCATCAGAAAATGTCGAAATTCATCTGTTTATCGCACTCTTTTTACAGTTACTTCCTCGTACTCTCTTCTTCGTCTATTTTTTGCGCAAGTTCCCGTAGTGTTTTTTTCTCGATGCGGCAGACTTGTACCTGAGAAATTCCCAGGATATCGGCCGTCTGCTGCTGCGTAAAGTCTTTGTAATAGCGCAGGAGGATCACCTGCCGCTGACGCGCGGTCAGCGACGCGATGCCTGCTGCCAGATCGATCCTGGCGATGTTTTTTTCCTCTTCATCCCCGCACAAGTGCAGGCTGTCGTACTCTTCAAAATGCTGCATATGATCGGCAGCCGCCAACGCCTGGGCAACACGTTCCGTCGGCAGGCCGGCCGCTTCCGCAAGCTCCGAGATCTTAGGCGAGGTCCCGTGCGCGGCCAAAAAGGTATTCTCCGCGCGGCGGATCGCCGTGATATCCGCCTTGATGCTCCGGCTGACCTTGATGCTTCCCTGATCCCGCAGCTGCGAGCGGATCTCTCCGGCGATCATCGGCACCGCATAGGTTGAAAAGGCCAGCCCCCGCTCCGGTTCGAAGCGTTTCGCCGCTTTGAGCAGCCCGATGTAGCCGATCTGCATCAAGTCTTCCGTTTCCGCCGGATAGGCATGCGAAAGCCGCAAAGCTACAGCCCGGACCAGTCCGGCATGCTCTGCGACCATACGCTCCAGGAATGCTTTCTCCGCAGCCGTCTTGGCGTCCCGTACGGCGGCAGTCTCAGATCCCATAATATGTATCGATCTTTTTGATCATCGTCACCGTCGTTCCCTCGCCCAGCCGGGAATCGACCTTGATCTTATCCATAAAGCTTTCCATAACGGTGAACCCCATCCCGGAACGTTCTTCTCCGGTATCGGTAGTGAAAAGCGGTTCCATCGCCTGCGCGATATTTTCGATCCCGACCCCTTTATCCATGACTTTGATCATCAGGGTATCCTGCGAAAGGCAGGCAAATTCCAGATCGACCTTACCGCTCACGGATTCCGCATATCCATGCAGCACCGCGTTGCTGAACGCCTCCGATACTGCAGTTTTGATCTCGGTCAGTTCTTCGACCGTCGGATCCAGTTCTCCTGCATAAGCTGCCGTAATGCCGCGGATCAGGCTCTGGTTCGCAAGATCCGCATCTACCTCAACTTTTAATATTTTTTCCATTACGATACCTCCTTTCCCTTCAGCAGCTCCGCCGCTTCCGCTTTCGTGTCGGCATAACGCATCAGCGAAAAAATACCGGCCATGTTCAAGATCGTCCGCACACTTTTGGTACACGCCGCGATGGCGACTCTGCCGCCGTTTTCGCTCAGCCGCCGATAGCGTCCCAGCACCACTCCGATGCCGGAGCTGTCCATGTAAGTAACTTTTTCAAAGTCAAAGACCAGATTCTTCAGCGCATGGGATTCCAACGCTCGGTCAATGTCGCCGCGGACCTGCGCCGCCGCATGGTGATCCAGCTCTCCCAGAAGCCGCGCCACCAGTACGTTTTCACTTACTTCAAAAATGACTTCCACTCTCTTGCCTCCTCTTATCCTATCATTTTGCACATTTCTAAAACTATGATACCGCAGCTTTGCCGAAAAGTCTTTAGGAGAATAGGCGGGATCCTGACTTCTTTTGTCAAAAAAGCACGAAAGCCGCATTGCTGCAGCCCTCGTGCCTATGACTTTATGATTTGTGCTTTTCGATTACATATCGATATTTACTGCTTTCACGCCTTTTTTCTTCGTATAGAAGTGAGCCGCGATGTAAATTGCAGCGTAGATCGGAATACAGATATAGAATGTGACTGCTTCACCAGGATCCATCAGGGACATCACCAATACTGCCAGATATCCGATTACGCCTAAGATCGGAGTGATCGGGTAAGGCACTCTGTACTTCAGATCTTCATCCTTTCCGCCTTCGGCATAGAAACGTTTGCGGAAGCGATACTGGCAAATGCAGATTACTGTATACATAAATACGTTGCAGCCGCCGATCAAGTAGATCAGCATTTTGTAAACGGTATCTTCCGCCACGAATTCACTGATAATGCCCAGCAATGCAAAGGCCATGGAAATACTCAGTGCCACGATCGGAACGCCATTTTTGCTTGTCTTGGCACATGCCTTCGGTGCCTGATCGAATTTTGCTAACGACCATAAGTATCTGGTACATGCATAAACGAAATAGTTTCCGGAAGTCAGCGCGGACGTCAATACGAAAATATTAACAAACAGCTCTGCTCCATGCATGCCTGCATGACGGAATACATAAGCGAACGGAGATCCGTTCAAATCCGCCTGATCCCAAGGCAGCAGCGCGATCAGGACCATCATCGCTACGACATAGGCTCCCAGCAGCAGGAACAGTGTCCAGTTTACAGCTTTCGGGATATCCTCTTCTTTCTTGATTTCGCCTGCAGTTGCCGCGATCATCTCTGTTCCGCCGAATGCGTAAAAGGCACTCAGAAATACGGCCCCAACACCTGCAAGGCCTTTCGGGAAGAAGCCTCCGTTCGCAGTATAATTGCCCAAGCCAACCGGCTCGCCGACACCCAGACCGAAGAAGATCATGCCTGCTCCGACCAATACGAACGCAACAATCAATACGATCTTCAGACTGGCAAAGTAGAACGATACATTTCCGTATTTGCCGGCTGCGAAGAAATTTGCTCCAAAAAGGATGGCTGCAAACAGCAGGATCCATACAAAGGTAGAAACGGACGGAATGATGTTTTTCATAATGATTGCAGACGCTACGATCTGTGTTGTGATCGTAATAGCCCCACCCAGCCAGTTGACCCAGCCGATGGTAAAGCCCATGGCCGGATTGATAAATTCTGTGCAGTATGCCTGCATACTGCCTGCTACCGGCATCGCCGCCGACAGTTCCCCAAGACAGGCTGTCATCAGCCAGATGATAAATCCTCCGAGCAGGTAGGCGACGATCGCACCTCCCGGCCCCGCATTCGCCAGTACATCGCCGGAACTGAGGAAAATTCCTGTTCCCAAGGTTCCGCCAACGCCTACCATGATGGCATCTCTGGTCTTCATCGTACGCTGCAGACCGGTGCTTGCGTCCATGACTCTCTGCATGGACGGCGTTCTTTTTTGTTCAGACATTTTTTTCTCCTTTCACGATTCATCTTAGCCTAAAAGCTTATCGATCAATTGAATATACAAATACGGAAGCACATCGAAGTTATAATGTTTATGCAGACGTTCCGTATGTTTATGGAAGTCTTTTCCGTACCCGCCAAGCACAATTCCCGGGACCTTAAATTTTTTCAGGTCTTCTTCCGGGAACTGATAGATCATATTGATCCCTGCTAGATTTTCAAATACATTGTCGAAATTCATACCTTCCGCCAGACCTGTATAGCACATATCCGAAATGCCCATATAGTAATCCTTCATTTTGAGCGTTTCTCCGAAATTTTCCCGTGCGTAGTCAATGATCTCATCGCAGCAGCGCATCAGTTTCGCTGCATCCTCGCCGTCTTTGCTCAGATAAACGTCCGGATAGTACGGCGGGATGAACGCCAGGATGATCATCGGTTTCTTATCCTTGTACAGTTCGTATACGCGTTTCACCAAGCTGACAGCGATGTCCTGCATCTCCAGTTTCTTGTCCTGCAGTTCTCTCGCATAAGCTTTCAGATCCGCCTCCAGATCGCCTTCGTAATCCGCGCGGACTTCGTCATAAAGCTGTCGGTAAGTCTTGACGCATGGCTCATAGCGGTGTCGGATCGGTTCCTCTCCGGTCAGCTTTGCGTACGCTGCCGCTTTCTCATCCATGAAGCCGATCGCTTCCTGCATCGATGCTTCCGCAAGCTGCAAAAGTCTGCGATTCATCTCGGCCGGATCCAGCTGCACGGTGATGAACGAATAGTAAGCTACAGCATACAGCGGTATCGATGCGGAATAGGTCCCCTTGAGATCCTGCATCTTTAAGCAGACCGGCGGCGGTGTTGTCTCGCCTAGGCTCTGCTGGCAGAATTCCGTATTCATCTGCAGCTTATGATACAGCCTCGTGGACATCAGGGTCGGATCGATACCAAGAAAAGGTTCTCCTCCGTGCGTGGATTCCCCGGCAAAGAAGAACATCGGCATGATCTTTCCGGACGCACCGTAATGGATATAGCGATTGTTGTCCCCCGCCTGGTCTTCCATCATGTAGCACTCGGTAAGCAGCAGAGCCCTGTATTTCAGCCCCTTTTCCTCTGCCAACTGATTGAAGAACGGTACGGCACGCAGCATGCCTTCGGAATTGGTCTCTTCGCCGCAGACGGCTACATATAAGAGATTTCCTTTGATGGTTTTCTCTTCGGAATAGTGCTTCATCAATTCCATACAAAGCGCATGCCCATATTTCATATCCGCAGTTCCGCGTCCAAAGAGCCATTCTCCGCTTTCAAAGTCCTTGCGGCTGTCTTCATCCAATGGCATTTCGTTAATACGTTTTGTAATTTTCTCAACATCGTAAGCAATATCCTGCAGATGTCCGAATTCTTCTACATCGACGACATCGTAATGTCCTGTCAGGATTACAGTATCCGGACAGCCGGGATTCAACTCCATAAAAGCTGTTACGATACTGCGTTCGAACGGGTCATCGACGAGTGGGACTAATCTTACATTTTCCGGGTGTTCCTGAAAATAAGGGATTTCCCGCAGCAATTCTTCCACTTTGTAAGCTGTCATTTTTTCGGACTCCGTTCCCGATACGCCGGGAACTTCAACCATCCGCAGCATGTTATGATACATATTTTCTTTGTTGATCATGCTCCTACCTCCCATCATTTGGTATCATTATTTAAGAGCAATATCCATGCCAAAATATCATCTTGCTAACAAACCGCTAATTTCCAACATTCTTTTTTTGTATACAAAAACACAGGCTTTGTTCGCCTGTGTTTGTAAAAGAAATTTCTTTTATAAAAAATATTTTTTCATCTTATAACGCAAAAGCTGCGGTGAGATTCCCAGCCGTTTTGCCGCCTCCGAAAAGTCTTTCCCGCTTTCATGCCACGTGTTCTCAATGCATTGACGTTCATAGTCTTCAAGATATTCTCTTAGTTTTTTTCCTGATGCGAGAAACGCCGACACTTCTTGATGTGTTTCGGATGAACGCTTTGTCTCCGGCTCCGTGCCCAGCCATCTTTGCCGCATATGCACCTCTCCGATGACGTTATCTTTCATTACCGGGTACATCCCCTCCATCATATTTTTGAGTTCCCGTACATTCCCCGGCCATGCATAATGCAGCATATGCTGCTGTAATTCTTTTGTAAAACCGGTAATCTCTTTTTTGTAAATTTGATTATACTTTTGTCTGTAGTAGTCCGCGATCTGCAATACATCCGATTCTCTTTCTCGAAGCGGCGGCAGGGAAAACTGTATCACAGAGAGCCGGAACAGCAGGTCATTCCGCAGACTGCGTGAAGCCAAAAGCTCATGGATCTGTTTATTGCAGGAAGCTATGATCCGAACATCCAAATAGATTTCTTCCGTTCCGCCGATCGGTCGAATGCATTTTTCTTCAATGGCCCTCAGAATCTTGCTCTGGATGCCTAAAGGCATGGAGTCCACCTCGTCCAAGAACAGCGTTCCTTTCTCCGCCATTTGAAAAAGTCCTGTTTTTTCCTCCGCATCGGTAAAACTTCCCTTTTTTATGCCGAACAGAATACCTTCCAGAAGATTTTCCGGTAAAGCACTGCAATTAACATACACGTACGGATTTTTGCATCTTGCACTTGAATTATGAATAATATGGGCGGCCAGCTCTTTTCCGGTTCCCGTTTCCCCCATGATCAATACCGGTGAATCCGCATCTTTAATTTTTTGTATTTTCTTTTTCAACTCCACAACAGCTTCGCAGCTGCCGATCATGTTCGCTGCAGTTGCATTATCATCATTGAGAAGATTTTCAATTTGTCCGTCTCTTTTGGGTGCGACCAGGTCCTTTTCCTCATCATAATCCGCAAATTCAACAGCCCCTACGATCTTCTCACCGCTGCGGAGCAGATAGATATCCTCGGTCTGCTTTACGGTTCTGCCTTCGTTATTTTCTAACACCTGCACGTAATTGACAAATCGCTCTCCGCCGTGAATCGCTCTCACAAAAGTACTGCTGCTTTCATCAAGGTTGGCATATATTTGCAAAAAGCTTTTTCCGATCACCTCGTCCGGTTTAAAACCAAAAAAATCCGGATTGAAAACATGGATATATTCAATCTCACAGGCATCATTCACAACGCAGACATCCTTAAACTCTTTTCGCAGTCCCATGTTAGATTTTCTCACTTTCGTACTTGTTCAGCTTAAATCGCAGCAGCTGCTTGGATATTCCCAACATATCAGATGCTGCCGCCAGATCATAACCGCAATCCTCGTAGATCGAACATATGATTTCACGCTCCAGCTTTGCCATATCCGTATTCAGGTTCTGGTGCCCGGATGTCATTCTAACACTTCGACTGTGAACATTCTCCCGAATGTAGCTCGGAATATCGTCTACCTGCAGGCAATCACTTTCCGCAAAAGCAAAAAAACCTTCGATGACATTTCGCAGTTCTCTCACATTTCCCGGCCAAGTATAGCTTCTGAAGATTTCTTGGATTTGTGTTCCCGGGTGTTGGATCCGACGATCCGTTTTTAAGTTGAAGTAGTCAATAAAGTAGTTTGTGAGTAATTCAATATCATTCTCTCGTTCGATCAGTTTCGGCAAACGGATATAGACAACTGCCAATCGATAAAAAAGATCCGGTTTGATCCGGCCTTGCCGCAGCAGTTCAAATGGGTCTTCATTTGTCGCTACAACAACTCGAAAATCCATTTTGATTTCTTTTTCGGACCCGATCCTTCTGATCTTTTTACTTTCGATGGCTTTTAAAAGTTTCACCTGCAGATCAGGTTCTAAAGAATTGATCTCATCTAAAAAAATGGTTCCTCCATCTACCAGCTCAAACAGCCCCGGCTGATCCGATGCCCCGGTAAAGCTCCCTTTTGTAGTGCCAAAGAGCATAGCTTCCAAGAGATTTGCCGGGATCGCTCCGCAGTTCTGCGATACAAAGTTCTTGCTGTACCTGCGGCTGCAATTATGAATGGATTGCGCGATCAGTTCTTTCCCTGTCCCCGTTTCTCCGTATATTAACACATTCGAATCCGACAACGCGATCTGATTGATATTGGCCTTGATCTGTTCCATAATCGGATCTTCCGTGATTATATCATCCAAAATATATTTTGTGTGATTACGGCGGTATAAAATATGTTCCGAATGCTGCTCGATCTCTCCAATATGATCTTTGCTGTAAAAAAAGCTGGCAAATTCCACTGCGCCGACAAGTTTATCTCCGTCATAAAGCGGATAAGCACTTCCGATTTTTTTGAATTGGATGTTTCTCTTCGTTGTCAATTCCCACTCAAAATTCTCGGAAGCAACTCCATCTCTCACAGCCAGCAGCAAGGGATAATCTTCTTCCAGATTCACAAATAAATCCCGAACATTCTTTCCTTTCGCACTGTTCATGCCAAGACTGAAATACCGATAGTTTCCGATATCATCATAGATAATCTCGCCATCGGTATCGATCAGAATCATATCCGTGCCTTCTCTTTTGATCAGTTTTGATTTCATAAATCTTTTTTCCCTTATTCCGGCATGATATTGACGATTTCCTGCGCTTTGACAGCGGCTTCGATCAGCGCCTCGCAGTCCAGCTTGCTCTCGGATTCGAGGATCCGTTCGAGTTTCGGTTTGGTCGTCGGATGTTTCGGGAGAAAGACCGTGCAGCAATCTTCGTACGGCTGGATGGACGTTTCGAACGTGCCGATTTCTTCCGCCTTGGCCATGATGTCTACTTTGTCCATCGCGATCAGCGGCCGCATCACAGGCAGGCTCACGCTAGCGTCGGTGACGACCAGAGCCTCTGCCGTCTGGCTGGCGACCTGTCCGAGGTTTTCTCCGGTGATCAGCATCTGGCAGCCCGTGTCTTTGGCGATCCGCTCTGCGATCCGCATCATGAAACGGCGTACCAGAATGGTCGTTTCTTCTTCCGGGCAGTTCGTGACGATCGCTTCCTGGATCGGCAGCAGGTTGATGACATGCATCTTAAATCTGCCGCAATAAGTCGATACGATGCGCGCGAGATCTTCAACCTTTTCCTGCGCGCGCTGACTGGTATACGGATAAGAATGAAAATGCACCGCTTCGATCAACATCCCGCGCTTGGCCATCATCCAAGTCGCCACCGGACTGTCGATCCCGCCCGAAAGCAGCGTCAGACCCTTGCCGTTGGTCCCCAGCGGCAGGCCGCCGAAGCCCGGGATTTTCCCTTCGTAAATATACGATCTGTCGTGGCGCACGTCCACGTGCAGCAGCACATCCGGCTCATGCACATCGACCTTGAGCACCTTGCAGCCGATCAGTACCTTCGCGCCGATGATACGGCCGATCTCCGGCGATTTGACCGGAAAGTTCTTGTCCGCGCGCTTTGCCTCAACTTTGAACGTATGGATCCCGCGTTCGGCGATCAGCCCTTTCATATAGTCCACCGCCTCCGCGCCGATGGCGTCCAGCTCCGACGGAGCTTCCACCGCCTTACTGATCGACGCAACGCCGAACACCTTGGAGATCTCCTTGATGATCGCCTGGATGTCCAGTTCCTTATCCGCCCGAACGAAGATCAGTCCCTCGCTCCTCCTGACATCCACACCGCGGAACGCTTTCAGGTTATTGCGGATGCGGTCCACCAGCATTCTTTCAAAATATGGCTTGTTCATACCTTTTAAGGCAACCTCACCGCAACGCACGATGAGAATGTTTTGTTCATTCATGGTGATTCTCCTATTTATCGTAAATTTGCGATTTGATACGTTTCCATTCGCTTGTTCTTCCTGCTTCCATTCCACGCAGACCGTGAAAATATTTTCTGCACTGGCCCTCATCGCGGGTGCTTTCAGCAGCTTCACTCGTCCTTGTTTGGAAGTTTGGCAAACATGCGTGCCAAACTTCAGGAAACAAGCTGACTCGTTCGGCTGCGAAATCATAGCCGCTCCTGCGGAATCGTTTGAAAACATTTTCACGGTTTGTGTGTGACACGATCAGCGGAAGCTTCCCAGCCTGCGGAACCTCTGCACCGCCGCCTTGAGCTTCTCAGCCGTGTACTCCATTTCCTCGAGCGTATTAAACTCGCTGAAACTGAAACGGATAGCCCCCTCGATCTCCTTTGGCGAAAGCCCCATCGCGTTCAGCACATGCGAGCCTTTCGAAGAAGCGTGATTGGAGGAGCAGGCAGAGCCGGTGGAAACATAGATACCGTCCTGTTCCAGCGTGTGCAGCAGCACTTCGCCGCGTGTGCCGAGGAAGGAAATGTTCAGGACCGACGGACACGCAGTTTCGTCTTCCGGACTGTTGACACGGATATCCGGGATCTCGTCTTTGCAGGCGTTCAGCAGGAATTCCCGGCAGACACGCATCGTTTCCGTTCGCTGCGTGAAGTTTTCCATGGCCAGCTCTGCCGCCTTGCCGAAACCAACAATCCCCGGCGTATTCTCTGTACCGGAGCGCAGGTGCCGCTCCTGTCCGCCGCCGAGCAAAAATGCGGGCAGATTCCGACCTTTTCTCACATACAATGCCCCCATGCCTTTCGGCCCGTGGATCTTATGCGCGCTCAGCGACAGAAAATCCACGCCGCGAAAGTTTTTGGAAAGATCGACCGGGATCTTGCCGAAGGCCTGTACACAGTCGCTGTGCAGCCAGATATCCGTTCCGTGCGCCTGATTGTAAGCATCGCGCAGCTTCACGAGCTCCGGGATCGGAAGGATCGTTCCCGCCTCGTTGTTGACGCCCATGACCGAGATCAGGATCGTATCCTCCGTCAGTTCCGCTTCCAGCTGCTTCAGGTCCAAATGACACAGCCGGTCAACGCCGATATACGCCACTTCGTATCCCAGACTTTCCAGCTTGCGGGCCGGCTCCAGGATCGCCGGATGTTCGACCGCCGAAACGATGATCTTTTTGCCGCTGCGTTTTTTTGCCTGTGCCGCTCCCATCAGCACTGTGTTGTCGGACTCTGTTCCACAGGAAGTAAAATACAGTTCTTCCTCCGCAGCGCCCAAAGCGCCCGCGATCCTTTTTCGCGCCGCGCGCACTTCTTTTTCAGCCGCAAGGCCCAGCGCATGCAGGGAGGACGGATTGCCGAAAACCTGCTTCATATTCTCCGCCATGGCCTCCGTTACGGCGTCATACTGCCGTGTGGTCGCACTGTTGTCTAAATATACGACGGGTTTATTTTGTAGCTTCACTGCCATATTTCTTCCTCATCTTCCTCTCGTCCGGTAAAAACGTTCATCCACTTTTTGGTGAAATACCGGTAATAACAGATAAAAATCTTCAGGACATCCGCGATCGCGACCACTGCCATTGCCCAGTGCAGCGGCAGATCCAGAAGCAGCACGCTGATATATGCGAGCGGGATCTGCATGCCGACGTTGAACGAAACATCCACGTACATACAGAACATGGTATCTCCGCCCGGCCGAAAGATCGCGCAGATCATCATATACGCCAACATCTTCGGCGTCATGGCGATGGCATAGACCAACAGCGCTTTCATCAGCATATCGGTCGTTTCCGGCGTAAAATCGTAAATCGCGGCGATCGGCGCCCGCAGCAGAATGATCGCAGTCGTCATGACCACATTCAGGATCCAAGTCACCTTGAGGATGTTGCGGCTGTACTGATAAGTCAGTTTTTTCTTCCCCTGTCCCAGGACTTCTCCCAGCAGGACCGCGGACGCGTTGCCAAGACCGAAGTACACGGTCTGGAAAAAGTCCGTGACCGTGACCGCGACCTGCGATACGGCAAAGGCCGACGCGCTGATCTTGCCGTAAGCCGCAAAAATGCAGGAAACGGAAACCGCCCACAGGCCCTCCGTCACAATGACCGGGATCGCGGTTTTCATCACATTGAAAAACATCTGTGAAGAATAGGAAAACAATTCGCCGATCTTGGCCTTGAGCGGATATTCTTTCCGCAGATATACCGAAAGGTACATCGCCGCACATTCGAGCACTCTGGCGATCAATGTCGCGATCGCCGCGCCCTCCACGCCGAGCTTCGGGAAACCGCATTTTCCGTAGATCAGCAGATAGTTGAACGTAATATTGATCAGGATCGCGCAGCCGTTGATGATGGTCGGCACCGTAACGTCCTGGATCGCCCTCGAATTATAGGAGATGACGAAAGTCAGCCCCGAGAACAGATAGGAAAAGCAGGCAATGCGCAGATAATCGGTTCCCAGCGCGATCACTTCCGGCTCGTCCGCAAACAAACTGATCAAAAACGGCGCCGTAAAATAGACGAACAAGATTGCCGGTACGGACAGCACCAGACAGACCGTATAGTCGATGCCGATGATCCTGCGCAGGCTGACGATGTCCCGAATGCCCCAGTACTGCACTGCGTGCACGGCCGCACCGCTGAACACGCCGAACAGCACAACGCCGAAGATAAAATAGATCTGATTTGCCGCGCCGACCGCCGCCAGCGCGTTTTCGCTGACTTTACCGACCATGATCGTATCCGCGAGGTTCAGCGTGACCGCGATCACCTGCTGGATGACCATCGGAATACCGACAATCATCAGTTTGCGGTAAAAGTTCCGGTTGATCTCACTTAAATTGTTCCCCAAAATCTGCTCTGTCATTTGTTATCCCTGTTATCTCTGTTTCTACCCTGTTGATATCCCTTATACATAACGATAGAGGCAGATTGCTCTGCCTCTGTTTTTTGCCTTTTAAAAGCCTACTTCGCGTAGTCGATCGCTCTGGTCTCTCTGACAACGTTGACCTTGATCTGTCCCGGATATTCCAGTTCGGATTCGATCTTTTTGGAAATTTCTCTTGCCAGGAAAACGATCTCTTCGTCATTGACGTCCTCCGGCTTGGCAATGATACGGATCTCTCTGCCTGCCTGGATCGCAAAGGATTTCTCGACGCCCGGCGTCGTGTTGGCGATCTCTTCGAGTTTTTCCAAACGCTTGATGTAAGCGTCGAGCGTTTCTCTTCTCGCGCCCGGTCTTGCCGCCGAAAGTGCATCGGCCGCCGCGATCAAGACCGCTTCCATATTCTTCGGTTCATAATCGCCGTGGTGTGCCGCCATTCCGTTGATGACCGCTTCGGACTCCTTATACTTACGCAGGATCTCGATACCGATATCTACGTGCGTACCCTCATATTCATGGTCGAGCGCCTTGCCGATATCGTGCAGCAGACCGGCTCTCTTCGCCAGTTTGACGTCCAGCCCCAGTTCGCCTGCCATCAGACCCGCCAGATGCGCGACTTCTACGGAATGCTTGAGTACATTCTGCCCGTAGGAGGTTCTGTATTTCAGTCTGCCCAGGATCTTGACCAGTTCCGGATGCAGATTGTGGATACCGACTTCGAAGGTCGCCTGTTCGCCCTCTTCCTTGATGATGGCGTTGACTTCCTTGGTTGCTTTTTCGACCATTTCTTCGATCCTGGCCGGATGGATACGACCGTCTACGATCAGCTTTTCGAGCGCGATGCGCGCGATCTCTCTTCTGACCGGATCAAAACCGGATAAGATGACAGCCTCCGGGGTATCGTCGATGATCAGATCTACGCCGGTCAGGGTTTCGATCGCCCGGATGTTCCGGCCCTCACGGCCGATGATACGGCCTTTCATCTCGTCGTTCGGAAGCGAAACGACCGATACCGTGCTCTCCGCGACATGGTCCGCCGCGCAGCGCTGGATGGCGTTGGTGATGATGTATTTTGCTTTCTTGTCCGCTTCTTCTTTGGCCTTGGTTTCGATCTCCTTGATCATGATGGAAGCCTCGTGGCGCACTTCCTTTTCGGTGTTGGCGAGCAGGATCGATTTTGCTTCCTCTACCGTATAACCGGAAATCCGCTCCAGTTCTTCCATCTGCTTGGCTATAACAAGTTCTAACTCTTTCTGTCTGTTAATGATCGCCTGTTCTTTTTGTGTAATGCTTTCTTCTTTTCTTTCAATATTCTCAAGTTTGCGATCCATGGATTCTTCCTTTTGGATCAGTCTTCTTTCGGAACGCTGGATCTCGGAACGTCTTTCTCTCGCGTCACGTTCCGCTTCGCTCCGGACTCTGTGCGCTTCTTCTTTCGCCTCCAGAATCGCTTCCTTTTTCATGCTTTCGGATTTATTTTCTGCGTCCAGGATCAGGTTCCGCGCCTTCTGTTCCGCGCTTCCGATCGCCTTTTCGCCCACATTTTTTCGATATATATACCCGATCAATGCGCCGATTGCAAGTGCAATCACCGCAATTACAATTTTCACTATAATTGGGCCCATTGCAGCACCTCCCTCTTATTCAGTTTTTTCTTTTCATTTTTCTATTTATCGTTTACAATATGATTGCATGAAAGTTTGCATGAAAATTTATAAATCAAAATGCATTACATAATTAAATCTTGATATATCCATACAATATATATTATAATGTTTGAGGCAACAAAATGTCAAGGAGTAGAAAGGCAAGTAATGAACAAATTTTTTAATCCTTTGGTGAATATTGACAAATATATCTTGATCTGTGTAGGTTTACTGGGTATTCTGAGTTTGACCATGCTGGAAAGCACGGTTTACGACGGCGGCTTCGTGCTGGCAAGGCCGGTCCTGATCCAAGCGATCGCCTATATCCTGGGCTTCGGCATCCTGCTGTTCATCCAGAATCTGGACTACCGTTTCTTTATCGGTCTGGAAAAATTCCTCTACGCGGGCGCGGTCCTGTTCCTGCTCACGGTTTACATCCCGGGACTGGGCCAGGAAAACTACGGTTCCCGCGCGTGGATCAACCTCGGCATCACTACACTGCAACCGTCGGAATTCGTCAAGATCCTCTTCGTGCTGATCATGGCGGGTTACCTGTCCGAACATCGCGAAGAACTGAATAAGTTCACCGGTGTGTTCAAGGCGTTCCTCGTGGCGGCTCCGATCATTGCCATCGTCCTCAAGGAAGACCTGGGAAGCGCGCTGGTCTACATCGTCATGTGGATCTTCATGGTGTTCTTCGCCGGCATCGACTACAAGCTCTTCTTCCAGTGCGCGCTGGCATGCCTTGCCGCGGTGCCGATCATCTATAAGTTCCTGGATGATTACCAGAAAGAGCGTATCGAAGCGTTCCTCCATCCGGACAACCTCAGCCTGTCCGGCAACTATCAGGTATGGCAGTCCAAGGTGGCCATGGGTTCGGGCGGATTCTTCGGAAAAGGCCTCTTTCAGGGTACCCAGAAGAGTCTGGACTTTATCCCGGTCCAGCAGTCGGACTTCATCTTTTCCGTCGTCGTGGAGGAACTCGGTTTTCTCGGCGGGACCGTCGCGATCCTGATCTACGCGTTCCTGCTGATCCGTTTCACCAAGATCATCCGTGATTCCGTCGACTTGTACGGTGCCCTGATCGTCATTGGTTTTCTGGGCATGTTCCTGTTCCAGGTATTTGAAAACATCGCCATGACCATGGGTCTGATGCCGGTTACCGGCATCACGCTGCCGTTCCTTTCCGGCGGCGGCACCTCCGTGATCGCCAGCATGATCTCCGTCGGTATCATCGTCAACGTCGGCGTCAACAGCAAAGCGATCAATTTCTAGCCGAGGTGCGGAAGCGATCAATTTCTAGCCGCGGTGCGGGAGCGATTACTTTCTGCGTTTGCGTAAAAAAGGCTTCTTTCGTACGGCTGCCCGCCAAGCGAGGAAGTCTTTTTGTGTGCGCCGCGCTGCGCGCTGTCTGCATCGGACGGCATCGCTCCACAAGGCGCGGCCCGGGAAGTGACAGCTCATTTTACGGTAAAAAGCCGCAATCAAAAACGCAAGGCTCTTTCGAAAATTGAAAAACCTTGCGTCGATCAGTTAAAGGGATGCGATTGATCCATTTGTCCGCTTTGACATCGCGTTACAGTTCCTCTACGCGTTCGGCGATGCGTTGGAAGTTCTGCGCGATCGGGCTTTCCGGCATGAATGCGATCGGAACGCCGAGATTGGTGGAAATATGTATGTTTTCATCGTAAGGGATCAGGCCCAGGACCTGCCCCCGGATGCCGCGCGTGACTTCTTCCATGGATGGCGCGAGTCCTGCGCGCATCAGTTTCAGGTTCATCTTGTTGATCAGATAATGTACCTGATAATTTCCGCCGTTTTCCCGCAGGAACGCGGTCACCATTTCTCCGTCCCGCATGGACGCGATCTCCGGATTGATGATCAGGATGATATGATCTGCCCCGCCGATGGAAACCAGCAGGTCATCATTCATGCCCGCAGGCGCGTCGATGATCACAAAATCAAACATTTCCTTCAGCTTGTCGCACAAGACCTTCATGTGCAGCGGCGTGATCTCCCCGTCGGAACGTTTCGGCGAGGCTGCCATAAAGCTCAGCCCCGGGAAGCTCTTATCCCGGATGATGGCCTGCTTGATCCTGCATACGCCGTGCATCACATCGTTGACATCATATACAACATTATTTTCCAATCCCAGATACAGGTCCAGATTCCGAAGACCGGTATCCATATCTATGACGATAACTTGGTGACCAAGCCGGGAGAGCGTTGCTCCCAGATTGGCCGAAACCATGGTCTTGCCGGTTCCGCCTTTTCCCGAGGCGATGACGATTGATGTTCCCATGGCTCCTCCTTCCTTCTTTCGTAAATTTCTGATTGTGCCGACCGTTTCCGGCCGCGTGCTCCGACACTTATCCGTTCATTTTCGTCGAAAAATCCAGTGTCTTGGTCGTAGTGTCGACTTGCAGATAATCCCCGATGATTTCTCTGGCTACCGGCGCGGCGTTGAAAGAAACACCACCCTGCACCAGCAGAACGACGACCGCGATCTTCGGATCGTCCGCAGGCGCGAGCGTGATCGTCCAAGCAAAGTGATCGTAAGTATCCTTATACTGATTGATCTTCGCGTAGGTGACTTTTTTATTGCTGACTTTGATCAGCGCTTCATCCACCGTATCGTTTTGGGTCGGATATTTTTCCGGATCCTCTTTCATCATCTTGGCCATCATGTTTTCAACCTGCGTCCAGGAGATGCCCGGTGCGATGCTGCCGAGATGGCTCTTTACATAGGCGACCTCATCCTTCGGGTTGATATAGCCGTCGCGCTGCGCAGTACCGGTCTTGCCGGCAACTTCGATCGGAAAGCTGCCGAACGTACCTGCCAGTGTACCTCGCTTCGTTACCAGCCGCATGCCTTCCAGAACATGGTCAAGATCGCTCTGCGAAACGTCGATCTGCGAGGCTTTCGCGGCTTTGCGCTGCCCCTCGCCCTCGATGCCTTTGATGATGGAGACCTGATTTTTTTTGCCGCCGTTGCCCAAGGTCGCTACATAGCTTGCCATCTGCAGCGGGGTATAGGCGTTGTCGCCTTGTCCGATGGCGATGTTGAATTCATCGCCGACTGTCCATTTTGCCTGTTCAAAATAGGAATATTTGCAGACATCTGTCAGAGTTTCCACCTGCGAAGCCCTGACGGTCGTCTGTGCCTTGACACGGTTGATGATCTCGCCTCTGGACGGGTTTTCCTCGATCCAACCGGTGATGGTATCGATCTCGGCGCGCAGTTTTTCTTCGTCGTTATAGGTCGACTTCGGCCAGTATTTGGTGCTGTTGTAGTACAGATGGCTCCACAGGGAGCTTTTCATGCCGCTCATCTTGCGTTCCTTGGAAGCCAGCGGCGTGGTCGTTTCATAAAGCTCGATGCCGGTCTTTTCGCCCAATCCGAATTCGGAGGCGACTTTCATGATATCATCGACGGTGAGATCATAGCCCAGACTCGTCTTGCTGCTGGTATTCCAGTCAATGCCGGTACCGATGCAGTAGAAGTAATAGTTACAGGAATTCTGGATGCCCTGTGCCAGTGTCTGGTAGCCATGGGACCCCAATCCGTTGTTGTAGTTGCTGCAGCCGAACTTATGACCGCCCATTTCAATGTATCTGCCGTCATAGATGCGGCGGTTCGGGTCCAGTCCGGCTTTGAGCGCCGCGACCGCCGTGACCGGCTTGAACGTAGAACCCGGCTGTACCGCGGTACGGGTCGCGATGCTGTACAGCGGCGTCGGCGCCAGCGAATCGCGCGGATTCGTGCTCTGTACCGATGCCCAATCTTTGGTGGAAATGCCCTCCGCGAAAATGTTCGGGTCATAGTCCGGGTAGCTTGCCATGGCCAGGATCTCGCTGGTCTTGACGTCGATGGCTACCACAGCGCCGGAACCGCAGTTCGCATATTTGCGCATGGATTTATTGCCGTACTTGCTCTTAAAAATGCTTCCGGTCTGCACGGCCTTGATGGCGCGTTCCAGCGTGTTCTCTGCCGTCTTCTGCAGATCGGCGTCGATCGTCAGATAAATATTCTGTCCGGCGACCGGCTCAGTCTCGCCCAGCGTTTCGATATAGTCACCGGAACTGTTGACCAGAATGGTCCGGATACCGTCGCTGCCGCGCAGCGTGCTCTCCATCGAAGCCTCGATGCCGTCCTTGCCGATCAGATCATCGCTGCTGTAGCCGCGTTCCTTGACATAGGTGTCATACTGACTGTCGGAAATGCTGCCCATGTAGCCGAGGATGTGCGAAGCCAGGTTCTTATTCGGATAGGTCCGCACGGTTTCGGACGCGATCTCCATACCCTTGAGCTCGCTGCCCATTTCCTCGATATAAGCAACCGTCTGATCACAGACGTCCGAAGCGATCGTGCTGGAACGATATTTATTGAATTCGATATTTTTGATCTCTTCCCGCACGACAAAGATCTTTCGCGCCTCTCGGTTTGAGAGCCGTTCATCTTCCGGGATCGTCTTTTTATCCGCGTCGACATCCAGCTTGTACTTTTCACGCAGCGCGGCAAACGCCTCTTTGGCGGTCAGATCCGTACGCTTTGTCACATTGCCGTCGGCGTCGGTTTCTTTGATGCTGAGTCCGTACTTGCTGATGAATGCTTCCTTTTTCGTATCATAGGTAAAGGTCATACTCCGCACGTTGATCGGCGGCCATACTCCGTGTTTATTCTGCAGCTCATCCATGGCTTCAAAACGATCCAGTTCCGGATCGATCTCATATTTGGCGCGCAGTTTTTCAAACGCTTGCTCTGCCGTAGCGTTCTTGGAAAGGCCCAGCCCTTTGAGCCATTTTTTCTTATTGCTGTCATAGGTATAGTAAAACCTTCCGCTTTTTGAGATCTTGATCGGAAAATTATCGACGTAGGTATCGCCGTTTTTTTCCAGCAAGCGTATCGTTCGGTAAGCGGATTCGTTGATCTGCTCGGTGGAAAGTCCGCTGGCGTTAAAGGTTACGGTAAAGATCTGTTTATTGCCCGCCAGCGTTCTGCCGTAGCGATCCAGGATCTCCCCGCGCGGCGCCGAAAGCAGGACTTCCTTGGTATTCTGGTTGGTCGCGGCCTCCGCCCACCGTTCTTCCTGTACGACGGTCAGCACAAAAAGCCTTATGCAGAGGATCAGCATAAGGACAACCACGAAGATAATAACCTGATAATACCTGGAATTCATAAATTTTTTATTCATCTGAAATACCTGTCTTTACGATGTTTTACGGTTTTTCTGATCAGGATCAGATAAAGCACCGTGATGATCAAAAGGGAGTACAGGGTGATCCAAGGCAGTGTTTTTAACACGTACACGATCCCGATCGGATTGCCTGCCAGATGCTTGAGTCCCCAGTTCAGCACATAATACAGGATGATGGAGATCAGCGATACGATCCACATGTTCATGATATTCTCGACATTCGCGTATTCCCGCAGGGCAAGAATGATCAGCGCAACCAAGACCAGCGCGATCGGCATCGGTCCCACGACTTCCGAGAAGCAGATATCATACAGCACGCCAAAGAACGCCCCGTACAAAAGTCCGCAGATCTGTTCCTCATACAAAAAGGAAAACACGACCACCAGACAAAGCAGGAGATTCGGCGTATACCCCGCGATGCGGATCAGATTGAGCAGAGAGGTCTGTATGCAGAAAGCGACCAGAAAGAATATACCTGTTTTCCAGTACTTCATAATATCACCGCGACCTTATCCAAACTCTTAAAGTTCACTGCCAGCTCCACTGTGATCTCCTTGAGCAGCGTGTTACTGTTGTATGTCACGCTCTTGACGCTGCCGATCTCCAATCCCTCCGGATAGGTTCCGAGTCCGGAAGTGATGATCACATCCCCCTCGGATACCAGCGACTCGCCGTCGATCATGTACCCGCTGACGGAGCCCTTGGAATTTCCCGCAACGACTCCCAGCTGTTTCCGGTCACGCGCCAGTTTGAAGCTGACCTTGCTGCCTTCGTCGATCAGCGCCATGACCTTCGACCAGCCTTCTCCGGTCTCTTCGACTTTGCCGATCAATCCGGTGCCGTTTACCACGGCGTCTCCGACCTTGATACCGCTTTCGGTCCCGCAGTTGATCGTGAACAGGTTCGTCCAGTTGGAACCATCCATGGAGATCACGTCGCAGGATACGATGTCAAAAGTTTTCTTCGTATAGTCGTAGTTCAGCACGGAGGAAAGCTCCTGCAGCTCGTCCAGCTGTTCCTGTGTCATCTTTTCTTCCGCGAGCTGCCGTTTGAGCGACGCGTTTTCGCTTTGCAGGTCTTCCAGCTGCTGTTCCAAGCTGCGGTAGGAAAAAATCCCCTTGACGGTATTCCGCACCGCGCTGCCCGCGCCGGAAAAGACGCCGGATACCTTTGAAACGCCGCTGTTCACCACAGAGGTCGCGGAATCGAATTTTCCTCCGGCCATCACAGACACTGCAAAGATCATCAGCAGGATCAGCAAGACCAGCAGCAAAGCGGTTATTAACTTATGTTCTCGAATCCATCTCATAAATCTTTCCCTTATTTTTTATCGCTTCTACGGTCTGCTGTCGTATTTTTTCTTGCCGTTGGAAGCGTAGACCTTTAATTTTTCAATATTTTCCAGGCTCATGCCCGTTCCGACCGCAACGGCTTCAAACGCGTTTTCGGCGACCGTCACATCCATATCGGTCCTCTTTTTGATCAGTTTGTCCAGATTGTAGATCATGCCGCCTCCGCCGGAAAGCACCATGCCGTGCTCCGCGATATCGGCCGCGATCTCAGGCGGCGCTTTTTCGATCGTTGCTTTGACGCCGTCTATGATAATGTCCATCGACTCCTGCAGCGCGATCATGATGTCTTTATTGTTGACTTCGAGCGTCTTCGGCAGTCCGGAAATAATGTCCCTGCCTCTCGCGTTCATCGTCCGGATGACTTCGTTCCCGTTGTCATCCACGTCCATGCAGGCACAGCCGATATTGATCTTGAGCTGCTCCGCGGTACGTTCGCCGATCAGGAGCGCATGACGTTTTCTCATATATTGTATGATCGCTTCGTTCATTTTATCCCCGGCATGGCGAATGGAAGTACTTGCCACAATACCGCCCAAAGCGATGATCGCAATGTCCGACGTGCCGCCGCCGATATCGGCGATCATGCAGCCTGTGGTCCCGTCGACCGGCATACCCGCGCCGATCGCCGCCGCCATCGGTTCTTCCAAGATGAAGACTTCGGTCGCGCCCATCTGTCTGACGATCTCTTCCACGGCTCGTTTCTCGACTTCGGTGACGCCGCTCGGTACGCCGACTACAACGCGGAAGTTGCGGATCTTTTTGACTGCCAGCGCAGTTTCCAGAAAGGCTTTCAGCATATCTGCCGTACGGTCAAAGTCCGAAATAACGCCGTCCTGCAGCGGTCTGACGACCGAGATATTGGCCGGCGCTTTGCCAAGCATCGCTTTTGCTTCCGAGCCGACGGCCAGCGTTTTGCCCTTATCGTTGACCGCAATGACCGACGGTTCGTTCAGAACGATCCCGCTGCCTTTGACAAAGATCAACGTATTGGCTGTCCCCAAGTCAATTCCCATATCTTTCGCTTTGAATAAACTGCACATTTTAATACCTCCACCGCTTTATCTCAATCATTTTTTCGCTTGTTTTCCCGCAATGCGGATATGCCTGTGCCCTCATATGCATCCCAGGCTCTGCATGCTGGTATACTGTCCGTCTCCGATGATCAGATGATCCACGACTTTGATGCGCAGAAGGTTCCCGCACTCGACCAGCATTTTGGTCGTTTTGAAATCTTCGGCGCTGGGCGTCGGGTCCCCGCTCGGATGATTATGGACAAAAAGAATCGCGGCAGCACTTTTTTTCACTGCCGGATGAAATACTTCTCTCGGATGCACCAAAGTGGAAGTCAGTTCTCCCACGGAAACCGTTTCGATGGAAATGATCTCGCCTTTTGCGTTCAGCAGCAGGGCTTTGAACGTTTCCCGCTTGCTGTAGCGCATCTCCTCCATAAAGAGGTCTGCGACCTTATCGGCGTCATCGACTGCCAGACGTTTGGTCTTCGGTCTGGTCGCGATGCGTTTGCCGAGTTCAACGGACGCCAGGATCCGAACCGCTTTGAACGGTCCTACGCCGCTGATCTTCATCAGTTCCTGTATGGTGCACTCTGCCAGATAGGCGATGCCGCCCGCGTCTCTGGCGAGGACATCTTCCGCTAAGCCGATCGCGGATTTTTCTTTGGTCCCGGAGCCGAGGATCACCGCCAGAAGTTCCGCGTTCGACAGGGTCTGAACTCCTGTGAGCACGGCTTTTTCCACCGGGCGTTCCTCCTCGGGCATGGATTTGATCTTCATGAAAAAGCTCCTTCCTTTTTCGCGTGGTCCTTTTTGCGGCTCCTGCCGAAGATCACGCCGAAAAGCAGCATCGCGCCGCCGAAAGAATCTTCTGTCTGATCCATTTTCCCCGTCCCCTTCGCAAAAAGTGCGAAAGAGGTTAAAACCTTAAAAATTATAACATTTTTTTTGCAAAAGTACAAGCCGTGGTTTCGTAATATTTTGTGAAGATTCGGTCATAATACTAAGGAAAAGGAGGGATTCAAAATGGAAAACAGATGTAATCAGACGATCCGCTGCACCGTTGATCAGTGCATGCACCATGAGCACACCAAAAACCTGTGCTCTCTGGATGCCATCACCGTGGGAACACACGAGGCTAATCCGACGCAGGAGCAGTGCACCGACTGCCTGTCTTTTGAAGTTAGATAAGCACAGTTCGGATTTTACGAAAAGAGGGGCGGGATCAAACGTTTTCCGCCTCTCTTTTGCTTGCCGCGCTTCGTCGTCCGGTTTCGCGCCCCGGTGAAGTCTCGCTGAAAAGTCCGGTCGAAAAGTCCGGTCGAAATAGGTACTTGCACTTTTGCGGGTTGCCAGGCACTTTGGGACAGCGGCGGGCATATAGTGGACAAAAGAGCGCATGCGGATGGACCGGCTGCCGGTCGTCCTCTCCATGCGGCAGGGGGTTTTATCTATGAGCAGTTCTTTTCCACGCCCGCTTACTGAACAAGAAGAACAATTTTATGTCGAAAAACTGCAGCAGGGCGACGCGGATGCACGCAGCGTTCTCATTGAACGCAATCTGCGTCTTGTCGCACACATCGCAAAAAAATACATCAGCCCCGGAACCTGTCAGGATGACCTGATCTCGATCGGGACCATCGGTCTGATCAAAGCAGTCAGTACATATACCGCCGGCCGTTCCACGCGTCTGGCTACTTATGCGGCGAAATGCATCGAAAACGAGATCCTGATGAGCATCCGTTCTTCCAAGCGTATCAAGCAGGAGGTCTCGCTCAGCCTGCCGATCGGTACGGATAAGGACGGGAACGAGATCAGCTTCAATGATATTTTAGGGACGGATACGGACGAGATCCTGGATGATATCAGCCTCAAGATCCAGGTCTCAAAGCTTTACCGCGCCATTTCGGCGCAGCTCACGCCGCGGGAGCGCATGGTCATCACCTGGCGTTACGGCCTGGACGGCGGCGACGCGCGGCCGCAAAGAGAGATCGCCGCGCAGCTGGGCATCAGCCGTTCCTATGTTTCCCGCATCGAGAAAAAAGCACTCGAAAAGCTGCGGGCCGCGCTGTCGGAAGCACACGCGTAAGTTCTGGCTGCCGCCGACCGCTCTTCGCGCGCCGTCATCATCCGCAGAGTTTGCGCGTCAAGGCTGCAGATCATGCAGCGTCTCCGTCAACTCCCGAAAGACAGGCAGGGCCGCCGCTGACCCCGAGCTGCCGTTTTCGGCCAGGACCGTGATCACATAGCGCGTGCCGCCCGCGGTTTCACAAAACCCCGTAAACCAGCACTGTTTGACCGGCTGACCGCCGCGGCTCGCTTCCGCGGTCCCGGACTTTCCCCAGACCGGCATTTCCCAGGCAATGTGAGACGCGGTTCCCGTTTTCATGACTTCGGCCATCATTTCCTGCAGGCGCGCGGCCGTCTGTTCGGAAAGAATGGTTTCTCCGCGATCGTCCTCATTTCCGGCCGCGGTCTTTTCATTGAGCCTCGCCGCGGCCGCATAGCGCAGACCGTTTGGATTCCCGACCGCTGCGGTCTCTGTCGACAGCAGTTTCAAACTGCCGGACGCCCCGCCGCACGCAAGGATGCTTGTCATCCTGTGCACCTGCAGCGGGGTGACAAGCAGTGCGCCCTGCCCGATGGAGAGGTTGCCGGTATCCCATCTGCCGCACGCAGCCGCATCCGGTACATTTCCCGCCGTCTCACCCGGAAATCCGTTCAGGACCTTTTCTCCGAAGCCGAATGCTCTCGCGGTCTCCAGGATCTTTTCATAGCCGACTTTGGCGCCGAGCTGCGCAAAATAGCAGTTGCAGGACACCGCCATAGCTTCTCGCATATCCAGACGTCCGTGCCCGTTCTCTCCGGCAGCGCTGCAGGACAGCGGAACGCCCTCGATCTCCGCGTTCTTATGGCACGTAAAGCACTGCGACGCATCGCAGACGCCGTTTTCCAAAGCTGCCGCGGCAACGATCAGTTTGAATACCGAGCCGGGCGGATAGGCCGCCTGCAGCGTCCGGTTGAGTAAGCAGCCGTTATCTTCACAGCCCGCGCCGAGATAATCCGCGATATGATCCGGCGCGAAAGTCGGATACGAAGCGGTCGCCAATATTTCTCCGGTCTTTGCGCAGCTGACAATGCAGGCTGCCGCGTCGGCTTTCGCCGCATCGCCGTCAGCCCCACAGAGCTGCGCAAGCAGAGCCTCGCATTTTTGCTGCACACGGATATCCAGCGTCGTGACCAGGCTTTCCGGCTCGGCTGCAGCATCGCGCGCAAACGCCTGATCTGCATTGTTGTTTCGCGATGTACGGCTCTCTGCCGCGGCAATTTTCCGCGGCGCGATCCCCCGGATCAGCTTTCCGGCGGCATCGGATTCCAAGACCAGCCGGCTGCCTTTGGTCTGCAGGCGATCTTCATACAAAAGCTCCAGACCGGAAACGCCGCGCTGTTCATCCTCATTCAGATAGCCGATCAAGTGGCAGGCAGTCTGTGTCTTCTGATACCGCGCCCGGTCACGGAATACATACGCGCCGAAATCGTTCTGCAGCTGCCGGTGCGCTGCCGCGTCAAAGGTTTCGGTCCGATACACTTCATACTTCGAAGAACGGAGCGTGATCTTCTCTGCCTCGATCTCCGCGAGCAGCGCGCCGAGCCGCCGGTCCTCAGCCGACGACTTGCGAAGAATGTAGTAATAGCGGTATTTTCCTCCGGTCAGCGGACGCAGGCTGCGGTCAAAGATCTGTCCGCGGTCATCGAGCCCGACCAGCGCCGTCTCATACTGCGCGAGCGCCGCTTGCGAAAGTTCCTCATGGCAGACAATCTGAATGTAAAAAAGGCGCGCGCACAGCAGCAGTATCAGCACGCCCAGAAACAGCGCTCCGATCAGAATGCGCCTGCGGTTCCGCTCCGTTTGTTCCATAAGAAAACACCTCCCTGCGCTTAGTTTTGCGCCGGAGGTGCGTTTTTATACATTCTATGCAATCTGGCCGCAGATATAGTCCACGACTTCCTCGATGCTCATCGCGGTGCTGTCGATCTCCACCGCGTCTTCCGCTTTGCGCAGCGGCGTTACCGCGCGATGGGTATCGTTGTAATCGCGCTGCCGGATCTGCTCCAGGACCTCTTCATAGGTCTGCGGCTCGCCTTTTGCCGCAAGTTCGCGGAAACGCCGCAGCGCGCGTTCCTCATCCGAAGCCGTCAAAAAATATTTATAAGGCGCGTCTTTCAGCACCACGGTGCCGATATCGCGGCCGTCCATGATCACACTCTTGGCGCGCGCCATCTTCTGCTGCAGTTCCACCAGCTTTCTGCGCACCGACGCAAAGGCAGAGCAGTCGGAAGCCGCCTTGGAGATCTCCTGTGTGCGGATCTGATCGCTGACATCCTCGCCGTCCAGATAGACCCGTCCGCCGGAGAAGTCAATATCCGTTTCCTCAAGCATGGCTGCTAACGCAGCATCCTCCCGCATCGGGACCCCCATCCGCAGCATCTTCAGTCCCAGTGCCCGGTACATCGCCCCCGTGTCAATATAGTCGATGCCCAACTTCCGCGCGACTGTTTTGGCGATCGTGGATTTTCCCGCGCCGCTCGGTCCGTCGATCGCGATCTGAAAAATTTTCTCTGTTGTCATTTATTTTTCCTGCTTTCCGATGAGTTTTTCAATTTCTTTGACAAAGGTGTTCACGTCCGTAAACTGCCGGTACACCGACGCGAAACGTACATAGGCGACCTCGTCCACCTTTTTGAGCTGTTCCATGATCAGTTCTCCGATGTACGTGCTGTCTACCTCTTTTTCCATCAGGTTGCTGAGATTCTTTTCGATCTCATTGACCATCGCTTCCATCTGCGTCATGGAGACCGGACGCTTTTCACAGGCTTTCACGATCCCGTTCAGCACCTTGTTGCGGTCGAACACCTCCCGCCGCGCATCCTTTTTAACGACCATAAAAATCGGCACTTCCACCTTTTCATAAGTCGTAAAACGCTTGCCGCAGCTGTCGCAGCCGCGCCGCCTGCGGATAGCATGTCCTTCCTCGGTCGGTCTGGAGTCGATGACCCTCGTATCCGGATGATCACAATACGGGCATTTCATAGGCGTACCTCGCTTCCTTGCTTCCTTTTTTATCGCCCCTTTATCTTACCACATTCTCACGCCGCGTTCAACTTTTTTCAAAGCAGCATAGGTTCCGTTTCCACCAGGATCACGTCATCACCGACCGTCCGCACATTTTCCCAACGGATCATCACATCTTCCTCGCCTTTGTGAAACCACGCAAAAAGACCCCGCTCGGCCGGGATGATGATCCCCTCGATGGAGCCTTTTTCCAGATTGACTTCAATATCCGACACAAAGCCGAGGCTTCTGCCGTCGCTGATATTGATGACTTCTTTATTCTTCAGTTTATCCGTGCTCAGCATATCTTGTCCTCCCGTTCTGATCTGCTTTCAATATATGCGGCAGACAGCGGGATATGCCAACGGATTTTTAGGAGTGTGCCGCTATTGCTCAACGGCAACGATCTTATAGTACGCTTTTGAGGTGATCAGGTATACCACAATGTAGAAAGCGGCGAACAGCAGGAAGGACGCCAGTGTGGTGTAGATCAGCAGTGCTGTGTTGCTGATGCCGAATACCTTGATCATCAATTTGATGATGTGGAACGCAAAAGCAATATGCAGCCCGGCACCAAGCAGTGGGATGAAAAAGACCTTGAGAACCTGATCCCGGATCGACCTGCGGATTTCGCGGTCGCTCATTCCCACGTCACGCAGGACGTGGAAGCGCTCCTTATCGTCGTAGCCCTCGGTGATCTGCTTATAGTACATGATCATGACCGTTGCACCCAGAAACGCAAGGCTCAAAAGAATCCCCAGGAAAAACAGACCGCCGTACAGATTCGTGAAAGTTTCCATCGCGCTGCCTTTGGTGCGGAAGTTCATATCCATCGAAGCGTAGACCGGCTGATTGCCCTTGTAGGAGCCGATCGCGGTGTCCGGTTTATCCTGCATCTTTAAAACTTCTCTTTGCAGCTCCTCTTCCGCTGCTGAAATCCGCGTTTCGGACGCCGCACTGCCGTTTGCCTCTGTCAGATTCAACGCCCGACAGTTGACAAGACGAAAGCTTTCCGCTGCGGCGCTCTGCCTCAAAGCCTGCACCACACGATCGAATTCGCTCCGGTCAGAAACAACCAGATAAATGGCGTTTGCCATATCTACTGCGTCGGTACCACGCAGAATCATTTTTTTCGCTTCTCCAATGACAGCGTAACGTTTGTCGGCAATCGTCAGCATGGTTTCCCGCAAGCTTCCCTCATTTTTCTTGTAGAGCAGCTGACTGCGTTCCAAGCTTACATGGGTTCCAAAATTCTCGTTGTATTCCTCCGCGGTCATGACCTTGCAGGTATAACCGTCCGCTGTATATTCCGCAAGCGGCGTCAATACGCCGTCCTCTATTTGCCCGTAAAAGGCACAAAGCGTATAGCGGATCTCGTTCTTTGCCTTCAGTCCCTGTTTTTGAAGCGACGCAGCAAGCAGACGATCCAGATCTGCGCCTGCTGCCGCAAAGGTCGCGTCATTGGTTTTCCTCATGCCGATTGTCGCCTCCAGATCGCGCGGATAGGCTGCGTTGATCGCGTTGCCGGCGCCAAAGTACAGACAGGCCGTCGATGAGATCATCACCAGCACCATGGTCGAAAGGATGCAGATGCTCGCAAGCCCCGCCCCATGCTTTTTCATCCGGAAGATCATCGACGAGGTCGCAATGAAATGACCGGTCTGATAGTAATAGTTTTTATTTTTGCGCAGCAGTTTGAGCAATGCCACACTGCCCGCGATGAAAGTACAGTAGGTGCCGATGATGACAGCGATGACCGCGATGAAGAATACCAGAATCGCATCTGTCGGGTTTTGTACGGTCATCGCCAATACGTACCCCGCCCCCAAAGACAAGATACCGATGAAAGCCAGCACGAAATTTGCCCGCGGCTCTCTTTCCCCCTGCGCCTTGCTGTAAAGCAGATCGATGGTACTTTGCCTGCTGATCTCGATCACGCTCTTGCCGTAGATGAGCGCGAAAATTGCCGCAAACAGAATCACGCTGTATACGAGCGCCGACGGCTGCAGTGTGAACACATAATCGATACTCCTTCCCATCATCCGCAGCAGCAGCACCTGTGCCGCCTTGCTGAACACCATGCCGCCGATCGCGCCGGCACCGATGCTGAGCAGAGCTGTAAAGAGAGTTTCCCAGAGCAGCACGCTCGCGATGTGGGTTTTGCCCATGCCCAGCACATGATACAGTCCCAGCTCGGTCTTACGGCGCTTCATCAGGAAGCTGTTCGTATAGAACAGGAAGATCACCGAGAACAGGCCGATCACAATTGAACCCAATCTCAGGATAAGCTGCATCCAGTTTCCTTCCTCAAAGGTCGCCACCTGCGGATCCATGGACAGATTGATCGTAAGGAAAAACATCATCACCATGCCGATGGCGCTGACCATGTACGGCAGATAAGTCTTGCGGTTCTTGCAGATATTGGTCCATGCCAGCTTGCTGTAAATTCTGCTTCTCATCCGCGCTCACCACCCGTCGTCAATACAGTCAGTGTATCGGAAATCTTCTGAAACATCTCGTCGCTCGTGTGTGTGCCGCGATACAGCTGATGAAAGACTTCTCCGTCCTTGATAAACAATACGCGGCTCGCGCGGCTCGCTGCCTTGACCGAGTGCGTTACCATCAGGATGGTCTGCCCGCTTTCGTGGATGCGCTCAAATAGGTCAAGCAGTTCGTCAGCTGCCTTGGAGTCGAGCGCGCCGGTCGGCTCGTCTGCCAAAACCAGCTCCGGCTCGGTGATCAGGGCTCTGGCAACAGCTGCCCGCTGCTTTTGTCCTCCCGAGACCTCATACGGATATTTGCGCAGCAGATCTTCAATCCCGAGCCCCTTGGCGAGCGGCAGCAGCTTTTGCCGCATTTCCGGATATTTTTTTCCCGCCAGCACCAGCGGGAGGAAAATATTATCCTGCAGATTAAAGTTGTCCAGCAGATTAAAATCCTGAAAGACAAAACCCAGATTTTCGCGCCGAAACTGCGCCAGCTCCTGATCCTTGACCGCCGCGAGGCTCTGTCCCCTTAATTTCACCTCGCCGCCGGTCGGCTTATCCAACGCCGCCAGAATGTTCAAAAGCGTCGTCTTGCCGGAACCGGATTCCCCCATGATCGCCGCGAACTCTCCGTCTTCGACGGTAAATGAAACGTTGGCCAGCGCCTGCACCTTCGCGCCGCCGAAACGGGTCGTGTAGATTTTTTTTAAATTATTTACTTCCAAAATAGCCATTGGTCTCCCTTTCTTTCGATTGTCTGTGTATGCTTGCCCATGTATGCTGATAGATACTTCCCTTTTGCATTTTTATCTTAGCAAAAAAGGAAATGCTTCGCCATTTTTTTGGCTTACATTTCCTATTCGTATCTTACATTTTTGCAAGCTTCGCTCACGAAACGCAGGCTGACGGTCGTGCCGATGCCGACTGTGGATGTTGCTGAGATTTCGCAGCCGAGGTTCTCGGCGATGCGTCTGCACAGATATAATCCGATGCCGGTGGATTTCTTATCACTGCGCCCATTGTAGCCGGTAAAGCCTTTTTCGAAGATTCGCGGCAGATCCTCCGGCGCGATGCCGATGCCGGTATCGGTGATCGTTAAGGTGTCCGGCTGCCGCAGCGCGATGTGGATCTCGCCGTCGCGCGTGTATTTGATCGCGTTGGACAAGAGCTGTTCAATGACAAAGCTGAGCCATTTTTCATCGGTCAGCACCTCAAGGCGCGTTTCCTCCAGAAGCAGCTTGTTTTTGCTGCGGATAAACTGTCCCGCGTATTTTCGCACCGCCTGCCGCAGGATTTCATCCAGATTACAGCGCCGCAGCACATAATCTGTCCCCTGCTCGTCGAGCTTCAGATAGCAGAGCACCATCTCCACATACTGCTCGATCTTGAACAGCTCATCCTCAAGCTCGCGGCGCAGTCCGTCCGCCTCCGCCGACGGGAGTGCTCCGGCCTCTTCTCCGGTTCCTGTCCGCTTCGCCGCGCTGCCGGCAAACTCCGTCTGCAAAATCAGGCGCATCGCCGAAATCGGAGTTTTAATCTGGTGTACCCAGGTCGTGTAATAATCCTCCATATCCTCCATCCGATGCCGCATCTGATAGGCTAATTGCTGCTTATCCTCAAAAAGCGCGGTGATCATCCTCTGGTAGTCCTCTTCCATCAAATCCTGCGCGAGCGGCAGGTGATCGATAGTATCCACTGCCTCATGCGCCAAATGCCGCAGGCACGCATGCTTGTCCTTGTACTTGAAAAAATCGCCCACAGACAAAACAAGACCCACCGCGCTGCAGACAAGCCATCCGTACGCGATGAGCCTTATATTCACATCAAACAGGATATACAATACGGTTAAGATGACCGCGCAGACTGAAAAAAGCGCGACGCTCTTGCGGTGGGAGCGCAAATACTGAAACATCATTTTCATTTGATCATGTACCCCAGACCTTTCCTGGTCTCGATAAAGTCGGAAAGCCCGATTCCCGCCAGCCGCTTGCGCAGTCTGGCGACATTGACGGTCAGCGTATTCTCATCGACAAAGCTGTTCGTCGCCCAGAGTTTTTCCATCAGTGTCTCGCGGCTGACCACGCTGCCAGTGCGTTCGAGCAGCGTCAGAATGATGCGATATTCGTTTTTTGAAAGCTCCAGCGTTTCCCCCTCATACAGCAGGGTCGCATCTGCCAGGTTCAAAATGACACCGCAATGCTCCATAATCCGCGTCTGTCCCGCGAAGTCGTAGCTTCGCCTTAGCAATGCCTGTATTTTCGCGGTCAGTACGGTAAGATCAAAGGGCTTGGCGACGAAATCGTCGCCGCCCATATTCATTGCCATGACAATATTCATATTGTCCGCTGCCGAAGAAAGGAACAGGATCGGCACTTTAGATACCTTGCGGATCTCGCCGCACCAATGGTACCCGTTATAAAACGGCAGTGTGATATCCAGGATCACCAACTGCGGCTGTACGCGCGCGAAATCTTCCATGATATTCTGAAAGTTTTCAGCCAGATAGGCCTGATAACCCCAGGTTTCGATATGCTTTTTTACCGCATTGCCGATGACCATATCATCTTCTACGATCAGGATCTTATACATAGCTGCATTCTGTTTTTATTCTTTATCCAGTTTTTCGTAAACGGAATCCAGCGCTGCCTGCAAGGTCAGAGACATGCTCAGTCCGTAGCCGTTCAGCGTTTCCGCGTAATCCTGCGGGTTCATACCGGTCTGGGACTCAAAGTCCTCTGCCGTGGAAACGCCGTAGTAAGTCATCATATTGGTCAGGATCTCGTTGTATTCGTCGATCGGGAACTTAACATTCTCCGCCTTTGCCAGCGCGTAGGTGACCAGTTTATGCTTTACCATCAGTTCCCCGTAAAGACGGAGTTCTTCTTCATATTCTTCCTGCGTCATCTTCAGGCTGTCGGACAAGACATCTTCCCATTCGAGTCCGTTCTGGCTGGCAGCATTCTTGTACTGTTCATCCAGTTTGTCCATTTCGGCCTGTACCTGTTCTTCCGGATATTCGATGATCTCGCTGGCGTCGAGGATCTTCGTGAGGATCTCATTCTCCAGATCCGCGCGCACGCTGTCTTCCTCTGCCGTCCGCAGATCTTCTTCTACCAGCTTCTTGTATTCTTCCACAGTCTTGGCTTCACTGTTGGCCTTGACGAACTCTTCATCCAGCGTTGCCGGAACTTTTACGTCCTTGCTCAGAACGGTGATCACAAATGTCACTTTCTTTCCGGAAAGATCTTTGTTCAGATCATACGGATCCGGGAACTGCAGGTTCGCGGTCACCGGTTCGCCGATGGTCGCGCCGTAGATAGCTTCTTGGAAACCGTCGATCATACTGGCCGCGCCAAGCGTCAGTTTATAAGAATCGCTGTTCATGCCGTCATTCGTCGTGCCGTCTTCCAGCGTTCCCTTATAGGAAATGGTCACGGTATCGCCTTTTTCAACGGTCCCTTCCGTCACCTGTTCGGTCGCTGCGGCGTTTTCCAGTCTGGATTCGATCTCTGCTTCGATGTCTTCATCGGAAATCGTCACATCAATAGCTTTCGTCGTATACGTACTGTAGTCCGGAAGCGTGATATATTTGGACAGATCCAAGCTGTCATACGGATTTTCCGGCTGTTTGAACTGGTTCTTGCTGCCGCATCCGGTCAGAACGATCAATGCTAGGCACAAAGTCAGTGCCAGTACGCGCGATGCTGTTTTTTTCATGTTTACTTTCCCCTCGTTTTCATATCCTTATTGTTGCTTATTTTTCCGGTTTCCGGCTCTGCGCCGGGTATTGCCGTTTAAAAATCCGGATCAGCCTCTGGCTGTCTGTACTTCGATCTCACCTGCTACGATCTTCTTTGCGAGGTCTTCGACCTCTGCCTTGATCGTATCGCCGATCTGCTGTGTCGACTGTTCATCCCCGTAAGCGATGTCGATATAGCCGGTCGCCATATCCGCAGTCCAGATCCGGCCGCCCTCCCAGGTACCGTCCTCCGCAAACGCTTTGATAACGTCATAGATGGAATCGCCGACTTTTTTGACTACGGAGCAGAGGATCACGTCATCATATTTTTTCGCGGAGGTCTTCTGATCCTGATCCACGCCGATCGCGTAGAATCCGCCCTCCTTGGCCGCTTCGAACACACCGTTCCCTGTCTTGCCGGCGATCTGGAACACAATGTCCGCGCCCTTGGCTTTCAGTTCCTGTGCGCACTGTTTTCCCACAGCCTCATCATCATAGGTATTGGCGTAGGCAGTCTCAACTTTCACTTTCGGATCCGCATAGGCCGCACCCTGTTCATAGCCGACCGCAAAGTCCGCGATGGTCGCGGATTCATCGCCGCAGACCGCGCCGATCACGCCGGTCGCCGACATTTTTGACGCAATGTATCCGGCAAGGAACGATCCCTCATTCTGCGCATATGTGATACACAGGATGTTCGGATACTGTTCTACGCCGTCCACAACGTTGTCCACCCAGATGAACTTGGTATCCGGATATTCCTTTGCGACCTCTGTGATCTCATAAAATTCCCAGCCGACCGGGACCACAACGTCGTGGCTGTCGGCGGCAGTCATCATCTGCTGCTTGTAATTTTCCCCATTACATTCAATATATTCAACGTTCAAATCCAAATCTGCCTTCAATGCCTCTCCGCCTTCTTTTGCGGAATCATTGAACGACAGGTCCCCGAAACTTGTAGACACAATCACCGCAACGGACACAGCGTCTGCATTCTTTTCGTCGTCACCGCCGCAGCCAACCAGCGCGAAGATGCCGACAATCAGTGCAAGCACTAATAAAAGCGATAAGCTTTTCTTCATGTTTTTTCGCCTCCGTATTTCTCATAAAGATGTTTTGATACCTATATAGTATACCACCTAAAGGGCCTCATTGCAAGTTTTTCGTTCGTGAGGGTCGTGTGATGAGTGTGTGAAGCCGCTGCTCCTTGCGTCTTGACGCTTGTTCCGCTCGCGATCCCGAAAAGACGAAAAGGCTCCGCAGGGCATGCTTTCGCATTTTTCCGCACAACAAAAAAAGTGCCGTTGTCAGCACTGTTCTCTGTTTGTGTTATTCAGATCGTTTTTCCTGTGCAGCATACATTGCTCGCGTCAACTCCGCATCAGCCCGGGATATCTCCGACGCCGTTCAGGATCAGCCGCGGCCGGTACGGGAACAGATCGACTTCTTCACGACTCGTTACCCCCGAAAGCACCAGGATCGGATCCAGTCCGCTCTCCACGCCGCCGACGATGTCCGTATCCATGCGGTCGCCGATCATCGCCGCTTCCTCCGAATGTACGCCGAGCATCTTCAATCCCGTACGCATCATCAGTGGATTCGGTTTGCCGACAAAATAAGCCTGCTTGCCTGTCGCCATCTCGATCGGGGAGATCAGCGCTCTGCACGCCGGAATGATCCCGCGGTTCGACGGTCCGGTCATGTCAAAGTTTGTGCCGATCAGCTTTGCTCCGTTTCGCACCAGCGTCACCGCCTTGCAGATCGTTTCATAATTATAGCTCTGACTTTCGCCCACGATCACATAGTCCGGATCCTTATCCGTAATCGCCACGCCGCACTGATAAAGCGCGCCAACCAGTCCCGGCTCTCCGATGACATATGCGCTGCAGTGATGCGTCTGCTCACTGACGAATTTTGCCGTCGCCATCGCGCTTGTGTAAAAATGGCTCTCATCGATGTCCAGTCCCATCGCCTGCAGCTTCAGCTTCAGCTCCAGCGGCGTCTGCCCGCTGTTGTTGGTCAGAAACAGAAACTGTTTTCCCTCCGACTGCAGCCATTCCACAAACTCTTTCACGCCCGGCAGCAGTCTGCCGCCCCAATAGATGACACCATCCATATCGCAGATATAACCTTTTTTTGCTCTCAATTTTTCCATAAGCATTCCTCCCTTCTTTTCTTTTCTTAATTCAACATATAGATATGTGTTCCAACGATCCTTCCGATCCTTCTGCCGTTTCGCACAGGCCGCCGTCCACATCTTTATCATGTCCTTTTTCACTTATACTTTACACCCAAACCGCGCAAAACGAACGTTAAATCTGTGTAAAATCTCCGGCTTGTATTTTAACCCGCGATGTGATACTGTATATAGTAATCATGAAAGAAAGATCCTGCAGGCAAGCAAACATTTCCGGCATCCATCGGTGATCAGGATCAGGGCGGAAGATCCGCAGAGAGGAAGGTTGTCATATGCAGCAGGAAAAAAGCAGAGAAGAACGGTTTGCGATCTTAGGTCTGGTCGTAGTCGGTGTTTGCTGGGGATTCGGTTTTTTAGGGCTTCGTTATACAGACGCGCTTCCGACGCTGTACATCCAGTCGGTGCGTTTTGCGGTCGCGGCCGCCGCGCTGGCGCTGATCTTTTGGAAGCACCTGCGTTTCATCGACCGCAAACTGCTCAAAGACGGCTTTTTGATCGGGCTTCTGATGTTCGGCTGTTATGTCTGCGCAACGCTCGGCATCAAATACACCACTTCCGCACGCACCGCGTTTTTTTCAACGCTCGGTGTCATCTGCGTGCCGATCATCAATTTTGTCATTTTTCGGACGAAACTTTCCAAAAAATCTTTTTTCTGCGTCGGTCTTTGTGTCATCGGCATCTATCTGATCTCGATGGTCGGCGGCGCGGACTTCGGATTTAACATCGGCGACGCCATCTGCTTGTGCGCGGCTTTCTTCGGAGCCGGCCAGATCGTCGCGGTCGAAAAACTGGCAAAAGAACATGATATCTACGCTTTGAACGTCGTGCAGCTGGCAGTCATTTCCCTGCTCGGTACCATCGGCATGTTCGTGGCCGGAGAAGAGATCCCGTCATCGCTGACGGCCAAGGAGCTGATCACACTCATCATACTCGGGCTGGTCTGTTCCGCGCTCTGCTTCGTTCTGCAGACCTCCGCGCAAAAACACGTCAGCGCTCAGCGCGTCGGTCTGATCCTGACGCTGGAACCCGCGGTCGGCGCGATCGCCTCGGTTCTGATCCTGCATGAGGTCTTAGGCGCAGGCGGCTGGATCGGCGGCATCTGTATCCTCGCCGGCATCCTTATCTCCGAAAGCGGTATCGGGGAACCGGCGAAGCAGTCAGTGCAAGCGACAGAAGCGATACCAAGTCAGCCTGAAAGGGACCGCCTTTCCTAATCGTGATCCGGCTTTAAACCGAAGCAGATCGTGATTTTCCGATCTAACACTTTAAAACGGCAGCAAAACTCATTGCAAGGCATTCGTTTTGCTGCCGTTTTTTTATACCCTCGTAATATCACAATTTTGCCGGAAACCCGCAAAATCAGCCTTGTTTTTTCATCTTGCAGTTAGCCGCCGGACAGGTGTAATCCAACGCTTGCGCGCTGTCGGATACGCCTGCGGTCGTCGGATCCTGCACGATTCCCAGCGTAACGAGCAGATTCACGGCGATCCCGATCAGTTGGATCGTCATGTCTTCGCCGATCGCCGGTACGATATCCGCAAGACTGAGGATCTGGTAAACGAATGCCGTGATCGTTCCCAAAAAAGCGAGCAGCCAGGTTTTGTTCTTCAGTCTTACTTTCCAGTTGATCTTCACCCGGAGCCACCTCCTCTAAAGCGAAAACGGCAGATTTTTCTGCCCGCCGGATCGTGAATCCCAATGATAAAATTCCTTGGAGTATCCGATACTGCTGCCGAGATGGATCCCCCACGCATAGAGTCCCGCTTCTCCGACAACGCCGTGCGCCTTGCAGATCTCTTTCCATTTTTTTGCGTAACGGATAAAATCTTTTTCACTGACGCCCGGATTTCCCCAATCCGCCGCACAGCCGCGCAGATGTGAAGACTTTGCGTTCCCTCCGACTTTTTTGTTATAGGCAGCGGTGCGGAACCACGAATTGATCGGCATCGGTCTTCCGAGCCATTGCCGGAATTCTTCCATGCACTGCGCCTGCACGATCGCTGCCGCAGTCAGCTTCACGATCCCGGTCTGATTTTTGGCGTACTCCGCAAAGGTAAAATGTTTCGTCAAATTGGTTCCGGAAACCTTGATGGTTGCCATGATAACGCCCCTTTTCCTGTTTTCGGGCGGAAATGCGAAGCATGGCTTCCCTGCATCGCGATCTTCCCCCATGATCAGGATATGAGCGCTCATTAAATTCGGTTCCCCTTGTTCGCTTTTTTTCGCACACAGATCGCACACAAACAAGCCCCATCCTACTGATGTGTGCCGTAACTTTAAAAAGCAAAAAAATTGAACACATCATGCACATTTTGCTCAAAATGATGTGTTCAACTGAATTTTTCAATATAGCTTGGTTCTGCCTGCGTCAAAATGCCGCAAAGCCGCTTATTTCATCGCTTCTTCAATCGCCACTGCTACTGCGACGGTCGCACCGACCATCGGGTTGTTGCCCATGCCGACATAGCCCATCATGGCTACATGGGCCGGGACGGAAGAAGAACCCGCGAACTGCGCGTCGGAATGCATACGTCCCATGGTATCGGTCATACCGTAGGAAGCAGGACCTGCTGCCATGTTGTCCGGATGCAGCGTTCTTCCTGTACCGCCGCCGCTGGCAACGGAGAAGTATTTTTTACCCTGTTCGATACATTCCTTTTTATAGGTGCCTGCGACCGGATGCTGGAAACGGGTCGGATTGGTGGAGTTGCCGGTGATGGAAACATCCACGCCTTCTTTGTGCATGATGGCGACGCCCTCGCGCACATCGTCCGCGCCGTAGCAGCGCACTTCCGCGCGTTCTCCCTTGGAGTACGGGATCTCACGCACGATCGCCAGCTCGCCGGTATAATAGTCAAACTGTGTCTGCACATAGGTGAAGCCGTTGATACGGGAAATGATCTGCGCCGCGTCTTTTCCTAAGCCGTTCAGAATGACACGCAAAGGTTTCCTGCGCACCTTGTTGGCCGATTTTGCGATACCGATCGCACCCTCCGCGGCCGCGAAGGACTCGTGCCCCGCAAGGAACGCGAAGCATTCGGTTTCTTCACTGAGCAGCATCGCCGCGAGATTGCCGTGGCCGAGGCCGACTTTGCGGTCTTCTGCCACAGAACCCGGCAGGCAGAACGCCTGCAGTCCCTCGCCGATGGCTTTGGCTGCTTCGTTTGCTTTGCTGCATTCTTTTCGGATGGCGATCGCCGCGCCCGCTACATAAGCCCAGCAGACATCTTCAAAGCAGATCGGCTGGATCTCTTTTGCGATCTTATAAGGGTCGATGCCCTTATCTTTGCAGATCTTCTCCGCGTCTTCAAGGGAAACGATCCCGTAAGCCGCGAGAGCCTGGTTGATTTTTTCTATCTTTCTGTCGTAATTTTCAAATGTGATCATCCTCGCGCCTCCTACTCCTGTCTCGGGTCGATCTTCTTGACCGCTTCATCGAATCTGCCGTACTTTCCGCTTGCTTTTTCGATGGCTTCGAGCGCATCGGTACCGGCCTTGATGGCATCCATCATCTTGCCCATGTTGACATACTTATAGCCGATGATGTTTCCCTCTTCATCGAGTCCGATTTCGGTGATGTAACCCTCTGCGAGCTCCAGATAGCGCGGTCCCTTTGCCTTGGTGGAATAGATGGTCCCGATCTGGCTTCTGGTGCCTTTGCCGAGATCTTCAAGTCCTGCGCCGATGGCAAGGCCGCCCTCAGAAAACGCGGACTGGCTTCTGCCGTAAACGATCTGCAGGAACAGCTCGCGCATCGCGGTATTGATCGCGTCGCACACGAGGTCGGTGTTCAGCGCTTCAAGCAGTGTCTTGCCGATGAGGATCTCACCGGCCATGGCTGCCGAATGCGTCATGCCGGAGCAGCCGATTGTCTCTACCAGCGCTTCTTCGATAATGCCGTCCTTGATGTTCAGCGTCAGTTTGCAGGCGCCCTGCTGCGGCGCGCACCAGCCGACACCGTGGGTCAGTCCCGAAATGTCCTTGATCTCCTTGACCTGTGTCCATTTTCCCTCCTGCGGGATCGGAGCCGGTCCGTGATAAGCGCCTTTATTGACCGGACACATCTGCTCCACTTCTTTTGTATAAATCATGGTATCCTCCTGTCAGGTTAACTCGCGCAGCGCTTTGCCGCACGCCGCTATGTACCGGCTTGCCCGGCTGCGCAAGATTTCATAACAAATTTCATGCATTCCTATGTTACCATGTTTCCGACAAGTTTTCAATGCATCTCGCACAAAAGAATCTGCAAAGCTATTTCCAGCGATGCAAAATTTTTCTTGCGTAAAAAGCAAGCTTGTCAAAACGCTTTATCTCCGCTAATGGATGCTGTTTTGCGAATTTTCTCAAATGAGTCAACAAAACTATGGTATTCCCTATACAACCGTGTCACCTGCTGGGTATACTTTAATCTATGGATCTTGTAGTTTCGATTGTTTTCTTGTGCTGCACAAAGGCTTTCATATAATTCATATACCGTTTTTTCTAATTTCTCGGAATCTGTATACAACTGAGGATAGTCCTGCATAAGCGTTTTTCCGGAACGAAGCAGTGCAGATGCACTTCCTGCATAAAAAATGGCGTTTTGATACGCTTCTTCCTCTAAATTTGTCACAGTTTTTCTTTCCGAATCCGTCAATTCATCATACAGCATTACAATATTTTCGCACGCTGCATGATATGTAATTGAAATATCTGTTACCTTTTTCTGCGTATGGTAATAATCAAACGCGATTGGAACAAAAAGCGCAATGCAAATCAAGATGGCAAGGAGAACTCCTATCATTCTCTTTGATTTTTTTCTTGTATAATTGGCGTATGTCTGACTTGAATCTGCAATCAACTGATCAGCGATTTCTTTTGACACATTACTTTGCAATGAGGATTCTCCTTGAAACAGTTCTGTTATGCTAATGCCAAGCAGTTCTGTCAAAGGTTCCAAAAGTGCAATATCCGGAAGTGACAGTCCTCGTTCCCACTTACTAACCGCCTTATCAGTGATATATAATTTTTCTGCTAAAGCTGCTTGAGTGAATCCTTTTTCTTTTCGACATGCAGCGATGTACTTTCCTATCTTTTCAATATTCATGCTCCTCCCCCCTCGTCATTTTCCATATCTTCCGTTATCTGCTTTTATTATAGAGGAAGTTTCTTCAAAACTCTACTTTTTTCCCAGAATATGCTGCTAAACCGTCAGTCGATATACAATCTGACCTGTTTATGCTACGAATGATACAAACGGATACACTTTAAATTGAGGGAGATATTATTATGAAAAAGATATTAAGCGTTGTGATGATTTTTGTTTTAGTTTTTTCTTGTGTACAATTTGTTTATGCAGAGTCCTCTTCAGTTTCCATCTTTCTTAGTCTTGCAAAAGATACGCAAAGTCTTCAAATTATGAATCAAAGCGGATTAAACGAATTGAAAAATTATGCAAGCCGCAATGCAAATACCACACAAAATGCGCTGAACAGTTTTTCCACATCTGATGGATTTCACTTATTTTTCCAAGATAAATATAATGATGATAAAGGCTTACATGTCACCGGAAGCGGAGAAATCCTAATTGGTTCTGGAAAAATTCCATTTCATTTTGAAAACCAATTGTTAAAGACAGAAACCTATGCGGTTGGGAAATCCCTTTACATGGGTGTAATAAAGACCTATGTTTTGATGAACGAAAAACGGATTCCGATTACAATTGATTTTTGCAGTAGCTTAGATTTCAGGCAAAGCATTGCTTCCGTTTCATTTAATTATCTTGAAGAAAACGGACAAGTTTTATTCTTCGGAGAATTGTTTGAGGAATATGAGGAATATTATAATCATTTTCTCAATTCCAATCACACAAATTTCATAAAGAGAGATTCTTCTCTGTCACTTGCTGCAAACTACGATAAATACGCGCATGTTGATGTTGTTGCAGGCACTTCTCTCGGCTCAACCTCTGGTGCGGAAACAATCATTATGTCTGTTGCAAAAAGAGACTACCGAGATAGAGGCAGTAAAGAAATGGGTTTTGAATTAGTTCGGGTATTTGGTCGTTCTGCTAATGCTTTATCTTATGTTAGCGGTGCAACATCTGCATACCCCGTTTCTGCAGATTTGACATTCAAATGTTCAAAAAAAGATTTTTTAGATGTAATGGAAATAACACCTGATGGGGATGGCGACCAGATGCCAAACTTATTCAATGTTTTTTCACAATTGCATCCAGCAGTGGGTACTTTCTTTGCAACCGTAGATTTAATTTACAGTGCTGTTGCCGGAGGCACTTCTGCAACCATATATGCGGAAAGTGGTTATTCAGATGAAAACGCTGCCTCCGGAACAGTTGCAATCTCTGGATTGAATAACATGGTTAATGCAAATCTTCCAGCCTCTGTAACCACATCAAATGCAAAAATGGATGAAAATCACGGAATAACCTAGAAAGTGAAATACGGAACTACAGGGGATGATACTCCTAGCTCTGCTAGCGTTACCGTCACTGCTAATATGGATTATCGCTTCTATTATGATACTCACAGAAGCACCGTACGAACTACCGGTACAATTTCCAAAACACATTTTATATACAAATCCTAGATTCTGAAATCTGTTCAAAAGATAAACTAACGAATAGAATTCTTGATATTATATTATGAAGTTTTACACGCATATACCATAGAGTTCATACCGTGACGATTCATCAAATATGCTTCTATAGTTTCATATTTTTTTCAGACAATCCTATGTTTAAACACATAGGATTGTCACTTTCTTTGCATTCTTTTTGCTTCGCTTCACACATATTTTCGCATATATTTGAGCGCGTTTTTTTCCAGGCGGCTGACTTGTGCCTGGCTGATGGAGATCTCGCGTGCGACTTCCATCTGGGTCTTGCCCTCAAAGAACCGCATATTCAGAATATGGCGTTCACGCGGGGTCAGTTTTTTCATTGCTTCCGACAGGGAAAGATTTTCGATCCAGTTCAGATCGGTGTTCTTGGTATCCTGCACCTGATCCATCACATACAGGGCGTCGCCGTCATCGTGGAAGACCGGCTCGAACAAGGAGACCGGTTCCTGGATCGACTCCAGCGCCATCACGATATCTTCCCGGTCCGCCTCCATGAACTTCGCGATCTCTTCGACACTCGGTTCCCGCTGCAGCTGATTGGCAAGGGTCTCTTTTGCCTGCAGCGCCTTATAGGCCAGATCCCGCATGGAACGAGAAACCCGGATCGCGTTGTTGTCGCGCAGATAGCGCCGGATCTCGCCGATGATCATCGGTACCGCATACGTCGAAAATTTGACGCCGTGGCTCGTATCAAAATTATCCAGTGCCTTGATCAGACCGATACAGCCCACCTGAAACAGATCGTCCGGATTTTCACCGCGGTTGGAAAAGCGCTGGATCACACTGAGCACCAGTCTGAGATTTCCTTTGATGAATTCATCCCGGACAGCCTTATCGCCTGCCTGTATTTTTTCGATCATTTGCATCATTTCCGCTTCTTTGTAAAGAGGCAGTTTCGCAGTGTTCACACCGCAGATTTCCACTTTGTTCACCATAGTCACACCAGTCCTCATTCGTTATTTCACACAGGATCACAGCACTCCAAAAATGCTGCTGTCCGCATATGTAACGTATAAGATTGTTATGTACGATGGTGCCGCGGTTCATACCTGCCAATTATCGGCTGCGGCAGATTTTGCTCAGCCGAGTTTGCGCATTTCGCGCTGCAGGCGGGTAATGATGCGTTTTTCCAGACGGGAAATATAGGATTGTGAGATCCCCAGTTTGTCCGCGACTTCCTTTTGAGTCATTTCCTTGCCGCTTTTGAGCCCGAAACGCATTTCCATCAGTTCGCGTTCCCGCGGCGCGAGCTTCTCCATCGCGCCGTAAAGCAGCTTACGATTGACTTCCTCTTCCAGATGCTGCGACACGATATCGTTCTCCGTCCCCAGGATATCACTGAGCAGCAGCTCGTTGCCGTCCCAATCGACATTGAGCGGTTCATCGAAACTGACCTCACTCTTGAGCTTGGTGCTTCTGCGCAGATACATCAGGATCTCATTTTCGATGCAGCGGGAAGCATAAGTCGCCAGCTTGATATTTTTGTCTACTTTGAACGTATTCACCGCCTTGATCAAACCGATGGTGCCGATCGAGATCAGATCTTCCACGTTGATCCCCGCGTTTTCGAATTTTTTGGCGATATAAACGACCAGCCGGAGATTATGTTCGATCAGCATGCTGCGCGCTTCTTCGCTGCCGTCGGCATAAGCAGCAAGGCAGCGCCGTTCCTCTTCACTGTCCAACGGTTCCGGAAGCACATCACTGCCGCCTATGTAATAGATGCTCTTTGCCCTGCGGAGCAAACGCCGCATCGCAAGCTTTTCACGAAGCTTCTGTATCATTTTCCAAAATCTCATAATTCAAAACCTCTCTGTTCATGAGTGCTTCTGCTTCTCCAAAGTCGCCGTCGTAAAAAGCCAGCACTGCTTTCTCTATTTTTTTGCCCCTAAAGCAAATGCAGTCCGTCCGCAGTCCCTCCAGCAGTCCCGCTCCGGTCCCGACAGCCTTGAACGGGATCAGGACAAAGCGCTGCGCATAGATGCTTTGGTCGAGCCTTGCCGGGATTCCCAGCTTTTTGCGGCCTTTTCGGTCAACCAGGATCACCGGTCGACCGCTGACCGGTTCACAGAGGCAGTTGCCCGTATCCAGCGCGGCATGCAGTTCTCGGGCCTTTTGTCCGCAGGACAGCACCACATCCATCGTTCCCTCCGTCCACTGCGCAAGCCGCAGATGCCGGATCAGCTTTACGAACCACCAAGAAAGGCCGAACGCCAGAATTCCCCAGCACAAAAGCTGCAGATACGTGACCGCTTCCATATAAAGGCTCCCGTTCCCACTGACTGCCGGGATATGCTGCCATAAAAGAAAGGCCATCGCCGCGCCGCCGGAAAGCATCGTCAGTCCCAGAAACAGAGCGCCTTTTTTGAGCAGTTTTCGAAAAGACTCCGCGCCGAACGCCACGTACGGCACGAGCAGTACGATCACGCCCCGCGCCGCCATTCCGCCCATCCCGGTCATCGTATGCGGGCCGGCAAACAGGGCAAAGCTGCTGAGTCCGCACAAAACTGCGGCCGCAGTCAGACGCAGATACCCTGCGGACTCTCCGAGCAGCCTGCCGGTCAGCAGCAGGAGCAGCCACCCGGTTATAAAGTTCTCCAAAAAAAGATATTCCCCGTAAATGATCACAATCCCAATCCTCTTGCATATATCATAGCCGATGCGGACAGCGAATTTTGTCGAAAGAAGGAGTGCAGCGTAAGTTTTTTTAGGACGGACGGTACGCGCACCTAAGAGACCTGTCCGCTGCAGACGAAAGCAAGAAGTTCTGCACAAAGGCACAGCACACAGCTCTGCGTACAACAAAGCCTGCACCGTGATCCACGGCGTCCGTCCTCAGGGATATACACTCCTGTGGAGGCCGCTGCGGAATCCAATGCAGGCTTTTGATCATCTTATGGTTTATATATTCGTTTCTTTTATTCTATAGCGATGTAAATAACAAGATCCGTTTGATGCGCTTGGCTGCGCGCCTACGCTCTGACGAGCTGTTTTACCGCGCGGACGATGTCAGCGGCGGTCATGCCGTATTTGGCCTTGAGCTCGTCCGGTTTGCCGGATTCGCCGAAAGTGTCCTGCTGACCGACCATCGCCATCTTGACCGGACAGTGGGTCGCAGTCACTTCCGCAACCGCGGAGCCGAGGCCGCCGATCACAGAATGCTCCTCCGCGGTCACAATTGCGCCGGTTTCACGAGCCGCGCGGTAGATGATGTCCGCGTCCAGCGGCTTGATGGTATGCATATCGATCACGCGGACTTCGATACCATCTGCTGCCAGTTCCTCTGCCGCCAGCATCGCCTCGTTGACCATGATGCCGGTGGCGATGATCGTTGCGTCAGCCGTCTTGCCGTCTTTTTTGTCGCCGCTGCGCAGACAGACAGCTTTTCCGATTTCCAGCTTCGCTGCCATTTCCTCTGTATAGAAAGTAGGCACAGCCGCACGTCCAAGGCGAATATATGCCGGACCGTCAAACGCGACTGCCTGTTTGATGAGCGCGGCAGCAGAAACACCGTCGGACGGGTTCAGCACCGTCATACCCGGAATCGTGCGCATCAGTGCCAGATCCTCAAAGGTCTGGTGGCTCGCGCCGTCCTCGCCGACCGTAATGCCCGCGTGGGTCGCGCAGATTTTGACGTTTGCGTGGGCATAGCCGATGGAGTTCCGAATGATCTCAAACGCTCTGCCTGCCGCGAACATCGCGAACGTACTCGCGCAGACAACTTTTCCTGAGAGTGCCAGACCGCATGCCGTTCCGTACAGATTCTGTTCTGCGATACCCATATTAAAGAAACGTTCCGGATATGCCTTGCCGAACTCCGCCGTCATCGTGGATTTGGAGAGGTCTGCATCCATGACGACCAGATGCGGCGTGGTCGCGCCCAGTTCTACTAATGTTTTGCCGTACGCCTGGCGGGTTGCCATTTTTTCTGTTTTGATCTCTGCCATTACCATTCACCTCCGAGTTCTGCCACTGCCTTCTTTGCTTCTTCTTCATTCGGCGCCTTGCCGTGCCAGCCGGCTTGGTCTTCCATAAAAGAAACGCCGTGGCCCTTGTGGGTCTTTGCGATGATGACAGTCGGCTGGCCCTTGCAGGCGCGCGCTTCGTCAAAGGCTGCGAAGATCTGTCCGAAATCATGGCCGTCGATCAGAATGGTATGGAAGCCGAACGCCTTGAATTTATCGTCGATCGGCGCTACGGTCATCACGTCTTCATTTTTGCCGTCGATCTGCAGGCCGTTCCAGTCGACGATCGCGCAGAGGTTGTCCAGCTTGTAGTGGCCGGCAGCCATCGCCGCCTCCCAGACAAGCCCCTCCTGCAGTTCGCCGTCACCGAGCAGCACATAAACTCTGCCGGATGCTTTGCCGGCGGCTTCGTCCATCTTACCCGCCATCGCCATGCCGACAGCGACCGAAAAACCCTGGCCTAAAGAACCGGTAGACATCTCGATGCCCGCCACCTTGTCGCGATTCGGATGTCCCTGAAACCGGCTGCCCAGCTTGCGCAGACTCATCATATCCTCAACCGGGAAATAGCCTCTCTCCGCCAGCGCCGCGTACTGCACCGGACCGGCATGCCCCTTGGACAGGATAAATTTGTCTCTGCCCTCCATCTGTGGGTTCTGCGGGTCGATGTGCATTTCCTTGAAATACAGCGCGGTCACGATGTCTGCCGCCGAAAGCGACCCGCCCGGGTGCCCGGAGCCTGCCTTATGTACTGCTTTTACAATGTCCGTGCGGACCCGAGAAGCGATCTCCTCGTAGTGTTTGAAATCCATGTTTTTCCTCCGTAAAATATATTGTGACAGGGAAACTGCCGTCAAGCTGTCAGTCCGTCAGTCCGGAGGCCCGATCACTGCGCCCGGGTATACCGGCCGTGCTGCGGTCCTTGCCATCCGACAGCTTCCCCAAAATCATGAACAAATGAAATTTTCAGCGATTCTGCAAAAGGTCGGCAATGCCGAGACTGACGCTGAGCGCCTCGTCTACGACCGGCAGCTTCTCGCTGCTGAGACTTCCGATCCTTTCTTTCAGCCTTTGCTTGTCGATCGTTCTGAGCTGTTCCAAAAGAACGACCGAGTTTTTGCTGAGTCCGCCCTGTGTGGCCTGTAGTTCAACATGTGTCGGCAATTTTGCCTTCCCTGTCTGAGAAGTAACGGCTGCCACGATAATTGTCGGGCTGTATTTGTTTCCCACATCGTTCTGTACCACCAGTACAGGTCTTACTCCCCCTTGTTCAGAGCCTACCACAGGACTCAGATCCGCAAAATAAAGATCCCCCTTCTTTACGATCAAGTCCAACACTCCTCTCTCAAATCCTCATTGGTGTTTTGTCGTGTTTGAAACTTTTGTGGAAATTGTATTGTTTTTCGTATGGTATTCCGCGCAAGATCGACTTAGGAAAATCTCCTGCTGCCGGTCTGATCGGCAGTTCTTGAGAAAATCTCGCATGGCCGGGCTGTGTCGCTTGATCGGCGCTGCGGCACGCTACGCTTCGCAAATGCGCTTGATCGCGTACGCCGTATACTGCGCCAGATCACCGGCTGTCACGCCGTATTCTCCCAGTTCCTGCGCTGCCAGGTCCCCCGCGAGCCCGTGGATATACACGCCGCAGATCACCGCGTCCCAAGCACGCATCCGTGCCAAACCACACATAGGCTGCGCCGCTGCGTTTGCATTGGCATTTGGCGATACGTTTGTGCAAGCAGATGCCGCACACATATCGTCGTTTGGCGTTTCGTCTTGAAAACCAGCATCGGCGTTTGACGATGCGGCTTGCTGCCGCTGTCCCGCCAGCCCTGTGATGATGCCCGAAAGCACATCGCCGGAACCGCCGGTCGCCATGCCCGGGTTACCTGTAGTATTAGTATATGCCTGTATCCCCGGCGCGGCTACAATAGTGCCTGCCCCTTTCAAAACCACGATCGCCCCGGTCTTTGCCACCAGTGCGTCCGCGATGCGCAGACGCACCGCGCCGTCGTTCAGACGCTGCGGTGCGCCTGCAGCTTGGCTGTCGGTCGCCTCGGCCCGCCCCTGCGGCAGTGCGGCTTCCGCATCAGCCTGCTCGGCTTCTTGTCCTGTGCCGCACACAACATCGGCAAACGTGCCGCCTAAGAGCCGTTTGGCTTCTCCCATATGCGGCGTCAGAATTGTCCGCAGCGGAAACCGTTCCTGCCTTCGCAAAAGCAGTGGAAACAGCTCCTGATGCGCGATGACGTTCAGTCCGTCCGCGTCTATCACCAATGTTTTTTCGTATTCTTCCAAAAGTTTCATAATCAGTGCGATGCTTTCTTTCCCTTCTCCCAGTCCGGGACCCGCGCAGATCGCATCATAGGCTGCGAGGTCCAGATTTGAAAGGTTACGCTCGATACAGGTCGCTTCCGGAACCCCAACCTGCACGATCGGAAATAGTGCTTCGGGAATGGCCAGCCGGACCAGTCCGGCGCCGGCGCGCAGCGCCGCCCGGGCCGCGAGGATCGCGGCTCCGGCCATTCCCCATGACCCTGCCGCGATCAAGATCCGACCGCAATCGCCCTTATGTATTTCCTTTTTTCGCCTTCCGATTCTATTCTTGACCGTTTTTTCGGTTATCATACCGTTCATATAAAATTTTCCTCAAACTTCTTTCTTCGACGTCTGCCCGGCGACTTGGGTTTTCCACGCCGCCTCTTCCAAAAATCCAAAAATTTCCGAAAAACATCTCATATCCAGCGTGTTTTTTTCAATCCGTTGGATTTTTCGTCTTTACACGTTCAAAAACGCAAGCTTTCTTCCTCATTTTTACATTTTTCCTGCGTTTTTGCGTCCGGCTTATGTGATCACGCAACATCCGTTCAAAATCTGCAGTGATCTGCAGCTTTTTTTGCGATTTCTTGTATTTTTGAGCGCATCTACCCTCAAAATACAATTACGCGCTCGCACAGATGTGCCGCTGTTTTCGCACATAGACGCTCCTGCTCTCTTCGGCGTCCTGCCGCTCGCTGCTCTTTTCCTATCTATCTTTTCCTATCTATTATAAAAAAAAACACTGCAAACTGCAATGCTTTTTCTTATGTATCGCGCACACTTTTATCCGGGATCAGTCAGAATATTTCCGATTCAGACAGCGATAGATCACATCGACCAAGATCAGCTGCAGAATCACCCATGCCGCCAGCGCGTACATCAGCTTATCGCCGAAGTCCAGAATTTCAAGCAGTTTCAACGCGCCGCATATCAACGCCGCCGCCATCGTCACCCTGAGGTTTGTGATATAGGCATGCCGATACGCCTGATCCCGCAGCATCTGCATAAGTTCGTCCTGCTGCTCGATCTGCTCGTTCTCCTGCATCTCCCGATGCTCTGCTTGGTTCTCCGGCCTGCGCCAGTAAACATAATTGCCGATCTTCACGGTGCCCTCGAGCAGACCGACCGCAGCTCCCGCGATCAGCAGGCTGTCCAGCTTGCTGTCCGTCAGCACCAGCGCCGCGAAGCAGATCACTCCGATCGCCAGATAGACCCACGCTGTCACCAAATCTTTCTTCTTCATCTCGCTCCTCCCCCGTGTTGTCTGCTCTTACCTCGCATCCGCGTTTTTCGCGTCTTTCCCTGCGCGTCTTTACCTTCGGTCAATCAAGGCATCATCATGATCGTGATAGAGAAAAATCTTCTCGATCGGCTCCCCGAAGCAATCAGAGATCGCAAACGCCAGCTCCAGCGACGGATTATACTTACCCGTTTCGATCGCGCTGATCGTCTGGCGTGATACCTTCATCATCCTCGCAAATTTTTCCTGGCTTAATCCCATGCTTTTTCGCAATTCTTCCACGCGGTTCTTCAAAATCCACACTCCGATATATTGACAAGTTACCTTTACAGCTTGATCATACCAAAATCATCTTTGCTTGTCAAGTTTCCTTTACAGCCCTGTCCCAAAAACAAAAACTTTACGGATCCCGAACCAACTTTCGAAAAAAAAAAAGTGCAAGCCGAGCGTTCACGCCTGACTTGCACAAGGATCTTTGTTTGTTTTTTTGATTCAGATGTATCGAACATGACCTCTGCGGCACTGCCGCAGACCCGCGGCTCCATGCTCGCGCCTGCATCGTCGCCTGAACCGATGCACGTCCTGCTTTCCGTTTACAGCCCCAAAAACAGGCTGGCCATAGCGAAGTAGATCGTCAGCGCCACGGTATCGGAGATCGACGAGATCGCCGGGTTGGCGATCAAAGCCGGGTCCAGCTTGATCTTTTTGACCAGAAGCGGCACCATGCTGCCGAGCACCTTGGCAAAGATGACGATGAACAGCATCGCGCTGCAGACCGTCAAGGCGATCATGACATCATAGCGATCGAACAGACAGATGCGCGCGAAGTTGAACAGGCTCAGGATCACGCCGATGACAAACCCGATGCGGATCTCCTTCCATAAGATGCGCAGCGCGTCCGAAGTCTCGACCTCGCCGGTCGCCAGACCGCGGATGATCAGCGTTGCCGCCTGCGAGCCCGTATTGCCGCCGGTTCCCATCAGCATTGGCATATACGCCACCAGACAGATGATCTCCGAAAGCCGCGCTTCGAAATTCGTGATGATCATACCCGTAAAAATATAGGCGACCATCAGGATCAGCAGCCACGGCAGACGATTGATCGCGTGCTGCCAAACCGAAACATCCAGATAATCCTTATCCGGGTCATCGAAGCTGATGACGCCGTTCATTCTTTCCATATCTTCCGTTGCCGCTTCTTCCATAACATCCAGCACGTCGTCGACCGTGATGATGCCGACCAGCCGGTGTTCTTTGTCCACGACCGGCATTGCCAGAAAGTCATATTTTTTGAAAGCTTCCGCAACTTCTTCTTTGTCATCATACACGTTCAGCCAAATATAGTCCGTGTGCATGATATCCATGATCTTCACATTGTCATCTGTGATCACGAGCGTGCTCAGTGACACGATCCCGATCAGTTTCCTGCCGGAATCCTTGACATAACAGGTATAGATCGTCTCCGCATCCGTACCCTCGCGCTTGATATAGGCCAACGCCTCGCCGACCGTCATCTCCTTCTGCAGACTGATATATTCCGGCGTCATCAGACTGCCGGCACAATCGTCCGGATAATTCAAAAAGCTGTTGATCAGCGCACGCTCATTTTTCGGTGTTTTTTCAAGGATCTTGTCGACCAGATTGGCCGGAAGTTCCTCCAGGATATCGATCTTATCGTCGAAGTCAAGCTCCTCCACGATGTAGCTCAGCTCCGTATCCGTGATACCGTCTACAATTTTCAGCTGGTCATCCGACGGCAGGTACGAAAAAACCTCAACCGAAACATCCTTCGGCAGCAGACGATACACCACGACCGTCTTTTCGATCAGTTCCGGCTTTTCCAGCAGTTCCTCGAACATTTCCGCAATATCGGCGTCGTTATACTTGAGCAGTTCATCCTTTGCCTGGAAATACTTTTTTTCCTCCAGCAGCTGGAAAACCTTTTCCAACGACTCCTTCAGCGCTTCATCGAGATTCAGTAAAATATTCTGATCCATTGGAATCTCCTCCTTTCGCTGCCCCTGCCTCTGCAAAAAGCAAGTTCTGCGCTTCGGGTCCTTGGAGATTCCGTTTTACGCACAGTAAGCAAAGGCAAGGCTATTCACTTTTACTTTTGTCGTGTTTTTCCCATCGGGCACACTGTCCATGTCTTTGCTCCTTTCGTTTTACTCATGTTTTCATGCGTCACATGGTGTTCTTTAACTAATATAGTATACAACTTTTTAACGGTCTTTGGCAAGCGGAAAGCACCGTGATCCTGAAAAAATTTTTTTCGGCCGGCTTCGGAAGACGCCATGCATTTTTTTCAGACCAAGAGCTGCGGATTTTCCCGGGAAAACATAGGGGAACGGTTGAAATTCCAAAGCTTAAGGATATTCGCACTGCCCGCGTTTTGTTCACCAAAAAAAACAAAAAATCTTGTATACACGGTGTTGACAAGGCAATCCCTTAGTGTTACATTTGAGATAGAAAACAATTTATTTAAATTGCGGTTAAAACATTCGAAAATCTTAATATGAGAAGAGGAGAAAAGCAATGGCAACTTATGTTGAAAGAGTAATTGAAGAATGTAAAAAGAATAACCCTGGCGAAAAAGAATTTCATCAGACCGTAGAAGAAGTATTAACTTCTCTGGCACCGGTTATGGATGCTCACCCGGAATACGAAAAAGCAGGTCTTCTGGAAAGACTCGTTGAACCGGAAAGAGGCATCACCTTCCGCGTTGTTTGGGTAGATGACAACGGTAAAGTACAGGTTAACAAAGGTTACAGATATCAATTCAATTCCGCGATCGGACCTTACAAGGGCGGTCTGAGATTTGCACCGAACGTATACCCTGGAATCATCAAATTCTTAGGTTTCGAACAGATCTTCAAGAACTCTCTGACAGGTCTTCCGATCGGCGGCGGCAAAGGCGGCGCGGACTTCGATCCGAACGGCAAGAGCGATGCTGAAGTTATGAGATTCTGCCAGGCTTTCATGACAGAATTATACAGACATATCGGTCCTGACACTGACGTTCCTGCAGGTGACCTCGGTGTAGGCGCAAGAGAGATCGGTTACTTATTCGGTCAGTACAAGAGAATCAGAGACAGATTCGACGGCGGCGTTTTAACAGGTAAGGGTATCTCCTACGGCGGATGCCTCGGCAGAACGGAAGCGACCGGTTTCGGTATCGTTTGGTACGCAGAAGAAATGCTCAAAGCAAACGGCGAAGACATTAAGGGCAAGACCGTTGCGATCTCCGGTTTCGGCAACGTATCCTGGGGTACTGCATGGAAGCTGCAGCAGTTAGGCGCGAAGTTAGTTACTATCTCCGGTCCGGATGGATACATCTACGATCCGGATGGAATCAACACAGACGAAAAGCTGAACATGATGCTGGAACTCAGAGCATCCGGCAAGAACGTCTGCGCACCTTACGTAGAAAAATTCCCGAACGCAAAATTTGTTGCAGGCAAGAAGCCTTGGGAAGTTAAGGCTGACCTCTACATCCCTTGCGCAACCCAGAACGAAGTACAGATGGACGATGCAAAGGCTATCGTAGCAAGCGGCGCGAAGTTCTACTGCGAAGGTTCCAACATGCCGACCACAAACGAAGCTCTGGCATACTTACAGGACAACGGCATCATCGTTGGACCGGCTAAGGCTGCAAACGCAGGCGGCGTAGCAACATCCTGCATCGAAATGGGCCAGAACGCAGGTCACACGGTATTCCAGCACCAGGATGTATATGATCAGTTACACCAGATCATGATCAACATCCACAAGGCTTGCAAAGAAGCATCCGAAAAATACTATGGCACTTATGACTTAGTAAAGGGCGCAAACATCGCAGGTTTCGAAAAGGTTGCAGATGCTATGATGGCACAGGGTTTAGTATAAACTGACCAAAACGCAATACAAAAAGAACAGGTCCCGCCGGCATGTGCCGGCGGGGTTTTTACATGCAGGGAATGCAGGCAGAAGCTCTGCAAACAAGCGGAGCAGCCTCAGTCTTCCAATGGATTTTGGCGGAAGCCGTCCAGCAGCGCATCATTTTCCATGATAAACGGGCGTGTCGTATCCTGCCCCCAGGCGGTATCGTACTTTTCCATCAGATAATCGCTCAGCTCCGTCCTGTTTTGGAATTTTAACAGTCGATACGGTTCCTGAAACGCAACCTTTTCGAAAAAATACAGGGTGCCATCCTCTGCCTGAAGCAAAACGCCCGCGTGTCCGATCGAAAGGGTATTTTCCGTGTCCGAAAACTTGTCATGAAATACGACGGAGATCAGGCGTGCCTTGCTGTCTGCGAACGTAATTCCGCGGGTTGCCCATCCTTTCTGAAGTGCCTGCACCTGATCTTTGGTCTTCGTGCTGTCTGCCGCATCGATCGGCGCAAATAAAGCGCAAAATTTTGCAGTGCTGTCATCGAAAAGGACTTCCGGGTCAGCCGCGATCGTCTCCAGATCCATAAAAAGCAGATCTTCGCCCTGCGTCTCCGGCTGATCCTCACCCACCGTAAAAGAATCGCCAAGCAGGCTATAGGCCGTGATGCGGCAGTTGTACCCTGCAAAACTTCCGTTTTTTTCCGTCCATGCGTCCTGCATATCGTAAACATCGTATTTTGTTTCGGTCGGAGCCGCGCTTTCAAAGCCGTCGGTCAGCCACGCGGATCTGACATCGTCGTTGAACTGTCCGATACGCTCCAAAAGTACCTGCACACGTGCCTGCTCCACATCATTGTCTGTCAAAAGGTCCGTCAGCAGCTCACGGGAAGCCTCATCCGTCAGGTTCGAGTATTCTATCGTTTCCAGTGCCGGCTGCTGCGGATCGTTGCCTCCCTGCTGTCCGCATCCGACCAACAATCCCAACACCGCAGCGACCAGAAGCAGGCACAGGAACCGTGCCGCTCCCTGTTTTTTCTTTTTTAAGTTTCTCTCTTTCATAAAGTCCCCCTGATCTTATTTTTAACGGCAGCGCGTATCTTATACCACGTGTCACATGGAAAGCGTCTCGCCAAGGTTTGTCAAATAGAGGTAGGTTTCGCGTACCGGCATGCCGGTTGCTGCCTCCAAGGCTCTGCGGTAGATCTCCATCTGCGCTGCATAGGTTTTACGGAGCTGCGGCGCTCTGCGGGCAAGTTCCGCAGCGTTTTCAATACGTGTCGTCTTATAGTCGAGCAATACCAGCTGCTTGTCCTCTTCAAAGAAGCAGTCGATGATGCCCTGCACCGCTGCCATACTGCCGTCCACTTCCAGCATCAGGTTGAACGGCTGCTCGCGGCGCACATTTGGGCTGGCCGCGATACGGCGGCCGAGCGGCGAAGCGGCAAAGGCCGCGATTTTTTCGATGTCCACGACCGCCGCCTCCTCCGCAGTCAAAAACTCCTCAGTCACCAGTTGCTCCAGCAGCTCCCGTACATAGGCCTCGCGCCCCTGCGCTGCACGAAAATCCAGTTTTTCCAGCACTTTATGTGTGATCGTTCCCACCTGCGCCGGCGTGAAACTGGTCCTGGCGTGGAAGGAGGCCGGCTCTGCGAGGCTGACCGCTGCGTCTGCGGATTCCGCGATCCGGGCTGACGCTTCCGATGCTTCTGTACGTCCCTGCACAGCTTGATCATCAAAGGCTGCAGCCTTGCTGACAAAAACGATCTTGTCGCCCACCCATGCCTGTGTCAATTCACTGACTGCATACTTGGATTTGATATGCAGGTCTTTTTCGTACGGATAGCGGAACGCCATCTGCGCTGCGACACGGTCGGCAAGCGGCAGCGCTGTATACGCATCCGCCTCCAGCAGTCCGCGCACGTTAGCAACGGCACGTTTACGCCCTTTTGACAGGCCCACAAGTTCCGTGTTAGTCAGCAGCCGATAGCCGCCGATACGTTTGCAGATTGTCTGGCCGGTCATCCAAAAATAGCTGCTGTCCTTCGGCAGTCCCTTCAACACGCCGTCAACGGCTTCCTCCGGTTCATCCTCGATCCCGAGCAGGCACAAAAAGTCCTTGGCACGCGTCATGGCGACATAGAGCACGCGCTTTTCCTCGGCGGCCTCCTCCCGGCGGATCTTTGCACGGATCACATTCTGTGTGATGCTCGTCCGGTACCAGCTTTCTTTGTAGTTCACCACCGGGAAGCCCAAGCCGAGCGTTTTGTGCACCGCCGGTCCTTTGCCGATCGTCGTATAATTCAGCTTACGGCAGTAGCCCGCCAGCAGCACCATTGGGAATTCCAGTCCTTTGGACTTATGGATCGTCATAATGCGGATCGTGTCGTCGTCCTCGCCGACCATTTTGACCTGCCCCATGCTGACTTTGCGCTCCTTGACCGCGTCGATGTATTCCATGAACCCATATAGCGACCCGTCCTGACTGCCCTGATACGCATGCGCCTTATCGACCAGTGCGCGCAGGTTCGCCTGTCTGCGGCTGCCGGACGGCATCGCGCCCATAGCAATATAAAACCCGGTCTCCAAAAGCAGTTCCCAGATCAACTCATCCAGCGGCAGCAGCATGGCAAGCTGCGACCAGGTCCGCAGGCGCTGCAGCACACCCGCGCACTTTGCGCGCAAGGCAGCATCGGCACCCCAAAAGCCATCCGTCTGCGCATCGCTGCCCACGTCCGTCGCACCACGCGGCATTGACAAATTTTCTCCCGCGTCCGTCGCACCGCTCGGCACTTCCGGATTTTCTCCGGCACACGCGACCAGCGCCTGATAATAGCTGCCGGTCTTGTGCGCGATCCGCACCGCCGTCAGCTCTTCAATGCTGAAATCAAAGATTTCCGAACGCAGTACCGTCAGCAGCGGAATGTCCTGCTTCGGATTGTCCAAAAGCGCCAGCAGCGCCATAAACGTGTTGATCTCGATCGTGTCAAAGAAGCCGTCGTTGTCATCCACATACGCAGGCAGGTTGTTCTCCGTCAGGATCTTATAAAACAAATCTCCGTAATTCTTCATGCCGCGCATCAGGATCACGATGTCCTTCTTTTGCAATGGCCGTTCTGTTTGCGCCTTGCTGTCGTAGATCGTCTTACCGAGATGGTCGCGAATGATCTTGACCGCCGCCAACGCCTCTTTCTCCGCCTTGAGCAGCGACTTCAGCTCCTCGTCCGGCTCCGTGCCCTCGTCCCAGGGCGTCTGCGCCAGATACAGCACCGGCCGCGCCGAACACCGCGCGGCAAACGGGTCGCCCGGATACAGCGCCGCCCGCGCGTCATAGTCTTCCATCGTATCACGAAAAACATCGTTGATGAAGTCGATCACGCCCGTCTTACTTCTGAAATTCCGGTTCAAATCGATGCAGCAGCTCGGACTTTCCGCCCCCTGCGCCGCCGTCAGCGCGTCATACCTGTGATACCGCCCGCGGAAGATCTCCGGCTCCGCCAAGCGGAACATGTAAATACTTTGTTTGATATCGCCGACCGTAAACAGGTTGCGCCCGCTCTGCAGACGCTCGATCAGCGCCTCCTGGATCACATTGCTGTCCTGATACTCGTCGACAAAAATATGCAGGAATTTTTCCCGATAAAACGCCGCGGCCTCCGCATCCTTGAGGATCTCGTAAGCGTCATGCTCGATATCATTAAAGTCCCGCAAGCTCTTTTCCCGTTTTTTTTCCGCGTAGATCTCACCGTAGCGCAGCAGGGCCCGTGCAAAGAAGCACGCCGACGGATAGCCCGCATAGACATCCTCCGCGATTCTTTGGAAAACATCGTAGAAGTACATGGTCTTGAGGTCTTTGGCGCAGCTCTTGAGCGGACTGCGATTCTGTTCGACTATCTCCCGCACATCGGCCATCGCGCTTTCATCAAAGCCCGCCGTCTCCGCAAAAATCTTCTTGCTCAGGGTTTTGAGGCGAAAACCGTCCAGGCGGCTGACCATGCCGTCAAAATCCCGCGCCGCCGCGAGCGCTTCCAGCTCCTCTGCCATGCCAAGATCCGCCAGTGTCAGCTCCCGTACACCCTCAAGGCTGTGCAGCGCCGCGAATTCCGCCGTCTTTAGAAGCTGCGCCTTTGCGCGCGCGATTCGCGCCTCCGCGTCCTGCCAAAGCTCCTGCATCACCGCGCTTTCCGCGAAAGCTTCGATGCCGCGTGTCGGGTTCAGTTCTTCGACCTTTTCGTGCAGCCACGCCGCAGGTTCCGGCATACTTTGGATCGTATCAAAGGTACTTTCGATCATCTCGCGAAATCGGTTCTCATTGCGGTCGCCGCTGTAAGCCTGCAAAAACTCGTAAAATTCTGCGTCGTCCGCTGCAAAGTATTCCTCGAGCAATTCGTCCATCGCCTGTCCTCGCAAGATCAGTCGGCGGCTGTCATCGCAGATCTTAAAATTCGGCTCAATATCGATAAGGTAAAAATACCTGCGAATGACCTCCAGCGCGAACGCGTGGAATGTGCTGATATTCGCGTTCGGCAGCAGGTCCAGCTGCTTTTTCAAAAACACAAGATCGCGCTGCAGTGCGGCACGTGCTGCGTCGCTTGCCGCCTCGCCGCCTCCGGCAGCTGCGGCCGCAAGCGTTCCGGCGATCCGATCGATCTCTTTGCGGATCGCCTTCTCGATCTTCTCTTTCATCTCTGCCGCCGCCGCGTTCGTAAACGTTACGATCAACATACGGTCGATCGGACAGCGCTCTTCCAGGATCAATCGCTTGATGCGCTCCACCAGAACAGCCGTCTTACCGGACCCTGCCGCCGCCGCTACCAGCAGATTCTGCCCGCGCTGCGTGATCGCCTCTGTCTGCTCCGGGGTCCACCGCACAGCGCCTGCCTGCGCTGCAGAGCCTTCTGCCATGTCGCTCTGCGCTGCCTCTCTCATACTTTCTTTATCCTTCATCCCATTGCTTATGTTGCTCATGTTCACGTTTCTTTCTATCTTTCGTTACGTGCAAGCCGTTCCATGCCCGTACACTTCGCTGTTTCAAACTGTCTCTATTATAATTATAGCCGATTTTCTTCCTTATTCCAAGACGGGAATCGCGCCTCGCGTGATTTTTATCTCACGTCACTGAACTTAAAAAGCAATCTTGAACTTTTTTACAAAAAACCGGCAGAACAAGTCTGCCGGTAAAATTTTTCCTCTCATACCGCAAAAAATTTTTTTATAAAGTCATGCAAAATGTCTATATAGATCCAAACAGAATCAAGATCCAAATATTCATCCGGCTGGTGCAGATTGACTCCCTTTGGACCAAACATCACGATAGGGATCCCCAGGCTCGGATAGATCACATTTCCGTCTGTCACACCTTTGCCGATCTTCTCTTCCGCATCGATCCCATAGGTGTCCCGAATCAAATGATACAAGGTTTGATAATCCTCGTTGTTAAGATCCAGCCTATAAGAAGGATAATGCGGCAGCGCTTGTCGGATCTGAATATGCCCCACGCCGATTTTGTCTCTGTAGATGGCCGCTAAGTCTGCGAGGAATGCTTCTTCTTGTTCCTGAACATCCAAGTGCTTGTTCAGCAGCGCATAAGACTTGTCCGGAATGTTCAGACTGTATCCGGAATACTCACTATACGCGCGAAGGAAGCAATGTGAAGCACATGCGCCTTCTCTATAGAGGCTGGAATATTTTTGATTCACTTCCGTGATCCAGGCCGCCATACAGTCCACCGCATTGATGCCGTTCGCCGGCTCCGCTGCGTGTCCGGTTTTTCCCTCGATCTCAATTTCCAAAAGAGTTTTTCCGGCTGCGCCGACAATGAGATTATCAAAATGAGGCTCCGCAAAGATCGCAAAATCCGCCTTACGTTGTGACGCGGCCTGTTTCACATAATGATTCGCGCCTAAAGAAAGCTGTTCTTCATCGCATACGCACAGCAGCTCAATTTCTCCGCAAAATTCTATATTTTCTTCCTGCAAACGTTTCAAAACGGTGATCTGTGCCGCGAGCCCTCCTTTCATGTCACAGGTACCGCGGCCATAAGCGCGCGTTCCCTCGACTGAAAGTACAAAAGGGTCATGCGACCAGTTTCCCCCAGCATCAACGGTATCCATATGACCGCCTAATAAGAGTTTTTTTCCGCCTGTGCGGCTTCTCTTTTTTCGCGCGATCAGGTTGTATTGTTTTTCCTTCACCTGCACGAGTTCCGTTTCCATATGCAATTCCTGCCGCAAAAAGTCGGCCAAAAAACGTGCGAGATTTTCTTCATCACCGGAAACGCTTGGAATAGACACCATCTTTTGCAGCAGTTCCAAAAAAAATGCTTGCTCGTTCATCACTTTTCTATTCGCCTTTCTTGCTTATATCCTTGTACACACTGAGAGACTGACAGTTTTCATCCCCCTTAAGAATATTCTTGACCGGCCGAAATTCGATGTTGCTGCTGTAGCCTTCTCGCAGAGCAATATCCACAAGGCAATAAATATGTCCGATTTCATTCCAGTCTTTTTCCATCCATACATCAGCGAAAGTGCAGCTGTCTGTAATATTATATTTTTGGTCGTTTTCGTACGTTCTGTGCAGATCCCAGCCCTCCGCGATCGGAATGTCGTAGAAACGGTCAAGGTTTTCGAGGGTCAAAGGCAGTCCCTCTGCCTTCACCTGTTCCGCGATTTTCCTGCCACGATCGTGACCGAACTCAAGGATCGCTCGCTCAAAGGATTTTGCGGCATCCGGTCCAAAATCTTCCAAAGCCGCTTTTGTCAAATAGTAATACAGATTTGCCATATGTACGGACATATTTCTGACTGCTTCACCGATCGTCTTTACCTGTGCCATGCTGTACAGCTCCTTTCTACCACCATCTTTTTTCGCTGTGGTTCAAGTTTTCATATCCGGTTTCGGTCACCAGGATCTCATCTTCGATGCGGCATCCGCCCACACCGGTCTGATACAGACCCGGCTCAATAGTAATGACCATCCCCGGCATCAACGGTGTCTTATCCTTTTGCGCCACGACAGGCGGCTCATCGGTCCCCAGTCCGATCGCATGGCCCAAATACGTCGCAGGGCCGCCGAAAGCTCTGGTATGATTGCAGGTAAAGCCGCGCTCAAGCGCGATCTCGCCGCTGATCTTTTCCAAATCTTCCGACAGCACATCCGGCCGCATGGCTGCAACAGATTTTTCAAACATTTCTAAACAAGTTTCCAAAATGTAAATTTGACGCTGACTGGCCGTCCCGACAACCGTAGACCTGCAAATATCGATCATATAGCCTTGATATTTGCCGTTGATCTCCATATGCACCATGTCACCGTCTTCGATAACTTTATCGGAAGCCGGTACCAGATCATATGCCGTTTCTGAACGCCATCCGGACTGACAGGTCGCAAAGGCTCCGGTTACACCGCGTTTTGTAAGCTCTGCAGTAATAAACTGATAAACCTCCCTTTCCCGAAGACCCTGCTTTAAGAACTCTCTCAGCAGCATGGCTACTTCATCACCGATTTCCGCTCCGGTACGCAAAAGTTCAATTTCGTAAGGTGACTTCATCGCACGCAGGTTCATCACGATATCGCCTGCCGCATGAAATCTCGCATGGACAGCCTCATGCTTCAGATCTTCAAACATATCCACGGAGACGATATCCATGCCCACGATGCCGATATCACTTCGTTCCAATCCAAACTGTGTGATAGCGCGTCCGATTTCGAATGGGACGTCATCATGATAAATGACATCTTGTACGAATAGGTCCCGTTCATAAAACGGTGTACTGGTGATGAGGCGCGGCTCTTTCCTTGTATCGACCGGTAAGATCAGCACGGAATACCCTCTGCCTCTGAATCCGTATCTTCTCGGATGCCCCGGCATCATCGGCTGATGCCCCACCAAATATAAAGTATCTCCGACTCTTCTCGGCGCCAGAGAAAAGACCAACAGGGCATCATATCCTCGTTTTGCGGCTTCCAGTCTTGTTTTTTTGATTCTGCTCTCGTATTCTTTTTCCAGTCTCTGATCCATTTTTTATCTCCCGCTTCTCTCTGTTCGATAGCTGATTCCATTTTTCATCACAAAAGTACAGTGCATCAAAGCGTCAGGGTCTGTAAGCAGATCCCGATCCCAAGCTGCAAGGTTTGCGCGCATGCCGCTTTGAATGCATCCAATGTCTTTCCGGCCCAAAATTTCTGCGTTCACAGAGGTGGCAGCCTTGAGTGCACGGAACGGTTCGAATCCGCTTCGAAGCCATGATGCATATTCCCGTCCGCATTCATAACATGGGTACATATCACACATATCCGTGCCGTAACCCAGCCTCAAACTACTGTTTTTTATGATTTCCCTGCCTTCACGGATCATCGGTCCGTAAGCTCTGAGTTTTTCGCGAAATTCTGCAGGTTCTCTCTGCTGCAGTTTTTCTTCATTCAAGAAAAGAATGTCGTCGTACTGCATCATCGTCGGTACAAGGTATACGCCGCGCTTTTGCATCAGTTCTGCCGTTTCTGTATCCATCAGGGACCCGTGCTCGATTCCGTCGATCCCCATACGAACCAGCTTCTGCATCATTTCCGGCGTATATGTATGGGCAGTTACAGGGATCCGCATCTGATGCGCAGTCTGAATGACAGCTTCATACTCTTCATCCAGCAGCTGGACATCTCCGGGCCCTCCTGTAATACTCATAAACCCGCCATTTGCCATCAGTTTGATAAAGTCTGCTCCCATTTTGGCCTGTTCACGAACAGATCGTATGAAAAAGTCCCGTCCTGCGCCAATCCCGGGGTACTGGCCGGCCAGATAATCGGACAGTCTCGGATTTCTGCTCAGAGAGCGGGTGGAGTCTGCCATACCACCGACAGAACCCGTATAATACGGTGCAACAGATAAATCCGCTCCTGTGAAGTATCCTTTTGCCACGGCCCTTTTTGCGTCTAAAGTCGCGTAGCCATCCAAGCAATGACAGCCAACGACCCGCAGTGTCGTAAACCCTCTTCGCAGCGCCCGTTCCGCATTATACAGTACCGCCATTCCTTTCCAGGCATCGGAACAGTACAAGCTTTCCTCGGCGCGGTGCTGCCACTCAAAAGTACTTAAATGCACATGCGCATCGATCATACCCGGTGTCACAGTCCAGTCGCCAAGATCGATCAGTTCCGCATCTGCCGCAGACAGATTTTTGCCGATCTCTGCGATATAGGCCTCTTCAATCAGGATTTCCATGTTTTCATAAAAAGTATCTTGGATGCCGTCGAAGAGCCTTCCGCACTTTACAAGTTTTCGCTTCACTTCTGAACCTCCTGTTCGATCTCCTTCCATTTCAGGCAAGCAACGAAATGCTGATCCCCGGTGTCTGTAAAAGGGATATCCCCCTGCTGACATTCCGAACTGCAGTATTGGCAGCGAGGCGCAAATCTGCAGCCCGGCGCCGGATCAATCGGACTGACTACTTCGCCTTTCAAAATTTCTCTTTTTTTGCTGCGAAAACGAAGATCCGGAATCGGGATCGCACTCAGCAGCGCCTTGGTATATGGATGGCGCGGATTCGCGAAGAGCTCCCGTGAAGAGGCCTTTTCAACACATTTTCCCAAGTACATGACGATAATTTCATCGCTGATCATTTTGACCACCGACAAATCATGCGTAACAAACATATAGGTCAAACCTAATTCTTCCTGCAAGTCCAGCATCAGATTCAAGATCTGGGCCTGAATGGAAACATCCAGTGCGCTGACGGGTTCATCACATACAATAAATTTCGGATTCAAAGACAAAGCTTTTGCGATACCGATACGCTGTCTGCGACCGCCATCCAACTCATGCGGATACGCATTCGTAAGTCTGGAAGCCAGTCCTACCGTATCCATTAATTTTTTGACATGCTGATCAACCTCAGCCCGATTCGCATGAATGTTGTGGATATACAGCGGCTCTGCTATAATTTCGCTGACTGTCATCCTCGGATCAAGAGAAGCGTATGGGTCCTGGAAGATCATCTGCATTTCTTTGCGCATGTTGATGGTATCCTTTTTCCCGTATTTTGCGATATCTCGGCCTTCAAAAAGAATTTCTCCCTCTGTCGGTTCCAGCAGTTTTAAAATCGTTCTGCCGAGTGTGCTCTTACCGCATCCGGATTCACCGACAACACCAAGCGTTTGGCCCTTGCAAAACTGTATGGAAACGTCATCTACTGCATGGAGCAATCCCTTTGGTGTTTTGAAATATTTTTTAAGATTTTTTGTTTCTAATAATACTTCTCTCATCTGTCTAGCCCTCCTGTTGCTCCTGCTTGTACAAATGACACCGAATACTGTGTGTTTCACTGATATACACAGTCTCCGGTGCTGCCATTCTGCAAATTTCCATGCAATGCGGACAGCGCGGATGAAACTTACAGCCCTCAGGCAGTTCCGTAGGGTCCGGCATCATGCCGGTGATAGAGTGCAGACGCTTCTGTTCCTCAGTCAGACTTGGAATGGCTTCAAATAATCCCTTGGTATACGGATGATGATGCTGCGAGCCAAAAATATCTTCAACGCGGCCGTATTCGATCAGTTCTCCTGCATAAACAGTGCCTACTGTATCGCAATTTTCGGCAACGATGCCCAAGTCATGCGTAATTAAGATCATGGTCATATTGATGTTTTCCCGCAGTGCTCGGATCATGTCAAGCACTTGTGCCTGAATCGTAACATCTAATGCGGTTGTCGGTTCATCCGCGATCAGGAGCGCAGGGTTACAGGCCAACGCCATCGCAATGACCACGCGCTGCTTCATACCACCCGAAAACTGATGTGGATATTCATGATAGCGCGCAGCCGGAATGCCCACCATCTCCAGCATTTCACAGACGCGTGACACCAACTCCTGCTTGGATCGGTTCTCTGTGTTATGCAGTTCCAATCCTTCCAAAATTTGATCTCCAACCGTAAGCACCGGGTTCAAGCTCGTCATAGGATCCTGAAAAATCATTGATATTCTTTCACCGCGGATCGCCTTCATCTCTTTTTCTTTTAATTGTAAGAGATCTTTTCCCTCGAAGAAAATCTCTCCGTGTTCGATTTCACCGGTTCGTTCCGGCAGAAGCCCCATGATCGACAGCGCTACAGTTGTTTTACCTGCCCCTGTCTCGCCCACAAGGCCAATGCATTCTCCCTGCGCGACCGAAAGTTGAAAATCATTGACTGCGCGAACCTTATTTCCGTCTCCTAAATAATTGACCTGAAGATTTTTGATATTTAAAATTTCATTCATAGGTTTCCTCCTCAGTTAGTCTTTTAATCGAGGGTCAAGCGCGTCACGCAGGCCATCACCCAACAGGTTTAGGGCAAGGACGGTAAGAGCAAGCACAATGCCCGGGAAAATGATCAGATGCGGTGATGTGGTAATGAATTCTCTTGCCTCCGAAAGCATATTGCCCCATTCCGGTCTCGGTGCTTCAACGCCAAGTCCGATATAGCTCAGTCCTGCTGCATTCAATATAGAATTTCCGACTCCTAATGTACACTGTACAATGATAGGCCCAACGACATTGGGGAGAATATGTCGGCCGATGATCCGTTTAACGCTCGCGCCGACGGCACTCGCCGCTTCAATATAGTCTGCGTTACGAATCGTCAGCACCGATGAGCGGACGACTCTTGCGTATTTCGGTATGTCCGCGACTGCGATCGCGATCATAAGATTGATAATGCCGCGTCCCAGTACCGCTACGACCGCAAGCGCCAAAATGGTCGAAGGGATCGCAATGATGATGTCCATCAAACGCATGACGAGATTATCATATTTGCCTCCGTAAAATCCGGAGGTTGCGCCGATTAATCCGCCGAAGAGCAGCGAAAGAACCACTGCACCGAAGCCGATAATAACGGATACTCTTGCGCCGTGTGCGATTCTGACAAAGACATCTCTGCCGTAATGATCCGTTCCGAACAGATGTCCGTTCACCAGTGGTTTTTCTAGGCGATGCGGGATGTCCATCTTAATGGCAACCTCGTTATAGTCACCGATGACATTTGCAAAAATAGCCAACAGGATGATCACTGTTAAAATAATCAAGCCTGCCATTGCAGTCTTGCTCTTTTTTAATCGTCTCCATGTCATATGGAGCTTAGTCTCTTTTTTAAATTCTCTTTCTAATTCCATGGCTGCGCTCCTCACTTTGCAAACTGTGCTTTGATTCTCGGGTCAATGACAGAATACAGCAAATCGATCACCAGATTCAGGATCGTAAAAATGCTGGCCAATACGATAACAGACCCCATGATCAGCGGTGTATCACTGCTGCGGATCGCCTGTACGAGCAAGGTTCCAAGTCCCGGCATTGCGAAAACAGATTCCACCAAAACCGCGCCGCCTACCAGGTTACTGAACTGAATTGCAACGATGGTAAGCACCGGAATCATTGCATTTTTCAAGCAATGTTTCATGACGATCCGAACTTCTCCGGCGCCTTTTGCTTTTGCTGTCCTGACATAATCCTGTCGGATAACTTCCAACATCGTAGATCGTGTCATGCGTGTGATGACTGCCAGATTGACAGCCGCGAGCGTGATGGACGGTAAAATAAAATTGATAAAGGAATCCGCCCCGGTAGGCGGAAGCAGCTCCAGCTGCACGGAAAACAGCAGCATCAGCATCAGCCCGATCCAAAAGGATGGCATAGAAGCCAGGGCCAGTGCTGTCACAACGCTCACCATATCCAGAACTGAATATTGCCGCACAGCGGAGATAACGCCGATCGGGATGCCGATCAGACATACCAGCAGGATAGACAGTGCCGCCAGCTCCAGTGTAACCGGAAATCTGCTGAGTATCTCCGCCGAGACACTGTTTCCGTTGCGCCATGAGGTTCCCAGATCACCATGAAGAAGCCCCTTCATATAATCTGCATACTGTACCAAAAATGGATCATTCAGACCCATCTCCTCTGTCAACGCGTCAATTTCAGCCTGTGTTGCTTCTGATCCCAGAATCAGCTGTGCGGGATTGCCCGGTTTAAAGTACATGATCGTAAAAATAATCAGGCTCACACCTATGATGACCGGAATCAGCCACAATACACGCTTCGCAATATATTTCAGCATGTTGCTACTCCTCTCATTTTTTCTTTAGCAATATGCCAGTGCAAAAACTGCACTGGCATATTGTGGAATCGGAGCGGTACGCTTACCAGCTCAATTCGCATACATTTACAAATCCTCGCGGATCGGTATGATATCCGTTCAGTTCCGCGTTCGCTGCATTGATAACGGTCGTAAAGCAAAGCGGTACGGTAGGGATCACATCCCATAAGTACTGGTTGATATTCAGATACATTTCCGTTCTTTTGGCTTCATCCGGGCAAACCCTTGCTTCTTCCAGCATTTTATCCAGATCCTTATCATAATACTTGGAGAAGTTATAGACCTGGGAAGATTCAAATCTGGTATACAAGCTCAAATCAGGGTCCGGGATCATCGCAACGATTCTGAGTATCGTCATATCATAGTCGCCGGTCTCCACGATCGAAAGCAGCGTTGACCATTCATATACATTGATATTCAGCGTGATTCCCAGAGGCTGCAGGTAGCCTTGAATAACCTGTGCCATTTTTTCCTGCTGCCCGCTCGTAACTAAGATGTTACATTCAAATCCGTCCGCGTAACCAGCTTCCTCAAGCAATGCTTTTGCTTTGTCAAGGTCATAGCCGTAAGGGTTCGATCCCATATCCGCAGACATGGACATCTTCGGGATGAAAGAGTCCATTTTGACTGCGCCCACGCCGTCAAATACAGCATCAATGATTGCCTGTGTATCGATCGCATAGTTCAGAGCCTGACGTACTTTTTCATTATTAAACGGTGTTCTTTCACAATTCAGATGCAGGTGGAACGCGATCAGCGAGTCTCCGTTATAAACCGTCACGTTATCATTTGCTTCCAGTGTTGCAACGTCTGCGGTCGATACATCCAGCAGGACATCGACCTGACCGTTCTGCAACGCAATCGCAGCAGTGTTGCTATCTGTATAGACCTTAAAAACTGCGTTTTTGACAGAAGGTTCTCCGCCCCAATAATCTGCAAATGCCTTTAGAGTGATCTTATCCCCGGAATCCCAGCTTACCACCTCATACGGACCGTAAGCAACCGGTGCGCGCCCAAACGCATCATCGCCCATTTCTTCACAAGCTTTCTTGTTTACGATTCCTGTGCTCGGCGAAGAAAGATATCCCAGCTGGACCGGAGATGCATACGCCAGATGCATGATAACGGTAGTGTCATCCGGGCATTCCACGGATTCAATCGCCGCAAAGGCCTTAGCTACCAGTGTGGATGCTTTGCCTCTTTCCACGGTGTACGCAACGTCTTCGGATGTCAAAATTTCTCCGTTATGGGCTTTTACCCCTTCTCTTAAATGGAACGTGTAAGTCTTGCCGTCTTTGGAAACTTCCCAGCTTTCCGCCAGCTTCGGCACATAGTTCATATCCTTGTCTACACCGATCAGTGTATCGGAGATCTGCATAACGACTCTCTGTGTAGTCGTGTCCTCTCCGAACTGCGGATCAAGGCTGGTCGGCTCCGCAGAAGTCGCGACTACCACAGTATTGGAATCTTTTCCGCTTCCGGACATTTCAACTTTTTCGGTTTTCTCTTTTCCGCATGCCGTAAAGCAAAATATCATTGCAAAACTCACGAGCAGGCTGAGTAAACGCGTACTTTTTCTTTTCATTTCGGGTTCCTCCTTTAAGTTTGTCTTCTCTAAAATTTAACCTCAATCCTCAGGCTATCCCTTATTTTTCCAATGCTGTTTTTGTCACAGCTGCCAGTTGCTGTATCTGCTGCAAGCCATCTAGAATCCTGTTTTTATTTTTCATGAGCTGTGTGTGGATCATGCCGTAATGCAGGGAGTCCCGGTTAAGTGTCGGCAAACGTTTTAAATCCGCAAGCAATGGAATTGGTTCGGACAGTTTTGAATATCCATAGCTGTCCTGTTCAAACTTATCCGCATAGGTCATATACACGTTCATCATGCTCCTGCAGACCTGCATCACAAACCGATTATATAATTCTGCTCTTTCCTCTTCCATATAGTCATCCTTCCGACACTGGATTTTCACGACAGCCTCTTTGGCCGCTTGAATGTTCTCAATAAGGTCATCCAAGCAAAAATATTCCGCATAATCCTGCTTCAGTACTTCCGCAGCGTCTTGCAGCTCATCGAATTTTTGATCAAATTCATAAGGCAGCAGCACTTCTTCTGCCAACGCCAGAATGAGTCGAAGGGTAATCTTCGTATCTCGTACAAGAATATCACGGTCGCATTTATCGAGGGAATCCTCACAGGTGTGGTTCCACCATCCTAAAGTAGCTCCATGCGCCTTTTCCATATCTTCTGCGCTAAACGAGATCCGCTGGGTTACGGAAGGAATACCGATTCCCATGAAACTTTGATCACCTATCTTTTTCAGTGCCATCGCACGTATCGGTTTGTCTCCCTCCACTTCTCTGTAGTTGTCCACAGAGAAGTTCAGCAATTCCTTGGACGCTTTGATCTCCTGTATCTTGGTATCCTTCACGCCGGTAGAATCAATATGCATGTAACTGACACAATGCTTGTTCAGAAGATCCCAATGATTATCTATGAACCATGTGGATCCTGCCGCTTCCGCAATTTCATGTCCGGACCAAAAGACGAAATAAACATCCCGATCTAAAAGTTCTCTGTGCTTTGATAAGATCCTGCATATTTCCAACGTGGTCGCATTTCCGGTCGCATTGCAGGTAACGCCCGGCTTCCATGCGTCAAGATGAGAACATACCAGCAGGAAATCGTCGCTTTTTCCGTTCCCCTTCAGTCTGCCGAACGGCTGTTGGACTTTACTCCATTGTCTCGTCGCGCAGGCCTTGACTTTAATTCTGACTCTTTCACCGGAAAGGCAGAGTTTCTTCAGTTTCAGCCCGGCATTTCGTGTCACGCCGACGCCGATGATATCCGGGATTTTCGGAAAAGTTTCTTCCGTTGGATTGCCCCAAACACCTTTCAAAGCACGGTGACAGATCACTTCCTCGTCATTTCCCCAATTCATGCACATAATGCCGGCTGCACCCATTTCATATGCGATCCTGGCTTTTTCCGGAACCGGCGGCGCATAAGAAACCTCAACAAGGACAAATTTTCCTTTTACGTCTTTTCCTTCGTACTGTTTTGGTGAGCCGTCATTGACATAAACCAGATCAAATTCCTCTCCCTCCGGCACCGTTGATTTGATATGGGCACACGGAAGGCTATCTATTTTTTCAAAATATGGTTTTACAATGCAGACCTCCGATGAAATCGGATCGCTGTTATACGCATAAAATTCCTCAAGCTCCGTTTCCAGACCGTATGCGCGCATGCGCTCCGAAACATACTCTGCCGCTTTTTTCTGCATTTGACTTCCGGCCAGACGATACGGGGTTTCTGTTGTAAGCCACTGCATCGTCTTTTCCATTTCAAGTTGATTTACTTCTTCCAGTGCACCGTTGAAATTTTTCAAGTTTTTTCCTCCTTTCGGCCTTTTACTTTGTTTTTTTGATCACTTGGTCACCCACTTGATTCATTTAAAAGGCAGCTTTCCGCGCTACCTTTTCTCCTTCCAATCATCTCTGGGTTCATTATACTTCTATTTTGTATTAAATGTCAAACATTTTTTGCTTTTTTGTGTGTATACTTAATTTTAACTTTAATCCTCTCTGATTTTGCTGCGATCCTGCTTGTACAGCGTCTGACATACTCCGTATTATTCCAACATGCTTAAAGTTTCCCCTAAATGTATATACATCAGCTTTTGTGCTCTTTCACTTTCCCTTGCTTTGAGCGCGTCAATAATCTCTCTGTGTGATTTTAATTCGTTTTCTTTCGAATGCGTGATCAGGATTTCGCTGAAACGGTTGCTCATCATATCCAATGTCGCGGAAAGAACGATCGCCATCATATGCTCCATGAACGCATTTCCGCATATTTTTCCATACATGGTATGGAGCTTAAATTCACCGGCTGTTGACTGTGTCTCTTCGAACTGCTGCTTCATTTCATCATAACACTTTTCAAGTTCAAGGATTTCTTCATCCTCCGCATTTTTAACGATCAGATCCATAGTTTTGGCTTCGAGCACCTGTCGGACCTCATAAGTCTCCCTCAGTGTGATCCTTTCAAGATTTTTTGTCAAACTTTCGTATTTTTTTTCGGTTTGCTCCATCTTGGGAACGGATCTTAAATATCTCCCACTTCCTTGTTTTGATACTACAATACCTCTGTTCTCAAGAATATGAAACGCTTCTCGCAGTACGTTCCGGCTGACGCCCAATTCTTCGGTCAGTTCACGCTCCGAGGGGAACTTTCCTCCCAAAGTTACTTCCTTTCGGTCTATCATAGCATAAAGTGCGCTTACAACTTCTTCGTACAACAGTGTCCTGTCAATACGATATGACTCATTCATTTCTTTCTCACTTTCTGTTTTTCCTTGTGCTCTTGGCATAAATCAACATTCTATGTTCATATGCATTCATTTTATCCATTTTTTGTTATTATAGCAAAGTTTTTTTTTGAAAACAACTACTGAAACAAAAAACTTCACCTGCCGTTTGACATTTTGTTTATTCTGTTGTAAGATAAGTAATAGAAAAAGGATTACCGCTTTCGTACGGCGGTTCCGTCAAATGGATTTAACGAAGACCGTCAAACGGCTGTTTGGCGGTTTTCCTTTATCTGCGTTTCACGATCGTCACGATCAGGGTCGCAAATCCTATCAATACAAGGGATTTATCTAATTTGTAAATAAATAGTTTTTCCGCGTGAAAAATTTTCTTCGTTCTGATCACCGCTGACTCGCTGCAGCGGTTGTTTTTTTACGTAAAGTTTGCTAGAATATTGTGGTAAACTTGATGCGCCGCCCTCTGCACCCATTTGCGGAGGCTGCGAACGCAGCGCACAGGCAATTTACCGATCGATACCTTACATACAAACAGAAAGCAGGCATATCTATGAACCACAAACGACCAACCATGTTAATGATATTGGACGGTTTCGGCCTCAATCCTTCGACCTACGGGAACGCCGTTGCCGCCGCAAACACGCCGAACCTGGACGCGATCTTCGCCAAATATCCGCACATGCAGCTCGCCGCGAGCGGTCTGTCCGTGGGGCTGCCGGAGGGCCAGATGGGCAACTCCGAAGTCGGTCACCTCAACATCGGCGCTGGACGCATCGTCTATCAAGAGCTCACTCGCATCACCAAAGCCATCGACGACGGGATTTTCTTCGATAATATACCGCTGAACCATGCCATGCAGCATGTCCAAGAAACGGACGGCACGCTTCACGTTTTCGGACTGCTCTCCGACGGTGGGGTTCACAGCCACATCACACACATCGAGGCTGTGCTCAAGCTCGCAAAGATGCGCAGCTTACAGAGGGTCGTCGTGCATTGTTTCATGGACGGCCGGGATGTCCCGCCGACTTCAGGCCTTGATTTCGTGCAGACCCTGGAGGATGATCTTGCACAGCTCGGCTTAGGAAAAATCGGTGTCGTCTCGGGTCGTTATTATGCCATGGACCGCGACAAGCGCTGGGATCGCGTGCAGCTTGCTTACGACGCCCTGACGCTCGGTGACTGCAGGCAGGCAGCTTCTGCCCAAGATGCTGTTCAGACAGCTTACGACGCCGGAGAAACCGACGAGTTTATCAAGCCGACCCTGTGCGCCGGCAGCGCTGTCTCCGCGCTGACCGTACAGGACGGCGACAGCATCATCTTCTGCAACTTCCGCCCGGATCGCGCTAGAGAGCTGACTCGCGCCTTTGTCGACCCGGCGTTTGACGGATTTTCCCGTAAAAAACAAGTGCAAGATCTTATTTATGTCTGCATGACGCAGTACGACGCAACGATTCCGAATGTCGAGATCGCATTCCCGCCGCAGGTCATCACCAATACGCTCGGCGAATATCTGTCCGGGCTCGGTTTGCACCAGCTGCGCATCGCCGAAACTGAAAAATACGCGCACGTGACCTTCTTTTTTAACGGCGGCGTCGAACAGCCGAATCCGTTGGAGGACCGCGTGCTGATCCCTTCCCCGAAAGTCGCGACCTACGATCTTCAGCCGGAAATGAGCGCGCCGGAGGTCACCACGCAAGTCATCAAAGAAATCGCATCGTCCAAATACGATGTCATCATTCTGAACTTTGCAAACGCCGATATGGTCGGCCACACAGGGGTCTTTGAGGCCGCAGTCAAAGCCGTCGAAACGCTGGACGGCTGCGTACAGCAGATCGTAGACGCTGTTTTATCCGCGGGCGGACAGATCCTGCTGACTGCCGATCACGGCAACGCTGACGAAATGCTCGACGCGGACGGCCACGTGGTCACTGCGCATTCGACCAACCCGGTCCCGTTGGTACATATCAGCACAGAACCGGCCACGTTTATCAAAGACTCCGGCAAGTTAGCCGACATCGCCCCGACCCTCCTGCATCTCATGGGTCTTGCGGTACCGCCGGAGATGACCGGCGACTGTCTTGTTAAATAAATAACCGCGCGCAGAACCTTTGCAAAGCGCCGAAAAGGTGGTATAATGTCCTTGTCACAGCGACTGCGAAGCCGATAGGCGAACGCAGAGCTGATGAAAGACAGATGTCCGAGCGAAGGCGACTGCGGAGCCAAAGGCGATGGCAGAGCCGCTCAGCGTCCGAACGAATGGTTCCATCGATTCTATTTGCGGCGTTGCTGCAAGGTAGGAACCGATCACACCCGTTAATTCTGGGATTTCCCGTACAAAATACATGGAGGTAATTACAAATGGCAATTTTTGAAGAATTTGAAAAGAAACTGCAGGCTGAACCGAAATCGATCGTTTTCACAGAAGGTACCGATGCACGTATCCTCTCCGCAGCAAGCAAACTGTTAGCAGGCAAGATCCTGAAGGTTATCCTGCTCGGCGAAACAGAAGCGGTTAAGAAAGCGGCAGCTGACGGCGGTTTTGATATCACCGGTGCAGAAATTCTCGACCCGAAGAATTACGAAGGCATGGACGAAATGGTCGCTAAAATGGTAGAACTCCGCAAAGGCAAGATGACCGACGAACAGTGCCGCGACGCGCTTTCCAAAGGCAACTACTTCGGTACAATGCTGGTTAAAATGGGCAAGGCTGACTGCCTGCTCGGCGGCGCAACTTACTCCACAGCCGATACCGTTCGTCCGGCTCTGCAGCTGATCAAATGCAAACCTGGCATCAGCTCCGTAAGCTCCTGCTTCATTATGATGCGCGGCGACGAAAAGCTTGCAATGGGTGACTGCGCGATCAACATCGATCCGAGCGAAGACGAGATCGTAGAATCCACGGTAGAAACCGCACACACTGCACAGATCTTCGGTATTGAACCGCGTGTTGCTCTGCTTTCCTACTCCACAAAGGGTTCCGGCAAGGGTGAAACCGTTGATAAAATGCACAATGCGACGATCCGTGTACAGGAAGCGCATCCGGAACTTGCGGTTGACGGCGAATTACAGTTCGACGCTGCAGTCGCTCCGGAAGTCGGCCAGCTCAAAGCTCCGGGTTCCAAGGTCGCAGGCTATGCAAATACCTTCATCTTCCCGAACATCAACGCAGGCAACATCGGCTATAAGATCGCACAGCGTCTGGGCGGCTTCGACGCTTACGGCCCGATCCTGCAGGGTCTGAACGCACCGATCAACGACCTTTCCCGCGGCTGCAACGCTGACGAAGTTTACAAGATGTCCTTGATCACCGCAGCTCTGATCTAAGATCACGCGACGCATCGATCAACGAACGACAAGCTCCAAATTCCCGTATCTCTTTGATGCGGGAATTTTTTACCTTTTCTGAGGAAAATATTTACATTTATCCGTATTCATGGTATAATTTAACATATCATGCAAAAAGAGGTGCTAAATATGAGTTTTCTTGATCACATGCGGACAAACCTGCAATACGAGAAAGATCTGCTCGGTCAGGTCAAAACAATGAAAATTCCGGAGCAGACCCCGCAAACCCGCCAAAATCTTCAAAATCTTCAGGGGCTTCACCTGTCGCTGCGAGGCAACGGCCGTCAGCGATCGTATTATCTGCGCGATCTGCCGCACGGACCGTCCCGCTATGCAAAAAAACAAGACATGAATCTGGTGAACAATCTAAAACTTACACGCTTTCAGACGCTCAGCATCCGGCTGTTGGAAAGCAACATCCAACTGCAAGAGAATTTCCTGCGTCAATATCAAGAAGCAAGTTTTGCTGCCGTCAACGCACGGCTTCCAAAGGCCTATCGTTTTTACTTTGACGAAAAAATGCCGCTGCAGAACAAAAAGCTCCTGCAAGTCATGTCCTCACAGAATCCGTATCATAAAGAAAATCTGGTCCATAAAACGTCCTTCGGCCTTTTGATGCGTTCAAAAGGGGAAATTATGATCGCTGAAATTTTGCAGGCAGCCGGTCTCGAATTTTATTATGAGCGCCCGTTGGAACTGATGGATGAAAACGGAAACATCGTCGTGGTATATCCGGATTTTACGATCTTATTGGGACATAAAAGTTTCTTTTACTGGGAACACAAGGGCATGATGAATGAGGCCGAGTATTTTATGCGCGACCGGGAAAAAATGCTGCTCTATTATCAGAACGGGATCTATGAGCCCAAGAATCTGATCGTTACGCATGACGGTCCGGACGGCAGCTTTGATGTCGAGGCGGTGAAACGTTTGGTGTATGGTTTTTTGCTGCCGATGAAATTCTAGCGTGTGCTCTCCATCTGCGCTCCGTTTGCTCGCCTACAAAAAACGGATGAATAATGTACTGCTTTTTCGGCACATTTTCAAAAAATGTACGGAGCATGCCGAAGAAATTTTGTTTTTTGCCATTTTGACACGGTGATTTTCGACTATTTTCGACCTCACAGCCTGTTCAGAATCCAAAATGACCCATTAATTCTAAAATTTCCATATCCGCGCTGGCTCTGATTCCGCGGCCGCCTTTACAAATATTTCATATTTTAACATAAAATCAATAAAAAAATCTCTCCTAGGCTACCCCGGAGAGATTTTCAGCGTACAAAAAATTAGAAAAGGCCAAAAAAGCAGTACATTATTCATCCTTTTTTTGAATTGCCTCCGAATAAGCCGGCTGCCATTTGCGGATGATGGTTTCTGCAATGCGGATGCCGTCGACAGCTGCCGACATGATGCCGCCTGCGTAGCCCGCACCCTCCCCGCACGGATAAAAGCCGCGCAGAGGTTCCGCGACACCGGCGGGACCGCAAGTCTGTGTTGTGTGTGTCGTGCTGCAGGCGCCGGCAGGGCCGCAGGTCTGCGCCGGGCGGCAGGCGCCCTCGTACTCTGCGTTTCGCGCAAAGCGGACCGGCGAGGAACTGCGTGTTTCTACTGCCGTGATCAACGCGGACGGATCATCAAATCCATGCAGCTTCTGTCCCAGATGCGGCATCGCTTCCCGCATCGCGGCGACCGCGAAGTCCGGCAGGCAGCTTTCCACCTGCGCAGCTTTGCCGTCACGCAGCTCGCCCCAGCTGCAGCGCGGCGGCGCATAGGTGCTCCCACCGGCAAGAAAGGCCTGCCGTTCCAGTTTTTCCTGAAACGCGACGCCGGCAAGCACCTCTTCACTGCCAAAATCAGAGGTCCGCACATCACAAAGCAACGCGCTGTTTGCCGTGCCGCTGTCCCGGTCATGATAGCTCATGCCGTTGGTCACAACGCCGCCCTCTTGCGAAGAAGCCACGACGACTTTACCTCCCGGGCACATGCAGAACGTATAAACACCGCGGCCGTTCTCGCAGCGCCAGTTCAGTTTATAATCTGCCGGCGGCAATCCCAGTTCCCGTCCGGGCGCGCCGTACTGCGCGATGTCGATCAGATCCTGCGGATGTTCGATCCGTACGCCCACAGAAAACGGCTTCTGGCTCATTTCGATCCCGCGCGCATGCAGCCAGCGGAACGTATCGCGGGAACTGTGGCCGATGGCAAAAATGACAACCTGACACGGAACATATTCTGTCGCACCCATGTGCTCGCAGACAATTCCACTTACCCGGCCGTCCTCCACGTGCAGATCCTGCACCAGCGTGCAGAACCGCACCTCACCGCCAAGGCGTTTGATCTCCTCGCGGATATTTTTTACAACGATCCGCAGCACGTCGGTACCGATATGAGGTTTTTGCTTATGTAAGATCTCATCCGGCGCACCGGCCGCCGCAAATTCTTCCAACACTTTGCGGATCCGCACATCTTTAATACCGGTCGTCAGCTTGCCGTCACTGAACGTACCGGCGCCGCCCTCCCCGAACTGCACGTTGGACTGTACATCCAGCACACCGTCTCTCCAGAAAGTTTCCACCGCGGCAGTGCGGGCGTCCACATCCTGTCCACGTTCCAGTACCAGCGGCTGCAGACCGGCCTGCGCTAAGATCAATGCCGCGAACATACCGGCCGGACCAAAGCCGACGATCACCGGGCGGTCCCGCAATACGCGGTCCGCCGCATCCCCTTCGTAAACCGCCGGATGATAAGTCAGATCCGGTGCAATCTCCAGTTTCAGTTTCGGGTTTGCGGCAAGTCTGACTTGTTTTTGGGGATTCTTTTTTGAAACCGCCGTAAAGTCGACCGAGTATACCCGACGGATGTCCTGCTTATCTCGGGCGTCGATCGATTCTTTAACAATTTTCCAATCTTTGATCAGAAGATCCCGATTGCCGATCCGCTTAAGGATCTTCTGCGGCAGGACATCGGGCTTTTCATCCAGCCGCAGCCGGATCTGATGGATTCTGTACATAGATAAAGTTCCCCTTCGATTTTGTATCATATGCAAAGCAAGCATGCCGCTGCCATCGCTCTCCCGGCACGGATCCCGGTCAGCCAGGCATGATGCAGATTATAGCCGCCGCAAGGGCCGGCGTATTCCAGCACCTCACCGGCAAAGTACAGTCCCGGAACAAGACAGGACTCCATCGTGACCTCGTTCACCTGACTTTCCCGCACACCGCCTGCAGTCACCTGCGCCTCATTCCAGCCTTTCGTGCCGCATACCGTCAGGGAAAACTGCAAAAGTCCGGCCGCGAGCGCCTCAAGCTGCGACGCGGACAACTCCGCCGCACTTGTTTCCGGTCTGATACCTGCGCGCTGCAGAACATACTCTGCCAGCGGCGCCTTGACCAGCGTCCGTAAAAGATCTGCCGCGCAGCAGTCGTAAAGAGCGAAATGTGTCCGGAAAAATTCCAGCAAATCCTCGCGCGCAAAGTCCGGGACCAGATTCAGCACCAGACGATAATCGCCGAACAGTTCGCGGATACTGCGTCCGGAAGTCTTGTCCAGACGGATGTGCCCGGACAGGTTCAGAATGCAGATCCCGGATAGACCGTCCGCACGGAACTGCACCTCTCCGGTTTCCTGCACGCAGACCTTGTCTCCGTGCAGCAAGCACACCTGCGCTTTGGCACGGGTCCCTTTCAGCAAGGTCAGATCCTCCGCCGTATCGATCGCCGTCAGCGCCGGGACCGGCGTGACCACCTCATGTCCGAGCTCGCGCGCAAACCGATAACCGTCGCCGGTACTGCCGAACACGCCGTAAGACTTGCCGCCGGTTGCGATCAGCACCGTTTTGACCGTGATCTTTTGCGTCGCATCGCGGCTTTCTCCTTCAGGATTTTTTTGCACGGCACTGCGGCTCTTTTCCGGGATATTTTTTCCCATAGCGAAAAGATGGAAGCCCCCCGTTTGCATGGCTTCCACACTTTGAATTTCACAATTTGTCATGATCTGCACGCCCAATCGCCGCGCGTGCTCCGTCAGGACCGCCGCGACTTCCTGCGCGTCTTCATTATAAGGATACCGTCTGCCGTCTTCGTCCTCGCGCACCGCGATCCCCGCGGCACGGAAGAAGTCCGTCACGATCTCCTGCTGTCCGCATGCGGCATTGGAAAGATTGCACCTGCCGTTTCCGGTCATGCTGAGTTTTTTGCCCGGGCTCTCTTTCTTTTCCAGGAGCAGGATCGAAAGATCCTTTCCGCTCTGCTTTGCCGCACGCCCGGCCTCGACCGCAGCCGCAAGCCCTGAAGCGCCGCCTCCGATGACCGCAATATCCCAAACTCTTCTCATCTAGGCATTCTCACTTTCCGCTTTCGATTCCTCACCGTTTTCCGCGGCCGCTTCCTCCGCCGGCTTGTCCGCCGTGTTCTCGGCCTCCTCGGTTCCCGGCTTCGGTGCCATCGTAATATCCAACAATTCCTCCGGCGTCGCTTCGATCACGCGGACCTCAGCTTTTGCGTCTTTCGCCGCCTTGATCGCGACTTTCGCCGCCGCATGCGCTTCAGCCGCCTTAGCTGCCGCCTCTTCCAATTTTTCTACCTTTGTTTTCAGATAGTCCGGCTTCTGGATGATGATCGTCGCGCCGACATTGACGATATTGATGCCCTGTACGATCACACAAAGTCCGACCATGGTCATCGTCTGCAGATTGAAGATATCGCTGTCGAAGAAAACATACAGACCGCAGATCAGATTGAACAGTCCGGTCACCAGATGATCATAAAAATCATGCTGCCGTTCTTCGATCTTTTCCCAAGCACGCACAAAATTACGGATACCGGTCGTGATGACCCACAGGCCCAATACAGCCGGAACGACTGCGTCTGCAGTCAATTTGTTCAATATGATCAGAGCGCCGAGCATAAACGTCGTCGTGCCGTCAATCAGGATCCAGGTTCTTTCCTCGTTGTCGCCGCGATAGCTGCTGTAGGAAAGACATTCGATCACACCGGCGATCATAAACGCCAGTCCGATCGGAAATGCAACGGATAAGAAAGTGATTCCACTGTTTGCCATTAAATAAACACCGGCGCCTATGAACAGGACGCCTGTTGCCATTGTCAATATTCTCACGAGATCTGCCCTCCATTTCTCGTAATATTATACCGGGAAATCGCCTGCAAGTCAAGAAACGCGGAAACTCTTCACAAAAACCACATAACTATGATACAATATTCTTGGCACTGCGACTTGAAGCCCTAGTCCGCTGATTGACGAGCCGAAGGCGAAGTCAGAAGCGAGGCAGGTCTCACGCCAAGAAGTGCAGCGCTTTAGCGCGTGGCACTTTAAGGGGCGCGCCGAAGGTGCAGACAGAGCAGATGCAAGACAGGTGCCCGAGCGAAGGCAATCGGCGAGCCGCAAGGCGAAGACGGAGCCGTTCAGCGTCTGGGCTAATGATCCGATTCTGACAGAAAGGAGCCGCTAAGATCAGCCATGACAGCGAAAGATCTCTCAGGAAAACATACCGATCCGAACATGCTTGCCTGGCAAGGCGGGCAGTTTCCTCATGACTCGCAAAGCTTTCAGGACACGCAGGGCCCGAAAGGCCCGCAAGGTCCGCAGGGTGTGCAGGACCGCGTCATCCTGCACTGTGACATGAACGGCTTCTTCGCTTCCGTCGAGCTGCTGGAGCATCCGGAACTGCGCAGCGTGCCGATGGCTGTCTGCGGCGACGCGGACAGCCGCCACGGGATCATCCTCGCAAAAAACGAGCCTGCGAAGAAATACGGCATCGTCACGGCCGAAACCATCTGGCAGGCAAAACGCAAATGTCCGGAACTGGTCTGCGTGCCGCCGCATATGCAGAAATACCGTCACTACTCCGCTGAGATTAACCGCGTCTACTGCCGCTATACCGATATGGTGCAGCCGTTCAGCATCGATGAATCCTGGCTCGACGTCACTGCCAGCCAAAAGCTGTTCGGCAGCGGGCGGGAGATTGCCGATATGATCCGCCTCTCCGTCAAAGAAGAACTGGGCTTGACCCTTTCGGCCGGGGTGTCTTTCAACAAAATTTTTGCGAAGATGGGTTCGGAATACAAAAAACCGGATGCCACTACCGTGATCACCCGGCAAAATTTCCGTGACCTGCTCTGGCCGCTTCCGATCCGCGAACTCTTTACCGTCGGACCGGCTACCGCAGAGAAGCTGACCCGCAAAGGCATCCGCACCATCCGCGCGCTGGCAGAATCCGATCCTGCCTTTCTGGAATCCTTACTGGGAAAATCCGGCCGTGTCCTCTGGGAATACGCCAACGGTTTCGACGAAAGCCCGGTCGCGCGCTTTTCGGATCGGGAACCTGTCAAGTCCATCGGCAACGGCACCACGTTCCGCAAGGACCTTTTGACACGCGATGAGATCCTCACCGCTGTTACGGCTCTGTCCGATACGGTCGCCGCGCGTCTGCGCAGCTCTGCGCTCAAGGCCTGCGGAGTTAAGGTCGACATCAAAAGTCCCGATCTCAAAACGATCTCCAGACAGAAACAGCTGCCCTGCCCGACCCATCTGGCGTCCGAGCTGGTCACCGCCGCCATGGAGGTCATCATGACCGCTTGGCGCATCGGTCAACCGATCCGCCTTTTGACAGTGACAGCCATCGGTCTGTGCGAAGAGACTGCGGAGGAACAGCTCAATTTCCTGGCAGGAGACGCCGAGGCGCGGGAGCGGGCGGAACGCATGGAGCAAGCCATGGATGAAGTGCGAAAAAAATACGGCACCGCAGCCATCGGCTTCGGCGCCGTCATGCAAAACGATATCGGTGCCGCCGTACGCGGCGACCTGCTCGAAAGCGAGCCGATCATGCCCAAAAAAGACTAGCCGCAAAGGTCAGGCGCCCTGTCGGACCGCCCGGTCTGTCATCCCGATCTTTTCCTTATTTCCGTCAGCTTGCGATGCGGCCTTGCCGCCGAGGATCTGTACTGCCTGCACACGATTTGAAACACCGAGCTTACGATAGAGATTCGACGCGTGCACCTTAACCGTGTTCGGCGACAGATACAAAAGTTCTGCCATTTCCTTATTATTCTTCCCCGCGAAGATTAGTTTCGCGATCTCACATTCTCGTTCGCTCAACGCGTACTGCTGTGCGATCCGCTGCAGCTTTTCTTCTTCGCTGAGTTCTGTTTCTGCTTCTCGCTGCTCGTTCGGTCTGCAGGAACGCCAAATAAAGACGAAGTTCAAAACGTTGAAGATCAGCCACATGATGATGTAGATCTCCTTATCATAGCCGATGAAATCATGTGCGGTCCGCGAGTCGATGATGCTGGCCGTCGCGACAATGCACAATAAGATCCCGAACAGATAGAACGACAGCAGATAGGCTTCCGCTTTTTTCTGCCGGCTGCGGCGCCGCGCGATATGCAAATACCGCATCACAAAAACACTTTGCAGCAGGATCGGGATCGTGTTCAGCACTGCCATACCGATCGCGTAAACATCTTCATTTTGGTAAACCGTCCCCAGCGTGTAGATGCTGTCATCGTAAAAAATAATCATGCCCATCAGCAAAAAAACAGCAGACAGCCAGCGCGGACTTTTCGCGCCTACGTAGTCGCGGCTGACCATGATGATGGCATAAGCCAACGCCAGTTCCAACAGATTCTCGGCCACATAGATCCAGGCGATCTGATTTTCTCCCAGCGCATCATTGAGGAACAAGATCAAAAAATCGCAGAAATTAAAGGTCAATACGAGGGTCAAAAAAATAGTTGTGCTTTTTTCCAGAACGATGCGGTTCGATGCATCCAAAAGTTTCAAGCGAGCGGTCAGATGAACGGAAAATGCCGCCACGCCGATCAGAATCGTCAGTATGTAGCAGAGTCCCAACAATTTTAACATATCGGGCTTCCTTTCTTTTATCTACAACAACTTACCTTTCTATTTTAGCACAATGTTTTTGTTTTTTACCGTTTCAGAACTCTTTTGGGCGTTTTCTTAGCAGACGCCCCTTCACCGACCGGCAGCCTTCAAAAACCGAAAAAGCCGGGTGACCATCCCCGACTCTTCCGGCTTTATTTACTTAACACACTATTAAGGAGAACTCTTTCTTTCTCTCTTTTCCACGTGTATTTCAACACACACTTTCGGATCGCGCGGAGTTCCCGACGCTGTACGATCTGTTCCGTACAGCGCCCGGCTTTGCTTTTTATGCTTCCAGTGCTTTCAGAGCGGCCTGCTTTTCGGCTTCTCTTTCGTCTAAGATCTTCTGATATTCTTCATCCGACAGCTTTGTCATGGTGATGCCCGCATAGCCGTAGAAAACAGATACGATCGGGTTCAGCCAGTTCAGGATCGCGTACGGAATGTAGCTGGAATCGACGCCCAGGAACTTTCTCATGGTTGCGCCGCAGGTGTTCCAAGGGAAAAAGTTGGATGTGATTGTACCGGCATCTTCCAGACATCTGGAGAGGTTTTCCGGACGCAGCCGCATATCTTCGAAAGATTCCTTGAACATTCTGCCCGGCAGTACCAGCGCCAGATACTGATCACAGCAGACAGCATTGGTGATGATGCACATCAGCTCTGTGGAAAGCACCAGACCGCCTCTTCCTTTCGCGACTTTCATGAATATCGCGGCTACCTGTGCCATCATGCCCGTGCAGTCCAGGATACCGCCGAAGCACATCGCTGCCAGAATGATGGAGATCGTCCACATCATCCCCTGCATACCGGATGACGACAGCAGCGAGCTGAGGTTTGCGACCGCTTCCGACGCGTCTTCCGGAACGATACCGAGTTCAATCCCGTTGTTGAGGATCGTAAAGGTGTTGTTGATGACTTTATCGCCGATGACCGTCTCGATCGCTGCGGAATTGTAGAACATCAGCGGAACGCCGAGCATTGCGCCGCCTATCAGAGACGGGATCGCCGGCAGCTTCATCGCAACAGCGACGATAACGAACAGCGGTGGAATCAGCGTTAAGAGGCTGATGTTGGATGCGCTTTCAATGTAAGCCAGGATGTCGTTCATGACGGTCATATCCGGCTCATTGCTGGACGCGTGCATGAAGCCCATGACCGCGTAAGCGACCAGTGCAAGACCGAGCGAAACACCGGTCGTATAGACCATATGTTTGATATGTCCGAATAGGGTAGCGCCCGCCATGGCCGGTGCCAGATTTGTCGTATCGGATAACGGGGACATCTTGTCACCGAAGTACGCGCCGGATACGACCGCGCCGGCTGTCATCGCTGCCGGGAATCCGAGCGCTGTACCGACACCCATCAGCGCCACGCCCATGGAACCTGCGGTAGACCAAGAAGAACCGGTCGCCAGCGATACGATACAGCAAAGGATGCAGGTCGTAAACAGGAATACCTTCGGGCTGATGATCTTAATACCATAATACATCATGGAAGGAATGGTTCCCGCTGCCATCCAGGAGGCGATGATCGCGCCGAGGATCGCCAGGATCAGGATCGCCTGCATGGAACGATTAATGGAAGCAAGGATACCTTGTTCTAAGTAGGCCCATTTCCAACCGTTCGCGCAAGCGACAATGCCGGCGAAAGATGCTGCAAGAATAAGTGCGATGTGCGGTTCTCCGCCGGTATCTTTTACGATAGACCAGACCAGGAAACCGATCATGACCAGCATGACCATAACGGTCTGCCACATAGGGATCTTTTTACCCATAATGAAATCCTCCTATACTATAAAATTGGAATAAATGCGTACATCGGTTTATGTACGATGCCATCATACGGGTTTCGCGGTCGCTTTACAATTACCGAACCGGGTAAACCTGCCTAAACTTTCGGGTGAAAACAGGAGAGCCGCCGCCAATTTCTTGTCAAAAAAATGAAAGATCGAGAAAATCGCAAAAAACGGCGGCTGCCCGCCTGGGCAGCCGCCTAAAATTCATGCATGTAGTGTCTAGTTATAGCAGTTGCAGAAGATGATCACTAAGAGCAGGAAGAAGAACAATAAGCTGGTATCTACGCCGCCTTCGCCTAAAAGATTGCAATTATTTCCCATAAAATTCACCTACTTCTTTCAGATTTTAGATTTTGACTTTCTTACCGCAGTGCCGGCCGGACCGGGCGCAAGCCTCTGCTTTCCGTCAGTTCTGCCTTCGGCTCCGTCTCGGCCTCACTGTGTAAGTACATTAACACTATATGAAAAGACCGGCAGATGTGTGCCGGTCTCGGTTCGTTTCTTTTTGACATGGGAAAATATTTCAGTTCCTCAGCGCGGGATGTCGCCGCCGCTGAGCGCGTCGTCATAAACCGCGCGGCTGCCGCCGATGAATTTCGGGCGGGTCCTTGCGCAGACCAGATGGGCTTCGCCGATCTTGTTCAGCGAGAGTCTGACCGGAACGGCTACGCGTTTGAGCTGCATGCCGATCAAGGTATCTCCGATATCCATACCGGCGTCCGCTTTGATCTCTTCGACCGCCACCGGGCATTTCGCGTGTCCGTAGACCGTCATCGCGAACGACCCGCCCGCGTGCGGCTGCGGTACTACGTTGACGATCTCTGTTCCCGGAAGCAGCGCCTCTTTTTCAACGATGACTGCCCGGTTCAGATGCTCACAGCACTGTGCCGCCAGATAAATGCCTTTCGGCTCGAGCACGCTCATCACGCCCTCGTAAACCGCGCCTGCCGCGTTGATGTCGGAGCCCTTGCCGATGCGCAGGCCCACCACTTCACTCGAACTGCAGCCAATGACCAGAATATCCCCCTGCTTCAGTTTCGCCGTTTCCACCAGCTCCGCGCAGGCTTTCCGCGCGTCTTCACGGATTTGTTCATATGTCACGTTCATCTCTGATCCCTCTTTTCTGTCTGCCGCTTCCGGCAGCCTTTTGTCCAAAGCCCGCAGTGCTTAGATCTGCCAGCTGTTGAGATATTTTTCCTGCTCCGGCGTCAGCGTATCGATCTCGATCCCCCACGCCGCCAGTTTTCTTCTTGCGATAATATCGTCGATCTCACCGGAAACATCCACCACCGTATTGGCCAGCTTGCCGCGGTTTTCCATAATATACATCGCGGACATCGCCTGTACGGCAAAGCTCAGGTCCATGATCTCCGCCGGATGTCCGTCAGCCGCCGCGATATTGACCAAGCGGCCCTCCGCGATCACATCGACCCACTTGCCGTTGGCAAGCTGATAACCCATGATGTTTTCGCGCAGCTCTTTTTTGGCAACGCAGGCTTTTTCGAGACTGTCCATATCGATCTCAACATTGAAATGACCTGCGTTGGCAAGGATTGCGCCGTCTTTCATCTTCAGCATGTGATCGACCGTGATCGTCCAAGCGCAGCCGGTCGCGGTAACAAAGATATCGCCGAGCGGCGCAGCGTCTTCCATCTTCATGACGCGGTAGCCGTCCATGCGCGCTTCGATAGCCTTGACCGGATCGATCTCGGTTACGATGACCTGCGCGCCGAGCGCCGCCGCACGCATCGCGATACCGCGCGAGCACCAGCCGTAGCCGACCACAACGACCGTCTTTGCCGCAACGATCAGATTCGTGTTGCGCATAATGCTGTCCCAGGTCGACTGTCCGGTACCGTAGCGGTTGTCGAACAGGTGCTTGCAGTCCGCGTCATTGACCGCTACCATCGGGAATTTGAGCACGCCGTCATGTGCCATCGCCTTGAGACGGATGATCCCGCTGGTCGTTTCCTCACAGCCGCCCCAGACTTCTTCCGCCAGATCCGGACGTTTTTCATGCACACAGCTGACCAGGTCGGCGCCGTCGTCGATGATGATGTTCGGTTTCTGTTCCAGCGACATTTCGATATGTCTTGCGTATTCTTCCGGTGTTGCCGCGTGATAAGCATAGACATGCAGACCGTCGTCGGCAAGCGCCGCCGCGATCTCATCCTTGGTGCTGAGCGGGTTGGAACCGGTGATGGACATCTGCGCACCGCCGGCCGCCAGTACCTTGCACAGATAAGCGGTCTTGGCCTCCAGATGCACGGATAAAGTGATCTTCACGCCCTCAAACGGTCTTGTCTGGGTGAATTCGTCTTCCAGTCCGCGCAGCAGCGGCATATGGTCGCGCACCCACGCGATCTTCTGATGTCCCTGCGGTGCCAGGGAAATATCCCGGATTTCGTAGTCTTTCATGTTCGTTTCTTCTCCTTGTGAATCTTCTTGCGCTCAGCCGGTCTCTTACTCTACGGTTACAGACTTCGCTAAGTTCTTTGGTTTATCGATATTGCAGCCGCGTTCCTTGGCGACATAATAGGCGAAAAGCTGCAGCGGTACCACGCTGAGCAGCGGTGTCAGTTCATCTCGGCACGCAGGGATATAGATCACTTCATTGCTCTGAGCTTCCACAGCACGGTTGCCTTCCTTGGCCACCGAAAGCACATGCGCACCTCGTGCCTTGATCTCCTGGATGTTGGAAAGCATTTTTTCATACAGCGCGTCCTGCGTCGCCAGGCACAGCACCAGCGTACCCGGTTCCATCAGCGCGATAGTCCCGTGTTTCAGTTCGCCGGCGGCGATCGCGAAGGAATTGATGTAAGAGATCTCTTTCAGCTTGAGGGACCCCTCGTAGGCAACGGCCGAATCCAAGCCTCTGCCGATGAAAAAGACCTGATCGCGGTTGTAGAGGATCTTCGCAAGTGCCTCGACATTGCGTACATCCTGTAAATATTCCGCCAGCTTGCCCGGGATATCCCGCAGATCTTCCACAAACTGATGGTAATCCGCGTCTCCGATCCGACCCAGCGTTCTGCTCATATACAATCCTAAAAGATACATGCAGGTCAGCTGCGTGGTGTATGCTTTGGTGGATGCCACCGCGATCTCCGGTCCGGCCCAGGTGTAGAACACATCGTCGGATTCCCGCGCTACAGAGCTTCCTACCACATTGACCACGCTGAGCACCCGCGCGCCCTTTGCTTTGGCCGCGCGAAGCGCCGCCAGTGTATCCAGCGTTTCCCCGGACTGGCTGATGGCGATGAACAGCGTCCGGTCATCGACCAGCGGGTCCCGATAACGGAACTCGGACGCCACATCGATCTCGACCGGGATCATAGCCATTTTTTCAATGATATATTTGCCGACCAGTCCCGCATGGTATGCGGTACCGCAGGCTACGATATAGATGCGGCTGATATCCTCCAGATCCTCTTTGGTGAGGGAAATACCGTCCAGCTTGATATTGCCCGCATCGTCCAGTCTGCGGTTCAGTGTCTCGCTGACAGCTTTCGGCTGCTCGTGGATCTCTTTGAGCATGAAGTGGGCATAGCCCTCCTTTTCGGCGGCGTCCACATCCCAGGTCACATGGAAGACTTCCCGCTGTACCGGTCGTTTCTGCTCATCGAAGATCTCGATCTTTTCCGGCGTCGCGACGACCATTTCTCCGTTTTCGATCAGATAGACCGCTTTGCAGTACTTGAGCAGCGCCGGAATATCCGAAGCGATGAAATTCTCGCCCTCGCCGATGCCGGCGACCAGCGGCGCGTCTTTCCGGACCGCGACGATCTTGTTCGGATCCTTGCTGGAAACGACCGCGATCGCATAAGCCCCGGTCATCTCCTGCGTTGCCGTATAAACCGCATCTTCCAGAGTTTTGGCGTCCCGCATATGGATACCGATCAGCTGCGCGATGACCTCGCTGTCCGTCTCGGTCTGAAACCGGATCTGATACTGCTCGGTCAGCATCGCTTTCAGTTCTACAAAGTTCTCGATGATCCCGTTATGCACGATCGCCACTGCGCCGCTCGCATCAACATGCGGATGCGCATTAATGTCCGATGGCGCGCCGTGCGTCGCCCAGCGCGTGTGTCCGATGCCGGTGTGGCTCTCAAAACTGATGCCTCTGCGCATTTCCTGTTCTAAAAGTTCTTCCAGATTTTTTATTTCCCCTACTTTCTTGCGGATGTCAATGCCGCCGTTGCGGACCAGCGCGATGCCCGCGGAGTCATAACCCCTGTATTCCAGACGCTTCAGACCGTCTAAGATCACGTCCTTCGCATTGCGTTTTCCCACATATCCTACAATTCCACACATGATACGATTCTCCTTTTGTCTATCGGCTGCGGCCTCTTCTGTCGGCTCGCCGCCTGCTTTGCGCACGAGGTGCGCTATCCTAATCTGCGCTCGATCAGCGCGGCCAGTTCTTCCGCCAGCGGACGGATCACCGCGAGGTCGCTGCCCTCCAGCATCACGCGTACCAGCGGCTCCGTTCCGGACGGACGGATCAGCACACGTCCGTTTCCGGCCATTTTTTCCTCCAGCTCCCGGATCGCCGCAGCGACCTCGGTGTCTTTCATATAAGTCTTTTTATAATCGTTGTTGATCTTCGCATTGACCAGCACCTGCGGATAGATCCGGATATCGTCGGCGATCTCCGACACTTTGCGTCCGTCTTCCAGCACAGCTTTGACAAACTGCAAGGAGGAAAGGGTGCCGTCTCCGGTGGTCGCGAATTCCCGGAAGATAATGTGTCCGGACTGTTCGCCGCCGATCACGCAGCCGCTTTCCAGCATGCGTTCCAGCACATAACGGTCGCCGACTCCGGTCACATCCACCTCGATGTCTTCCGCTTCCATTGCCTTGTGAAAACCGATGTTGCTCATAACGGTCGCAGTCACCTTGTTCTCCGCCAGGCGTCCCTCACGTTTGAGCATTTTCGCGCAGATGGCGATCGTTTTGTCCCCATCGACAACGCGGCCCAGATCATCGCAGACGATGAGACGGTCCGCGTCACCGTCAAAAGCCAGACCGAAGTCCGCATGCAGCTCTTTGACCTTCTCCGCGAGTCCTTCCGGATGTGTGGACCCGCAGTCCGCGTTGATGTTCACGCCGTTCGGCTGATTGCCGATCACGGTGACTTCCGCGCCCAGCGCGCGGTAAATGTGCTCCGCAACCTGATAGGCTGCGCCGTTCGCGCAGTCGAGAACAATCTTTTTGCCGTTCAGCTTGTAGTCGACCGTTTCCAGCAGATGCTTCTCGTAGAGCTGCTGGCTGTTTTCTTCAGCCTCCAGACATTTTCCGACCAGTTCCCCGGTGATGTGGCTGTTGACATCCACACTGCTGATGATGATATCTTCGATCTTTTCTTCCAGCAGATCATCCAGCTTATAGCCGCTGCCGTTAAAAAACTTGATGCCGTTGTATTCGAAACTGTTGTGCGACGCGCTGATGACAATACCCGCGTCCGCTTCATAATACTGCGTTAAAAAGGCCACCGCCGGTGTCGGCAGTACGCCGACCTTGATGACATTGCCTCCGACAGCCAGAATCCCCGCCGCCAGCGCGTTTTCCATCATATCGCCGGATACCCGCGTATCCTTGCCGATGAGGATCACCGGCCTTTTATTTTCTTTCTTTAACACATAGGTGCCTGCCTTGCCGAGGTTAAAGGCAAGTTCCGGCGTCAGTTCGAGATTCGCGATCCCGCGGACGCCGTCGGTGCCGAAAAGTCGTCCCATATTTCCCTCCGATTCACAGGAAGCCGCTTGACAAGCGGCTCTCTGATAGGTTCTGTTCACAAACGTTTTTGGGAAGCCGCGCTGCCGTTACTGCTGCACGTCCTCACTGATGATTATATTAATTTCTTTCGGGTTGTATTCCAGATCCGCCAGATCTTTCCCGCTGGTACAGACCAGACGCACGGTATGACTGCCGGCTTCCAGATCCTGCACACTGGCGGTCAGCATGAAGTCCTCTTTGGTCAGGCCTTCGATCACCGATGTTTTGCCGGAGGCCACGACCTGTATGATGCAGTCGTTGACGACCGGGACCAGACCCTCGGTCACGTCCTCGATCACGATATCGCTTTCCGAAAACTCAAAGGTTGCCGTTTCCGCGCCCTTGACCGTCACCTGACACAGCAGCGTTCCGGAATCGGTCGCGGTCGTTACGCCGTCCGAAAGCATCGGCCGCAGCGTGATCTCCGCGTCATCGTAGACTTTGGAAAGATCTACGGTCTCGCAGGTCACCGCGTCGATCTTAGCCAGTGCCGCATCGGTGCCTTTGACAGTGATCGTCTTCGGAACCTGATAACTGATATCCAGCCCGTCGTGATCCTGTCCGATGACCGGAACCGACAGCGGAACCGTCTTCTTGTTCAGCATCACGGTGGTCACAGAGACTTTATCGTTCTCCAGACTGACGCCCTCGACCTGTTCGCCGTCCTTGTCGACCGGCACCAGTTCGATCGTCAGCGCTTTCATTTCATTCTGTACTTTTTCGGCGTCAACGTAACCGATCAAGCGGTCCACGCGATTGACCAGCGTTGCCGCGCCCTCTACGCGGAGCGAATCCTGACTGACCTGCACGATATACGGTTCGCTTTCATCACTGTTCTGGTTGATGATGACCGGTTCGACCGGTTTCTTGACGCGGATCAGATCGTCGATCGTCACGGTGATCTTCTGCGCGCTCATGCTCTCCACCGTCACATTGTCCGGTCCTGCCACCCGCAGCCGTATCACATTCTCGCCTTTTTTGAGCCCCTCCAGATCTGCAATGACCTTAAAGCTCTCCGCTTTGGCTTTTGTGATCGCGGTTCTTTGCCCCGAGAACGTGATGTTCACGGTATCGCGCTCGGTTTCCAGTACCACAAGGCCGTTGTCCAGCAAGGTTTCTTCATTCGCGAACGTGATCGGAATGTTTCGCAATGTATTGGTCGACGCCTGATTGCCCGAAGCCAGTACGTACGCCCATAAAACAATGGCAATGACCAGCGCCAGTACCATATTTACCTTATTGTTTTTTAACATGTCTGCCCCCTTTCAGAAGTCGGGTAAGTCTTTCTGCAAAAGGAACTTTCACTTCTTCCTCCAGATAGAGGTTCAGCAAAGTTTTTTCGATCTTCTTTCCGTCCAGGAAGCGGGTCAGCTTGCCGTTCTGTGCGACGGAAATGACTCCTGTTTCCTCGGACACGATGATGACCAGCGCGTCGGAATTCTCCGTGATGCCGATACCGGCTCTGTGCCGAGTCCCCAGTTCCTTGTTGAGGTCTTTATTCTGTGTCAGCGGCAACACGCAGCCTGCCGCGTAAAGCCGATCTCCGCGAACGATCACCGCGCCGTCATGCAACGGCGTGCCCTCGTAAAAAATAGTGCCGATCATCTGGGCGGAAATATCGGTATTGATGATCGTTCCGGTTTCCACGATGTCGTTCAGCGAGATCTCCCGCTCGATGACGATCAGCGCGCCGGTCCGCGTTGATGACATGCTTTCGATGGCCTCCACAAATTCCCCCACGATGTGTTTGGCCTCTTCTTTGTCTACTTCACCGAATACATTGGAAATTCTGCTTCTTCCCAAGTATTCCAGTCCCCTCCGCAGTTCCGGCTGAAAGATCACGACGATAGCGACCAATCCCACCGTCATCAGCCCGGACAGCAGCCAGCGCAGCGTATACAGATGCAGGACATCCGACAGCATGGTGACCACGACCAAAAGCAGCAGACCCTTGGCCAGCTGTTCGGCTCTGGTTTCACGAATGAATCCCAGCACTTTGTAGATCAGAAACGCAACGATCAGAATGTCCAGCACATCGGTGATCCCGACACTGGAAGTAATTCTCTCAATGAATAGTTCCATACATAATTCCCCTTAGTCTTTCTCCATCTTATTGTACTTGAATTTCGTGTTGTTTTCAAGTAGGTTCTGGGATTTTCCGCCCATAAAGACCAGAAAAAGGGACCCCGAAAAATGGTACAAAAAACAGCTCCCGTTTTCAGGGAGCCGTTCGTATGATCTTTGTTCTGAAATTCTTCGTTTTGTTTCGGAAAGCTCTGTTCCCTAACGCGCGGTTTCCAGCAGACCGTAGTCTTCGTCGTTTCTCTTGTAGACGACATTGACGCTGTCGGTTGCCTCATCCAGGAAAACGAAGAAATTGTGCTGCAGCATTTCCATCTGCATAATGGCTTCATCGACCGTCATCGGCGTCAGTTCGTACTTCTTGGTCTTAACAACCGCACCGTCTTCCTGTGCCGCCTCCGGGATCATTTCAAATCTTACAGATTCTTTGGATTTGTTTCTCTTTTGCAGTTTGCCCTTGTATTTTGACATCTGACTCATCAGCTTGTCGCCTACGATGTCGATGCAGTCGAATACATCCTGTGAAACATCCTCTGCTCTGAAGATCGTTCCCTTGGTCACGATCGTGGTTTCCATTTTTACTTTGGCCTTTTCAGGGTGAATGACCACCTTTGCCTGAATATCATCGGCAAAATACTTGCCCAGTTTTTCAAACTTCTTGTCGATTGCATCCTGGATCTTGTCACTGATAGTAATGTTTTTGCCTGTTACGATAATCTTCATACTGATGACCTCCTCTCGTCTGCGTCCGGCAGCTCTGCCGCCGCAAACTTCAACTTGCATGGGTCGTACACGTTCGGCGTTTCCTTTTTTCAGCCCGCACAAGACGGACTTCGAAGAGCGCCTGTACGACGAGCAGGCATTGTCTGCTCTGCTTGTCTGTATTATATCACATCACGTATGAAAATCCCATACTTTTTTTGTGAAAATTTTGTGCCGTCCGGCTGACCTGGCCTTTGCCCCCACACTTGCCTTGATCCGATTTTCGGAGGACTTACTTCTAAGGTACGCCATGATCACCGCCCGAACTCCTGCGTGACGGCTTACGTGGATCCTTTTGCCCGCACCTGGCTTGGATTTGCAGCCACAGACCCGGACGGCAGTTTCATTCTAACGGTTTTCGCGCGGCAGTGCAAGTCTTTTTTTACACAGGAACACAGGAAAACAGTTTTTTTGATGCAGGAAAACAGATCTGGCAGAAAAACTGCTGCAGCTCGCGCAGTTGATCAAATCAATCAACGGGAGCGGCACTTCCTTGCGTTTTTGAGTCTGCCATTCGGATTTTTCCAAAAGCAAAGCATATCCCCCCATCGATTTTTCAGCAGCAGACTCCGTTCTTGTGACCCATGGGGTGGTTCGCTTCAATGTCCGAAAAATTCACCTCGATTTGCCGAGGAAAAATGTCCGGACGCGAAGTGGTTTCCGGTCGCCAGCGCAGCGAGATGCACCTCCGCGGCGCCTGCCTCTTTGAGCACTTTGGCGCATTGATCCGCCGTCGCGCCGGTCGTATAGGCGTCATCCAACAGCAGGATGCGCGCGCCCGCAATCTGCGGCTGCATGGCAGGGCGGATCGAAAAAGCACCGTCAAGATTCGCATAGCGTTCTTCTGCCGACAAGGCGCGCTGCGGCGTTGTTTCGCGGGAGCGCAGCAGCGCGCCGTCCAGCAGCCGCGGATAATGCGGCCGTTCCCGAACTGAATCTCGCTTCCGAACTGCATCTCGCTTCCGAACTGCATCTTTCGGCCATTCCCGGACTGTATCTTGCCTCGGGACTTCGTCTTGCCGCCGTTCCGTATCCCGCAGCGCCTCCGCGCTCTCGCGCAGGCGCGTTTCCAGATGCCGTCCGATCTTAGCCGTCTGGTTGAAGCCGCGCTGCGCCAGTCGTTTCGCGTGCAGGGGCACCGGCACAAGAAGATCCGCATCCAAAAGATACGCCGCGTCCGGATCACTGAGCAGGCGATCCGCGAGAATGTCGGCAATGATCCGCGCCGTATAGGTATGCTTATTGTATTTCAGATCGAAGATCAGCCGTCTGCCGTACAGTCCGTAAGAGATACAGGCCACTGCCGAATCGAGATGATTGGCCCGTCCGTTTTCTTCAGCCTGCGCCGCAAGATCGACCGTCAGCCAGCCCCATTCGATCCGGCGGATACAGTGGTCACATAAGCAATAGCTGCGGCTCTGATCGATCAGATTGCCGCAGCAGATACAATAGGTCGCCATCGGGTACAGCAGCTGCAAAGCAGCCGCGCCCGCCTTTTTTGCAAATTTTTTCATACCCACACACGCTCTTTCTTTCATATATTTTCCAGCCAGCGAACTCGCTGTGCAAGGACATTAGCCCGGTCGCTGAGCGGCTCCGTCTTCACCTTTCGGCTCGCCGATCGCCTTCGCTCGGGCATCTGTCTTGCATCAGCTCTGCCGTCGTCTGCGACTCGGCAATCGCTGTGCAAGGACATTATACCATCCCATACAGTCCGACCAGCCGCGAGCAGAGTCCGGAGTTGCGGCTGCGGCTCTGGTTGTTGTCCGTCATAGCGTTCAGATAACCCGGATTGCCGACGATATACACCTGCTTCTTACCGCGCGTGATCGCCGTATAGATCAGGCTTCTGGTCGCCAGTACCGGCGGGAACCAGGTCATGGGGATGATGACGATCGGGTATTCGCTGCCTTGGCTCTTATGCACCGTTACTGCGTAGGCATGTTCGATTTCGTCGAGCTGCACATACTGATAGACCACCCAGCGATCATCGTCGTAGGTGATGGTTACCGTCCGCAGATCGAGATCAATGCCGGAAACCATGCCGACTTCGCCGTTAAAGATCCCTTTGCCGTCATAACCCTTTTCGCTCGTCGGTTTCTGACCGCGCGGCGCCGGGATCCCGCCGCTGGTCTTCGGTGCGCCATTGTAGCGCCATTCCAGCCGATAGTCGTTTTTGACCTGCATCACGCGATCCCCCATGCGGAAAACGCGTTTGCCGAAGGTCAGCTCCGGTTTGTCCTTTTCCGGCGGGTTGAAGGTCTCCTGCAGTTTCAGATTGAGATTCGCGCTGCCTAAAATTCCTTTTTTGACCGGTGTCAGCACCTGCACGTCCTCGCGCGGACAGCGTCCTGCCAATGCCGCGATCTTAAGCAGTATCTCCTGCTGTTTGTCGCCGCGCACCAGCTGAAAATCATCGCTGAACTGCGGATATTCCCCGCGATTGATGCGGTGCGCGTTGCGCACGATCCCGCTGTCTTCCGCCTGCCGGTAGATCTCGGTCAGCCGGATCGTATCAAAATACTCGCTGTCGATCAGGTCCCGCAGCACATTGCCCGCGCCGACGGAAGGCAGCTGGTCGGCGTCGCCGACCAGGATCAGCCGCGTACCCGGCTGTAAAGCGTCGCATAAGGCCTCTGCCAGCAACAGATCCATCATCGAAGCTTCGTCGATGATGACCGCCTGACATTCCAGCGGCTGCAGCGCATTGCGTCCGAACGCCATGCCGCCGGCCATTTCATCGTAATAGTATTCGAGCAGCCGGTGGATCGTGCAGGCATAATGCCCGCTGGTCTCCATGATGCGTTTGGCGGCACGTCCGGTCGGGGCGGCAACCGCGGTTTTCAGGCCGCCCCCCTCCAGCAGCGAGAGCAGCGTTTTGATGACGGTCGTTTTACCGGTACCCGGGCCGCCGGTGATGATGGACATGCCGCTGTGCAAAGCCATCCGCACCGCTGCTTTTTGCTGCTCGGAGAGGATGATTCCGTTCTCGGTCTCTGCCTTACGCAGCATGGTCTCTTCATCGGCACAGACCCTGGTCAATCCTTTCTGCGGATCCGCCATCGCCGCCAGCTTGCCGGCGATCGTACATTCCGCCTTATAATAGCCGTAAAAATAGATCACGCGTCTGCCGTCTACCTCCGCCATCTGCAGACGTCCCTCAAAGACCATGTCTTCCAGCACATCGAGGATAATCGCGCTTCCAAGCTCCAGCAGCGCGCCGACTTTAAGGCTCAGTTCCTCCATCGGCGCAAACGAGTGTCCCTCTGCCAGATACGCCCGCATGGCGTATTCCACCGCCGCCTGCACCCGATAAGGGCTGTCCTCCGCCATGCCGAGTCTGCGCGCGGTCTCATCTGCCTGCGCAAAGCCCAGCCGCGGGAATTCTTCCAGCAGCCAGAACGCGTTGTCCTGTGTCAGTGCGATCGCCGCGTCACCGACCAGATCATAGATCTTGATGATGTAGTAATTGGAAAATCCCAGACTGCGAAAAAACAGCACCTCTTCCGCAGGCACCTGACTGATCTTCGTGACGCCGTCCGCCTCTCCCACCGGCGCGGTTGCAGGCTCTGCTGCTTCCGCCGGTTCTTGTTTTTGAAAAACGGCGGCGGCACTGCCGCCGCCGACTTTATTCTTGTCTAGCGTAACCACTTCACACCCCTTGTCATGGCTGCAAACTTGCTTTTCTTATACTTTTTGGCCAGTTTCAAGAGTTCCTTGTAATCGTTCAGGTTCGGCTTTACGTGGATCGTTTCCACCAACATGGAAAGCATCTTTCCGGCGTTGTCCGTCGTGCAGATGCCGGCTTCGATCAGATCGTTGGCGTCGATCGCCAGATCCTCGACAAAGACCGCCTCGCCTTTCCGCTTAAATTCGTCGATCATGTACATCTTACTCTTGATCTTGGTATCCGAATGATAGTCAAAAACAATACGCTGCGCCTTTTCCAGGTTCGCAAGATACTGGTAGCGATCCCATCCTCTTTCATAGATGAACCGTTTCAGTTCTTCCGGCTGCGCGGTGAAATACAATTTCGCCATATCGCGGATCGCGTCGGTCAGATGCTGATAGGTCGCACTGTCAAAATTCAGCTTGTCGATCGACGGCGCCGCTTTTTTGCGCGAAACGCAGGTGTAGAACAATCCCAAGCGGCGTTCCGGTACCTGATAGGTCTTGTCAATGTTCTGCGACAGGATCATCAAGTCGCTCTTTTCCCGGTTTGACAGGTGTGCGACCACATCCGCGCCCAGAATGATGTTCAGGATGCCTGTGTCCATGATCATGTTCAGGCCCTTGCCGCCATGTGAAGCCGTGATCGTTTCCGTAAATTCATCGCGGATCTTATCGATGCTCACGCTTTCCAGCAGGCGGTAGTTGTTCGCGATCGCTTCGAACACATCCTTGGTCAGGTCAAAATCCAGTTCCGCGGCATAATGGATCGCTTTCATCATCTGGATCGGATCTTCTCGGAAAAGTTCTTCTGCCGGCCGCGTGGTCCGGATCAGTTTCTTTTTGATATCTTCCCGTCCGTTATACGGGTCGACGATCTTGTACGGATTATCCGCGATCGCATTGATCGTAAACGCTCTGCGCGCGACTTCGTCTTCGATCTTATCGCTGAACGTCAAGCCGCCGCGGCGGTAAGTTCCGATATCGACGATGATCCCGTCCTCTCCCGCGAATTTTCCTTCGTCATCATAATGCTCTTCGATGAATTCCATGCGGAGAATACTGTATTTCTGGCTGTGCACCTGTGCTTCCGGGAAAAGTTCTTTGAGCTTGTCCAGCGGCGCATCCGTTGCAATGTCCCATCCGACCGGTTTCCGTCCCAGCAGAGCGTCCCGGACGCAATCGCCCACCGCGAACGCTTCCTGCTTGGCATCCGTCAAAGTCTTCATAATCTTAGCGACTTCCTTTGGTAACTTGATCATTCCTATCCTCCTTATTGCTGTGATCGGCCTTTGCCGTCACGCGTCTTAGCATGTATCCTCGTGTGCGGTGCGGCGCCTACACCCGGTCAAAAAGCCCGAGCTGCTCCGTATGCTCCGCACTTTTTGTACGCTCTGTTTCCGGCTCCGCGTCCGCTTCTTTTGCCGCGAACTCCGGCTTATACAGCCTGCGGTTGTCCAGAGTCCGCACTTTTTCGCTGAACTGGCCCGGTTCGGTGTTTTCCAGTGCCGCCTGCATATCAAACATTCTGGCGTCCAGAATATCCAGATAGTGCAGCACTTCCGCTTCCGGGAAAAGCGGTTTCTTCGGGCTTCCGTATTCCGGTTCGTAGTGATGCGCCAGGATCATATGCTCCAGCATGATCGCTTTTTCTTTCGGAAAATCCAGTGCTTCCGTTTCGCGATCGATCATCTTTACGCCCTGTACGATGTGACCGAGCATCTGTCCCTCAAAGGAGTAACCGGTCGCAATGCCGTCTGAGCCTGCTTCGATCTCGTTCAGTTTTTCCATATCGTGCAGGATCACGCCCGCCAGCACGAAATCCGCATTCAGATTCGTGTATACCTGACATACGCGCTCGCCGGTCATCAGCATGCGTTTGGTATGATACAGCAGCCCGCCGAGCTGCGCGTGGTGGTTCTTCTGCGCGGCCGGATAATACAGCAGCCGCTCCCGGTTTTCGGTCAGAATCTTAACGCACAATCCGCGCAGATCCTCATCCCGCAGCTTCTCCGCCACGGTCAAAATGTAAGTATACATGGCCTGCGGATCCTCCGGCGCAGCTTTCAGGAAATCTCCGATTTCCTGCCCGTCGGCCTCGGCCGCCGGGCGGATCCTCTGGATCCGAAGCTGCAGCTGGCCTGCCCACTCGGTGACCAACGCTTTTACCTTGATGATGTCCTTCGCTTTTATTTCATTCAGCCGTGCGTGTTCTTCCTCGCTCACATCCCATTTTTTTGCAGATACCTCTCCGCTGTTGTCGCCCAGCGTGATGTCCAGATACTGCTTTCCGTTCGCGCCCGTCTTGATGGCACTGGCTTTTACCATAAAGAAGTCCACGACCTCCATGTCCTTCTTCAGGTCCTTTACAAAAATCTCTTTCATATTCTTCCATCTGCCTTTCGTCAGTACTCAATATTTTACCATGAAAACCCTTTAGCCGCAACTGACTTTTCACTGCTTTTTTCCTGCACACCTTTCACTGCTTTTCCCGCAGCTTCTCGTTGAAAGACCCGCTTACGCAAAATGCGGCAAGATCAAGCGCTCCGCCAGTTCTCGGATCTGCAGGCTGTCGATCCGGCCGCTGCGGTCATCTGCCGTTACGATCAGATTCTGCCCGATGGTAAATCCGTTCCGATGAAAAAGATACAGTTTCTTTGCGAAGCTTCCCGCATAGTCCTCGTCCTGCAGCAGTCCCAGATGCTCCCAATAAAGCACCGTTCCGTCCCTACGCACGAAAGCGACCGCTCTGCATACCCGGCAGCTCCTGCAGCGCCCGCTCGTATCGCTCGATCAGCTTTTCCTGCAAAAGAATGTCTCTTTCGATCATCTTCTTTACACTTTGCATCGCCGCCATCTCCCGGATTTTCCTTTTCTTCCTTTATCATTATGATCCATTACGCTGGTTCCTTACGCCCCAGCGCTTTTCTTTCGTCGGTCGTTACGTAGATTCTATCATATTTTCTATTTTTTTCAAGCCTTTTTTTTACATTTCATTTTTTGACATACCGGTTTTAAGGTTTTCCCGTGAAAAAATGTAATCATGGCATGGATGCCTGGCTGGCTGGTTTCGACGATCATCCATGAAAAAAAACGTATAGCCCGGCCTTTTTTCTCGTTGTTTCGACTTTTCTCTGCATTTTTCGACAAAATTCTCACGCTCCGCACTTTTAAAATAGCAAGTCTCTTTTCCTTTTTGCGTACGGCATTACATCTTTTTGGCGATATTAGGGCAAAGCGGCGCGTTGATCAAGGATGTAAAAATTTCCCTTTTCAAGTGGGCATTCCAAAGTAGACCTTCCTAAAAAAACTCCCGCTTTTCGCCTACACATCGGTACAAACGTGCGGGAGTTTTCGTTTTTCGTAAACTGCGGTATGACCAGCGTAGTCTTGCGGGCACAGCAACCTACGGCAGATATGCGCTCGGTGACAAAACAGACTACGGATTCACCGCTCGGTTTTGGACTCTGGATGGGCGAAAATGGCCAATGTAGATAAAAGCACTGGTTTTTCAATTGCTTATCCACTTTTACCCGAAATCAGAAGCAAGAATTTTACTTTAATAGAAGTTTAAAGAAGCCATCTGCCTGATTTGTCTATACGCCTACGAGATGAAAAATCCATTCGCATGCGAAAGGCGTCGAAGCGTATCGAAAAATGTCGAATCAGCTCGAAACAAAGGTCCTGCAGACTGTGCGACAGGCCGGCATCTGATAAAAAGGTGGACAAGTAACGCAAAACTGCCTGTTTTTATCTACTTTCCGCAAAATCGGGCCGCTTGCCTCATTTCTGGCCGCGCTGAGGGCCGCGAGTAAGGCGCGGCACAGAAAGAGCGTGAAATCGCAAAGAGTATGAAAGCGAAGGGCTTGGATACGGCAATGATCGCTGAGATCACGGGACGAACGCCGGAGGAAGTCACAGAGCTGTAGTCGCCGGAAGCAAAAAATAGAAATGCAGGATGCACGGTCTGCCGGTTTGCTGCCGGGGTTCTTGTGCTTCCTGCATTTTTTTGTTTGATCGTCTAACTGCACTCCTCTTGGTAGGCGCGTTCGTCGTTTTCGCGCTTTTCCTCAAGTGCCTCAGCCAGAATCATGTCTTTGACCTTCATCAGACGCGTCTGATTGCCGCGTTCGTTTTCATCCAGCTTCATGCGGATGTAGCGGATGGTCATTTCCATCTGCGGGATCTTGACGTATTCCAGCGCGTTGACACGGCGGCGTGTCCGTTCCAGTTCCGCTGCCAGCATCTGCGCCTCTTTTTCCTTTGCCGCCAGTTCCAACATGATCGGGAAAACATCGGCAAGGTCTTTGATCGCAGAGTCCAGCTCACCGGAGGTCGCCGCGTAGCCGTAAGGATAAATGTCCGACGCGTCGGCGGCCGTTGTTTCAAAGCCGAAGCGCGGTACATCCACGCTCATGACGTTCCTGCTGCCGACGGTCAGTTCGACCCCCTGCTTCGGGAACATCAGCGCTTCTTCCATGACCTCTTTGCTCATGACTGCGCCGGCAATCGAAAAGCTGCCGTAAACATCGGCCAGCGCTTCTTCCACCTGCTCACGGAGTACCTTGTTTTCCCGTGCAAGCTCCAAAAAGCCTTTCATCAGTTCGTCACGCTTATCCTTGAGCAGCTTGTGTCCGCGCTGCGCTGTTGCCAGCCGCTTCTTAAGCGTTGTGAGCATCATTCTGGTTGGATTTACATTTAACCGTTCCATTCCGTTTCCTTTCTCACACTGCGCATGTTCGAAATCGATCGGTTCGGATGCGCCGGTACCGACACATCCGGACGACCTTTCGATTTACAGAACACGGAGAGTAACTTCCGGAAGCATCTGAAATTGTCTGTTTGCCCGCTGCCGCTTTGCAGGCTGTGATCACGTACCTCGCGAGGACTGCGAGTGATTTCGCAGAACTGCCGACGATTTCCCAAACGAACGAGGCAGATACTTTGCTGACATTTCGCACGAATGTTTGCGAAATGTCCAAAGTATGCCGCGTGACTTGGTGAAATCATGCAGGGCGAGGACTAACGAGCAGGCCTCGCGCAGATACGTGGATAAACTGCAAAGCGCAAGCGGGCGCACGCCTATTTCAGATACTTCTCGATATACTCGTCTTTGATACGTTTCAGCTCGCTCTTCGGCAGCATCGCCAGCAGCTTCCAGCCGATGTCCAGTGTTTCCTCGATGGTACGGTCCGTGTCGTAGCCCTGGGAAACGTATTCTTTCTCAAAGGCCTGCGAGAACTTCGCGTACATCAGGTCGACTTCGGTCAGCGCCGCTTCGCCTAAGATCGTGACCAGTTCCAGGCACTCTTTGCCGCGCGCGTAAGCCGCGAACAGCTGGTTCATCGTGTCGGCGTGGTCCTCACGGGTCTTGCCGCTGCCGATACCCTTATCCTTGAGACGGGACAGGGACGGCAGCACGTCGATCGGCGGCTTGATGCCCTTGCGGTAGAGGTCACGGCTGAGGATGATCTGTCCTTCCGTGATGTAACCGGTCAGGTCCGGGATCGGGTGCGTCTTATCTTCTTCCGGCATGGTCAGGATCGGGATCATGGTAATGGAACCATCATAGCCCTTCTTCCGGCCGGCTCTTTCGTACATGGTCGCGAGGTCTGTGTACAGGTAGCCCGGGTAGCCGCGGCGGCCCGGTACTTCCTTACGCGCCGCGGATACTTCACGCAGCGCTTCGGCGTAGTTGGTGATATCAGTCAGGATGACCAGCACGTGCATGCCGAGGTCGAAGGCCAGATATTCGGCTGCGGTCAGCGCCATACGCGGGGTCGCGATACGTTCTACCGCCGGGTCGTTCGCCAGGTTCATAAACAATACCGTTCTGTCGATAGCGCCGGTACGGCGGAAGTCGGAAGCGAAGAACTCCGCTTCTTCGTGGGTGATACCGATCGCCGCAAAGACGACCGCGAAATTGCCTTCGCCGCCTCTGACCTTGGCCTGACGCGCGATCTGCGCCGCGAGGTCTGCGTGCGGCAGACCGGAAGCTGAGAAGATCGGCAGTTTCTGTCCTCTGACCAGGGTGTTCAGACCGTCTATCGCCGATACACCGGTCTGGATAAATTCGGACGGATAGTCACGGGCGGCCGGGTTCATCGGCAGGCCGTTGATATCCAAGTATTTTTCAGCGATCAAAGCAGGTCCGCCGTCCTTCGGACGGCCCATACCGTCGAACACACGGCCGAGCATATCCGGCGATACCGCCAGCTGCGTACCATGGCCGAGGAACCGGACGGTACTTTCCTTGAGGTTGATGCCGGCAGCGCTTTCAAAGAGCTGCACCAGCGCGTTCGGCCCGTTGACCTCCAGCACCTTGCAGAGTCTCTTTTCGCCGGTCGGCAGCAGGATCTCTCCCAGCTCGTCATAGGTAACATTTTCAACGTCTTTGACGAGCATCAGCGGTCCTACGACTTCACTGATCGTTTTGTATTCCTTCATCATGCGAGCTGTTCCTCCTTCTGTACGATTTCATCAAATTCGGCAGTCATGTCCGCAAGGATCGCTTCGTACTGCTCTTGGATCTTGGCTTCTTCTACATATTTGAAACGGCCGATCGATTCGCGCATGCTCATTTCGGTGATCTTCTTAAAGGGCCCTCCTTCGGAGACTGCTTTTTCGGCAGCCTCGTGCCAGCCGAGGATCAGCTTGAGCAGCAGATACTGTTTGGTGGTCGACGTGAAGGTATCGATCTCGTGGAACGCGTTCTGATGTAGATAGTCCTCACGAATGGACTTGGCGGTTTCCAGTTTCAAGCGGTCGGAGAAGGACAAGGAGTCCACGCCGACGAGCTGTACGATCTCGTTCAGCTCCGCTTCCTCCTGCAGCAGATGCAGGGCCTGCTGCCGCAGCTTCGGGAAGTCCTTGGCCACGTTTTTTTCGTACCATTCCTGCAGGCGGTCTACATACAGCGAATAGCTCTGCAGCCAGTTGATGGCCGGGAAATGACGCTTATAAGCAAGCGACGAATCCAGGCACCAGAATACTTTGACGATACGCAGGGTCGCCTGGGATACCGGCTCGGAAATATCACCGCCCGGCGGCGATACGGCGCCGATGGCTGACAGTGCCCCCAAACGTCCTTCCTTACCTAAGGAAATCGTTCTGCCCGCACGCTCATAGAACTGTGCCAGACGGGAACCCAAATATGCAGGGTAGCCCTCTTCACCCGGCATTTCTTCCAGACGGCCGGACATTTCACGCAGGGCCTCTGCCCAACGGGACGTCGAGTCTGCCATCAGCGCGACGGAGTAGCCCATGTCCCGGAAATATTCCGCGATCGTGATACCGGTATAAATGGACGCTTCCCGCGCAGCTACCGGCATATCGGACGTGTTCGCGATCAGGACCGTCCGCTTCATCAATGACTCGCCGGTCCGCGGGTCCTTCAGCTCCGGAAACTCCATCAGAACGTCCGTCATTTCGTTGCCTCGTTCTCCGCAGCCGATGTAAACGACGATGTCGGCGTCCGCCCATTTTGCGAGCTGATGCTGCACGACTGTCTTACCGGAACCGAACGGTCCCGGAACCGCTGCCACGCCGCCCTTGGCGATCGGGAAGAACGTATCGATGACACGCTGACCGGTGATCAGCGGCATCTCCGGCACTAATTTTTCTTTGTATGGTCTGCCGCGGCGGACCGGCCATTTCTGCATCAGGCTCAGTTCACGCAGACTGCCGTCCGCAAGGCGCACACGGCACACGGTCTCCTCGACGGTAAAATCTCCGGCTTCGATGGATTCGACCGTACCGGATACCCCGTAAGGCACCATGATCTTCTGCTCGACGACCACCGTTTCCTGTACGGTACCGAGGATGTCACCGGCTTCTACGCTGTCGCCGGCAGCCACGCACGGTACAAAGGTCCACTTTTTGCTGCGGGACAGCGCCGGTACTTTGATACCGCGGGTAATGTTCGGGCCGACAGCCGCTACCATTTCCTCCAGCGGTCTCTGGATACCATCGTACATGGTCTCGATCAATCCCGGCCCCAGTTCGACGGACAGCGGCGCGCCTGTGGATACGACCGGCGCGCCCGGTCCCAGACCGGCGGTTTCTTCATATACCTGAATGGAGGCTCTGTCTCCACGCATTTCGATAATTTCTCCGATCAGCCCCTGCTCGCCGACGTGCACGACGTCGAACATGTTCGCCTCTTCCATACCGGAAGCGATGACCAGCGGTCCGGATACTTTTACAACTTTTCCTTGACTCATTTTGCTTCACCTCCAAAAAGGATGTCTGCACCTACGGCGCGCTCTACCGCGCTTCGCACATTCTGCATGCCGATGCCCAGTGTCCCGTTCTTGCTCGGGATCGGGATCACAGCCGGCAGCCGCAGGTCTACGTATGCTTTGATTTCCTCGCCCATGTACTGATAGAGCTCCTCTGTCACGTAAATGATGGCGAAGTCCTCCTTGGCAATCTGCTTTAATATTCTTTTTGCTTCTTCGGCCTCATCACAAGGGAAAACCGTAAGCCCTACAGCCTGAAAGCCGAGAATGCTTTCCCTGTCGCCGATCACGCCGATCTTATACATAGGTCTCCCTCAATCTTTCTTTGATGACTGCGGGATCTGTGCCGACCAGCTTGCCGGTCAGGATCATCCGCAGATTCTTGTTTTCGTTTTCCTTGGCCAGGTAGAACGCCGCGATGGGTTCCGGTCCGAAGGTCACATAGTGCGCGTCCTTCAGAAAACGCATCCGTCTGTCATCGCACAGTTTTTCCAGCAGGGTGAACTGCCCGGTATTGGCGGCTGCCACCGCTCCGCGGCTGAACAGTTCGCCGAAGCCGAACGGCGCCGCCCGATCTGCAAACTGCGGGTAAGGCTCTTCATAGTTTCCGGTGAACAGCTGCTCGCTGAGCGTGCCGCCCGGCAGGAACACCTTCCGGAAAAAACTCCATGGCTTGCCGACTTCACGCAATCTGACAAAAGTCCTGCAGTTCAGCAGGTCGACCGCTAACGCGCAATAGTCCGCAAGAAACGGATCTTCGCAGTCTGCGGCCATGCGCTGCATCTGCGCGTAGCAGGCCCGATCCAGTACCAGATCGATCTCCTGCGGATCGCCGCTCTTGGCGTAAAGCTCCGACGCGTCCGCAAAGCCGTGCTGCATTTCCGGATCCAGCATGATAAAATTGCGTTCGCGGATCATGTCGAGCAGTTTGGCCGGCGGGATATTGCCGCCGTCTGTCATCAGCGGCGCCGGATCGGTACCGAGTGCCTCAGCCTTGAGCAGCACCTTCAGGTTGTGATAGTCCTGCGGCAGGCGGAACAGTTCGATCTCCGCTTTTTCTGCCGTTAGGGAGGCTGCCAGTTCGCTGACCCGGTTCATCTCTTTTGCCAGCACGGTCTCAAATCCGCGCGGGTCTTCCGATTCTTTGCTGTCTGCGTAGCCGAATTCTGTCAGGATGTGCATCGCCTGCTGCATGTCTTTGGCATCCAGCACCCGTTCCAGATCCTGCATCGTGAGCAGGGTCCTTTCGTTCGCGCGGATCAGGCTGCAGGAAAACGCGTAGTTTTCCGCTTTTTGTTTACTCATCTTCGCACTCCCTTTTATCTTGCGGGAAACAGCATCTTTGCCGCCTCGGCAGTCAGTCCGGTCTTGGCCTCCGCAACCAACGCTTCGACGGTGTTGTTCACCGTCGTCAGCCCGGTGGTCAGAAGATAACCGCCCTGCATGCTGCCTTTCTTTTCACTGACGGCGAAATGGCCGTTTTCCACGGTTTCGTTCAGCGCACGGCAAACTTGTTCCGCGACGCGCTGCTCCTGTTCGTTAAATGTCAGCAGTCCTTCCTTTGCGCCGGACGCCTTGCCCAAGTTCACCAACAGGTTGATGTAATCGTTCTCCGGCATAGCTGTGATCTCCGTCACAGCGCGTGCAAAGCAAGTTTCCAGGATCTCCTGTTTTTTTGCCAAGAAAACCTTGCGGCAATCGATGTCGGCTACGGACTTTCGGCGCGTGATGATCTTTTCCTTTTCGATCTCACCTCTGCGCTCCGCGTCCGCAAGCAGCATCGCCGCTTTTTTCTCTGCTTCGGCAAGGACTGCATCGCTCTGGAATCTTGCCTCTGCCAGCACGATATCGCGCTCTGCCTCGGCGTCACCCAGGATCTTGGATGTAATCTTTTCGATACTCATATTCTTATCTGCCTTTCCGTCGATATTCCGACATTCCGGTAACTTTCGGATTCCTTTATACCGGGATCCTCAGCCAGATCAGTACGGAGACCAGCAGCGCGAAGATCGCGTAGGTTTCTACCATCGCGGTATAAATGATACCTTTTACCATCTGATCCGGTCTCTTTGCCGTCAGCTGCAGTGCAGCCGCGGCTGCCTTTCCCTGCGCGATACCAGACCAGATACCGACTAATCCGATCGGAAGGCCGGCACATAAGAAATAGAAACCCTGCGATGCGCTCAGTTCGATCATGTTGCCGCTGAGCAGGCCGATCTTGACCATGATCAGGAAGGCGATGATCAGTCCGTAGATACCCTGGGTACCCGGGAGTGCCTGTAAAATGATGGTTTTACCGAATTTTTTCGGGTCTTCCGCAACAACGCCGGAAGCTGCCTGACCGGCAATGCCGACGCCCATAGCGGAACCGATGCCTGCCAGCGCCGCGATCGCCGCTCCTAAAATTGCTAACGAATTTCCGTCGATATATTCAAAGAACATAATATTTCCTCCTGTGAGTCTTCTACTCTTCGTTTTCAAAGCGTATATACTTGGTCTTCTTGCGGAACGGGTCGAACGGTTCGCCGCCGTCGACGTAAAATTTCCCGAAGAATTCCACATACTGCAGTCTCGCCGAGTGAATGAACGCACCCAGCATATTGATGGCAAAGTTGATCGCGTGGCCGACCGCAAAGATCAGGATGAACAAGACCAATCCCGCGATACCGCCGCCGAACAGCGATCCCATCGTGTTCACGACCTGTGCGATGACGCCGGTCGCCAGTCCCAGCGCGAGGAGTCTCGCGTAGGATAAAATATCCGAAAGCCAGCTGGTGATGTTGTACAGGTTCGCAAAAGCGCCTGTCAGCATCCCGATGCCTTTTTTGCCTCGCGCGCCTGCGAGCAGGACCCCTGCCGCGCCGAGGATCGACATCCACTTGCCGGCCGTTCCGAGTCCGGCAACGCCCAGTGTACTGCCGCCCAAAAGGGCTGCCAGTCCGAGGATCGTCAGATACCAGACGCCTTCTCCGCAGATCGCGTCCATCCATTTGCCTTCTCGGATCTCCATATAAGCCTGGATCCCCATGCCGATGAACAGGTGGATGACACCCAGGATCAGCGACAGGATCAAAAGCTTCATCGGATCGTCCAGCGGATTGAACCACAGCGGTTTCAGCTCTGCTGCCTTGCCGAGGAAGGTGGACGAGAATACCGTCACCACGTCTCCGAACCATCCGCCGAACAGCGCGCCCCACACAAAGGTGGAGATCCCGCAGTAGAAGAATAATTTGATCATCTTCCGGGTCGTTCCTTCGAGGTCAAATTTTTTGAGGATGACGAAGCATCCGATCGTCATCAGCAAGCCGTAACCCGCGTCACTGAACATCATTCCGAAAAAAATGATATAGAACAGCGCGTAGATCGAGGTCGGGTCAAAGCCCCAATAGCTCGGCAGCGAATACATCTCGGTGATCGCTTCCGTCGGCCGAAAGAAGCTCTTGTTCTCCAGGAGAACCGGTACTTCTTCTTCATTTTCCGGTTTGCGGAACGCGTAATAGCATTCGCACGCATCCAGAAGTTCTGCTGCCTTTTTCATGCATCTTTCCGGGATCCATCCCTCCAAGAAAAAAGTCCGTTTGGTCTTCAGCAGTTTTGTTTTGATCTTTTCTTTGTCGGCCGCAACGTTCAGCATATCGGCATATTCCTCGATGCCTGCTTTCCATTCAGCCTTTGCGGCGGCTTCTCTGACTGCCGCCTCATACTTTTCCCTTAATACATCTTTTTCCCCATCAATCCGTATAAGGTTCTCGCTTGCGGTGCCCTCCATGTCTTTGAAGGTCACCTGTGAAAAACCGTATTGTTTTAGTATCGTCTGCACATCGGATGCCTGCTCGGTCAGCATCAAGATCGCCGCATAGTACAGATCCTTGTCCCTGCTGATGATCTTAAAAACCGTGCCGTCCGTTTCCGCCTGTCCTGCCAGCTCCCTTGTCAGCGCGTCGAGATCCGTGCCCATCGGGAGCACGCCGGTCTGCACCGCGGTCTGCTTCGTGCCGGTCAGTTCCAGCGGAAGGTCGTAGCTTTGCCAAGCCTCGAGAGAAGTTTCATCCTGCTCCAGTTTGTTTCTGCGTTCGCTGAGCGCGTTGATCCGGTCGTTCAGGTTCAAAAGATCCTCGACCTGTCCCGTCAGCACGTCCTGCGAGTCTGCCAGCAGGCGTTTCATACGCGCTGCCGAGACTCTTCTGCGCGTCGCAAAGAGCGGCTGTTTCAGATTCCCGTACTTTTCGATGACTTCCAGCGCGAGGTTCGCGCGGCTGATCTTTTCCTCCAGCCTTGCGGTCTCATCGCGGCTTTCATCAACCTGCACATTCTGTGCCCAGATCTCGTCTGAAAGCTTTGCAGTCTGGTCGGTCAGTTCCACCACGCCGAAATCCATCAGACGGCTCATGAACTCCTCTTTTTCGTTGTCAAGTCCAATGACGCAGACTTTCTGCATCTTAACAATTGCCACTTGACTTCACGATCCTTTCTGCTATGAACTTTACAATTCGGTCCTGCTTTTCGCCGGCTTCCGCTTCCATCTTCGTGCAGAGCTGCTTTGCCTGCGCGACGGCGTCTTCATACTGCGCCTGCGCGGCCTGCTGTCCCTCCGCAAGGAAAGCCTCGTAGCATTCTTTGGCCTTTGTTTCGGCTTCGTCTGCCAGTTTGCCGGCTTTCGTGTTTGCATCTTTGATCAGCTTCGCGGCTTCGGCTTTGGCTTCTTTTCGTAAAGCATCTGCCGCATCTTCCGCCTGTCTGATCGCTTGTAGTTCTTCTGTAAACACTTTTGCTGCCTCCTTATCTTAGCATATTTCCCAAATCGGAAATCTTCCCCTTATACTATATTACCCAAAATCATTTCAAATAAAAACAAAAAAAAAACATTTTTCCTCAATTTCTTAGCATTGCCCAAATGCATACAAAATACTCACATTTTGGCACAAAAATCGCATGAAAAAACATGGTCATCCATAGGATGACCATGCTCTCACATTTTTATGTTTATGATTCTTATTTGCCGCTCAGGTACGCGTCAATGCTGGCTGCCGCAGTTTTGCCTGCGCCCATTGCCTTGATGACCGTTGCCGCGCCGGTAACTGCGTCACCGCCTGCGAAGATACCTTCGCGATTGGTCGCTGCGCCGTCGTCTGTGCCGATGCCGCCCTTCTTGTTGGCTTCCAGCTTTTCAGTGGTATCCAGGATCAGGGTGTTCAGCTTGGTACCGATGGACATGATGACCATGTCGACCGGGATCTCGAAGTTGGAACCTTTCTTTTCGATCGGTTTTCTTCTGCCGGATGCATCCGGTTCGCCGAGTTCCATTTCTACGCATTCGATGGCTCTGACATGTCCGGTCTCATCGCCGAGGATCTGGACCGGATTGTTCAGAATCTTGAAGATGATGCCTTCTTCCATCGCGTGGTGTACTTCTTCTGCTCTTGCAGGAAGTTCCGCAAGGGATCTTCTGTAGATGATGTAAACTTCGGAAGCGCCCATACGTTTCGCGCATCTTGCCGCGTCCATCGCTACGTTGCCGCCGCCGACGATGGCGATCTTGTCGCCGTGCATGATCGGGGTGTCGTATTCCGGCAGATAAGCCTTCATCAGGTTGATACGCGTCAGATATTCGTTTGCGGAGCAAACGCCGATGTAGTTTTCGCCCGGGATGTTCATGAAGGACGGAAGGCCTGCGCCGGTTCCGATGAATACGGATTCATAGCCGCCGTCTTTCATCAGTTCGTCAACTGTGAACGCACGGCCGACAACCGCGTCGGTCACGAATTTTACACCTTTTGCTTCCAGTTTCGCAACTTCCTGTGCTACGATCTCCTTCGGCAGACGGAACTGCGGGATACCATAGACCAGAACGCCGCCGGTCTTGTGCAGTGCTTCGTAAACGGTCACTTCGTAGCCTTTGTTTACCAGGTCGCCTGCGCAGGCAAGGCCTGCAGGGCCTGCACCGATAACGGCAACTTTGTGGCCGTTGCCTTCTACCGGTTTGATCTCCGCATCGCCGAAGTTTGCTGCGTGCCAGTCAGCAACGAAGCGTTCCAGTCTGCCGATGGCGACCGGTTCGCCCTTCTTGCCGTGTACGCACTCGCCCTGGCACTGGTTTTCCTGTGGGCAGACACGTCCGCAGATCGCCGGCAGGGAGCTGTCTTCCGAGATGATCTCGTAAGCGGCTTCGAAATCGCCTTCTGCTACTTTCGCGATGAACAGCGGGATCTTGATATTAACAGGACATCCGGAAACACAAGGTTTCTTGCGGCATCTTAAGCAGCGCATCGCTTCGCGGATCGCCTGATCTTCTGTATAGCCTGTGCAGACTTCCAGGAAATTCTTATTTCTGACTTCCGGTTTCTGTTCCGGCATCGGGTTCTGCTGATGTACCAAATTAATCATGATAACGAACACCTCCTGTTAATCTGCATACGTGTGCACGGTCTTCCGCTTCCTGATCTTTGTAGTATGCCGATCTTCTGATCAGGTCATCCCAGTCGACCAGTGCGCCGTCGAATTCCGGACCGTCTACGCATACGAATTTATCTTCGCCGCCGATCTTGCATCTGCAGCCGCCGCACATACCGGTACCGTCGATCATATACGCGGTCAGGGATGCTACGGAGTGGATGCCGTATTTTTCAGCGATCTGGCAGGTGAACTTCATCATCATAGGAGGTCCTACGGCGATGACTTCATCGAATTTTTCGCCTGCCTGAATCAGTGCTTCCAATTTCGCGGTCGTGAAACCTTTTTCGCCGTAGCTGCCGTCGTCTGTCATCATGTACAGCTCGTCAACGCCTGCGCGGAACTCATCTTCGAGGATGACGAGTTCTTTGGTCTTGAAACCGGCGATCATGACGGTTTCTACACCGTGGTTATGCATGCCGCATGCCAGCGGGTATGCGAGTGCATTACCGGTACCGCCGCCGACAACGCAGACTCTCTTGAGTCCGTCCATATGGGTCGGCTTGCCCAGCGGGCCTACGATATCTGCGAAGCAGTCGCCCGGTTCCAGCTGATCCATCAGCATGGTGGTTCTGCCGACTGCAGCGTAGATCAGGTCGATGGTGCCGTCCTCTTCATTGTGGCCGGCCATCGTCAGCGGAATTCTTTCACCGAATTCATCTGTTCTGAGGATGATAAATTGTCCCGGTTTTGCATGCTTTGCAACCAGAGGCGCATAGATCTTCAGCCAGACCATATTGTGGTTCAGTCTTCTTTTCCAGGTAACTTCAAATCTTTTCATGGTTGTTCATCCTCCTTTCCCTATTTACCAAAGCTGTCCTGACGGTGCTTCAGTTCTTTATATCTTTCCATTGCGTATTCTTCGCCCTTTTCGAAGAGCTGTTCTGCTCTCTCAGGGAATCCGAGCTTCAGGGAGTTGTAACGAACTTCGCCCATGATGAAGTCTCTGTAGGATTCTGTCGGTGCAGCGGAGTCAACGGATAACGGATTTTCGCCTTTCGCTTCCAGTTCCGGATTGTATCTTAACAGATTCCAGTATCCGGCTCTGACTGCCTTCTTCATTTCGAGCATGGACTTGTTCATGCCGGCCTTCACGCCGTGGTTGATACAAGGTGCGTAAGCGATGATCAGGGAAGGACCATGATATGCCTCTGCTTCACGGATGGCTCTGAGCGCCTGTTCCGGGTTCGCGCCCATCGCGATCTGGGCTACGTAAACATAGCCGTAAGCCATTGCGATCTGCGCGAGGTCTTTTTTCTTGACTGCCTTACCGGAAGCCGCGAATTTCGCAACTGCGCCGACCGGTGTGGACTTGGATGCCTGGCCGCCTGTATTGGAATATACTTCGGTATCGAATACCATGATGTTGACGTCTTCGCCGGATGCCAGTACGTGGTCTACACCGCCGTAACCGATATCGTAAGCCCAGCCGTCACCGCCGAAGATCCACATGGACGGTTTGGTCAGCATGTCTGCGTTTTCAACAACGTATTTCGCGTCTTCGTTCGTATCGGCGATCTTCTTTGCTTCTTCAAGCAGGATCTCGCCGGTGGTCCCGGAAGTCTTGCCGTCGGACATGGAAGCGACCCATGCCTTTGCAGGAACGCCGATGACGTCATACAGTCTTTCGACTGCGGACTTCAGTTCGTTTCTTCTCGCGTTGACGGAGGTTGCCATACCGAAACCGAATTCCGCGTTATCTTCAAACAGGGAGTTTGCCCAAGCCGGACCTTTGCCCTCTTTGTTGACGGTATACGGAGTCGCCGGAGCGGAAGCGCCCCAAATGGAGGAACATCCGGTTGCGTTCGCGATGAACATACGATCGCCGAATAACTGCGTTACCAGTTTTGCGTACGGAGTTTCGCCGCATCCCGGGCAAGCGCCGGAGAATTCCATGAGCGGAGTCTTGAACTGCGCGCCCTTGACGGTGTTTTCCTTGAACGGAACTTCTTTTTCGTCAACGTCTTTATATAACTTGTCGTATTTTGCCTGTGCTTCGTGCATGTAGTGTTCTTCTGCCGGAGCCATGGTGATGGCTTTGTTTCTTGCCGGGCATACCTCTGCGCAGGAACCGCAGCCTGTGCAGTCCATCAGAGACCAGCCGAGCGTGAACTTCTTGTCCTTGGCGCCCTTCATCACAACGGCATCTGCAACGCCTTCCGCTTCTTCCGCGGTCATCACGAACGGACGAACGACAGCGTGCGGACAAACGCTCGCGCACCAGTTACACTGCATACAGTTCTTCACATTCCAGTGCGGCAGGTCTGCAGCAACGCCGCGCTTTTCGTAAGCAGCGGTACCTGCAGGCATCATGCCGGTTACGGTATCCAGGAACTTGGAGACCGGAACGTTGTCTGCGGTCAGGTTTGCAGTCGGTACCAGAATGTCGTTCAGGAATTCGGTGTGCAGTTTGTCTCTGCCTACCAGCGGAGCTGCCGGTGCATCGTCTTCTGCGTTCTTCCAGCTTTCCGGAACTTCTACTTTATGGATATGGTTCAGGCCCGCGTCAACTGCCTTGCAGTTCATGTCTACGATGTCCTGACCTTTTTTCTTATAGGTCTTTGCGATCGCGTCCTTCATGTAGCCTTCTGCTTCCTCGATCGGAATGATGTTGGCCAGCTTGAAGAAAGCAGCCTGCAGGATGGAGTTCGTTCTGCGTGCGCCCAGGCCGATCTCTTTGGCCATGGTAACTGCGTCGCAGGTGTAGAACTGTACATTGTTCTGCGCGATGTATCTCTTGACCTTACCCGGTAATTTTTCTTCGAGTTCTGCGTCGGACCAAGTGCAGTTGAGCAGGAAGAATCCGCCCGGTTTTACGTCCTGTACCATTTCGTACTTGTACAGATAAGCTTCATTGTGGCATGCAACGAAGTCAGCCTGTTTTACATAGTAGGTCGAACGGATCGGTTCGTTGCCGAATCTCAGGTGAGAAATGGTCACGCCGCCGGATTTCTTGGAGTCATACTGGAAGTATGCCTGTGCCTTCATATCGGTGTGGTCGCCGATGATCTTAACGGAGTTCTTGTTCGCACCAACGGTACCGTCAGCGCCCAGACCCCAGAACTTACAAGCCTTGGTTCCCTTCGGCGCAACGTCCGGATTTTCGGATCCGTGGATGGAAAGGTTGGTCACGTCGTCGGTGATGGAGATCGTGAATTCCTTCTTCGGCGCGTCGCTCCACAGGTTTTCGTATACGGCCAGTACGTCGCCCGGCTGTACGTCCTTGGAACCCAGACCATAACGGCCGCCGCAGATCAGGCAGTCTTCGAACTTCGTGCCGCGCAGCGCGGTAACGATATCCAGGTATAACGGTTCGCCTGTGCCGCCCGGTTCCTTCGTTCTGTCGAGGACCGCAATCTTCTTGACGGTTTCCGGCATAACGTTTAATAAGTATTTGGTGGACCATGGTCTGTACAGATGTACTTCTACGATACCGACCTTCTTGCCTCTCGCGTTCAGGTAGTCGATCAGTTCTTCCGCGCATTCGCAGACAGAACCCATCGCGATGATGATCTCTTCCGCGTCCGGCGCGCCGTAGTAGTTGAACGGCTTATAGTCGGTGCCGATCTTAGCATTGACCATTTCCATGTATTTGTTTACAAGATCCGGAGTTTCCAGATAAGCGGTGTTGCAGGCTTCTCTGTGCTGGAAGAAAGTTTCCGGCTGTTCTGCGGAACCCATGGTATGCGGATGATTCGGGTTGAGCGCGTTCTGTTTGAATCTCTTGAGCGCTTCCCAGTCGACCATTTCTTTCAGATCGTCGTAGTCCCAGACTTCGATCTTCTGCTGTTCGTGAGAAGTCCGGAAACCATCGAAGAAGTGCAGCATCGGCACGCGGCCTGCGATCGCGCTTAAGTGTGCGACTGCTGCCAGGTCCATAGCCTGCTGTACGGAGTTGGAGGCGATCATGCCGAAACCGGTCTGACGGCAGCCCATAACGTCACTGTGGTCGCCGAAGATGTTCAGCGCGTGTGTCGCGACACAGCGAGCGGCAACGTGGAAAACGGCCGGAGTCTGTTCGCCTGCTAATTTATACATATTCGGGATCATTAAGAGCAGCCCTTGGGATGCTGTGAACGTAGAGGTCAGAGCACCGGCAGCCAGCGCGCCGTGTACAGCACCTGCTGCACCTGCTTCGGACTGCATTTCAACGATCTTGACTTTTTCACCGAAGATATTGGTTCTGTCCTGGGAAACCCATTCGTCCATGTTTTCTGCCATAGGTGAGGATGGCGTGATCGGGTAGATCGCAGCAACCTCCGAGAAAGCATATGCAACATGAGCAGCAGCGGCGTTTCCGTCCATTGTCTTTAATTTTCTCATGTCTATTCTCCTTCCTGAATGCCTAAAGCTTCACGCTGTAAGAAAATGTATTCCGGTACTTCCAGTTCTTTGATGACATTTCTCGGACAGACATACTGACAAACATGGCAGTCCTCACAAAGTTCCGGATCGATCGCGGAATGCGTACCATCTTCATAGATCGCCAGGTTCGGGCAGTTTGCTTCACAGTCGAAGCAGCCGGAACATCCGGTGCCGCAAACCTTTGCTTTGGTTTCTTTATCATCCGTTGAGGAGCACGCTACCATCTTCTGACCCTTGTAAGGAACGATCGTGATCAGGTGCTGCGGACATGCGAACGTACAGTCCTTACATCCGACGCACTTATCCGGATCAACCTTGGCAACGCCGTTTTCAACCTTGACGGCGTCATAACGACAGACAGCCGTGCAGGCACCCTGTCCGAAACATCCGGTCGTGCAAAGATCCATGCCTTTGCGGTCCAGTTTGGCAGCTTCCTGACAGGTCGTGATACCTAAATTCTGCAGCTGGTAAGCGATGCGGCCGTCTCCGGAGCAGCGAACAAACGCAACCGTGGATTTTAAGGCGGTCAGATCATGCAGGGTATCTACAACGATCTTCTTTCTGCACTTAACGGCACAAGCAACACAGCCGACGCATTTGTCATAGTCGATGACTGCGTGATTGTCTACGATGGATACCGCACCCTCCGGACATGCTCTTTCGCATTCTCCGCAGGCGATACAGCCGTACCCGCAAGTCTTGCGGACCACTTCATCGTCTTCTTCTGTAGAAGAACATGGAATAAAGTTGGTGGCATCTCTCGGGATCATACGAATCAGACCCTGTGGACAGACGTCCTCTTTTGCGCAGTCGCCGCAGCCGTCACATTTTTCTTTGTCAATGACGATCTTACCGTCGACCAGGCTCATTGCATGCTGCTTACAGACTTCGATACAGGAACCGACGCCTACGCAGCCGCTCTTGCACTCGCCTCTCGCAAAGCCGCTCTCTACCGCTTCTTTGCAGGAAGCGCATCCGGCAAAGCGTTTCTGTCCGGCAGCAGTTCCGTTACAGGCAACGAATGCAACTGTGTCCTGAGATGCTAATTTTTCCTCATGAGCGAAACTCATACCTAACTCCTCCTTGTAAAATAGTAAAAATTTTTTGCAAGCGCCGCAGGTTTGTTGTTCAGCCGGTCTACTTTACTTACTAATACTTTCAAAGGGCTTGTCGCAATGCGGACGCTTACGATTTATCTACACCAAATTGGTTTGATGTCTTAGGAAAAAATATGAATTTGTACTTTTTTTGTATCCAGAATACATCGCCTTTATCATAGCACATTTTCTCGACATTCGTCTACAGGATTTGCGCGGGTTTTTTGATTTTTTGTGTCTAAATTTCAGTACAAGTCCGTCTTGTATACCTTGCAATACAAGCCTTCTGGACATTTGTGGAAACGCCGCGCACATTCTCCTTACCCGCTTGTCGAAAAACTCTGAACGATGTCTTTTTATTTTACAACACTTCTGCGGATTTCGCAAATGTTTCCGATAGGATTCTATTTTTTTGCTTTGTTTTTTTGCGTCTTTTTTTACGAAAAAAACAGCGCCCTGCGTCGTTTTTTCGACACAAAGCGCTGTTTGCGTTTTTGTTTTTATTTTTCTGCCACCTTCAGCGCGCGCATCGCGTTCAGGATCGCGATCACGGACACGCCGACGTCTGCGAAGACCGCAGCCCACATATTGACAAGACCGATCGCGCAGAGTACCAATACCAGCAGTTTGACCGTCAGCGCGAACACCACGTTCTGTTTTGCGATGGAAAGCGTTTTCTTTGCGATGTCCATCAAGTTCAAAAGCTTGGACGGTTCGTCAGTCATGATGACCACGTCCGCTGCCTCGATGGCCGCGTCGGATCCCAGACCGCCCATGGCGACGCCCACATCGGCTCTTGCCAGTACCGGCGCGTCGTTGATGCCGTCGCCGACGAACATGAGCTTGCCTTTTTCGGATTTCGCGGCGAGCAGTTTTTCAACTTCCTCGACCTTGTTTTCCGGCAGCAGTTCCGCATGTACTTCATCCAGACCGAGCGCCTTGCCGACACTCTCCGCAACGGCCTTGCTGTCCCCTGTCAGCATGACCGTCTTGATCCCTCTGGCTTTCAGGCCCTTGATAGCCGCCGCGGCGTCTTCCTTAATCTGGTCGGCGATGGTGATATACCCCTCGTAATTACCGTCAACCGCAACGTGGACGACCGTGCCTGTGATCTCTTTGGCTTCGAACGCGATATTTTCGCGTTTCATCAGCTTTTGATTGCCGACGAAAACTTGATGTCCTTCGATCTCGGCGGCCACGCCGTGTCCGGCGATCTCTTCCACATTGCCGATCAAAGACTTATCGATCTTCTGTCCGTCCTGCGCCTCATAGGCCTCACGCAGAGATACCGAGATCGGGTGGCTGGAGTTTGCTTCCGCGTAGGCTGCGTATTTGAGCAGTTCTTCCTTTGAAAGCTTGCCGCAGTTCTCTACGGTTTCGACTTCGAAAACGCCTTTGGTCAGCGTTCCGGTCTTATCCATCACAACGTATTCCGTATAAGCGGCTGTTTCCAGATAGTTGCTGCCTTTGACCAAAAGTCCGATCTTGGACGCGCCGCCGATGCCGCCGAAGAAGCTCAGCGGGACCGAGATGACCAGCGCGCACGGGCAGGATACGACCAGGAATTCCAACGCCCGGTATACCCATTTTTTGAACAGCGCGCCGCTGAAGCCCGCCGCGCCGCCGATCACGCCGCTGCCGATCAGGATCGGCGGCAACAGTGCCAGTACAACGGCTGCTCCTACGACTGCCGGTGTGTAATAGGCTGCGAAACGTGTGATGAAGTTTTCCATCCTTGCTTTCTGGCTGGTCGCGTTCTCGACCAATTCGAGGATCTTGCTGACGGTGGATTCGCCGAACGCTTTTTTGACTTCGACTTCCAGAAGTCCGTTCTGGTTGATGCAGCCGCTGAGGATCTCTTCCCCCTCGCGCACGCTGCGCGGTACGGATTCGCCGGTCAGCGCTGCCGTGTCCAACATGGACGAACCGCTGAGCACGACGCCGTCCAGCGGCACTTTTTCACCCGGTTTAACAACGATGATATCGCCGATCTTGACTTCATCCGGATCGACTTTTTTGGTATCGCCGCCCTCAAGTTTGAGGTTCGCGTAATCCGGACGGATGTTCATCAGCTCGGTGATCGATTTTCTCGATTTACCGACTGCGTAATCCTCGAACAGTTCGCCGACCTGGTAGAACAGCATGACGGCTACGGCTTCCGGATATTCTCCGGTGGCAAAGGCGCCGAGCGACGCGACTGCCATCAGGAAGTTTTCATCAAAAACCTTACCTCTCTTGATATTGTTGAATGCTTTCCGCAATACTTTATAGCCGATCACCAGATACGCGACCAGATACGCCGCGAATTTCAATGCTGCCGGCTCTGCCGGGAGCAGCAGCGCGATGATGAACAGCACCGCGCCGACGATCAGCTTTTTGACACGTTTCTTCATTTCCAATCACCTCGAATGATATTCTCAAATCCATGCGGCCCTGCGGCTGCGGTCCTGCAGTCACAGTGACACGACTGGTTTCCCGGCTGACTACAGTTCTTTGATCTCTACGTCCGGTTCTGTCTTCTTTACGGTCTTGACGATCTTTTTGTAAGTTTCGTCAAAGCCTTCTTCGTTGACATCCAGTACCATCTTCAGGGTCAGGAAGTTTACGGATGCGCTGTTGACGTTATCGAGCTTCGCAACGTTTCTTTCTACTTCTGCCGCGCAGTTTGCACAATCTAATCCTTCGAGTAAATACGTCTTTTTCATTTTGGTCCCTCCGTTTTGATCTTGTATTTTTTAATCTTTCTTTCGTTGGTTGAATCATCATTCAACTGTTGTTCTTATTATAGTTGAATTGTCATTCAATTGTCAACCCCTTTTTTGAAAAAAATCATGAAAATCCGTATATTTTTTTCAGCTGCTCGTGAGGCGGCAAAAACGTAAAACTCCGGAATCCTGCGCAGTCCTACATTTGCGCGGGAAATCCCGGAGTTTGTATAGATAAATGCAATCTTATCTGCTCTTGATATATTCCGAAACGATGCGGATGCAGTCGTCCTGGCTCAGTTTGGAGGTGTCGAGCACCAGGTCGTAATTGCGTACATCCAGCCATTCGGTTCCGGTATAATGCTTGTGATAAGCCGCTCTGCCGCTGTCGGTCTTTTCGCGGAGCTGTGTGGCCTCTTCCTTGCTGATCCCATAGCGGTTCATCAGCTTTTCGATGCAGTAGTCTTTGTCCGCGTGGATAAAGACTCTGACCAGATCACTGCGGTCGCGCAGGATATACTGCCCGCAGCGGCCGATGATGATGCAGGATTCATCCATGTCTGCAACGCGGCGGATGATCTCCGACTGGAAGTGGAACAGTTCCTCTTTGGTCAGTCGGTCAGGCTGCGGCTGGGAAACCAGCGTGCCTTTGGAGATGCCGTGTTTTCGCAGGAACTTATCCTCCAGCTTTTCGTCTGTAAGATTGAACAGAGCCTCGCTGATCCCGCTGTCCTCCGAGGCCATGCGGATCAGTTCCTTGTCATAATAACGGACTCCCAGTGCCTCTGCCAGCCGATGCGCGATACCTCTGCCGCCGCTTCCGTACTCACGGCCGATCGTAATTACAAATTTCTCCATACCTTTCTTTTCTCCTCGTCCGCTGCCCCCTGCAGCTTTCACGTTTTCGCCTACTCACCTAAGTAAGCTTTCTTGACTGCGTCGTCATTCATCAAATCCTTTGCATCCCCGCTGAGAACGATCTTGCCGGTTTCCAGAACATACGCGCGGTCGGCGACTTCCAGCGCCTTTTTCGCATTCTGTTCGACCAGAAGGACGGTCGTGCCGCTTTTTTTGATCTCTTCGATGATCTTGAAGACCTCGCCGACAAAAAGCGGAGACAGTCCCATGGACGGTTCGTCCATCAGGATGATCTTCGGGCTGGACATCAGCGCCCGGCCCATCGCCAGCATCTGCTGCTCGCCGCCGGATAAGGTGCCTGCGATCTGGTTCTTACGTTCTTCCAGGCGCGGGAACTTTTCGTAGACCATCGCCAGATTACGCGCGTATTCTTCGCGGTCCTTGCGGGTGTACGCTCCCAGATCCAGATTTTTGAACACGGAGAGCTGCTGGAAGATCCGCCTGCCCTCCGGTACATGTGCCATACCCATCTCTACGATCTTATGCGGCGGCATCTTGGTCAATTCTTTTCCTTCGAACATCACACTGCCGGATTTGGCCTTCAGCAGACCGGTGATCGTGTGCAGCGTGGTCGTCTTGCCGGCGCCGTTGGCACCGATCAGCGCGATGACTTCGCCCTGATTGACGTCGAAAGATATTTTTTTGATGGCGTTGATGGCGCCATAGTTGACTTCTAAGTCTCTGATCTCTAACATTGCCATATGCGCGCCCTCCTTACTCGCCTAAATATGCCTTGACAACCTGCGGGTTGTTCAGTACGTCGCTTGTCTTGCCCTGTGCCAGCACCGTGCCGAAGTTGAGCACCGTCAGTTCCTCACAGATACCGGCTACCAGCCGCATATCGTGCTCGATCAGAAGGATCGTCATGTCAAAGTTTTCTCTGACAAACTGGATGGTGTCCATCAGTTCCTGTGTTTCGTTCGGGTTCATGCCGGCTGCCGGTTCATCCAGCAGCAGAAGCTTCGGAGAGGTGGCCAACGCTCTGGCGATCTCCAGTTTCCTCTGTTTGCCGTAAGGCAGGTTCGCGGAGATAAAGTCCTTTTCGTCCGCCAGTCCGAAGACCTCCAGCAGAGATTCCGCTTTTTCGTTCATCTGCTTTTCGGTCTTGAAATAAGACGGAAGACGGAAAATACCGTCCGCAAGCGAATACTTATAATCATTATGCAGTCCGAGCTTAACATTGTCAAGTACTGAAAGCTGTTTGAACAGCCGGATATTCTGGAATGTCCGCGCGATACCCTTTTTATTAATCTCGATCGTGCTGTGTCCGGTCAGTTTTTCGCCGTCCAGGAAAAAGTTTCCCTCTGTCGGCTTGTAGACGCCGGTCAGCAGGTTGAAGGCTGTTGTCTTACCCGCTCCGTTCGGTCCGATCAGACCGTAGAGCTGTCCCTTGTTGATCGTCATGGTGAGCTCATCGACCGCTTTCAGACCGCCGAAAGAGATCCCTAAATTTTTTGTTTCCAGCATTGGCGTTGCCATGTTAGCTCACCTCCTGTTCTTTTGCGGACGCTTTGGCCGCCTTACCCTTGCCGTCAAGGTGCAGATAGCCTTTGAAGCGTTTTTTGTACATTTTCATCGTTTCATTATTGTTGACCAGCATCATCACGATCAGCAGGATCGCGTAGATCAGCATTCTGTAGTCGCTGAACGAACCGCGCAGCAGTTCCGGCAGAGCGGTCAGGATGATCGCTGCGATGATGGAGCCTCGCATGCTGCCGATGCCGCCGAGTACGACGAATACCAGTACCAGAATGGATAAGTTGTAGTCGAACTTGACCGCAACCAAGCTGGAAAGATTGTGTCCGTACAGAACGCCGGCCATGCCTGCGAACATCGCGGAAACCGTGAACGCGATCAGTTTGTACTTGGTGATGTTGATGCCGATGGATTCCGCCGCGATGCGGTTGTCGCGGATCGCCATGATCGCTCTGCCTGCTCTGGAATTGACCAGATTGAGGATGACGATCAGCGTGATGAAGATCAGCACGAAACCGACGATATAGTTGGAATCACGCGGGCCGCTGGTGATACCCATCGCGCCGTTGATCAGTTCTTCAGAGGTCAGCGGATCGACGTCCAGATTGTTGTATGCCTCGACGCTGAGCGCCATATGCAGTCCGTTGACGTCCCTAACTAAATAAATATTGTTGACGACATTCTTGATGATCTCGCCGAATGCCAGCGTTACAATGGCAAGATAGTCACCGCGCAGACGCAGGACCGGGATCCCGATCAGGACGCCTGCTACGCCTGCGACCAGTCCGCCGATCAAGATCGCCAGCGGGAAACGGATCCAGACCGAAGTCAGGGTTTCCTGGGTCAGGATGCTGAACGTGCTGCCGACGAACGCGCCCAGGCACATGAAGCCCGCGTGTCCGAGGCTCAGCTCGCCGAGGATGCCAACCGTCAGGTTCAGAGAAACTGCCATGATGACGTAGGCGCAGATCGGAACGAAAAGTCCCTTGATCAGGCTGGAACCGCCCGGCAGTCCGTTATATATCATACAGAACACGAAGCACGCCGCAACGATGGCGTAGGTGATCAGATTCTGCTGGGTTGTCTTGTTTAAGGTTTTGGATTGTAATCTGTTTTTCATGCCGGCCACCTACACTTTCTCTCGCATTGCTTTTCCGAGGATGCCGGTCGGTTTGACGAGCAGTACGATGATCAGCACGCCGAATACGATCGCGTCGGATAAAGTCGAGGAAATATACGCTTTGCTGAGGTTTTCGATCACGCCGAGCAGAATGCCGCCGATCATCGCGCCCGGGATGGAGCCGATGCCGCCGAATACTGCCGCTACGAAAGCCTTGATGCCCGGCATCGCGCCGGTGTACGGTCCGATCAGCGGATAGGAGGAACAGAGCAAAAGGCTTGCAACTGCTGCCAAAGCGGAACCGATCGCGAACGTGACGCTGATCGTGCTGTTGACATTAACGCCCATCAGCTGCGCGGCGCCTCTGTCCTCGGAAACCGCCTGCATCGCGGAGCCGATCCTTGTGTGGTTGATGAAAAAAGTCAGGGCAGCCATGATGACAACGGTCGCCGCGATCGTCAGGACCGCTTCTCCGGTGACGGTCAGACCTTCCGCAACATGCCAGTCCGGAAGATTGAGGATGTCCGGGAAGTTTCTGGACGCCGATCCGAAGATCAGCAGAGCGACGTTCTGGAGAAAATAGCTGACACCGATGGCGGTGATCAGAACAGCCAGAGGCGGAGCGTTTCTCAGCGGTTTGTACGCGATTTTTTCAATAGTGACACCCAGCACGGTGCAGACGATGATAGCGCAGACGATCGCCACGCCTGCGGACGTGTGCATCGAAGAAACTGCGGTAAAGATCACGAAGCCGCCGATCATGATGACGTCTCCATGCGCAAAGTTCAGCATCTTTGCTATGCCGTATACCATCGTATACCCAAGTGCGATCAGCGCGTATACGCTTCCCAGGCTGATGCCGCTGATCAAATAAGACAGAAAATTCATAAAATTACCTCATATTTTTGTTCTATATGCTACATGCCTTGTGCTTCGCTATAGCGGAAGCGGGGACCTGCTGCACGCCGGTCCCCTTTCCATTTATCTTCTCTGAAACATTGTCGGAAACATCTCTCTGTTTGTCTATACCTTATGAATGCCCTTGTTTCGCCATGCTCCGCTTCAGATTAGAGAGCCTTGTAAGCGCCGTTTTCGATCACCATAGCCATCGGAGTCTTAGTCGGTTCGCCGTCAGCATCCCATGTCATGGTTCCGGTCGCACCTGTGAATTCGAGTTCGGTCATAGCTTTCTTCATCGCCTCGCAGATATCGGATACGCTCATGTCCGGAGTTACGCCCGCTTTTTCGGCTGCTGCCTTGATGATGTACATTGCGTCATAAGCGTCTGCTGCGAACTGGTTCGGAACTTCGCCGTTGTATTTTGCTTCATATGCTTCGGTGAACGCCTTGGATTCTGCGTTGTCGGAGTCAGCTGCGTAAGGAGTCAGCAGCATTACGCCTTCTGCCAGCGCCGCGTTGGAGCCTAACTGGTCGATGACGCCGTCAAGACCGTCACAGCCGAAGAACTGTACGTCTAAGCCTGCTTTATCTGCCTGTGTTAAGAATAAGGAAGCTTCCTGTGCGTAGAACGGAAGGAATACTAAGTCTGCGCCTGCTTCTTTCATCTTCTGGATCTGTACGGTGAAGTCCTGTGCGGAATCCTTTGTGAATGCTTCTGCCGCGACAACGTTCACGCCTTTTGCGGCTGCTTCTGTCTTGAAGGTCTTGTAGATACCGTTGGAGTATACGTCGGAGGAGTTATAAACAACGCCTACCTTAGCATCCGGGAAATGTTCTGCGAAGTAGTCCGCGGAACCAACGCCCTGGTTCGGGTCGGAGAAGCATACTCTGAACGCGTTGTCTCCCTTAATGGATTCCACTGCGGATCCGGATGGTGTCAGCTGGAACATATTATCTTCGGAAGTCAGTGCTACGACTGCGGTGCAAGGTGCGGAAGTAACGGTACCCATCAACATCTGCATGCCTTGGTCTTTTAAGGAGTTGTAAGCGTTGACAGCTTTTTCGGTGTCGTGTTCGTCATCCTGCCATTTGAATTCGACCTGATAACCGTTGATGCCGCCGGCTGCGTTGATCTCTTCCGCTGCCATTTCCGCTGCGTTTTTAACTGCCTGTCCGTAAACCGCTGCGCCGCCTGTTGTAGGCCCAATGCCGCCGATCACGAATTTTGCGGAAGAATCTCCCGCGTTGTCGCTGCTGCCTGCGTCGCTATTGCCGCAGGACGCAAATGCGAATGTCATGACTGCAGCCATGGCAACGGCTGCGAACTTTTTAAAATAAGATTGCTTTTTCATTTTGGTTTCCTCCATCTTTCATTTTTGTTTTGATTTGATTGCAATTTTTCTTTTTTATGGCTTAAGGCTGAAACAATAAAAGCCCGCGGCTTCGTTTGCCGCAGGCTTCTAAAGTTCTATGTTTACTGACGGTGATAAGCTCTTAAAATGCCTACCTTGATGTCTTACGCTTATCACGGATCAGTAAATATCTATGAAAGATAAGAATGAACTTTTTCGATTTCCTGCAAGCAAACTCACATTATTTCTAATCACGACCTCAATCCCGAGGAGAACGACTAGTAAAATAATGCTAATGACTAGAATGCTGATAATGACAAGCAGGTTTACCATGAAGTTCATTTTCTTTCTCCTTTCCTTAAGTGATATACGAAGTTTACCATAGGTTTTCTTCCTTGTCAACACCTTTTTTATATTTTTTCAATAATTTTTTTAATTTTCTTTGTGTTTCTGAACAAAATTTCGTGAAATGTCTGACAAAATCCCGTTTCAGCTGCAGATTTGTACAGAAACCATGATTCTAAACATTTTTTTCGCGTTTTTTTGTTTTTGAAAACAATTTAACGGCAATTAAGGCAAATTTGCGCACTTATGCGGGCATCCGGAAACCAAAACGCCCCGCGAGCACTTCCCGCCAAGCCATTCCATGCGGCTTCATAAAATCGTAATCTTTCTTTATAAACTTTTTAAAGGTTTGTGTCCTGATTGTTTATCTTTTGCTGTTATGCTGTTTCTATCGTCAAAAGAAAAGGGGTATTTGCAATATGAACGTTTTGATTTTAAGCGGGCGCTTCGGCATGGGGCATGTCAAGGCGGCAGCCGCGATCGAAGAAAAGATACAGTCTAAAGGAAAAATACAGTCTGCGGAGATTTCCGTCCGCACGGTCGATCTGATCGAATATCTGTTTCCGCACTTATCCTGCGGCATCTACGGCGGTTTTCGGCTGCTCGTCTCGCGCTGCTCACATCTGTACAATCTTCTCAACAAAACAGCGGAAAAGACCGGCGCGACGCCTCTGAAAGCAGCTGCCTGTTATAAGATCCGCCGGCTGCTGGCGGAAACCCACGCGGATCTGGTCCTTTCGGTGCTTCCGGTCTGCACGCAGTACTTCGCGGCCTATAAGCGGGAAAGCGGCTGTCAGATTCCTTTCTATACTTATGTGACCGACATCCCGTTCCATAATGAATGGTACGCGGCAGAATGCGACCATTATTTCGTCGGCTCGCGTTCCACAAAAGAAGCTTTCCTTTTTAAGGGCGTACCGTCCTCTGCGGTCACAGTCTGCGGTATCCCGGTCCGAAAAAGCTTTTGTGACGTAAAAAGGAGTCTGTCTGCGCCGTCTTCGCGCAAAAAACAGATCCTGATCATGGGCGGCGGTCTCGGTCTGCTTCCGCTCCACGAAAAACTGCTGCAGGCTTTGAACGCGCGCAGCGACTGGAACGTCACGCTGATCACCGGCCGGAATCGGCGTCTGCAGCGTTTTGTACAGAAGAAATATCCGCGTATCCGGGCTCTCGGCTGCGTGGAAAACGTCTGCGGCTGTATGCAGCAGGCCGATCTATTGGTCACCAAGCCCGGCGGCATTTCTACCTTTGAAGCCATCGCCGCCTGCCTGCCGATCTTCATCGTCGATCCTTTCCTGGAGCAGGAAATCGGCAACGCGCGCTTTATCGAAAGCGTGGGGATCGGCGAAGTGATCTGGGACCGCGGCCGGGCAAACAGCGCTCTGAGCGACGAGGATGCAGCGGAGATCATGCGGCGGCTTTCCGCGCTGCTGGATGATCCGGCAGCGCTGCAGCGGATGCAGCGGCAGATGCAGCAGTTTTCTCAGAGTTTCGGATCCTTTGATCCGCTGGACTATTATACAAAGGAGGCTGCGTCCTATGGAATGGCATGACTTTTTTCCGACCAAAACCGGAGCAATGACGGCAGAGCCGCAGCCGGAGCCGCTGTTTCTGAGTTTCGATGACGGTCCGGATCCGCGGTATACCGAAAGCCTGCTGGATCTGCTCGCCACGCGGCATATCCGCGCTTCTTTCTTTGTCGTAGCCAGATTTGCCGAGCAAAATCCGCAGATCATCCTGCGTATGAAACAGGACGGCCACTTGATCGGCCTGCACTCCGCGGAGCATATCAGCGCGTATCTGATGACACCATCCTACGCGGCGTGGGACTTTCAAAGATCGATCGAAGTCCTGCAAGGTCTCGGAGTCCGGCCTGCTTTTTATCGTCCGCCTTGGGGCCACACGACCTGGCTGACGCGGCAGCTGGCAGCCGACCATCACCTGCGGATCGTCCGCTGGGACGTCATGGTCGGCGACTGGAAAGCCTTTCAAAGCGCCGATGAAACCGCCGCGAAACTTTATGCAGAGGCCGCTCCCGGCAAGATCATCTGCCTGCATGACGGGCGCGGCAGACGCGGCGCGCCTGCCAGGACCCTGGAAGCCCTCCGCGTGCTCCTGCCGCTCTGGCAATCTGAGGGTTACACGTTCGACACGATCGACAAACTGTACGCGCCGCCGCAAAGCGTCAAAAGTCAGCCGCCGGATGTGCCGGGTGCGCCGATAAAAGGACCGCTGCCCTGTAAGCGAGGTGCATGAGCCATGAAAAAAACACGTTACTTGTTTTTTCCGCTGCTGCTCTGCCTCACCTTGTTCGTGATCCTGCGAGAAACCGGGATCACGCAGATCGGTACGTGTCTTGCGGCTTGCTCGGCGCGCCGGCTTCTGCCTGCGATCGGCTGCATGCTGCTGTTCGTCCTGTGCGAAGCCGCCAATCTAAAACGCTGCCTGCAGCTTTCCGCGATGCATCATGAAAACAGTTTGGCCGATGGGTCCGGAAATGCCGGTTCGGAATCAGACGTAGAAGTAGAAGAAAAAGAAAAAGCAGAAACCGTCAGCTTCCGCAAGCAGGCGATCCCGTATGCCCTCGCCGGCTTCTTTTTCAGCGGCATCACGCCGTTTTCCTCCGGCGGGCAGCCGATGCAGCTTTACGCGATGCACCGGGACGGTATCTCGACTGCCCGAGGCACTGTTTCCTTAGCAATGGAGCTGGCTTCCTTTCAGGCCGCTTCGGTCACGCTGGCTGCTGCCGGGCTGCTGTATTTCCACACCTTTATCTTAGAATGTCCCAGCTTTGCTGCTTCGCTCCTGCTGCTGGGGTTCGCCGCAAACCTAGGTCTGCTGAGCCTGCTGCTGCTCGCGATCTTCGTGCCGAGCAGCATCTCCCGCATCACCGGCGCGATCGCCGCACTGCTGCAAAAATTGCATTTTGCCAAGGCCGCGCAGTTCCGAGCAGCTGCAGACAATTGGGCGGCTGACTATCAGGGCTGCGCCGCCTGCCTGCGCAGCACGCCGCAAAAGGCTGCCCTGCTTTTTGCGACCTCACTTCTGCAGCTTGCGGCCATGCATTCCATCCCATACTGGGTCACGTTGAGCCTTGGAGTACACAGCGTCACCTTCCTGCAGGTGACCGCGCTGCAAGCGGTCCTGTTTCTGGTCGTGTCCCTGATCCCGCTGCCCGGCGGCACCGGAGCCAGCGAGGGCGGTTTCCTGCTGCTGTACACCTCTGTCTTTACCGGCGGCGCGCTGGAAACCGCCATGCTGCTCAGCCGCTTCGCGAGCTTCTATCTTCCGCTGCTGGTCAGTGGGCTGCTGCTGTGGGCGAAGTCCGCCAGAAGTCCTTTACACAGAATACGCAGTCTGTTCTAATTGCAGCACTGCCGCACAGTTTACGGTCGCCCGATATACGGATACATGCAAGCTGTGCGGCAGTGTTTTGTTGTTTGCTGTATTCTTTTTTGTGTTATCTTAGCAGTCAAGTAATTGCAGGATTTTTTCTTCCGACCATAATGCATTTGGAAAAATAGAAATATCATCTTTGTGTTTTCGTATAATACGCACCGGCTCAATCGTATTGTCGTAAACATGCAGAATATCACATAAATCCATTAAAACAGGGATATTCTTCAAAGATTTTTCATATCGCTGCATGATTTTGCTTTTTTCCACATCGTGTCCACCGGAGGCCACTCTTGCCGCCACACGGGCTACATTAATTTCCGGATTTACCGTCAGTACAAATACACATTTGATAAAATATCCCGCTTCCTTTGCCTTCCTCAAAATATCCAATTTATATTGCGACGACAGTACCGTTTCAAATGTAAAATCAGCTTTTTCTTTAATTGCTGCATACCTCATATGGTCAACCAATTCTGCAGCCTCTTGATTTGTCATCCCGGTTGCTGCTACAACATCATCTGCATTTGTATAAGTTCCGATTTTATCAAAATACAGGGTAATCGTACTCTTTCCGGAACCATTCGGCCCTGCCAAGACGAGGACCATTGGTTTTTTATCTGACATTTACTTTTCTCCCATTTGGATATTCAACGTAAGCTTCTTTCTTATCTGCGTCATACTTTGCAATGGGCTTTTTGCAGATTTCTGCTTTTGACAGTGCTGCTCTGACTGCCTCAACAGCTCTGATATCCATTTCCGCATCACTGTCAGAAATGTAACCACTCTGCTCGGAGGCTTCCACCACTTTTACATTATACTTTCTGTTTTTTACAGTGTCCACAGAACCAACTCCTTTTTTACTCTTATCTAAAATATGCGTCCTTTGTTATATAAATCTTATCATTTTGCAATTCCTTTTTCAACAGCAAAAAATAAACGAAAGTCTGCACCTTGACCCGATGCAGACTTTATCTTATCGTATGAACTTATGCGGCTGCGCGCTTACAGCAGTTCTTTTCTGGAAAGGTTGATGCGGTTCTGGCTGTCGATCTCGACGACCTTTACCTTTACGATGTCGCCGATGTTCATGACATCTTCGACTTTTTCCACTCTTTCCTTGGCCATCTTAGAGATGTGCAGCAGGCCTTCCTTGCCCGGCAGGATCTCGATGAACGCGCCGACAGAACCCTTTGCAGTGCTGAGGATCCTGGTGACTCTGCCTTCGTAGATCTCACCGACTTCTACATCCTTGGTCAGGATCTCGATCTCGTGCTTGCAAGCCTCTGCCATCGCGCCGTCGGTGCCGTAGATGGAAACCAGACCGTCATCGTTGATGTCGATCTTCACGCCGTATTTTTCAACCAGACCGTTGATCGTTTCGCCGCCCTTGCCGATGACAATGCGGATCTTATCCGGATTGATCATCATGGAGATGGCGCGCGGAGCCCACTTGGACAGTTCCGGACGCGGTGCCGGGATTTCTTCCAGCATCTTGTCCATGATGAACATTCTGCCCTCTTTTGCCTGTCTGAGCGCTTTTTCGAGAATGTCTCTGGACAGTCCGTGCACTTTGATATCCATCTGGATCGCGGTAACACCGATCTCGGTACCGGTTACTTTAAAGTCCATGTCGCCGAGGAAGTCTTCCATACCCTGAATGTCGCTTAAGATCGCGAATTCGGAGCTGCCGTCCTCTTTGACTCTTTCGATCAGACCCATCGCGATACCCGCTACCGGTCTCTTGATCGGTACGCCGGCGTCCATCAGAGCCAGGCAGGAACCACAGGTGGATCCCATGGAAGTCGATCCGTTGGAGGATAACACGTCGGATACCACGCGGATCGCGTACGGGAATTCCTCAACCGGCGGGATCACCGGCAGGAGCGCTCTTTCCGCTAACGCACCGTGGCCGATCTCTCTTCTGCCCGGAGAACGCGGAGATTTCGCTTCGCCCGTGGAATATCCCGGGAAATTATAGTGATGGATATACCGTTTTTCGGTCTGTTCGGTAATGCCGTCAATGGTCTGTGATTCAGAAGCCGGAGCCAGCGTGCAGGAAGAAAGCACCTGCGTCTGACCTCTCTTGAACAGGCCGGTTCCGTGTACTCTCGGCAGCAGGCCGGTTTCACAGAAGATCGGACGGATCTCGTCACATTTGCGGTTGTCCGGACGAACGCCCTCATCTAGGATCATGCCGCGGACGGTTTCCTTGGTGATGTTATATAAAACGGCATCGATATCTTTCATATTGTCCGGATAGGTTTCCGCGAAGTATTCCTTGGTCTCCACTTCCACCTTGTCCATGTTGTCCAGTCTTTCCAGCTTGTCGACCGTATGGATCGCTTCTCTCATCTTCGGTGCAGCATAAGCTCTGACCGCGGCGTCGATCTCATCCAGCGGCTTGTAGAGTTCCACTTCCATCTTCGGCTTGCCGAGTTCGGCAACGATCTGGTCGATGAATTCTACGATCTTTTTGATCTCTTCATGTGCGAAAAGGATCGCGTCGAGCATGACCATTTCCGGTACTTCTTTCGCGCCTGCTTCTACCATCATGATGGCTTCCTTGGTACCTGCGACCGTCATGTCGATGTCGGAGACTTCACGCTGTTCCAACGTCGGGTTGATGACGAACTTGCCGTCGACTCTGCCGACTTTTACGGACGCGGTCGGGCCGTCCCACGGAATGTCGGAGATCGCGATAGCGATGGAAGAACCGATCATCGCGGTGATCTCCGGGCTGCAGTCCGGGTCGACCGACATGCAGGTCGCAACGACAACGACGTCATTGTAGAATCCCTTCGGGAACAACGGTCTTAACGGTCTGTCCATCAGACGGGACGTCAGGATCGCGTGTTCGGACGGTCTTCCTTCTCTCTTGATGAATCCGCCCGGGATCTTGCCGACGGAATACATTCTTTCTTCGAAGTCGCAGCTCAGCGGGAAGAAGTCGATCCCTTCTTTCGGCTCTTTGGAGCAGCATACGGTCACATTGACCACGGTGTCGCCGTAGCGCACCCAGGCCTGGCCGTTCGCCTGCTCGCAGACCTTGCCGATCTCAACCTGCAAAAGTCTTCCGCCGAGGGGATACTTAAATGTTCTGTAATCTGTAAATCTAGGCATTTTTGTCCTCCTGTTCTTTTCCGCGCGGTCCGGCTTCGTATGACTCTCTGAAAAAGTTCCGTCCCCTTCGTCACCCACAAGGGAAACTCTTTCAGAGAGTCACATCATACTGGCAGCGGACACGCGTTTCTTAAAATAAATGTTCTTGAAAAAATAAGCGGGGTTTTCTTTGCGCCCCGCTTAAATCCATAGTAAATTGAAAACCTACTTTCTTAATCCTAAACGAGCGATCAGAGTTCTATATCTCTCCAGATCATTTTCCTTCAGGTATGCAAGAAGGTTTCTTCTCTGACCTACCATCTTTAACAGACCTCTTCTGGAGTGGTGGTCTTTTTTGTGTGTCTTGAGGTGTTCATTCAGGTCGTTGATCCTGTAAGTCAGGATCGCGATCTGTACTTCCGGAGAACCGGTATCTCCCTCTTTTAACTGGTAGTCTTTGATGATCTGCTGTTTGATTTCTTTTGTGATCATGGTTTTTTCTCCTTTTCTTGATCCGCCTATTGCCGGGCATGGCGTCAGAGTATCGCGCAAGCGCAGCAAAGGTATTTATTTCAACAATTAATACTACCACAGCCTGACAGTTTCGTCAATTGTTTTTCGTAAAAAAAGCGTCACGCTGTTTCGAGTCCGATCGCCGCTTTCCGACAATCACGTGAAAGCTTTGCAGTAAATTCTGATGTATGACGTTTTCCGGCACAAAATGCATGATCTTAAATATGATCTGCATGATCGGCGACATCAGAAACGCACTGATCACAGTCCCGATGCCGATCGGTCCGCCGAGCAGCCAGCCCAGGAGAAGCGCCAGTCCCAAAGCAGCTCTGACTGCGCTGCATAGGATCTCACCAATGGTCTCATTCTTTTTTCTGTCTGTCAATTTCATGCTTGATCTGGATAATTCCTTTCTTTACGTTTTCATCCGACACATTGGAAAAGGACAGCCGCATATAGGACGCCTGCGCGTTCCCCTCCGGGAAGAAAAGTTTTCCCGGGCAGATCAGAACCCCTCGCTTGCGCAGTTTTTCATATAAATGCATATCATGGATGCCTTCCGGAAGCCGACACCAGAATCCAAGGCCGCCATCCGGACGTTTCCATTCCGTCCCGCCTTCTCGCAAGATCTCCATTTCTCGTTCCATGACCCGACACTTCCGCCGATAATACTCCCGCATTTGGTCCTTTTGCATCACGGAGTAACCCTGTTTCAAGTATTCCGAAAACATCAGCTGTTCAAGGTTCTGCAGATGCGTTTGGCTTCCGCTCACATGTCTTCCTATTTTTTCCGCCATGCCCGCCGGAGCAAGCATACACGCAATTTTTGCTCCGTAGTAAAATTTCGTGAACGCGCTGTCGATCGCGATCACATTTTTATATTTGTCCAACGCGAAAAGAGACGGCAGTTCTTCTTCCGTGAAAGAAATCCCGCTGTACCAACGCTCCTCGAGAATGGGAACGCTGCAGCGATACGCCAATTCGATCAGCTGCTTTCTTTTTTGCAGGCTCATCCTGGCACCGGTCACCGAATGGTAATCCGGCATCGTATGAAAAAATCCGGGGCGATATTTCTTAAAAATGTTTTCGAGCTGTATCAGGTTCACCCCGTCTTCTTCCATTTCCGCCAAGATCACTTTCAGGCCGTTCCTGCGAAAAAGTCCGTAAGCATCCGGCATGATCGGCGCCTCTGATACAATGCAGTCGTTCGGAGCCGCAAGGCAGCCGGACACAAAGTCTAAAGCCTGTGTGGTCTCATTGACGATCACGATTTCCGTCTCCTTCGCGTGGATCCCCTCTTTTTCAAGCTGCACGGAGAGTTCTCGGCGCAGGATCGGATTTCCTTTTGCTGCACAATAGGACAAAGCATCTGCACCATGCGCTTCCATCGTCCGGTTCATGACATCTCGGATCTGATCGACCAATAGCAGTTCAGACGGCATAACATGCCCGCCGAACGAAATATATTTCTTTTGAAAAGAAGCCGTATAAATGTCATCAAAAATTTTTTCTAAAGTCCCCGATGTATAAGAATACCGAAAGACTGCTTTATTTCTTGCCGAGCGGCTGTCCTGCTGCATTTTGCAGTCGGATCCAAAGATCACAAAATACCCTTTGCGATGTTCGAGCGTACAGCTGACCAATTCCTGATCGGTCGAAAGCTTGTACGCCTTTACCACCGTATTTCTGTGAATGTCGAGGAATTCCGCAAGTCTGCGCTCTGACGGCAGTTTGGTGCCGAAAGGCAATTCATTGTTCAAAATTTTCTTTTTTAGGGATGACTCGATCTGGCGATATATCGGAATCGAACTGTTCTTATCAATATTTCCTGCTTCCAGCTGTTTTCTTGCTGCTCTGCGGAATCCATCCGCTCCGTCCGCAACTTCGTACATGATTTTGTACTCATCGTTTCCGGTCTCCGTCGGTGTGATCGCATGTCCCGCCGAAATAATATCCGGTACATTGATGATACCCTTTTTTCTTGCTTTCATCAAGCCCTTGGTCACATGGTAAGGGCATCCTGCGTCAGACATCATGGTGCTGATGGAATAGCACATGCCGATCAGGAAACCGATCCAGACCATGTCTGCCGCTCCTTTAAGGAAAATATCAATAAACGTGTTCGGATTTATTTTGCTGAAGATACCGACCAGCAAGGCTGCAATCACGAAAACGGCAGCCATTTCATCCATGTAAAAGCCCCGTTTTACAACCGCGGCGGCTACAACGACAAACGATAAGCCAAACGTCACAATGCTCAGTTTTTGACTCGTGGTCATTTTAGGGATATTTTCAATATCAATCGGTTCATGGTGCAGGTCGTCCACCTCTTTCATCTCGTTCTTCTCCGGATGTTTTTTGATCCGGTGTGCATAAAGCATGATGAAAACCGAAGCGATCGCGGAAAGCGTCAGGCAGATGATCAAACGATAGGACAAACCGGAAAACATCGGAACGCCTGCGATCGTCTGCGCAACGCCAAGCGTAAAGGCGTTCGTCACAGCCCCGGCATAACCGGCACCGGCACCGCAGAATACAGACGCCATCGCTACCATCGAGTTAAAGCCGGAACTGATGAAGATAACGTAGAATAACGGAAGCAGCGCGAGGTACTCTTCCCAGGTCCCGGCAGTCGCCGATACAAGGCCGCAGATGAATACGCACGGTCAAAGGAACCGGCCGGGATCAGGTAGGTCAATACGGCTACGATCACTAAGATAATTGCGATGATCAAAATTGGATTCATGGGCTGTTTCGCCTGTAGGGTTTCTCCCTGTTTTTCTTTCGACATAGCTTTTCTCCTTTGTATATAATTTGTCAACAAGGAAAGCATAGCATGTTTATCCTTCCGGAATAAGAACCATGTTGAAACAGATTTTGTAGTCCATTTTTATTTTGGCTGTGGGCAGTTTCCTCATAATATCGCAGAAATATAAAAAAAAGGGGGGTGTCGCATTAATGAAAATAGCCATTAGGGCACCTTTGGTTTTTGCGGTGGGTGCGGTGAAATGCAAAACGGATGTATAATGTACTGCTTTTTTGCAATTTTCAAAAAATCTGCACGCGATGCAGTTTGGAAAATGGAATTATTTTTTAAACAAAGAAAATGCTTCCTATTGGTGTAGAAGAACTTTTGTCGACTTTTGTCGAATCCTATCGAAAATGCTCAAAGCGTGTCACCGCAAATGTGTACCGGAAGTTTATCGACTCGATTTGGCTTGTAGAAAATGTAAAAATTGTGCCGGAATACGCAAAAATCCTTTGCAAGTCCGTACAGACTTTTCAAAAAGGACGCAAAAGCAGTACATTATGCATACTTGGAAAATTATAGAAGATCGTCGTGCACCTACTCACGACTGCACTACGGATAAAAGGGGCTGCCGCATTCATGGTTATTTCCGTTCATGCGGGCAGCCCCTTCTTTCTTATTTTAGGTTATGCGCCGCAGTCCGGCTACAGCCCGTGGAACGCTTTCGCTTCGCGGCAGTCTTTTGCGATCTGCGCGGAGAGTTCTTCGACGCCGGAGAATTTCACTTCGTCGCGGGTCTTTTTGATGAATTCGATCTTGATGAACTTGCCGTAGAGTTCTTTATCGAAATTGAAGATGTGGGTCTCCATGTTCTTCTTGAAGGTGCCGATGGTCGGCTTGATGCCGACGTTGGTGATGCTCGGGTAGCGCACGCCGTTGTAGATGCAGTGGGTGATGTAGACCCCGTTCGGCGGCGTGACCATCGTCTCGTCGATCATGATATTGGATGTCGGGAAGCCCAGGCTCTTACCCAAGCGATTGCCGACCACCACTTCTCCGCCGATATCGTAGTTGCGTCCCAGGAACTTTGTACATTCATCCATTTCGCCCGCCATGATCAGGCCGCGGATCAGCGTGGAGCTGACCACATCGCCGTCCACCATGACCGCCGGCATGGCGTTGACGTGAAAACCGTGCTGCGCGCCGAGGATGCGCAGTTTCTGCACATCGCCCGCACCGCGGAAGCCAAAATGATAATTAAAGCCGCAGAACAGTTCCTTCGCGCGCAGGGAATCCACCAGCAGCTGCTGTACGAACGCTTCCGGTTCCATCGTCATGATCTTTGCGGTAAACGGGATATCGACCAGATAATCCACGCCCATCTGCTCGATCAGCGCGGCTTTTTCCTCCCGATAGATGATGTTCTTGACCGGTTTCGCGCCCGGGATCAGGCTCTTGGGATGGTTGGAAAACGTAAAGACGCAGCTCTTCAGGCCGCGTTCCTTCGCTTTTTTTACCGCTGCGGTGATGATCGCGCGATGTCCCACATGTACGCCGTCAAAGTTGCCGAGCGCTGCCGCGGTTTCGGGCATATCTTTGATCTTTTCTAAACTGTCAAATACGATCATAATTCCTCACTTCTCAAAAATACCTTGTCTGCCACCAGCTTCTTGTACTGATGGTTGTAAAAGGCCACGCCCAGGAACAGGCGGCCGCCCGGCAGGGCCGGGTCTTTTTCATACATTTTATAAGCGCCGCGGTACTCCGGCCGGATCTCAAATTCCGGTTCCCGGTAACGATACTGCGGGTTTTGCTTGATCTCGCATTCGCGCAGCGCGATGTGCCAGCCGCCGGTAAACTTTTTGGCAGTTTCCGGGGAAAGCAGCGCTGTGCCGAAGTGTACCAGCGGATAGTCCACCGGCAGCACCAGTTTCTCGATCCGGGCAAGGCCCGCTTCCGAAGCCGGGTCCAGCGTATAGCGTCCGTTTTCCTTATAGGCCCGGTGGCTGTAGGCGTCGATCAGCGCGTCCAGACTGACCGCGTCCTCCACCCGAAACGCTCCGCTGGCGATGCGGCAGAGGCTCTCCATGGCGGCTCCGCAGCCGAGCGCCTCGCCGACATCCTGACAGATGGTCCGGATATAGGTCCCCTTGGAGCATTCCACGACAAAGGTGACTTTTTTGACATTGCTGTCATGCGCAAAATCCATGAGCTCGATCTCGAGACTGCGGATGTAGACTCTGCGCTGCTTGATGCGGTCCGCAACGATCGCGGCCTCGCCGGATCGGGCGTAGTCATAGAGTCTGCGTCCGTCGATGCGTACCGCGCTGTACATCGGCGGCATCTGCAGGATCTCACCGTGAAACGGTTCGAACGCCTTGCGGACTGCCGCTTCCGTGATGCCGGAGGTGTCGCGCATCTCCAGGACTTCGCCCCAGATGTCCTGCGTATCGGTGATCACTCCCAGCGTCATCGTGCAGCGATAGGTCTTGAAGTCCATGTCCATATATTCCGCCACACGGGTCGCCTTGCCCAGGCAGATCGGCAGCACGCCGGTCGCCATCGGGTCCAGGGTCCCCGTATGACCGATCTTTTTCATGCCGAGCAGGCGTCTGAGATCGCCGATCACGTCGTGCGAAGTCATGCCCGCCGGTTTGTTGATATTGATGATTCCGTCTTTCATACTGTCTGTTCTGTCCCGTCTTTTTCCTCACGCGGCAGCTCGCGGATGCTCCGGAGGAGTTCCTGTTCCACCAGCTGCAGGGCTTCCTGCAGCGGCAGCCGGATCGTTCCGCCGGCGGCCTTGATATGTCCGCCGCCGCCGAGTCTGGCCGCGATGTCCGCGACATTGCCCAGCCGTTTGGCGCGCAGGCTGACGCGGATCTCTCCGCTCTCCTGTTCTTTCAGGAAAGCCGCGTACTCCACGCCCGCGATGCTGCGCAGCTGTCCGACGACGTCTTCGGTCTCTTCGGCCAGCGCGCCGGTCTCCGCCAGCATCTCCTGCGTCATATAGCAGACTGCACCGCGGCCGCTGCCGATCAGGCGCATCGTGCCGAGGACTTTCGCTTCGATGCGTTTGCGCTGCGGCCGCACGTTTTCGTAGATCTCCACGCTGACCTTATTGGTGTCGATGCCCCAGCCGCAAAGCTCCGCCGCGATCTGAAAGCTCTGCCGCGTTGTATTGGAATATTGGAAGTTTCCGGTATCGGTGGTGATCGCCGCAAAGATGGCTTCTCCGATCTCCGGATCCGGCTGCGTTCCCATCGCCTGCAGAAGCCGGTAGACCAGCTCCCCGGCAGCGGCCGCTTGCGGATCTACATGATTGTAGTCGCAAAAAGCCTCCGTCGTCTGATGGTGATCGATGCAAACGGTGGTCTTTGCCTGACGGAACGTTTCCGCTCTGCCGGGAAAACGGCTTTCGTCACCGCAGTCCACACAGACGGAAAGATCGACCGTCTTCGCGTTTTTTTCGAAGATCTTCGGATCCTTGGTAAAATATCCTTGATCCAAGAAGCGCAGGTTCAGCGGCAGGTCTTCTTCCACCAAGACATAGGCCTCCTTGCCGGCCAGGCGCAGCGCCTTGCACAGCGCTGCGCAGGAGCCGACTGCGTCTCCGTCCATATGGATATGCGGGTACAGCAGCAGGGTCTTCGCGCTGAGCAAGACCTGGCTGATCTCCGCAAACGTATTATTCTTCATCGTTTTCTTCTTCGTCTTTCTGATAACTGTCAAAATCGATGCCGTCCAGGATCTCGTCGATATGTCTGCCGTAATCCATGGAATGATCCATCTTGAAGATCAGTTCCGGGATATGACGGACTTTGACCTGTCTGGCGATCTCTTTTTTGATGATGCCCTTGGCGCTCGCGAGTCCGGCAAGCACCTCGTCTTCCGCCTGCTTTTTTGCCTCTTCATCCTTGCTCGTCGCGAGCAGGGAAAGGTAGCAGGTCGCGTAACTGCCGTCACGCGTCACTTCTACGCCGGAGACACTGAGCATCTTGCCGGCCAGGCGCGGATCCTTGATGCCGTTGATCAGCATTTCGCTCAAGATCCGGCGGATCTCCTCACCCAGCCTGCCTTGTCTGTATCCTTTGCCCATCTTTATTTCCTTTCCACTTCAACCATGTGGAAGCATTCGATGACATCGCCCTCTTTGATATCGTTGTAGTTTTCGATACCGATACCGCATTCGTAGCCCTGCGCGACTTCCTTGGCGTCGTCCTTGAAACGCTTGAGCGAAGAGATCTTGCCCTCATGGATGACGATACCGTCACGTACCAGTCGGATCTCCGCGTTACGGAGCACTTTGCCCTCCTGCACATAAGCGCCGGCGATGATGCCGACGTTCGGAACCTTGAAGGTGTTTCTGACTTCGGCCTTGCCGAGCACTTCTTCCTTGAATTCCGGATCCAGCATACCCTTCATCGCGTCTTCCACATCGTTGATGATATCGTAAATGACTCTGTATAAACGGATCTGAATGTTTTCTCTGTCCGCGAACGCCTGCACCGCGGTGGTCGGTCTGACGTTGAAGCCGATGATGATGGAGCCGGTCGTACCTGCCAGCATAACGTCGGATTCGGTCACGGTACCGACGCCGGTGTGGATGACCTTGACGCGGACATTTTCATTATTGAGTTTTTCCAGCGAAGATACGATCGCGCCGATGGAGCCCTGTACGTCGCCCTTGATGATGAGGTTGAGGTCTTTGACTTCGCCCTCCTGGATCTGGCTGAACAGCTGCTCGAGCGTGGTGCTCGCGTTTCTGGCGAGGATCTCTTCTCTGAGTTTCTGTTTGCGGTTTTCCGCGATCTCTTTCGCGATCTTATCCTGCTTGACGGCGTTGAATTCGTCGCCGGCTTCCGGGACTTCCGAAAGTCCGAGGATCTCTACCGCGGTCGCAGGGCCTGCTTTTTTGATCTCCTTGCCCTTGAAGTCGGTCATCAGACGGATCCTGCCGGCGCAGGTCCCCGCTACGACGGACATGCCGCTCTTGAGCGTACCGTTGGTGACCAGCAGCGTCGCGACCGGACCTTTGTTCTTATCCAGTCTTGCTTCGATGACGGAACCCATTGCCAGTCGGTTCGGGTTCGCGCGCAGCTCGAGCACTTCGGCCTGCAGGAGGATCATTTCCAGCAGGTTGACGATGCCTTCGCCGGTCTTCGCGGATACCGGAACACTGATGACGTCGCCGCCCCAGTCTTCGACCAGCAGACCGTGCTCGGTCAGTTCCTGTTTCACGCGGTCAGGGTTCGCGCCCGGTTTATCCATCTTGTTGATGGCTACGATGATCGGAACGCCGGCTGCCTTGGCGTGGCTGATCGATTCGATGGTCTGCGGCATCACGCCGTCGTCGGCCGCAACGACCAGGACCGCGATATCGGTGATATGCGCGCCGCGGGCACGCATAGCTGTGAACGCTTCATGACCCGGAGTATCCAGGAAAACGATCTTCTGTCCGTTGATCATGACCTCGGACGCACCGATGTGCTGGGTGATACCGCCGGATTCGGACGCGGTCACGTTCGTCTTACGGATAGCGTCGAGCAGGGATGTCTTACCGTGGTCAACGTGACCCATAACGGTGATGATCGGTGCTCTCGGCTTCAGATCTTCCTCTTTGTCCTCAAAGAGTTCCAGACCTTCTTCTTCGACTTCTTCTTCGACTTTGGCGACAACCACGTTGATGCCCAGATCGTCTGCCAGGATCATGATGGTATCTTCATCGATGCTCTGGTTGATATTGGCCATGATGCCCATCTTCATCAGCGCCATGATGACCTGAGAAGTGGAGGCTCCGACCTGTTCGCAGAAACCGGCGACGGTGATCGGCGCGGTGACTGCCACGGTTCCGGTCGGAAGATCTTCCAAGATGTCTTCTTCCTCTTCCGCGATCGGCTTCGGTTTGTTGTGCTTCTTCGGTTTTGCCTGTTTTTCGAGCGAACGCTGCTGCATTCTCTCTTTGTTCTTCTTGCCTTGGCTGTTTCCGCCGTTTTCAAGCTTGGCGAATTTATTTCTTTCTTTATCCGGGTGTACCCGTTTTTCGACGTTTTTCTGTGTCGGCTTGGTCTCCATCTTGGAAAGTGCCGGACGATCATCGCGGCCGCCGCCCTGACGCGGTCCTCTGCTCTGTCCGCCCTGGCCCTGGCCGTTTCTTGCACCCTGCGGTCTGCCGTCACGATCTCCGCGCGGTCCGCGGTTCTGTCCGCCCTGACCGTCTCTGGAACGGTAGTCTCTCTGACCGTCGCGCTGTCCGTCGCGGCTCGGTCTGCCGTCACGATCTCCGCCGCGGCTCGGTCTGCTGTCACGACTGCCTTGGCCGTCGCGGCTGTCTCTGCGGTACTCTCTCTGTCCGTCGCGCTGTCCGTCACGGCTTGGTCTCGCGTCACGATCGTTCTGACGCTGCGGTCTTGCTCCTCTCGGCTCGCGGTTTTCGCGCGGCGCAGCCGCTCTTGCAGCCGGCGCTGCCGCCGGTTTTTCGGTCTTCGGCGCAGTTTCCGCTTTCGGCGCTTCTTTTTTCACTTCCGGCGCCTCCGCTTTCGGCGCGGCAGCTTCTTTCGGAGCCGCTTCCGTCTTCGGTGCTTCGGTCTTCGGCGCTTCTGCTTTCACGGCTTCGGCCTTGACTTCCGGCTTGCTTTCCGCTTCTTCTTTTTTCATGCCGCGTTCCGCTACTTCTTTCGGAACGACCGGTTTGCCCATCGGTTTGCCGATCGGCGGCTTGGAGCGGTTCTCCAGATCTTTGTTGACGACCGGGGTGCCGATCGGCGGTCTGTGCGCCGGTCTTTCCTGCTGTACGGTCTGATGTTTTACCTGTTTATTTGCACCCAGTGTCCTCACCTGGGAAATACTTGCCGCTTTCACGGTACCTCTCGGTTGTTCGTCCTTTTGGCTTTCTGCTTTTTTCGGCGTTGCCTTTACGATTGTCATCTCTTGTGTCTTATTATCTTTTGCCATCAGAACACCTCCTTTTCTGACGATTGCATATCATCAATTTCTTTTAATATAATCTCTGCGAAGTTCGCATCTGTTATGGCGAAGATCCCTTTGCCCGCGGTGCCGGTCATATGGGAAAGTTCCTCCATCGTGCCGAAGATGCGGTACGGCACGCGATATCGCTCTGCGAGCGCTGTCATTTTTTTGATCGAGTTTTCGGCAAGGTCCGCTGCCAGGATCACCAGTTTGACCTTTTTCTTTTCCATCATGAACATGCAGGTGTTGTATCCGTTCACGATCTTGGCCGCTTTTGCCGCAAACCCCAGATAACTCATGACCTTGGTCCTCATGCGCTCGGCCCCTTTCCCGGGTCGGCCGCCGCTTCATCCAGCGCTGCCAGCTGCACGAAGATCTCTTTTTTGACCTCCGGCGCGATCGCCATCGAAAAAGCACGTTCCAGCGCGCGGCGTTTGTCTGCTTTTTCCCGGCATTCCGGGCTGTTCTTGCAGATGTACACGCCTCTGCCCTTCGCTCTCCCGCTCGGGTCCACGCTGAGCTGTCCTTCGTACGCCGCGATCCGGATCAGTTCCTGTTTTTCTTTGGACTGCATGCATCCGACACATTTCCGCATGGGTACTTTCCGTTCTTTCAAGATCAGTCCTCCACCTCTATGATATCCGCTGCCTGCGCTTCCGACGCTGCTTCCGCGGCTTCGGTCTGCGGCGCGGTTTCGCTGATTTCTTCTGTTTCCGCGGCCTCCGCAAAGTCTGCCAATCCGGTGATCGGCGCGTCTGCGTCCTCATCCGCATCAAGCTCTACGATGTCGTTTGCCGCCTCGCGGGCTGCTTCGAACTGTGTATGGCTCTTGATGTCGATCTTCCAGCCGCTGACTTTGGCCGCGAGCCGTACGTTCTGTCCTTCTTTGCCGATCGCCAAGGAAAGCTGATAGTCCGGGACTACGACGGTCGCTGCTTTTTCGCCGTCTTCCGCCAGAATGACCTTTTCGACTTTGGCCGGACTCAGTACGCTGGCGATCAGTTCCTGTGGATTTTCGCTCCAAGGGATGATATCGATCTTTTCGCCGTGCAGTTCGTCAACGATCGTCTGCACACGCGCGCCTCTGGTACCGACGCAGGCGCCGACCGGATCGACGTTTTCAAATTCGGTATAAACGGCCATCTTGGTCCTGGAACCGGCTTCTCTGGCGATCCCTTTGATCTCGACGGTCCCGTCTTCGATCTCCGGTACTTCCAGTTCAAACAGGCGTTTTACCAGTCCCGGATGGGATCTGGAAAGGAATACCTGCGGTCCCTTGTTGGTCTTCTTGACATCCATGATGTAGACTTTCAGGCGGTCGTTCACTTTGTAGCGTTCGCCCGGTACCTGTTCGTTGGCGGAGAGGATGCCCTCCGTGCGTCCGACGTTGATGAACAGGGTCTCGTTGCTGATGCGCTGTACGGTCCCGGTCACGATCTCGCCCTGACGGTTGATGTAGTCGTCAAAGATCATGCCGCGTTCCGCTTCGCGGATCCGCTGTACAACGACCTGCTTCGCGGTCTGTGCCGCGATACGTCCGAAATCCCGCGGCGTTACCTGATACTCGACCACGTCGCCGACTTCGTAGCGGTAGTCGATGTCTCTTGCTTCTTCTAAAGAGATCTGTGTAAATTCATCCTCTACCTCGTCTACGATGTCCATGCGCATATAGACGTTGATATCTCCGGTCTCCTGGTTGATATCCACGCGCACGTTCTGCGACGTTCCGTAATTCTTTTTGTATGCAGACACTAATGCGGATTCAATGGCTTCGATCAAAACGTCTTTGGATATGTGACGTTCCTTTTCCAGATCCTCTATTGCCTGTATAAATTCCTTGTTCATTTTGTTTATAACCTCCTTAGAATATGACCGCAAGTTTCGTCTTGGCAACCTGCTCTTTCGGGAATGCAAGTTCAGCGCCGCTGCCGTCTTGGATCACGATGTTTCCGTCTTTCAGGCCAAGCAGCGTTCCTTCGTAATTTTTCCGGCCGTCCACCGCCTTATATAAGCTTATGTCGACCTGCTCGCCCGCAAAACGAATAAAATCTTTTTCGCGCAGCAAGGCTCTGTCCATACCCGGAGAAGAAACCTCCAGATAGTAATTCTGTTCGATCGGATCGAGGCGATCCAGTTCGGCGCTCAAAAACCGGCTGACCTTTTCGCAGTCGTCGGTAGACACATACTGCGTCTTGCCTGCCGCTTCCGCTGCCTGCTCCGGCGCTCCGTCCGCATCCTCGTCTGCGGACGCGGTCTTTTCCGGCGGCAGCTTGTCGATGCAGACCCGCAGGAACCAATCCTTTCCTTCCTTTACAAACTCCGTGTTGTAAAGTTCCAGTCCGTTGGACGCCAGAAAATCCGCACTGATCTCTTCGATCAGATCTGTAATTTTTTTCTTTGCCATACTGTTTCCTTTCTTGTGAAGATCCCGCCGGGCCGCTCGGGCCGCTTCTGTTTCTGCCCCAAACAAAGTTGAAAGAGTGGGCTTTCACCCACTCTTCTAGTCTTACCTTTATGGAATCGTGTACCTACATGATAGCACAGAAAATCTGCAAAAGCAAGTGTTTTTGCGGATATTTTTGCGGATAGATCGCGATCCGCGCGAATGCTCCGCGGCTTGACGCGGGAAGATCACTTCGTCCAAAGTCTTTCCGCGTACTTGCACTGCGTCAGTTTGCTGTAGGTTACCAGTTTGCCGCTCGGATCATAGACCATCACGCGTGCTTTATAGTAATACCGTTTGCCTTTTTCGCCCTGTGTGTTGACATAGACCTTGGAAGTCTTGGTCAGCTTCGCCTCGTATTGCCGCGCTTTTTTCTCGGAGCGGTAGAACTTATGCTTCGCGGTATAGCCGAGTGTCTGCAGCTCGCGGACCGCCGCCGCGCTTTCCGCATCCATTTCCAGTCTTACTTTGACGTTCTTCTTCGCTGTCTTGACGGAGCGTGCCGTCAGCAGGATCGACGCGGTCAGTTCTTCGGCTTTCGCTTGCTTGATCACTTCTTCTCGGTCGATCTCGACTTCGATGGTGTGGCTGCCCTTGACGTTCTCAAAGGTGTACGACCGCACCGCGCCGATGCTCTTGCCGTCGATCTTGACGTCCGCGACATCATAGCCCTGATCCGGCGTGATGGTAAAGGTCTGATCGCGGCCCTCACGGACGCTGACCTTGCCGGACGGCGAAATAGAGCCGTTCGCGTTGACCGACGCCTGGATGGTGTGGTAGGTGTAACTGCTGCCGCTGCCGCCATTATAGCTCCACCGCGCCTTGACGGTCAGATCTTTCGTCACAGGAGCATCGAAATTATATACGTTCTCGCCCAGATACCAACCCACGAACGTGTAGCCGCTTCTGACAGGGTCTTTGGGCTTCATCACGGTCTCGCCGTAATCCACGGTCCGCGCTTTCACCGCGCTGCCGCCGTCGCTGTCAAAGGTCACGGTGTGGTTGGAGGTGAGCTGCGCATAGTGAACACCAGGACTACCATCGCCCGGTTGAAGTTGGCCTTCTTCAATGGCAGTCTGCAGTTGGTTGGATATATTTTCCTTCGTGAATGGACTTTTGATTTCAAACCTTGGTTCTTCCGAATTGCCGCAGTAGAAGGTTGTCGTATCGCTGGTAATTTTGAAGTGGTGATCATCGAGATCGCAATACAGTGCGATTTTTTTCGCGTTGACTGTCAGCTTTCCGGCCGCAAACTCAAAGTTTGCTTCCGTGCAGGACAGCCCGCTGTATTCTCCATACAGCGTAACGTCTCCGCCATACTGATAATATGCCCCACCCATGCTCTCGATGGTGATTGCACCGGCTCTTTGCCCGGTTGCGGTGGCCTTCAGACTGCCGCTGCCGGTAACGATCAAATAGTTCGCCGAAATGGCGGCACCAGAATTGCCGTTGTACACGACCGTGTTATCGCCCACCAGTTCAATTTGGAGCATCGTGGAAAGAAGCTTCGTGTTCTCATCGCTGCCCCAGGTTCCTGTCATCGAGATGCTTTGCAGGTTTGCGCCGTTCAGCGTCAACTTCGGCAGTTGAAGTCCCTCAACCGTTTCGCCGCGCAGCGCCCGGTTCCAATCGTCTTCCGTGAGCGTTTTCCCAACATCGCCATATCCCGGCGTATAGGACACTGTGCCGTCGCCCAGCACATTGGTGCAGTTCCGGTCGGTGACGTGGTACTCTTTGCTGTCCTTGTCGATAATGCGGATGTTGTAGAGTGACTTCGCGTACAGCGCGAGGTCTTCCGTCACAGACTTTTCAAAGCCATACTCTTTTCCATCCGTACATGCCTCGTCCGTGTACCAGCCACCGAAAGTAAGACCGTTCAGCTCCGGGGCTGCAGGCGTGGTCGCAAATCCGCCGCTCTGAACGATTTGGACGGCGTAGGGTTCCTCGTAGGATCCGGCGTAGTAGGTCACGGTACAGTAGCCAGCGGCAATGGTGCCGTCGAGACCACCGTAGAAAGTGCCGCCGGACATGTTGAACGTGCCCCCTGTAGCGACATACACGCCGCCGCCCGACCCCGCTATGCAGCCTGCGATATTTCCGTCGTTCATAGTGAACGTGCCATTTGTAGCGACATACACGCCGCCGGTGACGCTCTGCTCGCCGGTTTTATCCAATGTCCACAGACTGTCGTCATTCTTGCTGAATTTCTTCACGGTTTTCATTTCCGCGCTGTCAGTCAGTGTCAGCTTGCCGCCGGCTCCGACCTTGATCACGCTGTCATTGCCGGTCATGCGCAACACATGGTCATTCAGGTCCAGCGTGACCGTGCGGTTTATGGTCAGGCTTTCGGTAATGGTAATGTCATCCGTCAGTTTGACGATGTCCTTTGTGCTGTCCTCCAAAGCATCGGTCAGTTCCTTCGTCGTGCCAACTTCCTTAGCCACAGGTGTTCGTGTTTCCCCCTCGGCAAAGGCTGCCGTCGGTGTCATCACCAGTACCATGCATAGGATCAGCAGGATGCTGAACAATCGTTTTTTCATTTTTTCCCCTTTCCTTCTCTGCGTTTCCCGACTCCCCCACAGGAACGCACCTTTAAAAGGGTCTTGCATGAGGGTTCTGTCCTCATGCAAGGGAGTACTGCGCTGCTTGGTTTTCGCTTGTTTTCATGATCTATCCGTTGTTGTCCGGCGTTGTGATGCCCGCGAGCGAAAACTCGAAGCGCATCGCCAATGCCTTGAACAATTCCTGCATCACCCGCTCGGAGATCGCGCGGATGTCCAGCCCCTCGACAAAACAGATCGCCTGTTCCAGCTCCTCCGGCGGAACATTGTACGCCCGCAGCGTCATGGTCAGGAACAGCCGCAGCTTCTTTTCCAAGGTCAGCTCCTCATCGCAGGGATGCGCCATGTAGCCGCGCATGATGCTGGCTGAGCCGATCTCCATGTCATAAAAGTCGCGCGGCGTCAATTCCGGCAGATAGGAACCGAAGATACCGTACAGCTCTTTTGCGGTTTCGCGGAAAATATATTCCGAGGCTTCCTTTCGTGTATAGGCCTCGATATAGATCTCCCGCAGGTTTTCGTTCAGTTCGGTCAGTGTCATCTGGATCGCCGTTTCCACCGCGTAGACATAAACAGGCGGCAGATGTTCTCCCGCCGCGCCGCGGGCCATCGCGAACTGATTGGAAAACATGAACGCCACGAGTTCCGTCAGCACGCCGTCTTTCGCGCGAAAGATATTCTGAAAGGAACTGTAAGAAACATTGGCTTTCTCCACGATCTCCGCCATGGTCGTCTTTTTGTAGCCTTTCTCCAGAAAGAGTTTGACGCAGATCGTCAGGATCCTTTTTTTCGCAGGCAGACTTACGCTTGTAACCGTCATATGCATCCCTCCGTTTCGTTTTGGTGTATATACCAAAATTTCAGCATGGCAGAGAAGCAAATACAAGCGGAAACTGACAGATTTATGACTATTATGAGACCCCTGACAAAGAAAAACTGTCAGGGGTCCTTTGGGATTTGCTGTGAAACGAAAAACGGATGCATAATGTACTGCTTTTTTGCGATTTTCAAAAAATCTGCACGCGATGCCGTCTGAAAAATGGATTTTTTTACATACAAAGAGAGCGCTTCCTATTGGCGCAGAAGAAGTTTTGTCGAACTTTTGTCGAATCCTGTCGAAAATGCTCAAAGCGTGTCGCCGCGGATGTGTACCGGAAGTTTATCGGCCCGATCTAGCTTGAAGAAAATGTAAAAAATGTATTGAAGTATGCAAAAATCCTGTGCAAGTCCGTGCAGATTTTTCAAAAAGGACGGAAAAGCAGTACATTATGCATACTTAGAAAATTATGGAAGGTCTTCGCGCGCCTTCTCATGACTGTAATAAGGACAAAAATTTTCCTGCACATCCGCGGGGCGTCCCGCATAGTATAAGTTGAGTCTATGGGCAGATGGGAGATGGATATGGCACTGGATACCAGAGAATTGTTTGCAAGGTTGATACAATGCGAAGCGGGCGGCGAAGGCACAGCCGGCATGCAGGCGGTCGCCACGGTCATCATGAACCGCGCCACCATCAACGTGGGCGAGTTTTCGCGTGTCAACAACGGCGGCGATGTGCGGGCGATCATCACACAGCCCGGGCAAGATGTCTGCACGCCCGCCATATTTTTTTAGAAGTTCCAATGTATTTTAAGCTCTTTTGAGCCTCTTTTCTCTCCGTTTTTTATTTCTATATAATCTACAAAAGTCTGCAGCATTTCCACCGTCAGCTCCTCGCATTTCAAATATTTATCTGCTGTCTGTTTGACAAGCAATTTCAACTTTTTTTCTCTTTTTTCTCTCAGCTTTACAGCTGTCTGCTCCATTTCGAGTTTTTGCGCCAGGAGCTCTATTTCTTTCTTCATTTTACACTGTTTTTGCGAAAAAGTCTCGGACATTTCTCTGAAATCTTCCCTTGAAATCAATCCTTCTACCATATCGCTGTATAGTGAGGTCTTTGTCGCAATCAGTTTTTCAAGTGCCGTCTGTTTCTCATACACTTCTGCTTCCATAGCTTGAATTTCTTCATTTTCTTTTACCTTCATGTTTTGAGACATCGCTTCCACCTCATTGTCGTGAATCCATGCGTCAAAGATTTTCTTCAATTCACTAAGAATTTCCCGCTTCAAAAGCGACTCCGATACCGACACTCCCTCACAAATTTTGAGGTTGATTCGATTGTGACAGCGGTAATATCGATGTCCGTCTTTTGAACTGTTATATACAATAGAGCCGCTGCAGTATCCGCAAACAAGTTTCCCGGAAAAGAAATTGCCTTCTCCTCTTGTCGTAATGCGAGGGTTTCTTGAACGGCGAATTCGGGCTTGCTCAAATTCCTCCCTGCTCACAATCGGTTCATGTGTGTTCTCTACGATAATCCACTCTTCACGCGGAAGCTTTATGCGATTATAGTTTTTGTAGCTGATGGTACGCCGCTTATTCTGATATAAGCCTCCCGTATATACCTCGTTGTTAAGGATATAATTCACAGAACTGCTTTGCCAAAGGGTTTCCCCTTTATACCTTCGTGCTTTTCGCAGGTTTTCTGTGCCTTTGTAATTAAGTCCTTGGACTTCGATTTTATATTTAGTGGGAGATGGCACGCCTTCATCGTTTAGAGTTCTTGCGATAACATTCAAACTCATTCCTGCTATGCTCATCTGAAAAATACGCTTCACAATTTTTGCCGATGGTTCATCAATAATCAAATGATATGGGTTCTCCGGGTCTTTTTTATATCCGTAAACCGGACAGCTTGCGAGATATTTGCCTTCTTTTTTTCTTGTTGCATAGGCACGCCGCATATTTTCTGACAAATCCTCTAAATACCATTCGTTTACAAGACCGTTAATCTGGCGGCTTTTTTTATTGCCTGCAAGCGATGTATCCGCCCCATCAAGAAGACTGACATAGCGGATACCCCACTCCGCAAATTTTTCATTTATGTAGGTCTCCACATGCACCATGTCTCTGGTAAAACGCGATTGATGTTTGCAAAGAACAATATCAAACTTGCCTTTCTCCGCATCGGCAAGCAGTCGGTTATATTCGGGACGGTTTGAATCTGCCCCGGAGTAGTCATCGTCAGAATAAAAGTCATAAATTTCCCATCCCTGTTCATGGGCATAATCACGAAGCATTGCCTTTTGCGTCTGGATACTCCTGCTGTCCTCTTCGGGATTCTTTTTATTATGATCCTCATCTGACAGCCTGCAGTATATGGCTGCTTTTGGTCTTTCGTACAGATTTATTTTTCTCACTTCTCTCACCTCTGTACCTAAAATACTTTAATGTTTCTTTTTTTGCAAATGTGCGATTGCATCCATTCGCACACTTGACTCCAATTCTTTTTCAATCAATTCCTTCAGTTTATAAAGAACGGCTTCCTTACGCTGCCGTTCATCCTGATATTTGAATACATTTTCTGTTTTTACATTTCCTTTGCTCATACACACCTCCTGATAAAGGATATGTTTTTCCATTAAAAAATAAAACTAAATCTGCCGGGTGGCTATTCGGTTAAACTTATAGCTCCACGGGAATTTCACCCCTTTTCCGTTAAGCTGCTCCCATTGCGTGCGACGCAGTGCATAGCTTTTCTATGTCTGCACACGGGCTGTGGCTGAGCAGGAGTATCATTATACCCGGCATCCGTCCTGGCAGAATCGGGAACCACCCGATTTTACAGCTCGATTGTATCGCTATTCTGCCTTTTATCAAAAAACAAAAATCTCGGCGCATCGGCTGAAGCGCTCTTGATGTCGGGAATGTACCCGGCAAACCGATATTCAGTTATCAAAGTTCATCAAAAGAACGCTCGAATCTTTTTTCTTACGATGTCAATAGAATAGTACACTGCAGTGATAGAGACATTTTCTTTCCTTGCGATTTCTTCGTATGTCATACCATCAAGATACATGAGAAGTCTTTTTTTATGTACTTCTGAAATGCTTTCAAGCTGCCTGAACAGAGCTTCGTTGTCTTCTTTTCGAATCAAAAGCGTTTCCGGAGTGTTTTCATCCCCGAAGTATCTTCTATCTTCGAACACAAACTCATCAAGCGGAGCCTTATGTCTGCGCGCCTTGCGGTTAGAAGAGCATTCCTTGACCCTGTCAGTCAGGACAACAGCTGCAACCTCATCTTCGACCTCTATGCTTATCACTTCACCTGTCGCAAATGCGTATTTCACAATCGTAGCCATATCGCGTCCCTTTCTAAAAGGAAAAATCCTTCTGATATAAGGACATTGGCGGTCCGTTTTTTAAGGTAAAATGATTAAAAAAATTTGCTGCACGCAAAAAAGCGCCAACAAAACTTTGGGCGGGCTGTTTTTTGCCGCCTTTTCGTTTCATTGACGCTTTTCTTATGCAAAATGCTCTGTATGTGTCAGCTTATTCAGTTGTCATTTCTTCACGCCAAAAAGCGCGAGCTTTTTAACATTCTCAAAGCTTTCTTCTCTCTCATTGCATTCTCCCCACACACACTTTTTCTTTTGGGATACAAGCAAAGTTGTCATATTTCATTTGTGATCATGCGCCTGCTCTACTTCACCGTAATATCCACACTTGTAAACAGGGTATCGCACTGCTCGATGTCGTTATACATCTGGTACTGATAGTAGACCGTGATGTCCTTCGTGCCTTTTTTCAGCGGGAAAGTGGAGACGGTCACGTACTGGGAGATGTCTTTTTTCTTTCCGTTCGCAAGGTAAGCGGTCACTTTCATGCCGGTTTTGCTGAACTTTTCACCCGCTTTGTAGACGGTCTTTTTCGGCTGCTTCGTCACTTTGATGGAAGTAATCTTGCTGCCGAGCGCCATCATGTGCGCGGAGTCGTTCTTAAAATAGATCGTTCCGTATTCGTCACAAATCGGGCTGCAGATGGCGTACTGCGCCTGTTCCTGCTGCGGCGTGAAAAGCACCGGCGCGCAGGTATAGGTCTTGCCGTCTGCCGCGGTTTCCGTCACGGCGTCCACGACTTCCGTCTGCCCCGGCTTGTCTTTGAGGTAGCGGAGCTTGCCCGGCGTCATATTCTCAAAGAAATACACATAGACATAGCCCTCACTCTTTTCGTAGGCGGTGGAAATCAGACCGCTGGTCTGCGGATAGCCCATGCAGCTTGCCGTATAGGCAATCGTAAAGCTTGCAAGGTCGATGACCGCAATGCGGTGACCGTTGTATTTGTCAAACTGGCCTTTTCCTGATACACCGACATAGGCTCTGCCGTTGTAGATGGCTGGGGTTGAGGTACTCATGCCTCCAAGGTCGAGTTCTTTCAGGTCGCTGAGCTTGCCGCTTTTCGATACCTTGACCGAGTAGAAGCTGCCGCCTTTGCTGGTAAAATAGTAGCGGTCGGTCACTTTATCATACGACACATTGGAGCGGATGTCGGCATTCAGCCCTTCGATACTGTCAATCTTCTTTCCTGTCTTTGGGGAGAGAGAAAGGAGTCTTGATGTCTGAGCCGTGTAGCCGCCGTCGCCGTCGTCGGTGCCGACTAAAACAAAGTTATCGCTGACATACGCGCCTGCCCAGTAGTAGCCGCCTGCATTTGGGTAAACCCATTTTGCACGCTTCTTTTCGGTCGTCTTTTTGGTGTTTCCGTCCTTTGCAGAGACGCAGGCAAAATTCGCAGTGCGGGTTTCCGAGTTCCAAAAGCCTGTATACACATAGCCTTTGTAATAGGTAATCGGGGAGTTCGGCTGACCTTTGAGCTTATCCTGATAGACCCAAAGGGATTTGAGGGTTTTCGCGTCGAATGCCTGAATGCGTCCGTTTGCCAGTCCGACAAAGATTTTGCCCTCGCCATAGGTTGGCGGAATGATGCTGAAATTGGAGCGTTCGACCATCTTGCCTGTGGCAACGACCTTGCCGCTCATCGCATCCATCTTCTTGATTTTTTTGCCCTGATTAAAATACAGGTAGCCGTCCACAAGGATTGGCGAGCCGATGGCACCGTCGCCGTAGCCTTCGCCTGCTTTGGTTGCCCAGTAAAGGGCTGCGTTTTCCGCACTCGTCGGAAGCTTGTCGGAAACCACCGCGTTTTGGCTTTGGTTTCCGCGGAAGTTTGTCCAGTTTCGGGTAATGACCTTTGCGGGATTTACCGCGGCAAAGGCTGATAGCGTTGCGCTTAAAGTAAACACGATGGCAACGCCGAGCGTCAAAAGTTTTCTTTTCATCCGCTTTTTCTCCTTTTGTTTTTTGGTATTCTTTTCAGTTTCCCTGCCTCTTTTCGGTAGGCAAGGAGTATTTGTTTCTCGTTTTCGGTTCCCTCCTGCTCGCCGTAGCGAAGCCTTGCGTAGATTGCGTAGCAGGAGGTAAAGGATTCTGCCGCATCCTCTCCCCAAAGCGCTTTGATTTCGCTTTCGTAAGCAGAGAGCGGCTTGTTTTCGCAGGAAAGTCCTTTCTTCTTTAGGACTTTCAGGGATTCCTGCATGGATAGAAGCACGGCTTTCCGCGGCTCCATGCGGCGGTATCTTGCCTTTCGGAAGAGATGGAATCCGATCATTCCTGCAAGCAGGAGCAGCAGGAGTATGCACAGAGCAAGAATCCATATCTTGTCAAACAGGCTTTCGTCCTCGCCCTGCGGGGTCACCGTCTGATCCTTTTCTTCCTGCTGTGAATTATCCTGCGGACTTGGCTCTTCGTCCTTTGGTCTATCCTTTTGGGCGTTTACGAGAATGTCATCTGCGGGCATTTCTGCTCGCATATCGCTGTCGCTTTCAAACGGAAACCAGCCGATGCCGTCCTCATAGTATTCGCACCATGCGTGGTAGTTTTCTGCGGTCAGGTTAAAGGCGGCTTTTCCGTCTTTTGCGGCATCTTCTGCCATGCTTTTGGTAATGACATAGCCTTCGGCATACCGTGCGGGAATGCCCTGCGCGCGGAAAAGAAGTACGGCCGCGCCTGCAGCGCTGACGCTTTCGTCTGCTTTCCCACGATAGGCGGCATACTCGTCTGAAAGACCAAGGCTGCCCCTGCTGTTTTGGCTGTCATCCGAAAGCAGGGCGAAAATGACGGACTTTGCAGCGTCGGTTTTGGTAAGCCCCGCGCCCTTTATCTTGGTAAGGTCTGCGCCGTTCCGCATCCATGCGGAAAGACTTTCTTTCTGCGTATCGCTTAAGTCCAGATATTTTTCATAAACAAAGAGGCGGTAATTGTATTCTTCCTGCGTACTTCCCTTTTCGGAAAGTGCGGCAAGGATTTTTCTTCGGTCTGATGTCTGAATTGCGGCGGTCTCGAGGGTATAGCTTTTTTCGCCGAGAAAGCCATCTGCAAGGAAAGGGCGGTCGCCCGTTTCTTCCTTATGGGATACGCCGAGGGCGGTCGTTTCATAGGGTGTATAGAGATACTGCCTGCTTGCGCCTGTATTGGTAATGCGAAAGGTATTTGCCTGCGCGCTTTCGCTTGTTACTTCGCTCTGCTCTTCTGCGTCCGCAAGGGCGGTCTGTGCATAAAAGCCTTTTTCATGCAGGGCGGAAAAGAGACCGAGGGATTTACTTCTTTCTTTTCCCGAAAGCGTTTTCCAAGTGCCGCCTTCTTCCCTCTCGCCGATATATCCGCGAAGGTAACTGCTTTGCGGCGTGTCCATCTGCACGGTAAGCTGCGTCTTGTTTTCCGAAAAACTGCCATAGCGAATTAGGTATGCGGCATCGGCTGCCTTTCCCTGCAGGGTCTGCATTCCGCCCGCAGAGCTTGCTGCAAAGCCTGCGCTTCCGACTGCCATACAGAGGAACAGCGTAAGAAAGGCTTTCCCTGCCCTGCGTTTTGCAAAGCAGAGCCAAAAGGATAGAAGCACGCCGAGGGCAAGAAAAAGCGGAAATAGGGTAAAGAAAAGACTTTCCTCTTCTACAGGGTATAGTCCTGCAGAGTACAGCTCGTTCAGCCGCTCGGAAGCTCCGTTATATAGCCCCGTGGCACTGATGGCAGAAAAATATGAAGTTTTACATCTCTTGTATTTCTTCATCATCGATAACAAGCACATGGGAAAACTCCCACTGCTCTTTCTCCTGTAGATATAGCTCTGTAGCGGAAATGCCAAGGTAAAGCGGCGAGGAAAGAATCGCTCCCGCATGCTCTGTGAGGCTTTCGCGCCCGCTGATTTCGGTAATGGTTAAGGTTTTGGCATCGGAGGCAAGATAGCCGATGTGGTGCTGCACGCCTTTTTCCGTAAGGCTTTCCGAAAGGGAAAAAAGCCTTGCCGCTGCGCGCTGCGCGCGCTCTGAAAAATCCCCGCCGCCCTGCGGTGCTTCCAGAACGAGAAGCAAAGCGTTTTTTACGGGCAGACTTCCCTGCCGCAGCATCAGGGTATCGGTCTTTTGCGACAGTTTCCAGTGGATCTGCGCCGTCTTATCGCCCGGGCGGTAAGGGCGGATTTCAAAGACTTCGCTCTGATCAAAGCCTGCGCGGTATTCATCATAAACGCTGCCGTCTAAGTCCAGCATCCCTGTCCCAAAGCCTTCGTATTCGGTCTTTGTCGTTTTCGGAAGTCTGACTGCCGCTGCCCGAAAGGGTTCGGCTTGGACGATAAACGAGCCAAGTCCGAGAAGGTCTGCGGAGCGGAGATTGCTTCCTTCCATCACATATTTACCGCAGGAATCTCCGAGCAAAAGTTCTGCCTGCTTTCCATCTGTCAGGGAAAGCCTCTCGCAGCGTTCTTCTCCTGTCAGAAGATTTCGGATAGATGCCGTAAGAACAATCTCGCCTGGAAAAATCTTCGCGGAATGCTGTTCTTTTTTTAATGTGAGGATAAAGCTGTCCTTGCTGCTTTCTACCTGAATGCCTGAAAACTTCTGTGCCTCTTTCTTTGCTGCCCATAGGTCAAGCACGGCGAAAAGAAGCATTCCCAGTGCCGCGCCAAAGAGAAGCTTTGAAGCGAAGAACAGGGAAATGCCAAGTAGCACAAGAAACAGCAGGAGATACCAGATCCCGCGCAGGGCGATACCGGGGCGATTTGGCACTTTCGGGTGGTTTAGGTTCTTCATTTAGATTGCCCCCGGAATTTTGACCTGCGAAAGAAGCGTCTCAAGCACTGCTTCTTCGTCTTTTTCTTCGGTACGCGCCTTTGCCGAGAGGCGGATACGGTGCGCGCAGGTTCTTGCAAAGACCTTTGCCACATCTTCGGGCATCGCGTAGTCCCGTCCGGAAAGAAACGCAGAGGCTTTCGTCATACGAAGCAGCGCAAGTGTTCCACGCGGGCTGATGCCAAGCGCGATGTCTGCGCTTTCGCGGCTTGCGCGGCAAAGAGCTGTGATATATGCAAGAAGTTCCTCGCTTGCGTGAATGTTTCGTACCGTTTCCTGCATGGAGAGGATTTCCTCTTTGCTGCAGATAGCATGAATGGAGGCTAACGGGTTTTCCTGCTGACGCTCCGAGAGCATTTCGATTTCGCTTTCTTCGTCGGGATAGCCCATGGAAAGCTTCACTAAAAAACGGTCAAGCTGTGCATGAGGAAGTCGCTGCGTTCCTGCGCCGCCTTCGGGGTTTTGCGTCGCGATGACAAAAAACGGATGCGGCAGGCTGTGGGTTTCGCCGTCCACCGTGACCTGTTTTTCCTCCATGACCTCCAGAAGCGCCGACTGGGTTTTGCTCGAAGTACGGTTGATTTCGTCTGCTAAAAGAAGATTACAAAATGCCGCGCCTTTCTCATAGCGAAAGCTCCCGCTTTCCTTGTCGTACATCGTAAAGCCGGTAATGTCTGATGGTACGGTATCCGGCGTAAACTGAATGCGTCTATAATCAAGACCAAGTACGCGGCTTAGGGTCAGGGCAAGGGTCGTCTTGCCAACCCCCGGAACATCTTCCAAAAGGATATGCCCTTCTGCAAGCATCGCCGCAAGCACGGTATCGATGACTTCTTCCTTTCCCTTGATGACCTTTCCGATTTCGCTTTTGATGTTTTGTATTTTTTCGTTCATGTTTACCATTCCTTTCCGTAATCCTTTGCCTGTCCGTAGGTTTCGCCCATCGCCTTGTAGCCGCCGATGTCTTTGCCGTAGGCGAGCGTGAATCGGATTCGCACGATGTCGCCGTCCTGCGCGTGGGCTTTGCTGAGGCCGTAAGAGGAGTAAATGCCGTTGATGGAGTACATCCACCCTGAGCCTTGCGAGAAATCAAATTCGCCAAGCTCATCTTCGCCCGCGTAGCCTTCAATGTCAAAGATAAAGTTATCTTCCTCGATTTTTTGGATGAGGTCTTTTGGGATGGAAAATCCCGCAAGCATTCCTTTCTTTTTTACTGCCGATAGGTAAAAGCCTTCTTTGATGGTTCCTGCGTGGCGGTAGGAATAGCCGTTCTCTGTGAGGAACCTTTCGACCACCTGTGCGAGATTCTCACCGTCGGTCACTTCCATCTTCTGCGGGCGGATAAAATACGGAATGCCGACCGTGCCGCCCTCAAGGCTGATGGTAATTTCGCCCTTTCCTGCCTTGTAGTAGACCGTCCATGTTTTGACAATTGCGTACTGGTAGACATCTTTTGCGAGGACACGGATTTCGTTTGCGCCCTCTTTTAATTTCACGCTGTAGGTCTGGCGATCCATTTCGCCGATATAGTCGGCAGCTTCGCCGTTTGCGGAAACCTGCATATTACTGTAGGAAAGCCTCCTGCCGCGGTAGTCCGTGAGCCACACATCAAAATTCAGCTCCTGCTGATTGTAGGTGCCGCCGTCTTTGAGGTTTGTCTCAATCTTTGGCATTTTCTCGGCAGGGGTGCTGCCCTCTGGGCGTTCGTATTTGACCCGTTTCGTATAGACCTTGCGGTTACCGTTTCCGTCGAGGTAGGAAACCTGAAGGATCGTCGCATTTTTCGTGCTGAGATCAATATCAAATACCCCGTTTTTACTCTTTACCGTTTCTTCCTGTCCCGCGCCCGTGATGACCTTGATTTCGGTAATCCTGCCATCCGTTCCAATCTCTTCTAAAAGCGCATCTTCCGAAAAAGTCTCCTTCGCATAGGCATCCTCCTTGAGGTCACCAGTGTCGGTATCTTCCTCTTCATTCGGTTCTTCTTCCGAAGCTGCGTTCTTGTTATCTTCCGCCTGCTTATCCCCTTGCGCATTCTGCGGGGTTTCCGCTTTGGTTTCGTCCTGCGCCTTGGTTTCATCTGCAGGGGTATCCTGCGCGTTCTTTTCCTCCTGCACGGTTTCCTGCATGGAAAGAGCAGGAACTTCGCTGATCCATGTATACGGCGGCGCACTTGTCACGCCGTTTTCCGCACCCCAAAAAGCGCCTGTGAGCATCACAGCCGCCAGCAGAAAGGTTAGGATTTGGTTTCGGAAATTCTTATCGCTTGGTTTCATTTTGTCTGTATTTTCTGTCTGTTTTTTCGTTTTCTGAAAGGTTTCTTAAATGCGGAAAATGGTCGAAAGGGGCAAAGTGCCCCCAACGACCGTTAATCTTTCCTTATTTTAACTTTGCATTCTACTTTTTGTTCCAAACTCTTGAAGCGTATTTGCACTGTTTCAGTGCAGTCTTCGCAACGAGTTTGCCGTTTTCGTCGTAAACTCTTACCTGAACTTTGTAGAAGTACTTGGTGTTCTTCTTACCGCTTGTGTTGGTATAGCTTGCAGTCTTTTTCGTCACTGCGGACTTGTAGCCTGCGGACTTCTTTGTGCTGCGGTAGAAGCGATATTTTACCGTGTAGCCAAGGTCTTTGATTTCCTTGATAGCTGCGGCACTCTTGCTGCTCTTTTTCAGCGTCACTTTGATGTTCTTCTTTGCGGTCTTTGCAGAGCGTGCGGTGAGCGCAAGATCAGATACGAGGCTCTTTACCTGAGCAAGGGTATCTTCGTCTGCAACTTCAATTCCGAGGGCTTCTGCGTCAACGAGTGCAAAGTCGCTGAAGTGTGTGGTCGTAAATACATAGTATGCCTTGCCGCTAATGGTCTTTTTATTTCCCGGCATATGCGTAAACTTATCCGCACTGTCGATGTATACGGCTGCCACCTTCTTATCTGTGAGACTGTCAGGGATTTCAAGGGTAACCGTCACATTGCCGCCGAAGTGGCTGATATTCTTGCCGCCGGAGCTTACCGTTACGGTATAGCCTGCCGCCTTGTCACCGAGCAGCTTCTGTTCTGCCGCGCCGAGCGTTTTCTTTGCAATGGTGATCGTCAGCTCGCTGCCGCCTGCCTGCGTGAGGATCTCGCGTAATGCCGCGCTGTCAAAGCGGAGCGTTCCGATCTCGGTGGAAACGGTCAGAGCCAGATCCTGCTTGGAAGCCAGATTGTTTAAGGTCTTGACATCCACCTTGACGTTCACTTTGTCAACGGCTTCGCCCTTAGCGTCCTTGGAAACGGACAGGGTCAGCTCGTTCGACTTGGCTTCGGTCGCTTGTTTCTTGATCGCAGTCAGCGTATCTGTATCCACGGTCGCATTTGCCGTACCGTCGCTGACCGTCGGTTCGAGGATCGCGGTGGTCTGCTTGCCGCTGGTGGTCACATTGCTTTCCGGCATCTCGGCAGAACCGGTGATGGTGGAAAGGTTGTACTTTTTCGCCAGTTCATTGAACTTTTCGACATCCAAAGTAGTGATGTACTTCTTCTGCGCATCGGAGAGCTTGTTGTAAGCGGCCAGAGCTTCTCTTGCCTGTGCGCTGCTCGAAGCTGCGGTCAGGGCATGCAGTTTCGCTTTGGCGTCGTCGATCTCGGTATAGAACTTGATCTTCTCTTCTACCTTGGTGAGCTTGTCGTAATTTGTGACATTCTTCTGTGCTTCCGCTTTCAGGTTCTTGTACGCGTTGCGTGCATTGGCTGCCGCCGCGGTGTACGATTTGTAGCTATAGATCGTGAGCTTGTCCGCTGCCGGAAGCTCGTCGATCATCTTCACAACTGCGCTTGCGTCTGCGCTGTTGATGACCTTGATCGTGTACTTCGTACCGGTGTAGGCTCTGGCTTCGGCGCCCTGCTTGTTCATCGACGGCCATGCGCGTTCGCCGCAGCCGATATACAGGGTATCACCCGCCTTGACCGGAATGAGCGAAGTCCGGCGGTATTCCGCACTGTCTTTCAGGTATTCATTGAGGTAGATCCTCGTCTGATAGTTCTTGTTCGCTGCGGTCGGTGTCACGCTCAGGTTCGCGGACTTGTCCGGGATCGTCAGTGTGTATTCACCGGTCTTGCCGTTAAAGGCCGGAGAAAGCGTGCCATTGCTGATCGTAAGGTCTTTCAGCGTTGTATCGGAATTGTTCCACGTACCGTTGATATCCACGCCGAGGTTCTGGGTGAACATGATGTGGATCTCATCGCCGTCCTTGAGTTCGCCGTTCTGGTAGCCGAATTCCTGAAAGCCGAAGTTGGTGAACCAGTCGTTTAAGGTTCCCATCCAGCCGGAACCGGATTCGCCGGAAAATTCTCCGAGACGCTGACTTGCATCCTTGAGGACGAAATTGCTGCCGTCCGCTTTTACCTTTTCCGGTACTTTGATGGAGGCCAGATAGCTGATGCCGTAGTCATCCCAGCTGGAGGCTACGCCCTGTGCGCCGGTCGACCAGTTGCAGCCTTTGAGCTGCAGAGCTTTTAAGGCCGCCGTCATCATGGTGTCGTTTTCGCAGAGGTCATAGTAACCGTCAATTAAGGTCCCGTACCAAGCCGGTGCGCCGTTGCTGCCTGCTTTGGTAAAGGTGGTATTTTCTACAATGATATGCACCTTGCCGACCACACTGCCGTAGTTCGGAAGCGGCCGGTTGGAATCTCCGGTACTCGGTTTGGAAGCATTTTCTTGCTGCTCTTTGGTCAGGATCTTGGCCATTTCTGCGATGGCTTGATTCTTGGCATCGTTGATCTCGTCAAGGGATGCTGCCTGATCGATGGTAGCTTCGCCGTCCTTCTTTGCCTGTTCGATCGCCTCCCAGTTTGCGGAAGTGTAGGCATCCTTTACATAACTTGAGAATGCTGCTCCAAGTGCCGCTTTTGCTTCTGCACGCGCCTTGTCGAGGGCTTCCTGATTTTCCTCGGCATACCATGCGTCATACTCTGCTTGTGTAAGCGGTGCGATCTGCACGGTCAGCCTGTCTTCTTCGATGTCCGGCATATAGAAGTTCGCATAAACAAAGTAGGTCTTGACCCCGTTATATTCCCCGGCAAGCGTTCTTCTCATCAGCTTCCAGGTCTTACCGCCGTCGATGGAATACTTCGCGCCGCCCTGTTCTTCGCTCACTAATTCGAACATTCTGCGGATCTCAATGCGGTCACCGCTCTTGGCCCTCATATATTTATGTTCCGGCTCGTAGTGGTCATTGTTTCCGCAGTTTGCGTTATATTCATCACTGTTTGCATATTTAGTTCCCGGCTCATAATATGCTACATCGAAGTTGTAATGTGCAACCGGATAAATCTGATCTTCCTGATAACCGTCGCTGCTGTAAACGTGGTTATAGTTTCCGTAATCTCCGCTGTTGTTGTTCGTTCCGCCCAGTTTGAATCCGTCATCTTTTACGATCAAGATCTGTTTTGCCTCCGGCTCGGTAAGGGAATCCGGGGGGATGGCAAGATAGCTTTCGATCTGCTCGCATTCTGCTTTCGTGAGCAGCTTCTTTTCCGTCGGATTCAGACGATCGTAAGCGGTCTTAAGCTCCTTGAGCAGATTTTTCTGCCGCCAGGTCAATTCTTCTTTGGTCTGAGGAAGTTTGGCAAGAGCAGCTTTCACATTGCCGACGATGGCTTCGTGATCCCGCGCGTGGGAGGCTTTTTCCTTGAGAACTGCAAAGTCCGCGTCAAAGGTATTCATCAGTTCTTTGAAATCCTTGGTCGCGTTCTGGTGTGCAACCAGCTCGTCGTATGCAGCTTTGAACATTTCGTAAGTAACATCTTGTTCGTTCACTGCCGTCGTATTAAAGTCATCCTTTTGGTACTGCCGGAAGAACGCTTCTGCCTGCGCCAGATTCTCTTTGCGGCTGGATTCGACCAAGCTGGCCGGTGCTTCCGCATCCTCCACATGGATCCGTGCGTAAGCGCCTGCACGCAGGCCATGATAATCACCTGCCACTACCATTTCGTTATAGGATTCTTGATACAGCGTATCTTCGTTGGTATCAAAGAGCGCCACAATGTAGTCCCCTGCTTCCCGGAAGATGTAGCTGATTTCTCCGTTTGCATCGGTACGCGCCGTCGTCAGCTTGAGGCTGTCCGTACTCTGCTGCTCGCTTTCGTAAGGCTCGCTGATGTAAAGTGCCAGACCCTCGCTCGGCATTGTTTTGCCCTGCTTGTCCTGATAGAGGCCGGTCACATGCGCTTTCAGATTGACCTTTTCCCCGACTTTGGCATCCGTAGAAATCGCGTCGATCTGAATCTCGCCAAGGCTGGAGCCCAGCACGCGTAAATCCGATACGCGTGCATAGTTTGTATAATCTCCCAGTGTCTCACCGGAGCCGCCGGAGTAGGTATAGGTACCGATCCCGTATGCACAGCGTACGACCTTTACCACATCGCCATTGTGGATCTGCATCTTCTCTGCAGTTGCGCCAATGTTCTGTCCCGTAAGCGGATACATGCCACGGAACTCGCCGTTGATGAGCACCATCAGCCACGGGGTCTCATTCACAACCGTGATCGTCTTTCCGCTGACCGGAGAAAGCGAGATATATCCGGTAGAGAACTGGATCTCGGCTTTCTCAAGGAGATCCTTTAAGGTCGTTGCTCCGGTTTTGAGTTCCAATTCATCCTTTTTTACATAGATATCGGTTCCCGTTTTTGCAGTTTTGGTTTTATCAAAGAGCGGAACCGTATTATTGATGTATTCCAGCGAGGCCTTTACCTCTTTGCCGCCCGCCAGATTGTTGACGGCATCTTTGAACGCTTTGAAGCTACCTTTGTTAAAAATGTAAACCGTTTCAAAATCTTCCCAGGTTCCTCCATTTGGATTATTGAGGCTGGTTTTGATCTCATACTCGCACTTTTTCTTGAACGTTTCATAGGCTGTAAGGTAGGCTTCCCAAGAATCCTTTGTGTAGTCTCCGTCCGCATTATTTCCCAGTGCTTCCGGGCTGAACTGCTTGAGGAACGTTCTCGCTTCGTCGATGTACGGAAGATATTCCTTCGTATAGTCACGATCGTATTTTTCTTTCCAAACCAAAGGCACTGCAGCGGCAGCAATCTTTTCCACGATTGCGTCTGCATCTGCTTGCAGTGCATTCGTGTTTTCCTCGGTTGCATTTCCGTCCTTATCATAAAGGTATTTTAAGAGTTCCTTTCCCTGATTGAGTGCAGAAGCATACGGCGCCCAGCTGGGCGCGGTGGTGGTTTCAGCGCTTACGTCTCCGGTAGCTCCGAAAGGCTGCTTGTTTTTTACGGATTTATCCGATACCCATCTATATTGTGCATTTACTTCCTCATACAGCGCGGTTGGGTTGACCCTTGAAGTTGGGATGAGGTTTGCAATGGCAGCTTCCAGCAGAACATTCGCCGCATCGATCTGATCTTGATTTGTTGTGTCCGGAAGTGTCCGCGTTCCGTCATCTGCCGCAGGGTAGATGGCGTTTACTCTTGTCATTACTTTTTCATACAGCGCCCAAAAGCTGGTAATCGTCTTTTCATCCAGAATCTTTAACGCGTCTGCATCCTGCTTTACGACTTCTGATGCCTGCAATTTCTGGATCAGCTCTTTGACATGGTTCTTTCCGTTGTATCGGTCATTTTCATGGTAGGATGCCGCGTCATTCGACACATCCGGAGCTGTTTTCAGTGTTTCATCAAGTTCTGTCGTAGTTGTTTGTATACCTTGCCCTAATTTGATGATCAGATAACCCTTGATTTCACTTGCGCTCGACACATATTTTCCATCGATTCTTTCCGTTTTCGTATCATACAATGTCAGCATTACATATGTTTCATCCGGATCAGGCGTTCCGCTGCTATTCCACTGAATAGTTTCTTTTGCCGCCGCATAGAATTCAGTTGCTGCATTATATAAGGCATTCCCTTGGACAATGCTTCTATTATACGCGATAAAATCTTTGATTTCGGTTGTCAGTTGGCCCACTTCTAAATCTTTTGATGAAATAGTTTTATACTTCGTAATGGATGCTCGCAGGCCATCTTTTTTATACGATACCAATGCACCCTTTACTTTTACCTCATTATACTTTTCTTCTAAGCCGACATAGTATAAATTTTGTCCTTTATAGGTACCTACTACTGTGCCTTCGCCTGCAATCGGTAAATCTTTTGATATATCAGTCGCACCTTCCGGTATGTCTGCACTTGTAATACCAATTACTTCATTTACGGTATAACAAATGGTTGCCGCATCTGCCACGTCCACGCCCCAGCTGCCGATGCCCATGCCGGTAAATACCATGACAAAGGCCAGCGTCAAGGTCAGAATCTGGCGAACAGACTGTTTTGTTTTGGTTTGTTTCATTCTTTTCTTTTTCTCCTCCTATTTCTGTATTTCGCTTTGAGTTGGCTCTGCGCTTTCGCCTCGCGCACAGCCTGTTCTCTTGCGATGTATCTATGTAAACACTGTGTTACTGTGTAGTGGACGGTTACTCGGCAGTGTCTGCCGCCGCTGTTTCTCCTTGCGCCGCTTCTGCCGCCTGCTGCTCGCGGATCTTCCTGCGGTATTCCTTATGCCGCGCGCGCTTTTCCTTTCTCCTGCGCCGCCTGTCAAGATAGGACTGTGCAACTTCTTTCACACCCGCTTTTTCGAGCATTCTGCCCCACGGTCCGAAGCGTTCTTTCAGCACCGTATCGTAGACCAGATCACAGCGCTCGGGCATACGGTTATTCTCCGCCACGAAATCCCGCACCAGCTGCAGAAGCTGTTCATCGCTGAGCTTTCGATAGGGTGCTGCGAGTTCCCGCAGGCGCTTTGCTTTCTCGCCGCTCGTCAAGTTCGGGTCTTCTTTTATTCGCGTTTTGAGTTCTCGTTGCGTCATCTTGCCATCCCTGCTTTCGTATATATTGATTCTGTCCCGAGGGCGATGTCACCGCTTGACACCGCCCATAAAGGATGAAAAGAATGTTTTTGCAAGTAAAAAAACGATGATTGTCTAACCATCGCTTTTGTGTGCCGGATATGCCGAAATGGGGGCTGTCGCATTAACGGAAAATAACCGTTAGGGCGCAGCCCTCTTTCTTTCAGGGTCAGCCTATGAAATAAGACG
>CAKQQT010000001.1 GCA_934271235.1 uncultured Clostridia bacterium | reverse complement strand
GTCATAATGCGGTCAACCTCCTCATCTTCGTTGGCCTCTTCAACTCGCTCACCAAGGTACTTCACAAACTCGTCTTTTTCATCTACTTCCCCTGTATTTACAAAGTTGTAAAAAGCCATAAACGTTTCGGGAATTTTTCCCTTTGGACACCTTGTATTTAAGATAATTGTACTTGACCCATCGCCTAATTGCAACTGTAAGTTTTTATCAAACATTTCAAATAACGGATGCCGCAAAAGCATCCGCCGCAAAACATTCGAGCAGGGACCGACCGGCGGCCTCTGCTCGAATTTGAAAAGACATGTTTTGATGTGTTTTACGCTGCGGGCGGTTGGTTTTGAACCGCATCCACAAAAAGCAGCGTCAAACCGATGTAGACGATGCAAAGCAGCGCAAGCAGGGACAGGACCGCGATGCAGACGATCCGCAGCGTTTTTTTCGCGCGCAGGTATCGCGCGCTCAGCCAGATACCCGCGGCTGCCAATAGCAGCAGTAAACCTGCGGTTCCCAGTGTCATGCGTTGTTCTCCTTTTTATAGAGCGTTTCTTCTACACGAAGTTCATCGATGATGTCGGTGAACCAGTGGAGTTCACGCAGGAATTTTTGACGCAGTTCTTCCACCTTTGCCGCGCTTTTGCCCAATTCGAAGAAGTCCTTTCCGGTCTGGACCGCAACATGCAGCTTGCCGCCGCGCAGGAATGACAGATAGACGTCTCCGCCGCTCTTGCCGGCCATGCTGAGGATGTACTCCATCATGTGCGGCGTGAGAACGTAATAGGCCTCCTCCGCATTTTCCGCGGTAACGAGGAAACGATCGTTGAACGCAGCATTCTCCATCTCCACGCTGTCGTTTTTGTGCTGTTTGCGCAGTTTCCGCCCACCCTCGGAAAGATGGACTTCTCCGACGAGTTCCTTGCCGAAATCGCATACGAGCCATTGTCCCTGGAATACCTTTTCTTCCGTCTGCTTCCACTGTTCGAGTTCTTCGTCATAATAATCGGTCACATGGATGAGCTCCACATCGCTCAGTTCCACGTTCAAGCCTTTGTAAGTACCTTTCACATAGTCGCTTCCGCGCATGCTCTCATGAGAAAACGGAAATACCATGCCCGCGCTTTCCAGCGTTTCATCACTGATCCGGCCAAACGCGTTGTACTCGACATTGTCAAACACTTCGTTCAGCACACTGCTGACGATATTTTCACTGAGCAGTTTTTTGATCTTCTCCGTGTTTTTGGAAAGCTGATAGCCGCCTACCAGCGCAAGGATCAGGCAGATGATGGCGACCGGGATCAGCCCGATCGCGAACATACAGATCGCCGCAAGCCCTCCTCCGTAGGTCACGATCTTGAAAACAGTCGCTTTGCTGCGGCTGCTGCTGAGTGCAGCCTCTAATTGTTCATTTGTCAAGTTCTGCTTTTCTTCCATAACGAAAATCCACCTTTCTTTCTACTTTTTTTGATACGATCGTTTTCTCAGATCGTCATCTTCACATCTTCGCGCTTTGCCTCATCCGCGGCGAAAAACTCTTTCGGCTGACGATCGCCTGCCAGCAGCTTGGCCGGGAACATGACGATCGCGGTATTGTAAGCGGTAACGCTGGTGTTGTACAGACGCCGTGCCGCCTGCAGATGTTCTTCCGCGTCGCGGATCCCCCGCTGCAGCTCCACAAAAACGTCGCTGGAACGCAGTTCCGGATAGCCCTCTGCCACCGCAAAAAATCTGCCGCTGAGATTGTCCATCTGCCGCTGCGCGGTGTTCATCTCGTCGATACTCATGCCGCGCCGCAGCTCAATGACCTTGGAAAACACCTCGTTCTCATGCGCGATATAGCTTTTCGCGGTATCGAGCAGTTTGGTCAGCATATCGTATCGCTTGGTCAGCGCTACTTCCACGCCGGAAAGCCCCTCCTGCACGCGGATCTCTTTTTTCTTAAAACCATTGACCGTACTGATGCCCCAGATAACGACCAGGAGCACTGCGATCAGAAGAATGACAGCTATGATCATATTTTGGTTCCTCTCTTCCTTTCGTTCTATCCCTTAAAAAGGGCTATATTTTCCAACAGGATATCGAGCGTCTCTCCCATTGCCTGCAGGGAATGGATATAACTGCTGCGGAGCGCGTCAAGATCGCTCAGGTCCACATTGCTTGCAACTGCGGCAAAGCCATAATCCGTTTCCAACGCAAGGGTGAAAACATCCCGCTCCCAGCGGAATCCCGACAGTTTTCCCTCTATGAGCTCTTCGAACTGTGTAAGGAACTCCATAAACTGCGGCGTAAGGAGGTAAAACGCATCTGCCTCCGGCTCCGCCGCAATACAAAAGCGGCGGTTAAACGCTTCATTGTCCGTCAGGATCCCCCGCGGACTGCTATCCGACCGCGCGTGGACGTTGATGACCGACGGCGCCTGGATACGCGTTTCACAGCGCAGGACAAGTCCCTTGAAGACCATCTCCCTACAGGTTTCGTATCCATCTTGCGGCGTGTCTCGCTGATAGACATGGTCCAGCCGCACGTTAGCCGCGGAAAAATGCGTGCCGCGGTGGCTGCCCTCGTGGAGATTCTCGATCTCACATTCTTCCCACTGGCCGGTCAGCAGATCCATCGATTCCAAAAACGGCTGATCGATCCGCATTTTTTCCGTATGCAGGTCAGGCCCGAATGTCTTTCGCAGTTCACTGCTGAAGAAGTCTCCCATTTGCTCCTGCATCAGGGCTTTGAGTTTTTTCTGGGCGCTGCCGCTCGCAAAAATCGCACAGCAGATACCGCCGCCAAACAGCACCATGACCAGGATCACCTTGAGCGCAGTGTCCTGCACCGCAAAGTAAGCGATCAAACCGCCCAGTATGCCGACCAGACCGACGTACTTCCAAATGCGCACCTGCTTCTGATAGGATCCGAGTTTCTTTGACAGCTGTGCGTCGGACATTTTTCTGCTGCGGCCCGTATCAGATTCTGTTTCTTTCTTTTTCATGTTTTCTTCCTCTCTATCGCATCCTGCGGATCTGCATATTGTCCACCGGGCGCAGCGTACCGTCGTTCACACGATCCACCAAGCTTCCGTCTGCCGCGCGCACAAGCTGCAGCACGTCGCCGCTGCCGTCAAAGTGGAGCGTGATCCCGGCCGCATCCACCCACAGCGTACCGTACTCGTTGACATCCTCTTCGCTGTTGATGAATTCCCAAGTCGCGTCTTCGTGAATGCGCAGCCACAGGTTCCGGCCGACATATTCCCAAAGGCCTACATAATCCTCCAGGTTCCCGGCGCTGATCGCCGCGTCGGAGAGATCTTCCCGGAAAACGTACTGTCCGGCCGGATCCCAAGTCCAGGCAAGTTCCGTCGTGTCGCCGTTTTCATGCGCGAAGCGGATCCGCACATCGCTTTCCCCGTCGCCGTCCAGATCCTCAAAGGAGATCTCGCTGAAAGCCTCCTTGGCATCCGGGATCGCCATCGGAAAATCCACACTGTCATACAGGACCTGCGTCGGTTCGTCCCAAAAGAACGCCGCGCTCTCTTCATCCACGGTGACCAGTACATCCGCGTTTTCCCCGTCGCGGGTGATGGTTCCGCTGCCGACTACAAGACCGTAGGTCCGCCAGTCATCCCCGGCGATCACATCTTCGTCCTCGTCCTCCGGTCCGCTGCAGGCTGTCATGCCAAGGCACAGCAGCATCGCAAGGATCAAAAGTCCTAACTTTTTCGTTTTTTTCATACCGTTCTCCTCTCATCGGGCGGCGGTCCCTCTCAGCTGCCGCAGTCGTCCAGCCGGTCCGCGGCATCCTCGCAGCGGTAAAAAACACCGTCAAAATGGCCGTCCTCGCTGTAACGCGTGCCGAAGCCGTTTGTGATCGTAAAGCTGCCGCTGTCAGCCGCCGGGCAAAGATAGGCTCTGTTCCCGTTGTCAAAAAGATAAGGTCCTCTGCCATCCTCGTCGTCGCCGATCGTGCCGCTCGAAGCGTAATCCGGCGAGCAGGCGCTGTACTCCCTGCTTGCCGCGTCAATGGCAATGGTCTCACCGGCTTCGTTCTGCCAGATCCCGTCAAGATCCGCAAGCTGCCATTCCGCGATCTGCGTTTCGTCATCGCGGCGGAAGTGTTCTCCGGAAAGATCCGGTGTTTTCCCGCCGTCCGATCCGTTCCGGTCCAGCTGCAGCACGCCGTCATCGTTCAGGTAAATGTCATACAGGAAGCCGCAGAAGTCGACCATCGGTTTGCCGCTCTCGTCCGAAAGCGCGCCGCGCCCGGTCGACCCGTAAGGCGAATGATACAGATAGCAGCCGTCCGCACTGTCAAAATAGAGTACCGACCGACCGTCATCGCTGCTCCATACGCCGTCGAGGGATGCCATATCGCTCACGAGCAGTTCGTCATCGGCTTCGTCCTCTGCCGGTCCGGCAGGACTTCCGCAGGCAGTCAGACACAGACAAAGGATCAGTGCTGACGCAAGGGATAAAAGACATCTTCCTCTTTTCCAATCTATCCTCTTCATCGTTTTCCCTTTTCTTTCGCAGGTCTCCCCTTAGATCCTCTGATAGCAATCGTTTTCACCGCCCCAGTAGAAGGTGTTCGTATCTGCCAGATACAGATCGTAGCTTACGTCTTCATACGCGTCGGAAACGGCGTTGTACATGCCCTCTTCCGCAGTGCTGCTGAGCGTGCCGTAGTCTACTTCGGCATAATCGCCGTCCTGCACTTCGTACAAGGACCAATTACCGCTGTCGTCAAATTCAATGCGGCTTTCCGCGTTTTCATCTCCGTCCTGATACCACATGCCGAGCAGGGAAACATCACTGTCGCCTGTATTTTCGTCATCCGATCCGTTCTCGGAGCCCATCATCGCAAAGGTGCCGAACGAATTGATGTTCATCTGACCGTCCGCGTCGAAGGTGACCTGATAAGCGCTTCCGTCAAAATCATTGAAGAAGTAGATGCAGTCATATTCCGGTACATTCTGTGCCGCGCCGCTGGCTTTTATATCATTGATATAGTAGATCGTAAAATACATGCCGCCGTCTGTGGTTGTGACCTCTAGCGTATCATCCTCCGCGTCACCGGTGCCGACCCAGTTTCCGATATAAGCATCATAGCCGGAAGCATCGGCCGCGCTGTCGTAAGCATAATCTTCCAGAACTGCCGGCGCGTCGGCGGTTTCTCCGCCGTCTCCGCTGTCGCCGCCGCAGGCGGAAATGCTCAAGCAAAGAACCAGTGCCAATACCAAGGTTATTAATTTCTTCCAATTTTTCATCGTTTTTCTCCTTTATCTTCTCATGCTCTTCTTCATTTTTAAGCATTTCGAGGCTGATTTTCCTGTTCTGCCATGGATAAGATCTCGTCGTGGCTCAGTTCCACATTGCCGAAGCGGACGAAGATCCCGTTTGTCACGGCACTGCTCCATACCTGCGGATCCAGCAGAGGCCGAAAGCGGATCTTATCCAGATAGGGCTTCAGATCCAAAAGCAGACGGCTGCCGGATATAAAATCGACCTGCAGGATGTGCTCGTCTAACGGCTTTACCGCTAAAATATACTTTCGTTCCACATAATTCCTCCTTTTCCGTTACAGGTTACTGTAATCTCCAGTAATACACCGTATCACGGTCGCCGTCAAAGACGATGGTGTCTTTTTCCATGTCATTTGAGGTCCGAAGCGGTCCGCTTCCGCATTTGCTGTATTCGAAAGTTGTCCCGCCGCTGGTGGTAACCGTTCCGGAATGTCTTAAGCTGAGGTTCAGCATTCCGGTCTGTACATCGCCTTGTTCCGGATCAAATTCATAGAAGTAAAGGGTCCCGTTGTAGATCGAGAAGTATTCCGTGCTCTCACGGTCGCCGTCCGGATACCAATATCCCTCGATGCCCTGGCTGACCGGATCGTTCGAGTCGAGATATTCATGCTGCTTGGTGCGCATTTCGCCGAGAGATTCGTATCCCAGCTTCGCTGCAGCTGCCGCGATCTCCTCGGCAGACAGTCCGCCGGTCTCCTCCTCGGAAGGCAGAGGCTTTCCTTCCGATGCCGCCTGATAGTCCGCAAGCGCTTTTTTCTCAGCTTCCTGTGCGTCCGTTCCGGCATCAAACAGGATCTGCACCTCCTGCTCATCATCCGGAAGCAGCACGAGCACGCTTCCTTCCTTCACATCCGGGCCGTACAGGACCAGATAGCTGATCTGTTCTTCTCCCTCATCTGCTGCGCAGGTCTGGACAAAATACGATCCGTCTGTCGGCTGGATCCTGGTGTCCAGGACTTCATCCGCTTCCAGAGTATCTCCGCTGCCCAACACATCCAGGTAGCATTCACCCGCATCGCCGTACCACGAAAATTCGATCGTCCCGACGGAACGTCCGCTTGCGTTTACGATCCGGATCGGAAAGCTGTTTTCTTCCGTCAGTTCGGCCGGATCCAACCGGATATCTTCTTCCGTCTCGCCGCCGGTGGTCCCGCCGCAGCCGGTCAGGACCGCAAGCGCGATACAGAGCAGAAGCAGCAGCGTCGTTTTTAAAATCCTCTTTCTTTTTTTCAAACCATTCTCCTCCTTTTCCTATGAACAAATGTGTGCATAACAAAAAGTCACTGTACCGATATTGTACCGTGACTTTTATAAAAAAACTATTCACCAATGGTTAAGTATTTGCCTCCAGAAGGTCGGAAAGACGCTTTCGTTTGGTCCTTGTGTCCCCTTCGATATGAAGCTTGGCGTAGATCTGCTTCACATACTGCTTTACACTGCCCTCGGAAAGGAACAGTTTCTCCGCGACCTCCCGGTTTGACAGCCGCTGTGCCATCAGGCAGACGATCTGGTATTCCCGATCCGTCAAGGCCGCGAACGCCGCCGCTCGTGCGGCTCCGGCCTGCCTTTGCGCTCTCGCTTCACCCAGTTCTCGGATCCGCGCGATCAGATCTCCCTGCAGCTGCTCGGATAAGAGCGGCTCCAGATAGCGGTAGTTCTCCACGAAAGGCATCACAAACCCATCCGGTTCCGCATCTGAGAGCGCCTGCGCAAGCCACGCTCTGGCCTCCTCATGTTTTCCCAGCCTTTCATAGGCCGCGGCCGTCTGGATCCGGACATGCAGCGCGACCAGCGCATAGTGCATTCCGCCGCACACAGCCAGCTGTCCCTCGCTGCGGCCGATCACCTTGGCGTAAGCGCCCTGTGCAAGGTATACCTGATTTTCGATCATCTCCATCATCGGTTTGCCCGGCGCGAGAAGGTTGACCGAAGATAACCGGTGTTCCGCAAAGATCGGCGGGATCCGATCCGTTTGTCCCGTCAGCGCGTGATAATAAGCAGCGGCAGCGTTCCAGATATTGATCCAGGCTGCATTATGATGCCGCAGCAGCGCCGCGTAGCTCTGCTCAAAGGTCGCTCGAAGCTCAATATCTGTGCACAGCGAAAGCCGCCGTGCCAAGAAGTCACAGCAAAGCGCCATGTTTTCCTGTCCGTTTCCTTCGATCTGCGCGTAAGCGCTTTCCAGTTCTATGTGCGCGTCCGTGAAACGGCCCTGCATGAACGCCGCTTCTGCCCGCATGATCTTTTCCGCGCCCTGTCCGTGACCGTCGGTGATCTTGTAATAATGCGGCATGCACTCGTCCATTTCGGCAAGCTCGCCGGCAAGTTCGCCCGGCGCCCGGTAAAACATCATCAATACCGACGGAGATCCGAATGTCCAGCCGCCGCTCTTGTGGATACTGATGGCGGGACGGGACATCTGACTGCTGGCGCTGCGGTGCAGGCGGCTCATCGCGCTGATATCATTATAGCAGAGAAAACTCTGGATGAGATCGCATTCTCCCAGCAGATTGCCGCGTTCCTGCGCGGACAGTTCCGGATGCTCCGCGATGGCAGCCATCAGCAAGCCTTTCATCTCCATCATCTTCGGGATCTGCCGCCAGTTAAACATGCTGCGCATCAGCACCAGGATCGCCAGCGGATGCTCTTTCAGTACGGATTCCGGGCATTCGCCGATGCCGTCGAGCACCTTCTGCGGGTTCAGCAAGGAGAGCAGGATGCCGGCGTCTTTTTGGACAATGCGCAGCAGCGCGTCATAATCCTCGCTCTTTCGATAAGCAGACATCGCGTGGAGATATTGCCGGTTGTCCTCGTACCAGAGTCCGAACCGCGCCCGATAGGTCTTTTGCTTCTCTGTCTCCAATGTCAGAAATGTACGTTCTGCGCACGCTTTCATCATGTGGTGAAAGCGGTAGGTCACGCCGTCCGGCAGGCATTTTACAAACGCGTTCTGTGCGGTCAGCACGGAAAGCAGCCGCTCTGCGTCTTCGTTCTCCGTCACATAGCGCGCCATCTCCACGGTAAATTCATCCGCAAGTCCCATGACCGCCAGAAATTCCCGCTGTTTTTCCGGAAGCGGATCGATCATGGCAGCGGTAAACATCGTATAAATATCGGAATTCCGATCCGGCAGCGCCCCGCACTCGGAAAGCGTCCGCAGGTTCAGATAGACTGCCGAAAACCAGCCCTCGCTGGAATAAAGCAGCGAATCGACTTGTTCGTCCGAAAGCTCCGTTCCGCACCGATGCGCGTAAACAGCCAGTTCGGTATGGTTCAGCCGCAGCTGCTCGGTCCCGATCTGATAGACCTTGCCGCCCAGCCGGACCGTCTCCGCGGCCGGCAGGAACCGATCACGGCTGGCTACGAGCAGATGCACATTGCCGGGCAGGCGGTTTGCCAGTTTGCAGAGAAATGCGGAAGCTCGGCTGTCTGTCAGCAGATGGAAGTCATCGATGAAAATATAGCAGGAAGTTTCTCCTCCCAGCTCATGGCAGATCGTATCGATCAGCAATCCGCCGCCGGCGGCATCGCTCGGACAGACATAATCGTCCAGAAAGTCAAACCCCGCTCGCGAAAAAGCATCCTGCACGCTTTTCCAGAAGATCGCGAGATTATCGGAATACACGCTGACACGGACGACCCGCAGAAGCTCTGTTTTCGCGCGTTCCTCCAGATACCAGTTCACGGCCGTTGTTTTGCCGTAGCCCATCGGCGCCACCACCGTCGTCAGTTGGCAGCGAGAAACCGGCCGCAGACTCTCCTGCAGGCGCTCGGATATGTAAATGGTATTCAAATTCCATTTTGGTTTTGGCATGATGCTCTCCTCCGCATGAATCCTGTTTTATAGCTTCCATTATATCCAAATATCCGCGGAAAAGCAAGGAAGAGCTTACCCAAGCACTTTCCAATAACCAGTCTTTTTAGAACCAACTCTTTCTACATATCCATTTGCTTTTAAGAAGGCAAAATTATTTTCTGCTGCTGTTTCACTGATTCCCAAGATTTGATGCAATTCACTGGTCGTGATATTCGGATTGTCTCTCATTTCGGTTATAATCCCTTGTCTTCTTGAATTTAATTCCTTTTTAATCCCAACTTTTTTCCCAATCTTTTTAATCTTTTGATGCGGGATTGTTACCACAACTGAATTTTCTCTAAAAGTGAATGCTTCCGCTTTCAGGTTTGACTGAAATCTGGCTGTCTGCCATGCCGCAGAGAGTACAACAGCGAAAGACCGCATATGACTCATGATTACGCTACGCCGGACAGTATCTATTATAACAACTCCCAAACGGAATCAAAATGGGATGTAGCATATTGAAGCATCCCGAACAGTCGTTAAAATTCATGATAAAATTCTCGAACAAGTGCCTTGATAAGCAGGACCATTATACTGCACGTCGCGCTTATCCAATCCGACTGCATTGGTGTTTGTTTGCGTCCCCAGCCTGGCAGTGCAGTCATCTCGTTCGAGTTGACGCGGTAACAAAAAAATCGTGATGAAAATTATATTCCGGTATAGCATGCTGCATACATTTTTGCAGGAATGAATTCTCCCATACCATAATTGCCTACGAACTTTCCGCCTTCCACAGCAACATGTCCGCGAAGCAGCACCGTATCGACTCTACCGATCTGTTTTCGACCCTCATAGACATTATAATCTACTCCATTCGGATTATCTTCCAATCGAACGATACCGCGATATTCCGGATCAAAAATGACAATATCTGCATCGGAGCCAACCAATATTGCTCCTTTACGAGGATAAATCCCATTAATTTTCGCAGGCTTTGTCGAAATCAGTTCCACAAATTTTTGTTTAGAAATTTTCCCGTTGGCAACACCATTCGTCCAAATCATATGGAAACGATCCCCTGCACCCGGAGAACCATTCGGAATATTTGTGAAATTGTCTCGACCTGCCTGTTTCAGTTCCGCAACGTCAATACCGCAATGATCCGAGGAAATTGCGGTTAGAATACCGCTATTCAAAGCTTCCCAAAGCGCATCGATATCCTCTTGATCCCGAAGCGCCGGTGAACATACATATTTTGCCGCTTCGTTGAAGTCCGGATTATCAAGCACTTCCTTCGTGGTTGTAAGATAATGCGTACAGGTTTCTCCATTGATATTGATGCCATTTCCCTTCGCCTCTATGATTTCCTGCAGGGCTTCTCTAGAGGTCACATGCGCAACGTAAAGCGGTGTTCCGGCCTTACCCGCTAAATATGCCGCACGATGCACGCCCTCAGCCTCGGTGTAAGGAGGCCGAGAGATATAATGATATTTCGGTGAAAGCTGCCCCTTCTTGACACATTCTTCTCGTAAAAAATTGATGATTTCTCCACTTTCCGCATGTACAAATACAGTCGCCCCTACTTTCTTTGCTTCTTCCAGAATTCTAAAGAAAGATCCGTCATCGGTATGCATACGTGAACCGTTATATGCCATAAAAATTTTGATATTGGAAATTCCTTTCTCCGGAAAATATTGAATCTCGTCAAAGATGCTATCCATCAAGCTTGTCACCATTGCATGCAGAGAAAAATCTACACATGCTTTGCCTTTTGCACGCACATTGATACGATAGTCTATAGAGTCCAACAGTCCGACATCAGGATCCTGCGGTGCAAAATCAACAATTGTTGTTGTCCCTCCTACAATCGCAGCGTCTGTCGTTTCGTATCCTGCCGTATCCTTATCGCCCACGTTGCATAATGCTGAAAAATGTGTATGCTGATCAACGCCGCCCGGCATCACATATTTGCCGGAGGCGTCAATGGTCATATCAACATTTTCTTCAATTTTCGTTCCGATAGCCGTAATTTTTTCATCTTCAATCAGAATATCTCCCTGAAATTCATTGCTGTCTGTAATAATCCATCCACTTTTTACAAGTACTTTCATTTTCCACTCCTTGTTTATCTAAAAAGTCTTTCAACGGAAACAATGCCTTCGAATCCTTTAATTTCTTTTCTCTCAGGTTGCTTCCATGTATTGTTTTTGCTGGTTTTTAATCCAAGTTTCACCATTGACTCCGCAAGTTTCACTGCAGGAGATACCCCATCAAGAACCGGTACACCAAGTCTATCACGCAATGTATCCAAAAAGTCAACAAACCCTGCGCAGCCGAGCAAGATACACTCAGCTCCATCTTCTTCTACCGCTTGTTTCCCCTGCATAGCCAATGCTTCGAGTCCCTTCTCCGGATTATTTCCAAATTCCAAGACTGACAGACCTGTGCTTCGAATCGACCGACAAAAGTGCTCTGCGCCATAAGCTGTAATGATATCCTCCGTAACTTTACGGGAACGATCAAGCACAGATACCACGCTGAAATATGGCGCAAGCATTTTTGCCATCGTAACTGCAGCTTCACAAATACCGACAACCGGTTTTTCTGTCACTTCCCGCGCTGCCTGAAGCCCTGGATCTCCAAAACAGGCGATCACATATGCATCCACACCTTCTTCAAGATCACCTTTGATGACTTCCTGCACGACACCCGGAACAGCAAGATATTCATCCACATAGCATTCAATGCTTTCCGGACCGCTTGCCGGGCTGACTGCCAGAATCTCGGTTCCGAGATCGGCAACAGTCTCCGCCATTTTACGAATGCTGTCTGTCATGGAAAGGGTCGTGTTAGGGTTAATTAGCTTAATCTTCATATCCGTATCCTCCTGCATCAATTTTTTTTAGCATGCTAAGCATGAATTCTGTCCCTGCGTTGATGTCCTCCGGTTTTGAATATTCCTCATATCTGTGGCTGATCCCACCTATGCTTGGTACAAATACCAACATCGAAGGCATCAACATAGATGTATTTATCAAATCATGTCCGGCACCGCTATACATGGACAGATAATTTTCCTGTCTCTCTTCTGCAAGCTTTTTTGCCAGCGAATAAAGTCTGTCATCACATCGCGTCTCAGGTTGTGTTATATACTCCTGTAAAGTCAGCCCTGCAGTCTTCCATTTTCTCCAGAATGCTTCAATCAAACTTCTCATCTGTATCATATCTCTGTCTCTAAGTTCAATGATAAATTCCACTTTTCCCGGAATGACATTTACGGCTCCTGGTTCCAAGTGTATGGTTCCGACAGTGCAGACCATTGTATCACTGCTTTTTCTGACTGTATCCATCAGATCACAGATCATGCGGCAAGCTTTTTCCATAGCATCATCGCGCAAATGCATCGGCGTACTGCCCGCATGGTTTGCAAAACCGGAAACAAATGCCCGATACCGTAGGATTCCAAAAATTCCTTTTACAATGCCAATCTGTTTTTCTTCTTTTTCTAAAATACCACCCTGTTCGATATGATACTCCAAATAGGCTTCATACGCTTTTCCGTTTCTTTTACAACTTTGAAAGTCTGCTTTTGTGATCTTATGTTCCCGCATCGGCTGCATCATTGCTTCCTCCAGTGCAGCACCTGCAAACGCTTTACTTCCAAAGGTTCCTCCGATGACATTTCCCTCTTCTTCATTAAATGCAATGATTTCAATCGGATGTCTGTTTTGGTATCCTTCCTCTTGTAATGCTCGTACAATCTCAATGCCTGCTATCACTCCGAGCGCACCATCATAAATGCCGCCACCGGGTACAGTATCAATATGTGAACCGATTGCAATTCTTCTGCTCTCTTTTCCAGAACCGGGAAGAATCCCGATAAGATTTCCGACAGCATCTATGGAAGTCTGTAATCCGGCTTCTTCCATTCTTTTTTTTACGAAGGCTCTGCCTTCCAGGAAAGCCGTACTGTAAGCCATGCGAAAAACGCCTTTTCCCTCTTCATAGCCGATTTGCCCAAGATTTTTCAAATCTCGAAGCAACCTTTCTGTCTGAATTCCCATATCCCACCTCTATCTGCTTTCCGCGATTCGCTGCATGAACGCCTCCAAGCGATCCATGCCAATTCTAATATTCTCCATGGCGGACGCAAAAGAGATGCGAATATATCCTTCCCCGTAATCTCCAAAAGCATTTCCAGGAACAACTACCACCTGTTCTTCCTCAAGCAGTTTTTCAGCGAATGCTTCGCTGCTCATGCCTGTTTCTTTGATCGACAAGAATGCATAGAAAGTTCCTTTTGATTTGTTATACTTTAAAAGCGGCATCTTTGCAATACGTTCCGCTAAATAGTCCCTTCTCTTCCGATAGCTTTCTACCATATAGTACAAATGCTCACGCGTACCCTCCAATGCCGCCAATGCTGCATATTGACACGGCATCGCCGCACATGCGGTTACGTTTTCCTGCAGTTTTGTGATGTTTTTCACCCATTCAGAAGGCCCTGCCGCATATCCAACACGAAAACCGGTCATGGCAAAGGTCTTAGAAAAGCTATCTACCACCAAAGTGCGCTCTCGCATACCCGGGAATGTTGAAATACTTGTAAAAGTATTATCATCAAACAAAATATGTTTATAAACCTCATCACTGATTACGAGGAGATCATTCTCATTCACAAGTTCAGCCAGTTTCGCAAGCATTTTCCTGTCAAGTACCGTTCCAGTAGGGTTACACGGGGAATTGATGATAATTAACTTCGTCTTTTTTGTAATTGCATTCCGAATTGCGTCAATATCCAAAGAAAAATCGTTTTCGAGATCTGCACAAACGCTAACCGGCTTACCGCCACACATCTGAATCTGCTGAATATAATTGGTCCAGCATGGCTCGATCACAATCACCTCATCATTCGAATCGATAACTGCTTTCAATCCTTCGAAAATTGAATTCATGGCTCCGACATTGACTGTAATCTCATACTCCGGTGAATAACACATACCAATCTCCTGCTTCAGATATCTGCTGATCGCTTCCCTGAGTGGTTTGATTCCCGCATTTTCGCTGTACTTGCTTTTTCCTTCCAAAATTGCTTTGCACGCAGCCGCTGCCACATGATCCGAAGCGATAAAATCCGGTTCTCCGATAGTAAAATTGATTGGGTTTTCATATTGGAGAGCTTTGTTGAACATTTTTCTGATTTTTGAATATTGAATATTCGCTGTATTATCCGCAATCATCTTCATTTCGCTACCTCTGTACCCTTCCGGATCCGTCTCCGCCAGCAAGTGAAAGCACTTCCTTTACTGTTACTCTATTAAAATCACCCTCGATACTGTGTTTCAGACAGGAGGCCGCTACCGCAAATTCAAGGCATTCCTGATCTTGCATATCGCTGACCATACTGTAGATCAATCCGGCCCCAAAGCTGTCTCCGCCGCCAACACGATCTACGATATGCACCGTATATTCTTTTGAGAAAAAGCTTTCTTTTCCGTTGTAAAGCATTGCCGCCCACTTATTGTCGCTTGCAGAGATACTGGTTCTCAAGGTAATTGTGACATACTTGAATCCAAAGCGGTCTTTCAGTTTTTGAGCTACCTGCACATAACCTTCCTTTGAAAGACTTCCCTTTGTGACGTCTGTTCCTTCTGCATGAATACCAAATACTTTTTCTGCATCTTCTTCATTTGCAATGCAAACATCTACATATTGCATGAGTTCTCCCATGGTCTGACCCGCCTCTTCGGTTGTCCAAAGATTTTTACGGTAGTTCAAATCACAGCTGACAGTCAGTCCTTGCCGCTTCGCTACTTTTACAGCCTCCATACAAATTCTGGCAACATTTTTTCCAAGCGCCGGTGTAATCCCGGTAAAATGAAACCATTGCGCATCTGCAAAGATTTCATTCCAGTTAAAGTCTTCTTCCACAGCTTGGGAGATGGAGGACCATGCTCTGTCATAAATAACCTTGGAAGGACGCTGAGAGGCGCCTTTCTCCAGATAGTAAATACCCACGCGATTACCGCCTCGAGTAATCATGGAAGTATCTACCCCATATTTGCGCAGGTCTCTGACTGCCGCTTCGCCAATATCATTCTGCGGAAGCTTTGTAATAAATGTGACATCTGCTCCGAAGTTTGCAAGCGAAACCGCCACGTTCGCTTCTCCTCCGCCAAAAGTTGCCTCAAATTCCGGTTCCTGCAGAAATCTCAAATATCCCTTCGGCGCCAGTCGTAACATAATTTCTCCAAATGTCACAATTTTTTTCATTTTTCATTATCCTCCTGTTTACGTGTCTTTCTTACAATTTCAGTGGCCTGTCTGCTAAAATCCGTTACTTTTTCCCAATCAGATTCTAAGAGAAACGCATCTTTTACCATGAAGGTTCCTCCACAGGCCAAAACGCTTTTTTCTTGCAGATATTCTGCAAGATTCTCAAGCGAAATTCCTCCAGTTGGCATAAATCGAACCTGCGCAAACGGTCCTGCTAATGCCTTGATTGTTTTTAAACCGCCGTACTGTGCCGCGGGAAAAAATTTCACTGCTCTCAACCCTTTTGCAATTGCGTACTGTATTTCAGTCGGTGTCACACATCCTGGTAATGGCAGCACATCATTTGCTAATGCAAAATCAACAATTCTCTCGTCAAATCCCGGACTGACGAGAAATTCTGCTCCTCCATCCACTGCACGCTTTGCCTCCTGCAACGAAAGTACGGTTCCTGCGCCCACCAGCATATCCGTGAAACGGCTGCGTATCCTATCCATCACATATTCCGCTTTTGCCGCGCGGAAAGTCACCTCCGCGCAATTGATTCCTCCATCTCGCAGCGCTGCTGCGAGAGACGTTGCCTTTTCAATTTCTTCCAATTTTACGACAGGCACAATACCTGCTTCTCTAATTCTTTCTTCCATCAACATAATACTAATCTCCTGGTTCCATTCTGATTGTCAATATCGGCTTTGTTTCTTTCAGTATAACAATTAGAACTCTCAAATGATATTGAACCATAGTTTAGTTTTCTTGGAAACAGCCTTTCCTTTTATAGAACTTTTCGTTATTTTTCTTACCCTTTTGTTTTATATTCAAAGGCAAAACAGACAAAAAAAATCACCCGCCGAAAATTTGATCGGCGCAGTGACTTCCTTATAATTCGTCAAAATTAATCTTATCAGTGGACAGCGGCAAACTCTGCAGCAATTGAACTCTGTTTTTAACGTTCATTTTTTCATACATGCTGTGGAAATGTTTTTTTACTGTATTCACACTTATTTGCATATTCTCTGCAATTGCTACATTACTGTATCCTTTTACTGCATATTCAAGGATTTCTGCTTCTCTTGCTGTCAATCCAAAATCACGATTGATTTTTTCCTGATATCCCTTTGCGTAGAAATACCTGCTGTCGCCCTTTTTTGCTTCATAAGACAAGCGATAGGCCAAATGCTTCTCTAACTGATCCATAATGAACAGTTCTCTCTTTGAGAAGTCGCCGGACTCTCTTTTGCGAAAGAACTGCAAATGCCCAATAACTTCATCTTTGAACACAATATTCATCCCGATGCTATACCTGAAATTTTCAATCAAATAATGCTTTTTGTAAATGTCGGTTTTTTCGAAAGACTCCTGTGTCAGCATTTCGCTTTGACTGTATGCATTCGCGCGACCGTTCATAATAATCCATTTCATGGGATTTTCATGATTAAACAGCTTTTCGAAATGGCGCGGATCATTTTCTTTGAAGCCTTCGCATACCGAGTCTTTCAACTCATCTTCTTTCACAATTGAAAAAACCGCTCCGTCAAATCCAAGCAACATTTTCAGCCAGATTAACGTCTGTCTTCGCATCTCATCAAAGGAATAGATATAAGAAATGTTATAAACGATTTCATTGAGCATCATCCATTCATTTTCTTCCAAAAAAGCCATGTCTATCACCTCTTTGCTTTATTATAAATGTATAAATGGTTTTTTCCCGTTTGTCTACGAAATACTCCGGACTTTCCTTCGGTGTTTTTCGATAAAGATGTATCTTTGAGAGGACAGCTTGCAGGAATTCCAATCTTAATAGGTGCTATAGCATTTTTAGATATTAATCAGGATCAAAGCGATTGCGATCAGCACGGTTGATCTTTTTTCTTCTTTATTGATTTCCTCTTTGAAAACCAAAAGGTTTACGATATTCACAAGCAGAATGACGCCGGCGCTGCAGCCGGGGAAAACAATGTATGCCGGCAGTTTTTCAACCGCTTTCAGGCTGAAATAAAGGATAAAGGTATTTGGAATACCTGTCATCGCGCCGATCATCACATCACCCTTATCGAATTTTCTGTCTTGTGTCAGCATGATCGTCAAACTAACCAAAATGCAGAAAAAAAAGGTGACAAAAACAAAATAGTCATTTAATTCCGGATTTCCATATCTTTCATAAATCTTTGTGTTCAGATCGATCAGTCCTCCCACTGCAAGCAAGATCAGCAGTAACTTCATAGACTGGATATGGTTTTGACTCATTGATCCTTTACCGGAGTTAATATAAATGATGGAGGTAACAGCAAGAGCAATCCCGACCATTTGTAAAATTCCTGGTCTTTCTCCAAATACAAAGACGGAGAACAGGGTCGGGATCAGAATGCCCAAACGATTAAAGGTTGTCGATATCGGCGTTCCGTTGATGCCGGTGCTCAACCGGCTGATGACCATTCCCATCGTCATACAGACACTGTTGTAAATGCCCATACCGAGTGCAAAATAGTAATCTCTGTTGTTTTGAAACAGCAGGTGGCTGTCCATCATACAAAACGAAATGATGGCACAAACTACAAAAGTGCTGACCGTCGCTGCATAGCGGTTTCCGTTATGTGCTTCCGTAAACCGCATGGCAAAGATTACGAGTGAATGTGATACAATGGTCATTGCAAGTGCGAACACGTCTATCTTCCTTTCATTTTACACGACCCTTCGGATTGCTCTTGGTTAAGTATTAATAAATAAGGAGTTTGAATCTACAGTTTTCCTTCTCTCATGAACTGCGCATTTGTGCCGTTGATTTCAAAGAATTCCTTTTCGGCTCTCTTGCCTACGTTTTCCGGAAGTTTTTCGACTTCATCTTTGATTTCTTCTTCATCAATGTGTACAAGCTTTTGGTCTTTCATAATGACCTTTCCTGCTACTACAGACAGGACAACTTCGTTTCCTCTTGCACTGTATACCAGATTCGGAACGATGTTTCTCATCGGGTAGGTATACACCGGCATCATGGAAATGCTTCTCAGATCGATGGCGATAAAGTCAGCTTGCTTTCCGATTTCCAAAGAGCCAACGATATCATCAACGCCGACGGCCTTTGCCCCCTCAATGGTTGCCATCCTCAGCGCGCGCCAAGCCGGCATAACTTCCGGATTTCCGTATTTAATCTTGTTGAACAGACAAACATTCTTCATCTCATGAATGATATTGTGGCAGTTGTTGCCCGGCGCCTGGTCGGAACCTAAAGCGACATTGCCGCCTGCCTGCTGGAATTCCATGCTCGGGCATACGATACCGTCAATAATGGCGATAGAAGCCGGGTTGACGATCATACCTGCGCCGGATCTGCCGATGATCGCCGCCTCTTCTGCATTGCAGTCCGTCAGATGCACTGCGATCAACGTGCTGTCCAAATAACCGAGTTCCTGCAGGAACGCGGTCGGACGCTTACCATATCTTTTTTCAATCTGATAGGTCTCTCTGTCACCCTGCTGTACATGCATGTGGATCTTTGTTTTTCTTTCTTTCGCAACTTTCTGGATTTTTAACAGAAGTTCCGGTGATACAAAGTCTGCACCCTGCGGTCCGAAAAGAATACGGAAACGGCCACCCTTATTATGCCATTTGTCATACAGCTCCATATTTTCTTTCAGATTTTTCTCTCCGTCTTCGTCAACAAACTCATACAACTCGCCCGGCTTATAAACTCTTTGTTTTGCGGAACGAATCATCTGGGTGATGTTTCCTCTCGCACCGGTCTTTTCTATAAATTTGCAGGTATCTTCCATATTATAATGGTAGTCGCCAAGTGTTGTGGTTCCGGCTTTAATTGCCTCAACAATTGCCAATCTGCCTGCTGAAACTCTTTCGTTCCATTCGCCCGCATTTGCGAACGGCTGCAGACCAAACATCATCCAACTGTTCGTATCCTGCGCCAATCCTCGGAATAAATTATCGGATGTATGCATATGTCCATCAATAAAGCCCGGAAAAATAGCATGATGCTCCATATTCAGCAATTCCTCTGCCTGATACATTTTTTCTGCTTCTTCTGCTGGTACTAAATCGATGATTTTACTGCCATCAACGATCATTGCCATATTTTCTTTACAGCCTACGCCCTCTCCCTGCATCGTATAAATATAAGGAGCCTTTACGATCATATCAACTTTTTTCATTTTTTCTCCTTTTGTGACTGCAGAAGCAGTGGCGCATACATCCACCGCATTTCTGCAATCATTCATAAATTTAAACTAGGTTCATATTATCTTATCGTGATTGTTCTTGCATTGCATCCGCCTTATGCTACTGCCGGTGCTTTTTTATCATCTTTCCTAGATGAGATAAATTTCAACGCAATCAGTGCTACAACCAGAACGACTGCAGTGACCGCAATACTTGCTATATACTGTCCGGTCAGTCCGCCAAAAAAGTATCCGATAAATGCAGATACACCAACGGTTACGCCATAAGGAAGCTGTGTCATAACGTGCACGATATGGTTACAGCTCGCGCCTGTAGAGGACAAAATAGTTGTGTCAGAAATCGGCGAACACTGGTCACCGAACAGACCGCTGGAAATTACGCAGCCAACAATATAAGCTTCCGGGATTCCAAACTGTACTGCCATCGGGAATGCGATCGGCATCAGCAGTGACCAAGTACCCCATGAAGAACCGGTTGCAAAGGAAATCAGCGCACCTACCAAGAAGATCAGTCCCGGAACCAAGCCTGCGGTCAGGTACTGCTCTACCACATGAGCTAGGAACGTGCCGGTGTTCATGTTGGAAACAACACTTCCCAGAGACCATGCGCATACCAGGATAAACGGTACGTTGATCAGTTCGATCATACCATCAACAAATGTATTGAACGCTTTCAGCGGCTTCCAGAGACCTTTCACGCATCCGACTGCACCGGCAGCAACACCGGTCATAACAAAAGCCATAATAATCGCCAATGTGATGTTAGAATTTCTGAAACATCCTGTGAATCCGTTTGCAGCGATATCGCCTGTCCAGAAAATCACGCCGAACAGAACTGCAAACAAGGTCGCCAGTGGAATTACGAAGCAAGTGATCGTTGGTTTATAGCCTTCCGGGAAATTTACAACTTTTTCCGGAGTCAGCGGCTGTACGCCGTCTGCTAATAATTTGCCTTCTTTTCTTGCACGCATTTCTTCTGTATGCATTGCGCCAAAGTTGATGTCACCGAATGCTACGATGAATACCGTAAGGATTGCAAATAATGCATACATATTGTATTTCAGCATGCCTGCCCATACGCCCCATTCGCTGTCATGCAGACCTGCTGCAGCGATTTCGGTAGCAACCAGACCTGCGATGAACGGGCCGTAGCTGCTGATCGGGGAGAAGGACGCTAAGTTGCATCCAAGTGAGTCAAGGATATAAGCTAATTTCGCTCTGGATATTCTGACCGCATCGGTTACCGGACGCATGATGGTTCCCAGAATCAGGCAAGGTTCCGTATAGCAAAATGCCAGTGCGGAGATGCTTGTTAAGACCTGACCTTTCGCCGGAGTATCAATCTTTTTTGACAGCTTCTTCGCGAAGGCATAAGCACCGCCTGTTTCTCTCAGCATGATGATCATACCGCCGGCAAGTGTTACTAACAAGATGATACCAGCATTGTAAGAACTTCCTAAAGATGGGATGATGTAGTCCGGAAAGACCTGAATAAGACCGGTAATCGGATTCCAGCCTTGGACGATTGTGGAGCCTACCCAAACACCTACAAATAATGATAAAATCGTCTGCTTTGTGACAAGTGCAAGCACTATGGTGACAATTGGTGGAATTAAGCATAATATACCATAATCAACTTCCATTTTTTACCTCCCTAATAATTTTATAATTACTTTTACCTCTTTAATCGACCTGCAGTCCTTTTTTCTCCTCCTTTCTTATCTTGACATCAACATCAACGTCCTGCAGCATCGCAAAATGATATTCAACCTTGCTAAGTCTCTCTTGTCTTCAGTTTCTTAACTCTACATTTTTTTCAGTATATCATTCACACATGCAAAAAAAAATTGACCTTTGGTTTAGTTTTTTTCATGATAAAGGGTCTTTTTTTAAACTTTCAGATATCTTTTTTACCCTTCTGTATCAAAATCGAGTGAGAGCATTCTTCCTGTGATAGCTATGCACTGCCACAAAAGCAATTGTCCTTCACTGACAACGATCCTAACACCCAGTGCTGCATGGATTCCAAAATCGCGTCAGCCAGCGCTTCGACCTCACCGGCCTTATCCGCAGACAGCGCGGAAGCCATCGACAGGCGTTCAGTAAGGACAGTCATGCGTTTGAGCTGTCCGTCCAGGAATTCCTGCATCAGATCGCCGGATTTTACCGCCCAGGAACCATTCTCGATCAGCGCGAAAGTACGATTCTGCACATTTAACGCTTTCAGATCCATCAGATAGTCGTGAATCGCCGGATAGATTCCCAGATTATAGGTGACGGATGCCAGCACCACATGACTGTATTTGAAGGTCTCCGAAATCAGTTGGGATTTGTGGGTTGAGGAAACATCATAAACTGCCACACGGTTCATGCCTTTATCGCAAAGCTTCGCCGCCAAAGCCTGTGCCGCGGCCTCCGTATTCCCGTACATCGACGCGTAGATGATCAGCACGCCCTCCGTTTCAGGCTCATAGCGGCTCCACAGATCATATTTTTGAATAAAATACGCCAGATCATCACGCCAAACCGGACCGTGGAGCGGACAGATATAGCGAATCTGATCCAAGATGCCTGCTGCCTTGCCGAGCAGAACTTGAATGTGCGGACCGTATTTCCCTACGATATTGGTCAGATAACGTCTCGCGTCATCAAGCCAGTCGCGGTCAAAATCCACCTCATCCGCGAACAGTTTGCCGTCCAACGCTCCGAAGGTTCCGAACGCGTCAGCCGAAAACAGGACGCCATCCGTGAGATCGAAACTGACCATCGCCTCCGGCCAGTGGATCATTGGCGCGAAAACAAAGGTGATGGTATGTCTGCCGAAGCAAAGCGTATCGCCTTCCTTGACTTCCACGCAGGTATGCGCGTCGACAGCGAAGCCGAACTGGCGCATCATCAGAAAAGCTTTTTCATTGCTGACGATCGTGACCTCCGGATAGCGCAAAAGCACTTCCTCGATACAAGCCGCGTGATCCGGCTCCAGATGGTTGACGACCAGATAATCCAGCGGACGTCCATGCAGCACATATTCTAAGTTTTCCAGAAACTGTCTGCACGCGGACCAGTCAACCGTATCAAAAAGGACGGTCTTTTCGTCGAGCAGACAATACGCGTTGTAGCTGACTCCTCTCGGAATCGGGAAGCAGTTTTCAAACAAAGTCAAGCGGTGGTCGTTCGCGCCGACCCAATATAAGTCCTCCGTTACTTTTCGTACACAATACATGATTCTTTTCTCCTTTCTCGATTCCGTTTTTTATGCTTTGATGAACTGCTCTTTGTCCTCGCCGCATTCCGGACACACCCAATCCGCCGGCAGCTGTTCAAAGAGGGTTTCCGGTGGGATCTCGGCTGCTTCGTCACCCTGCGCCGGATCATATTCATAACCGCAGCCGCTGCAGATGTAAGCCGCACCGATCGGTTCCGGCTTCGGTGGCTGCGGACGCTTCATCTTGACCATCGGAGGTGCCGGTTCTTTTGGTTCTGTTCCCAAGGCCTCCGTGAGCAGCGGAAGAACCTCCATGAGATTGCCGACAATACCGTAATCGCAATTTTTAAAAATCGGCGCGTTGCCGTTCTGATTGATTGCGACGATCGTGGACGCGTCTTTAATGCCCTTGAGGTGCTGCGCTGCCCCGGAAATTCCGCAGGCAATATATAAATTACCTCTGAATTTCTGGCCGGACATGCCCACATACCGGTTCAGAGGAAGATATTTGAGGGTTTCCGCGACCGGTCTGGAAGATCCGATAGCCGCGCCGGCAGCTTCGGCAAGCGCTTCGATCAGCTTCATATTTTTCTTTTCGCCGATGCCTTTCCCTGCGGAGACTACCCGCTCAGCCTGCGAGATCGGCGTGTCCGCCGGAATCCCTACGCTAAAGTCATAGCCGTCTTTTTTGAGTGCCGCGACCAATGCTTCCACCTGTTCCTTCGCGTCGCCATCTGCAAAAATCATCTTCTTGCGGATGCCTGTGATCGGTGCCGGTTTTTTTGCTGCCGAACGGCTCTCTCCACTGCGCTCGCGCGTGATTTTTCCAAGGAGATGTGATGCGATGACCACGCGCTGAATCTCGTTGGTTCCCTCATAGATCGTCGTGATTTTTGCGTCGCGGTACGCCCGTTCGACCTCCATTCCCTTGAGGAATCCCGATCCGCCAAAAATCTGCAGGGCATCGTTAGTCACCTCCAGCGCGATATCCGACGCGTACATTTTGGCCATCGCGGATTCCATCCCGTAAGGTTGATGCTGTTCCTTCAGTTCTGCCGCCGAATAAATCAAATAACGCGCGCAGCGCAGTTTTGTCGCCATATCTGCCAGTTTAAAGGAAATGATCTGCTGCGCGCCGATCGGTTTGCCGAACTGTACGCGCTCTTTCGCGTAGGCAAGGGCGTGTTCAAATGCGCCCTGCGCGATGCCGAGAGCTTGTGCTGCGATGCCGATACGGCCGCCGTCCAGTGTCGCCATAGCGATTTTGAAGCCTTCCCCTTCTTTGCCGAGCATATTTTCCTTCGGGACACGGACATTATTAAAAATCAACTCCGCAGTAGCGGAAGAGCGAATGCCCATTTTATCGTAATGATCACCAAAAGTGAATCCTTTCCATCCTCTTTCAACAATGAACGCTGAAATTCCTCTGGTTCCGATATCCGGCGTTGTCACCGCGAAAACGACATAAGTATCCGCTTTCGGCGCGTTGGTGATAAATATTTTACCGCCGTTGAGCAGCCAGTGGTCTCCTTTGTCGATCGCTGTCGTTTCCGTCCCGCCGGCATCTGATCCGGCATTCGGCTCGGTCAGTCCGAATGCGCCGATTTTTTCTCCTTTTGCCAGCGGCACGAGATATTTACGTTTCTGTTCTTCTGTTCCGAACGCAAAGATCGGCCAGGAGCCAAGTGAAACATGCGCCGACAGGATGACACCCGCGCCGCCGTCAACACGGGCAAGTTCCTCTACCGCAATCGCGTAACTCATGACGTCAAGCCCGGCGCCGCCATACTCGGCCGGATACGGAAGTCCCATCCACCCGCGCTCACCCAGTTTACGGATCGCCTCCTCCGGGAATTCATTGTTCTGATCCATCAAGAAAGCCTGCGGTCTGATTTCTTCCTCCGCGAATTGGCGGATCTGCGCCCGCAGTGCTTCCTGTCCTCTGGTTGTCTGAAATAGCATAAGCGTTCCTCCTTTTCTTCGTGTTTCCCTTATTTTACCCTTTTTTTACATGAAAAGAACAAAACAGGGACGAAATGACGATTTGTGGGCTAGATGTCGTTTGTGGTGAAGACGAGCAGACGGAATCAAGCAGGGCAGCTTCTCTGAACCGAATCTGCCGTCTTGCATCCTTTTTTATAGCGGTAGCACGCACTGCTCCCATATGATATAATTAATTCAAAAAAAAATTACGCAAAAAAGTTTTCCTTCTTGCGCAATAAAAAACGATTTTTGTTGTCTATATAAGTGAAAGGCCTTTTTACAGACGGAAGGGAGGTTGCCATGAATGACCACGAGATTATAGGTTTATACTGGTCGCGCAGCGAAAGCGCGATCGCCGCCACCGCCGAAAAATACGGGAACTACTGCCACGCGATCGCGTACAACATCCTGCATAGCAGCGACGACGCGGAAGAATGCGCCAATGATACCTACCTCAGCGCATGGAACACAATTCCGCCGCAGCGTCCAAACCGTTTATCGATCTATCTGGGAAAAATCACGCGCAACCTCGCGCTTAACCGTTATAAGCACTGCACCGCCCAAAAACGCGGTCATGGACAGGTCGCGCTTGCGCTGTCCGAGTTAGAAGCCTGCGTCCCCGCGGAGGGGGATGTGGAGCGAGCGATCGAGGAAACCGAACTGGCTGCCGCCATTGACCGTTTCCTGTACGCAAAGCCCCGGCGAAACCGTAATATCTTTGTTCGCCGATACTGGCATCTGCACGCGATACGGGATATCGCGGACGCATATGGAATGAGCGAGAGCAAGGTGGCGTCTTTGCTATTCCGTATGCGAAATGAATTAAGAATTTTTTTAGAAAAGGAGGGTATCACGCTATGAAAAACGAAGTTCTTCTCCGTGCAATCGGAAACATCGACGACAAACTGATCGCTGACGCGGAACGCGAAACGCGCGGCGAAAAAAAACACAGCCGGAGGAAATTGGGTCTCATCGCCGCTTGCCTGACCTTGGTTTTCTGCACCGGCATCATGACAAACATGATCCGCAGCCAGGCAGAAGCGGGAACCTTTACGATGGATGTAAATCCAAGCGTTGCCTACACGATCGCCAAAAACGGGCTCGTCAAAGATGTCCGCTTTTTGAACGACGACGCGGAAAACGCCCTTCGCGATGTTGTTTTAAAAAAACAGAGCGTTCAGACAGCTCTGACACGCACGATGACTGCCTACGAAGTCTGCGGTTATCTTGCGGACGGCGAGGCGACCGTTTTGATTTCCTTTGATTCGCAGCTGAATGCGGACACAGAACGAAAAGCTGTTCTCTCCGCGGAAATTCAGGAAGCGCTGGAGCCGATCGAAGCTGTCGGCACGCTGATTTTTCACGCTCCTTCGGAGGATCAATCTGATGCAGCGAAAAGCGCCGAAATCGCAAACCTTGCGGAGAAATTCCATGTTTCCTCCGGAAAGGCTGACTGGATTCTTAACGCGGCAGACCAAACCGGTCTGCCGACAGAGGATGTTGCCCGCATGCCGCTGGATGAACTGCTGAAGCTTCAGCAGGCTGAGAGCGTTGCTTCATACACATCAGAAGGCGACACATTGGAAGCGAATGAGGCAGAAGGCAGCACCTTGCAAACTGACCCTGCGAAGTTCATCTCTTTAGAGGAAGCAAAAAAGATCGCGCTCAAAGATGCCAAACTGAACGAAGCTGCGCAGAAGATTGTCTTTACCAGAGAGGAGCTTAGCCGCAATCAGGGCAAGCCATGCTATTTCCTCGAATTCTATACCGGAACAAACAGCTACTTCTATCAAATTGACGCAAAGAGCGGCGAGATTATCTACGCGAGAGAATATATCCTGCTTACCACCGCGAAGAAGATCGCGATTGACGATGCAGGTTGTAAGAACAGGGTCACCTTCACTGAGGAAACGTTGGTAGACGGCGGCATCAAAAGCCCTTACTACCGCCTTGTCTTTGCTGACACGCAGATCCAGTGGACTTACCGCATTAACGCGGTGCTGGGCATTGTGATTGAAAAAAAGCAAAAAGAGATCGCTGCCTCGGCACCTGATCCCGCGAAGTTCATCTCTTTAGAGGATGCTAGGAAGATCGCGCTCACTGATGCCAAACTGAATGAAACTGCGCAGAAGATTGTATTTACCAGAGAGGAACTTAGCCGCAATCAAGGCAAACCATGCTATTTCCTCGAATTTTATACCGGAACGAACAGCTACTTCTACCAAATTGACGCAAAGAGCGGCGAGATTATCTACGCGAGAGAATATATCCTGCTTACCACCGCGAAGAAGATCGCGATTGATGATGCTGGCTGCAAAGACAAAGTCACCTTCCTCGAAGCAACTTTGGTAGACGGCGGCATCAAAACGCCTTACTACCGCCTCGTCTTTGCCGACGCGCGGACGCGGTGGACTTACCGCATTAACGCGGTGCTGGGTGGTATATTAGAAAAACAACAGGAAGATATCAGCACACCGGAATTCATCTCTTTGGATGAGGCAAAGAAGATCGCGCTCACTGATGCCGGTCTGCATGATGCGGATCAGAAGATTGTTTTCACCAGGGAGGAGCTCAGCCGCAATCAGGGCAAGCCATGCTACATTCTGGAGTTCCATACCGACAAATGCGCATATTCCTACAAGATTGACGCGGTATCCGGAGATATAATCGAAAAAAACACTGCCTGGCTTTCTCGTCAAGAATCCGAGAGGATTTCAAGCGCATCTCAAGATTCTGATTCTAAGCAGCGCCGCGCAATCTAATCTGCACGCTATGTGACTGCTGCACGTTTTGGGTAAGCATGAAACCTGATGCGATCATTTCAAAAGATCATTTCAAATTTTGTGTAGACCTAAAAAACTGATAGAAGTTCAGTAAATAGTTGTGACTGGGCAGGGCCGTTTTTTCGGACCCTGCCCATTGGATTATTGCAAATATCTTGCGTCTTCGAGTGCTGTAAGAAGCACTTTCCATGTTCTTTGTACAGAAGAAATGCTCAAATGCTCCTGCGGAGTATGAACATCCCCCATCGTCGGACCGATGGATACACAGTCCAGATTTGGAATGCCGGCTGCAAAAATGCCGCACTCCATCCCGGCATGAACGGCTTCCGCCGAAGCTTTGATTCCGCAAACCTTTTGATAAGCATTGATCAAGGTTTCTTTTAGCAGTGAATCGGGCTGGTAGCTCCAACCCGGATAATCTCCATCCAAAGCGGCGCTGCCGCCTGTCAGCACTACGATCCGCATGATTTTTTCTGCCAGCATCATTTTTTTGGTTTCCATACAGCTGCGAATACTGCTTGTAAAGGTAAATGCCGATTCCTGAAGGGATGCAGCGCCTAAATTGCAGGAGGTCTGCACCAATCCGGGCATTTCCGCGCTCATTTCCTGCATTCCGTCCGGCAAGATCAGAAGCAACGATATCATGCGTGCCGCAGAAGCTTCGTCCAAAACGGATAAGCATCCGCTTTCAGATAATTTCAGGTTTACGGAAATATCCGGATCTGAAGCGTGATATTCCTTGCGAAAGATGGCTTCCATTTGCTTTATATGCTCCTCGTATTCCGTAAGTCTGCTTTTTTCAATCAAAAGCTCCGCTTCTGCATGAGAAGCAATCGCATTCACACGACTGCCGCCGTAGTATTCGGCGATTCCCAGCGGCAGTTCGTTTTGAAGCCTGAAGAGAAGTCTGCCCATAAGGATGTTTGCATTGGCTCTGCCTTTATCAATTTCAACACCGGAATGTCCGCCGCGCAGATGCGCGACTGTCAAGGTAAGCCGGCAGCCTTCTTTCTCTTCCCGCAGAACCGGGAGATTGCACACAACATCCACCCCGCCGGCGCAGCTGCACATCAGAACACCCTCGTATTCCGAATCCAGATTGATCAGGCGGTGTCCGCGCAGCCGGGCGCAGTCAAAGCCGAAAGCACCGGCCATGCTCGTTTCCTCATCTACGGTCATCAGCATTTCAAGCTGCGGATGATGCAGCGTGTCATCATCGAGGATCGCAAGCATCATGGCGATGGCAATGCCATTGTCGCCGCCGAGCGATGTTCCTCGCGCCTTGATATCGTCTCCATCAATATAAGGCTGAATGGCATCTTTCGCGAAATCAAACTCCAGTTCCGGCTCCTTTTCGCAGACCATATCCAAATGTCCCTGCAAAATGAGCGTTTCATAGTTTTCGTAGCCCGGAGAAGCCGGCTTTCGAATCAGAATATTCTGTTCGGCGTCCACAGCGAAATCCAGCCTCCTCTGCTTTGCAAAATCAGCAATAAAAGCGGAAAGCGCTGCGCAGTTTCCTGAACCGTGTGGGATGCTGCAGATTTTCTCGAAAAACGCAAAGACCTTTTCCGGATTTAAAGAAGAAAGTGTTCCCATTACGCATCAGCTCCCTTCGGAATCACCTGTTTACCGACCTCGCAGTATCCGGCGCTGATCAAAATCTCGTTCCAGCAAGTGTAACCCTGCGGTATGCTGCTCCAGCCTGCCGGCGGTTCCACATAAACGAGCGCCACGCATTGTCCCGGATAGGTCTCTGTATTTGACACCGGCATTGCTTTTTGTGTTTCTTTGTCGGCAAGGTCAATCAAAGTAATTATTCCGGGAACCGTCGCGGCAGCAAGATCTTCTCCCTGATAAGCAACCAGATTCTCATTTTGGAATAATACTTTCCATGTTGTTCCGTCATCACCTGTAATCCATGTGAACCCCCTGTCAAACCCGCCGGAGGCATCCATTTCGATTTTTTCGATGACGCCTTTTTTACAAAGAACACAAAACGCTCTGTTTTCACGCTCAAAATAGTTCGCAAGCGCATCCAGCACTTCTTCACTCTTTTGATTGCGGAAAATTTCGCCGACCGCATCGGATTCTGAAAGCTGCCCTACTGCGCTGGCTGCCTCATGCTGCTCTTTGTTCATCATCCACGCCGCGAACCCGATCCCCTGGTCATAGGCCTGGCATAAATATCTGGCGATCTGCTCACAAGCTTTGCAGTCCAAAGGATCCTTCGTCGTTCCGACGATTGTGTCTCCGGCTTCGCTTGCAAGTACGACGGGACTTGTCGGTACGCCGTGAATCGGCTGCAGACCGGTGTCCATCGCAGGTACGGCTCTGCCGTTGCCGTCAACGTCAAGGAGCGGCATGCCTTTTTTATAGGCAACATAAATCGGAAGCATCGTGTTGCCGCCGCCTTGTTCGCCGGAATAGATATAGACCAGTTCCTTTTTGCTGTTTTTTGCTTCTCTGATCATACCTTCCACTGCGTTTTGCGCTTCATCCACAAAGGTTTTTCCCTTTGTGGCAGTCGGGGAGCCGAGCGCTGCCACCATCGTAGAAACAACTTCGCGTCCGTCTTTTTTTGTTTCCATTTGCGAAACCTGCACGAGCGGAATTTCAAGCCCGGAGCCGCCTTCTTCTTTCATCAGCTCCACAAGCGCGTCGCCTTCTTCGCGCGATCCACCGCCGCCGCCGCCAAAAAAGGTTGAACCGACCACAATATTTTTCAAATTTTCAAGGTTTAATGATTGCAAATTATTCTTCATTTTTTCCTCCTGTTCTCCGCATGCGCAGCAGTTACGCGAACGGATTGATCTTTGGATTCTTCACAAGCTTGCAAAGCAGTGTGTAGATGATCATCGCGCCGATGATGCCGATGATCTCCGGAACAAAAAAGGTATCAAAGTAGGTGATGACCGCGCCGGCAAGCCATGCAATGATGCCGAGCCAGTTGACGCCCTCAAACGGTTCCCAGTTCTCGTACTTCCCTTTCCCCATGATCCAGTAGTCTGCCACCAGAATCGCACAGATCGGTGAGATCAGATAGCTCAGCATCGAGAGGAAGTTCACGAAGTAGTAGACAATGCCACCCAGAGAAAGAAGAATGCCGACAATTCCGGCGATCAGCGTCACAAGTGCCCGTTTGTCATCTTTGAGTTTGAGTATGTTCACAAGGTCAATGCCTGCCGAATAGGCATTGCCGACATTGGTCGTCCATGTCGCGAGAATCAGAACCAATAAACCGATGATCGGCATTCCGACATTAGCGAACATCACCGTGATGTCGTAATTTCCGGTCGTGATTGCAAGCACCGCGCCGCACAGCAGTGCGCCGACGCCCAGCGGGATAATCCCGAAAAGGCTGGACAGAACCGCACTCACGGCATCTTTACTGTAGCGGTTATAGTCGCCGCAGGTTGCGGCGCCCGCAATAAATCCGCCAACAGAAATGGTGATACCCGTAGTCATGGAAATCGGCTCTTCCGGTACATAGTTCATCAGTGTTTCCACACCGTTTCCTTTTAGGGCGACGACGATGGCGTAGATCATAAAAAGCAGCAGCAGCGGAACACCTACAATGTTGAGGAATTTTGTCAGACCGATTCCGAAGAATGCGGTCAGAAGCATCAGCGCGCCCAAAATGATGCAAGCTGCCGAAACAGGAAAATCAACATTTGCTGTTTTGAGCAGCGATACAAAAGATTCCGCGCATACGATATTATTGTATGCGAACCATCCGACCATGGAAATCGCCAGTACCAGCGAAACCGAGAGCTGCGAACCTCTGGTTCCCAGCGCGCGTGTGACCGCAATGACGGAAGGTCTGCCGGTGTATGCTGCCTGCGTCGCAATCAGCATCATCAGTACAACGCTGATGCCGTAGCCGATGACCATTGCAAGAAAAGACTCTTTGAATGTAAGTCCGGATGCAATCAGCGCGCCGCACAGCAGTGCCGGTACGCATACCACCTGCCCTGCCCAGATAAAAGCGATTGTCAGCCAGCTCTTTTTTTCTTCCGGCGGAACGGCTTCCAGTGTGATATTTTCGACTTCAAGATCTTTAAATTTTGCCATGATTCTACCTCCTAACTGTGATGTCTGTATAGTTTCTCTTTGTTCCAGTATATAAAAGTTCTTTCAAAAAAACATTATCCCATGCGCCTATTTTCAGACATACCTTTTGTGCAGCCGGACAAAAATATGTGTTCTATGCGGGAAAAACGAAGAAAATCCCCAATTTTCTTGTGTATCAGGTCGAATTTTATGCTATAGTGAAACAGAGAGGGGGTGCATCCCATGAGTATTACCGTATCCGATTGTTTAAAGCTTCCGGCTCTGCGTGAAGGAGTCGTTGCGGCAGGCGAAAAAGGGCTCTCCCGCATTGTCAATAATATTTCGGTTTTGGAAATCACCAGCGACAGACAGATTGCCACTATGGAAGATACCATCAATAACTTTGAAATCTGTCTGACATCCTTTGCCGGCATCGCCGACGATGTTCCCGCGCAATGCCGCCTGATCCGGCACCTGTCCGGAATCGGAGATGTCGGGCTGATTATTTACTATGTCGGGATCGTTATGAAAAAGCTTGATCCGCAGGTGCTTGCCGTCGCGGACGAGCTCGGATTCCCGCTGATCCTCATGCCGCCCGGAAAGGTAGACTTCCGCTACAGCGAAGCCATCCGTGACGTCTCAGATCTGCTGTTTAAGGATCGAGCTTCGGCGCTTAATTTTTACAACAGTCTTGCTGTATCGTTGTCGGGACTTCCGGAAAGTCGGCGAACGCTCGCAAACCTTTTGAAGATCGCGAGCGATACTACCAGAACAACGATCCTGATTTCTGACGCATCGCATTTAAATACGCTGCAGTCTTCCTGGCCGGTTTCCAACCGGATTTCCCTGTCCGATATCATGGATTTGTTTCATGCCGGTTCTTCCGGGGGTGATGAGGAAGACGAGATGGTCGTTTCCGAATATCTCGGACATGTTGTTCTGCTTTTTCGCGTTCGCTTTTTATCCTACAAATTCCGGCACTCTTTTCTTTACTTGATGGATGAGAGCAGTCGGTTTTCGCTGCAGGACGCCCGGCAGATCGCAGATCTGATCCAGCTTATGGCAGAATTATGGGCACTGGATGAAAATGAAATGGCAGACAGCTGTCTCGTCGATGCTGTCATGCATGGCGATCAAGAGCAGATTTCAGCGCTTGCACAAAAATATCATGTTGAAATTACCAAATTCAATACGCTCTTGTGTGTGCATCCGGCTTCTTGCGGCAGTGAAATCAGCACTGTGATCAGTGAGCGTTTGAAGCTTCGCCGAATTCTCAGTGATTTTATCCAGCAGAACCGTTATCCTGCCCTGCTCAACGCGTATGATGACTATTTTGTAATCTTCCTGCAGTTTGATGCCGACACGTCCGCCCATGCGTCTTTTCTCTCTGACTTCCGCGAACTCGTCAGAGCCGCAGCCGGCTCTGCCGCATGGCTGCCCGCGCAGTATCATCAGATGAAAGCAATGCTTCGTCTGTACGAACGGTTCCACATACAAGCAGAACAGGTTTTCCCTAAAAAGCCCTGTCTGAGCTACGCGGATTTGCTCTTCGTCTCCGACTGCGCGCAGCTTTTTGCCGCGGAGGATCCACAAAAGCAAATATTTGACGCTGCCATCGAAACGCTGAAAAAGCTGCCCGACGCGGAAAGTCTTCTCCGGACACTGACGTTCTACTATCTTGACGCGGACTGTCGCATCACAGAAACCGCCCAAGCGATGTATCTGCACCGCAATACCGTGAAATACCGGCTGAATAAGGTTCATAACCTACTGCAAGTCCGGCTCGGCAATCCCGCAGATCTGCACTTCATGCAGCGCCTGAGCGGTTACTACAGACTGTATTCTGTAAGTTGAGTGCTTAAAAAAGCTATTCTTGTATCCACGTCAGTCCTTCAAAGCTGATTTTCCCCGGAACATGGGTAGTCAAGTTCATTTTTATCATATTTTGCAGGGTCAGCATCGCGTTTACGGTCGGTTCGATGACAGAAACCGAAATCTCTGCTTCCGCCAAATTCCGACGCAGATCCTCATAAATCGAAAACATGGCGGTGCAGCCCAGACAGATGCAGCTGACTCTGTCTTCTCTGACCATGCGGACGCAAAGCGCTGTTAAGGCCTTCAAAACCTTTTGCCGGTTCGAAATGATTTCCGCTACAGAAACATCCAACGCACGGATAGAAACAACGCGCTCCGCACATCCGTTTTCTCTCGCTTTCTTTTCCTCATTGAGGATGCCCGCTTCATCTGTCGTAATGATGCCAATGCGCTCTCCGCACTGCAGGGCCGTACAAATTGCAGCATGATAGGATCCTACAACAGGTATCGGAAGCATTTCGCGGCATGGATACAGCGCAGGGTCATCAAAGCAGTCGATCAGCAGCCCTTGTATGTCTGCGGGCTGATGCTGTACCTGCATTGCCGCCTGCGCGCCGTTTACCATCCCGGAGAGTTCGTTTTCAACAGATGGAAATCCGTAACGCAGGGATTCAAACACGATTTGACAATCGTTCTCTGCATAGTTGTTTAAAAAAACATGAATTTCCTGAAATACCGTTTCCGGGATTCCTGTCGCCGGAATCAGCAGTTTTATCTTCATTTTACGCCTCCTGAGTTTTATGCGCGATACGCGCTTCGAAAATACAAGTTTCTTTCAAAAAAAGAATAACAGATGCGCCTCTATGTGGGAATGGGCGCGTGGACAAATTTATATCATCTCTTTTGTAACACAAAAACAAAGAAGCGCTTTCTGTGAGAGACTGCGGATGCTTCTCTCTGCCATGCCGGCATGGACTGCATCAAAAAGCAAATTGACACGTTCTTTTTGGGATGATACGATAATCACAAAGCAGGAGAAACGGCAGAATCAGCCGGATCATTCATCCATCATTCTGAAAAGGAGGAATCATCAATGCCAATGAAGTACGTAATGGAACCGTTTAAGATTAAAATGGTAGAAATGCTCAAACAAACCACACGTGAGGAACGGCTGGAAGTCATCAAGGAGGCACACTACAATATGTTCGGCATTCCTTCCGAATATGTTTCTATGGATATGCTGACCGACTCAGGTACCGGCGCCATGAGTGACAGGCAATGGGCTGCTATGATGACTGCGGATGAATCCTATGGCGGAGCCAGAGGCTATAAGGAAGTCTGCGCGGCGGTACAGGATATTTTTGGCTATCGGTATGCGCAGCCTGTTCATCAAGGGCGCGCGGCCGAAAAGGTGCTGTTCGGCTGTCTGATGGGCCCCGGAGACTTTGCGATTGCGAATACTTTTTTTGATACAACACATGGTCACGTGGTTATGACCGGCGCACGTCCCATCAATTGTGCCTGTTCGGAGGCTGCGGACATTTTTCTTGATGCCCCGTTTAAAGGAAACATGGATGTGACAAAACTGGAGCAGACGATTATCGAAAAGGGCGCGGATAAGGTCAAAATGATTCTGATGACCATTACAAACAATTCTGCCGGCGGGCAGCCTGTTTCAGCTGCCAATCTGCGAGAAACCGGAGAAATCGCCAAAAAATACGGCATTCCGTTTGTGATCGACGCCGCGCGTTTCGCGGAGAATGCCTATTTCATCAAAGCGCGTGAGGCAGGATATGAGAATAAATCTATCCAGGAGATCATACAGGAGGTATTTGCCTGCGCTGACGCATTTACAATGTCTGCAAAAAAAGACGCGGTTGTTAACATGGGAGGCCTGATAGGAATTCGAGAGGATGAATCCTTGATGAACAAAGTCAGGTTAAAAACAATTCCGCTGGAAGGATTCCTAAGCTATGGGGGACTTTCCGGACGTGACATTGCAGCCTTGGCTGTTGGTCTTTATGAGGGAATTGAAGAGGCATGGCTGCGCTATCGTGTCGGGCAAGTACAGTATTTGGGTGAACTGCTGCATGATGCAGGAATCCCGATCCAATATCCCGTTGGCGGTCATGGTATTTATATTGACTGCGGCGTTATGATGCCGCATCTTGCATGGGATCAGTTTCCTGCACAGGCTGTGGCCGTCGCATTATTCCTTGAAGGGGGCATTCGCGGTTGTGATATCGGATCGCTTTGTCTTGATCGAGATCCGGACACCCACAAGCAGCAAAGAGCGAGTAATGAATGGTGTCGGTTATGTATGCCGCGGCGTGTCATGACTCAGTCACAAATCGAATTTGTTGCGGAAACCATCATATATGTTCGTGACCATGCCGAGGAATACCCGGGATTCAGAATTATCAAAGAGGCACCGATCCTGCGCCACTTTACGGTAGAGCTGGAGCCTCTGCCTGGGACGAATCGTCAATTTATGGGCTAAGCTGCCGCAGTCTGTGTATCTGTCTGCCTTCTCGTTCGGATTTTCCCTTGATTTTTACAACATGATCACAGCAGGCGTCGATGAATTCGGCATCATGCGTGATTACCAAAACGGTTCTGCCGCTTCTTGCTGCCTTTTTCAATTTCTCCGCAATCAGCCGCATGTTCTTTCCATCAAGACCACTGGTTGGTTCGTCAAGGATCAGAATCCCGCGCTCCGAAAAGATAGCGCAGGCTATGGCCAGCCGCTGCTTTTGACCGCCGGACATGGCAGATGGGTGTGTATCCCTATACGCATAAAGCCCGAACTCCTTCAGTAGATGCGCGGCGCGCTCTTTTCTGTTTTCTGTAAAGCCGCTCTGCAGCAGCAGTTCCTCCCATGCGCTCGCTGTAAAAAACTGCGTTCCCGTATCATTCCCGCAGTAATAGATTTCTCTCAGGCGGCCTGCCGGTCTTGTGTTTTTACCCTCTAGCAGGATTTGTCCCCTTGTCTGCTTTACCAGCCCGCAGAGAATCTGCGCAAGCGTGGTTTTTCCCGCGCCGTTTTGTCCCGTTATCGCGGTTATTTTGCCTTTGGGAAAGGATAGCGAAACTTCATCCAAAATAGTTTCTTTGCGTATTTTTTTTGAGATCCCTGCTGCCTTTAAAACAGACGGACTTTCGTCCGGCACGGAAGGAAGAGAAACTTGCTTTCTCCTATGCGGCGCGCGCAGACCCATGCGAAGCATATCCGCCTCCGGCAGAAGAAGTAAGTCCTTTGGGGCATATGCGCGCTCTATTTTTCCGTCCCGCAGATACAAAAACCGGTCCGCGATCTCCATGAGCCAGCCGATCCGGTGCTCCGCGATGAGCAGGGTATATCCCTGTGCCTTTAATTCGTTCAGCGTTCGCGCGAGCTGTCTTGTTCCTGCAGCATCGAGGTTGGCAGTCGGCTCGTCGCACACAAGAACTTTTGGTTTCATAGCATATACAGAAGCAATCGCCGTCCGCTGTTTTTCTCCGCTTGAAATGGCATCGAGCGGTCTGTCTCTCAAATAGGAAAGTGTCATTTCTTCTATGGCGTCGTCTGTCCGCCTCCGAATCTCCTGACTGGATAATCCGTAGTTCTCGCAGGCAAAAGCGACTTCGCCCGCAAGCTCGGAGGAAAAGAACTGACTTTTCGGATCCTGAAAAACGCTTCCCGCCAATCTCCCGATCTCCCATGTGGAAAGGCCGGATATCTCTTTGCCGTCAATCCTCACGCTTCCGCTGAAAACACCGGGATAATAAGACGGTGCAAGTCCATTGACGAGCCTTGTTACAGTGGTCTTTCCGCAGCCGGAGATCCCTGTCAGCACGACACACTCGCCGCTCTTTACCAAAAAGGAGATGTCGGAGACGCCTCTGCCTGAATGCTCATATCGAAAAGAGGTGTTCAAAAACTCAATCATATCATGCCCCTTTCCAGAATCAAATAGGCTGCCGTGGCCAGTGTCCATGCGGCAGCCACGATGTATTCCCGCAGCTTGATCTTTTTCTCATAATAGCTGCCGCGCGCGCCCGGGTGCTCCGCTCCTCTTGCAACGGCAGAAACAGACAGCTGATCCGCAAGCTGCAATGTTCTGAGGAGAAACGGTGTCATAACATATTCCATGCTTCGTATGGGATGCGCCAGCAGCTGCCCTGTCCTAGTCAGCCCTCTGTTTTTCATCGCCCTGCCCACGCTCCTCAGCTCCGCCCGCATGGTCGGAAAGAAGCGAAAAAGGACAAGCAGCCCGAGAATGACAGATGTGGGCATGTGGACACGGGTAAAAAAAGCAGAGAGCATTCCCGGCGGGGTCGTAATCAGATCCCATGACAGCAGAAATATCGGCGACAGCTTCCAAAACATCAAAACATAGAATTCTGAGAAGATTGGCATGTGCAGTCCATGAAAGCGGATGCCATACAGCAGCAGTGCCAGCACCAGGTAAAAGCATCCATACGATGCGGCAAGGCGAAAGTGCTGCTGCAAGAGAAGATAAAGAAACGCCCAGCCGGTCATAATACAGCTCAGAAGCACGTCATTACCCAGATTCACTCCGACAAACACGCACAGCAGTGCCCACAGTTTGACCGGTACCGCAAAGGACGCATCCGCTCTCATAGAACACCTGCTTTCTTAAAATGTCTGTGGATCAGATGCCTGCCGAGCATGCAGCCCAAAAAGCCCATCAGCGTCGTAAACAGCAGAATAAAGGCAATCCAGCTGTATGTGGTGTAGTAACGCACATAGGACTCGATGTAGCTCTGTTCCATGCCGCTTGAAATCGCGAAATCATAGTAGGTATCCCAAAAGAACCAGATGGGCAGCAGATTGATCCCGTTGTACAAAAAGCTTGCCGCCGTCCAGGAGGCCGTCATGCGATTGGAATTGTCGCAGGAGCCCTGTTTCCACAGAATCGCCTCACAGAGAAAGCCCACGACGATAAAATAGGGAAGCAAAAACCAGTTGCCCATCAGGAAAAAAATTGCGCCGAGAAGCGTCATATAGGTCAATGTCACAAACCGCTTTCCGATCCGGCTGACCATGAGCATGTAGACCGGTGCGCAGAGAAAAGCGGCAATCCCTACGGACAGTACCATGCTTACAAAATCGTTGACCATACAAACCATATTCACAAGAAGCTGTATCACAATCAGCACCGCCGAAAGCAGTACCGTCGTAATGACATCTTTGACAGACCATTTCTTTATTTCTTTCATAAACTCCTCCATATTCTCTGATTTTTTTCTAAAATAGCATGCGGCATACCATTTCCGGTGTTGTTTTGCTACGCCATCCACTCCATGCTCTCACTTTGCAGCTGCGCCATGTGACGGAACAGGCCGTTCTTTTCCAGCAGATCAGCAGGTCTTCCTATCTCTGTCACACGCCCGCCGGAAAGCAGAACAATCTGGTCCGCATGCATGACAGTGCGCATGCGGTGGGCGATGATGAGCACCGTCTTATCCTGAATGAGTCCGGACAACGCCGCCTGCACCGCTGTCTCGTTTTCCACATCCAGCGAGGCGGTTGCTTCATCCAGCAGAATCACCGGCGCGTCCTTCAAAATGGCGCGGGCAATGGAGATGCGCTGCCGTTCGCCGCCGGAGAGTCGTGATCCGTTTTCTCCGATCAGTGTATGATAGCCGTCCGGAAGTCCCGAGATGAAAGCGTCGCACTGCGCCGCCTTCGCTGCAGCAAGAACCTCCGCATCGGTGGCTCCCCGTCTGCCGATGCGGATATTTTCCATCACGGTATCGGCAAAGAGTACCACATCCTGAAATACGATGGCATACTTTTCAAGCAGTGCCTCTGCGTCCACTGTGGAAACGTCCACGCCGCCCAACCGCACCGTGCCCTCGGATGGATCCCAAAATCGAGCCGCCAACCTGGCGGCTGTGGACTTTCCTCCGCCGGATGGCCCGACCAACGCCGTCACCTGCCCCTGCTTTGCCGTAAAGGAAACATCTTTGAGCACATCCTCGTTTTCTCTGTAGGCAAAGGTCACATGCTCAAAGCTGATGTCATAACCGTCGGGACGGTACTTGGTGAGGCCGGTCATGCGTTTTTCATTCTCAATCTCCTTCATGCGCTCGATGCGTACCTCGCAGGCGAATACCGCAGCCATGTTGGCAAACATGGAGCCGATAGGATCATAAATCCGTGTAGCGGCGATGAGAAAGAGCAGGAACGGGATCATCGTCAAACTGCCGCTGCTCATCAGAATCACGCCTGTGAGGACGGTTGTGGCAATGCCTAGTTTTAAGAAGGACTGTGCCGCCGTAATCACAGAACCTGTGAACAGTTCGCCGCGGATGTTGTCTCGTTCCGCCTCATCCAACTTGTGGTTCAGTTCGGCAAGATACATTTCTTTTCGGTTGCACGCCTTAATCTCCGGGGCACACTCCAGCACCTCCTGCATGGCATCGGTTGCCGCGCGGCGGGTAGTGAGACCTTTTTTTATATGCCGCTTTTCCAATCGCCGGCAGAGATAGATCGCAAGGAGAGAGACCGGCACCACCCACAAGAGCGCGAGCGCCATCCGCCAGTCATAGATCAGCATACCGGCGGCAACCATGGTCGTGGAGATCAGCGCGCCGTACATGGCGGGATAAAAGTGGGAAAACGCCTTTTCCAGTGTCTCCGTATCTGCCATGATGGTGGTGGTAAGGTCGGTCAGATCCCGTTTTCCGAAGAAAGAAAGCGGAAGCCGGCGCAATACCTCGGCTATCCGGATGCGTCGGTTGGCACTCTCTCGATAGGTCGCGTCGTATAAGGCTCTGTACTGGATCAGAAAGGTCACAAAAAGCGCAAGAAGTGCAAGGATGCCTGTCATGATAAAGCGTGTAAGTCCCGTCCTTGGATCTGTGCCGTCTGTCAGCGCTTGCGTGATGCCGGAGAGTGCCGCGGCAAGCACGCCCACGGGCAGCATTTTGCTGATGTTTACCAATACAGACCAGAACACTGCAGCCACATAGTCTTTTGCGCCTTTCTTCGTCATAGCATATTTTTTACTGATACGTTTGATCATGCTTCACCTCCTACTTTCCACTGCGCGGCGCTCTGGTATTCCTCCCACATGGAGGCATAGACGCCGCCCTTTTCAATCAGCTCGTCGTGTTTCCCTTCCTCGACGACGACACCTTTTTTGATAACCAGAATCCGATCCATCCTGCGTACTGTGGACAGACGGTGGGCAATCATCAAAACAGTCTTTCCCTTCATCAGTACCTCGAAAGCTTTCTGTATCTTCACCTCGTTCTCGGGGTCGGCAAAAGAGCTAGCTTCATCCAGTACCACGATAGGCGCGTCTTTCAGGATCGCACGCGCCAGCGCGATGCGCTGCATCTCGCCGCCAGAAAGATAGACGCCCTTTGCACCGATCACAGCATCAAGCCCGCCCGGAATCTTTTCAAGAATGTCGCCGCACTGCGCCAGCTGCGCCGCGCGCAGGATCTCCTCCTCCGTGGCATTCGGTCTGGCGGCACGGATGTTGTCGCGGATGCTTTTTTTGAACAGGTGGACTTCCTGAAAAACAAAGGAAATCTGTTCCATCAGCTCAGCGGCAGGGATGCTTCGCACATCCTGTCCACCCACCAATACGGCGCCTTCCTGCACGTCAAAGAAGCGCGGAATCAGCCTTGCGATGGTGGACTTGCCGCCGCCCGACGGGCCAACCAGTGCGTAAGCAGCGCCTTGTGGCAGATGAAAGTGAACGTTCATAAGCGCCGGTCTGGCAGCACCGTCATAGGTAAAGGTGACATTGTCAAAGGAAATACTGCTGTCTGCAGGGCTTTTTCTGCCGGCTGGTACCGGCTCGGGAAGCGGCGATTCCTTCAGGATCGCCTCTAACTTCTTCACCGCTTCGGCGGCCTCCATCTTTGCGTTGACCGCATACATCAACCGCTCCATCATGAAGGCGAGCTGCGGTGCGAAGAAAATGTAAAATACCAGGTCGGCCAGCACTGCCCACCCATTTGCCGCACCGCCGATGAGAAGCATCCCCAGTGGCATCAGAAGCAGAAACATGGAATTCATAACCACCGTAAACAAGGTGTAGGGCATGCGGCATGTCATGGAATAGCTGCTGGCAAGGTCGCGGTAGCTGAGGATTGCGTCATGAAAGTTCTTGAAGGAGAACACCGTCTGTTGAAATACCTTCACCACCGGAATCCCTCGGACATACTCTGTGGCTTCAGCGGAAATGCGTTCTCCTGCCCTCTGGTATTCCTCAAAGAATTTCATACTGGTGCCTGTCATCATGCTCATCAAAAGCAGCAAACCGATGACCATAGGAATCAAGCAAGCCAGCCCCATGCGCCAGTCAAAGACAAAGAGCAGCCCCACCGCCAGCACCGGTGTTACGATTCCTCCCACCGCGTCGGGAATGGTGTGTGCCAGCAGCGTCTCAGTCATCGCAGCGTTATCGTCGATCTGCTTACGCAGCCTCCCTGTGAGATTGGCGTTAAAATACCCCAAAGGCAGCTCCACCAAGTGGGCAACCGCCATTTTTCGCATATTCGTTGCTACACGAAAAGCCGCAAGGTGCGTACACATGAGCCCGGCAAAGTAGCTTCCGGCACTCAGAATTGCCGCGATCAGGGCGTACCAGCCATAGCGTGCAAGCCCTTCCGGGACACCACCCTCCGGAGTGAGAATACCCCTGGCGGCGTACCAGACAAAGACATACGGGAATATCCCGATCGCCGCCGAAACGCCGGACAGCCCGCAGCCCAGCAGGGACAGCTTCTGATATCCGCCGCCGTATTCCAGCAGCCTGCCCAGCACCGGCGACTGTTTTGCTTTTTTCTGTTTGTTCATATTTCGTGATCCTTTCTGAAAAATGTACTGCGATGTGAAACTTTCGTCATGGAGATAGATTACATTAGTTAGCATATGCTAACTAATTTCTATTTTTTTAAGGCTCAAACGAGCCTTAAAAACCTGCGCAGCGCTTTCTCTCCGCGTATATCATCATACCATGCGCCGCAGTGAAAAGCAATTTTTTTCATGCGAAAAAGATCCTGCGGGGACGAATGATCATTTTATGGGATAACTGTCGCACTTTCATTTCCTGCTTCACAGGGAGTATTTCAATGTTTTGAAGCTTTTTCTTACGTTTCGCTTGCGAAATGATCTCTTTCTTCCGAGCTTTTGCTTTGTGGTTTTTTGGTAAATAACCCTGCAAGAATTCTTTCTTTCCATGGTTTCAAGATCATATAGCCACAAAGAATTCCTACGTATACTCCTATGGTATTCAGCAGGATATCATCAATATCAAAGGAACGATAGTTCAAACCAATGATTTTTCCAACAAGTAGCTGAAGAAGCTCTATGGTTAAAGGAAACCCAAGTGCCGCCAAAAGTCTCTGTATTCCCTTCTTGCAGCTTAGGATGTAAAGAAGCAATCCATATGGTATTGCAATCATCACATTTCCTCCAATTTGCACAAGCGCAGTATAGGATATGCCCCGCTGAAGCATAGAACCAATACTTTGAAACGGAATCAAGTTATTAGGTGCCGGATACATGCTTTCTACTTCTTGATACGGCAGCGGAAACAATGTTAAGCCAAGCACCATGATGATGTAAATATAAAAGAAACTCCAAAACATGATTCCAAAAGTCCGTTTCCTTAGAAGAAGCGCGATGGATATGCCAATTATCAGAGGAAAAAAGCCAATCAGCAAAATATCTTCTATCAATAACATAAACTTGTCCTCCTATACTCACTGTGCGCAATATTTCCGTTACCCAGTTGTTCTATTATTTAACCACAAGGATTTTTGGACATTTTTATTATCCCTTTCACCTTCCTACAATGTCAAGCCCTTTCAATAGACATTTTTTTGAGATTCCAATGGTACAGAATGAGCGGACAGCGAATTATCCGTAAAGCTGCGTATTTCTCCCTCTGCTGCCTCCAACGACGGGAAGCGCATTTTGCCAAAGATTTGGGATAACTTTTTGAAAAATATGTATGCCTTTCATCGGTAATGCCGCAGTCTATACTTTGTGTCCTTTTGTCATCATCATTTTTATCAGTTCAGGTACTGAACCGTTTTTTTCCCGATACGGTTTACCGCCGTAATAGGTCTTTGACGGTCTGAAATCTCTGACACCGTCTGCGTCAAGCTCAAAAAAGTTTTTGTCCGCGATAAAAAAGTCCGCATGCTTTCCGGTTTCAAGCGTTCCGTACTCGTCGTCTTCCAGAATTGCCTTTGCCGCATTGGAGGTATAGGTTCGGAACGCCTCGAATGCGGTGACGGATTCCTCAGGAGTATAGAAATCCACCATGCCCATCATCTGAAGGTAAGGGTTCAAGTCCTGCACAGGTGAGTCGCTTGAGCCGCACAGACAGATTCCTGCGTCATAGAGCGTTTTAAATTTCAACCGTTTTACAATTTCTTCTGGAAGAAAACGAGTATATGTGTGAAGATACCTTTTGTCGATCCATGCGTATCCCGGCTGCATCATGACAGCATATCTGCGCTTTTTCAGCTTCTCAAGAGAATCGTCGGAATGGAATTCACAGTGCTCAATTCGGTGAAGCCGTCCGGATTCTGTTTTGTCCAGCGCTTCTATCAGGCGCTCTATGGCGGCCTCTCCTATGGCATGGCTTGCGATCTGATAGCCTTTCCTGTCAGCCTCAAGCACTGCCTGATCCACCTGCTCCTGCGTGTAGTAACAGGGCGCTGTTTCGCCTGTATCGAGAAAGGGTACGCGAAAGGCCGCGCTGTGCGAGCCTGTGGCGCCATCCATTTCCCAGTCTCCGCATCCTCCGATTCGGAGATTTTTCTGGTACTTTGCGAACTTTTCGGCCTTGCTTATGTCGATATACTGGAAATAGAAGCGAACGCCAATGTCAAAATGTCTTGCCAGCTTTACAATAAGTGATGTGGTTCTGTCTTCTTTCGAGTCGCCGTTGCCTTCGAGGGCGCCTACGATGTTTATACCATATGCCGCGGCTTTGTTCTGAAATTCCGCGATACCCTTAGCCAGCTTTCGCAGGGTGATGGAAGACGCAATGACATCTGTGAGGGTTCCTTGAATCCTTTCGTGGGCCTCACCGGAAAGAACGCCGTCGTGGTCGTCCGGATCTATGCCTATTTTCTCAAGCATTGCCGTTGACATGGAACTGCAGTGACCGTCGATATTGTAGACGACAATCGGTCTGCCGCCTGCCCAGTCGTCCAGTTCGTCCTTTGTCGGAAGCCTGATCTCATCGATGGCAGAAAGTACATAATTGTGAGCCGCTATGACGGCGTCTTTTTTTTGGGAAGCCGCATAGCTTCTGATCTTCTTCTCCACACCTCTGATGTCAGACGGCACGACGCCCTCATCGGTAATTTCGCAGATATTGAATCCCATGGCCATGGCAGCAATCGTAAAGAGCATGTGAATATGCCCGTCTATCAGGCAGGGGTAGACATGCTGACCGCCGAGAGATATTTCTTCGGTGTATTTTCCTGCGGGCCTTTTGTGATAGGTGCCGGTGATGATTCCGTTTTCAACAGTCATATATGCAAAAGTATCGTATTCACTTTTCCCTGAGTGGAAAATCCCGTCACAGAAAAGAATTTTTTTCATGATATACTCACCACGCTTCCTACGCCCATGAGGATATACGCGATGATGATCAGAGCCTCCACAGCGGCAGTGTCAATCTTTCCAAGAATGGTCCCCTCAACTTCCGCTCTTGCATTTTTGTAAGCCGGAACCACCATAACCGCAACGATGATGGCAATCAAACCGCCGGCCATTCTCATAAATTCCAGAAAGCCTCCCAAATTGAACAGGGCCAGACAGAGTGAAGGCAGCGTCGCGAGAAGCCAGCAGACTTTTGTATTGAATCCGAACTGCTCCTGCACGATGGAACCGAGGGCAAGTGAGATGGACCAGTAGGTTGTCAGCATTGCAAGAATTGTAAACACCCCGCCTATGATTTGCGCCCATGCGCCGATTCCGCGGCTCCATCCGACCATCGCGACTTCCGTAATCTCCGTTGACGCCATAAGCGCGCAGACAGAAATCACGATTATGAGAATAAAGTTATTGAAAAGGCCAAAGAAAACAGCTTTTTTAATTTTTTTTCTGTCTTTTCCGAGGCCTTCCACCGCCTGCGGGATGGAGAAGAACGCGGACAGCGCAAACATCGCCATACCAAAGAAAGCAAGCGCGGCGTTCAGAGAACTTCCCGAAACAGGCAGAGGATTACGGATTGCTGTAAAGGAGGAAACCGCAAGTATGCCTATGAGAATAAAGATTACGGTAACGGCAATTTTTTCGCTTACGCCGACAGCTTTCAGTCCAAACAGCACGACAGACGCGGCCGCCGCATAGAATATAAGATCCGCGGCTATCGGTGAAATCGGAAGCAGATCCACCATAATTTCACTGGCTCCCGCAATATAGGCAGCCAGATTCGTGCATAAGATAAGCGCCATAAGGACAAAAAATGTGATCGTAAGCGGTAGCTTCAGTTTTCCTCGAAACAGAAATCTTGATATGCAGGCAATAATCTGCCCGCCATTGTCGCTTTTCAGCGCGAGATCGGCAATCATAAGATGAAGCACATAGCTTGCGGCAAGTGCCGCGGCAAGAATCGCAAAGGAAAGAAAAATCCCGTTTTTCTCCGCAAGATACGGCATGCTCATGACACCGCCGCCAACTCCGTAGCCGGTAATGATACAGGTACTTTCCCATACCGTAAGTTCTGAATTCTTCATATAAGTACCTCCAAATAATAAATGTGTTAACGATATCTATTTTTATTATATTGTTTTTTCCGCTTATTTTCCACGTGCAATAAACGCTGTAGGTGTTGACTAACCGACATCTATCTATTATCATGTTGTCTAACAGGAGGTGCTGAAAATGACGGAAGACAGAAGATTTAAACGTACAGACCGAATTCTCAGAGAATGTTTTGCCATGCTTCTTACGGAAAAACCCCTTCACACCATTTCGGTAAAGGAGCTGACGGACAAGGCGGATATTCACAGATCCACATTTTACGCGCACTATATGGATATCTATCACCTCTATCACAGAATGGAAGAAGATCTTATTTCGGAAATTCACAGTATTATCGAAAAGGATTATCATCTGAATCTCGCGGAATGCTACAGGCTGCTGACAGAATACGTATATGAGCACCAAAGCCTCAGCCGGCTTTTATTTATAGGTGAAAACAGTTACTCTGTCATTCATTTGCTGACGGAAGAGTTTCACGAATCCTGCAGGTGCTACTGGCAAAGAATGCTGGGTGTGGACTGCATAAGCAAAGAGCTGGATTTTACCATACGCTATCATGTGCAGGGCTGCTTTGCTCTCATCAGGCACTGGTGCGAGAACGATTTTGATCTGTCCATAGAGGCGATGACGGCTATGATCACCAATATCGACAATGCCGTAACCACGTATGTCAAAAAAACGCAGGATAATAAAATAGGAGGTGGTTCGTATGTCGTTAATTGAATCTCAAGGTACTCTGCTATACATTAGCTTCGCTATTGCGGTTGGTGCTTTCATTATTCAGTTTCTGTTGTGCATGAATATAGTACACCTTTACATTAAGCTGATTCCATTATATTTATTAGGAATATATGTCCTGTTTATCTTGCTGGTGCTTACAGGCTTCATTTGGGATGATACAAATTTCTATATTTCTGCTCAGCAGCTCATAGCCATTTTCCTGGCAATTATAGGCGCATTTGCTGGAGTAGGTATCGGAATGGCTTGGGTAATTTATGGCATATTCTGCAAAAAGCCGCGATAGAAACTGTTCTTTCTGATAAGAACGCAAAAAGTGATTGTAGATTAGTTCCTTCCGGGTATTTCATCTTTGTCTGTCATAAAACAAAACAGGCAAGCACTGTCAATGGACTGTATAAATATAAGCATTGATTGTGGTTGCCTGCTTTGGTTTTTTCATGCTATACGGAATTGCGGGACGGGCTGATCTTGTTATACTCTGCGGCTCATTATCGATAGCCGCTTCTGAAAATCTGTCTCTGCTTCTTTATTGACTATGAGCATTCCTTCAGGGCATGCAGCGTCCGGTGGATCTGCATCACCTGCTCTTTTTCGCACAGCCTGTCCATAAAATGTGCCGCGTCCGCACGGTATACCGTTTCCTGATTCTGTTGACAAAGCTTCTCAAATTCGTTCATGCGCTTCTCCTTTTATTCATTAGAGTCACAAAAAGCGAAAACGTTACAAAAATCAGAAATATTTGAAAAAATCTTCCCGCTCTGCTTTAAACCGGAAAGACGATTCTCACCGGCTGTTTCTCAAGTTTTGAATCCACAGAAAAAGTCCGCTGAGCAGCAGCGGCAAATAAAAGCTCGCGAAACGGCTGAGCAGCATAGCGCTTTGTAAATAGCCGCCGGAAAAGATCGAGGCAAAAAGCAGCAGAAATCCACCTTCTCCCGCACCCGCGCCGCCCGGAAGCGGAATCACGGACACGAACAGGAAAAGAACGGCCTGTATGGAAAGCATTTGCGGAAGGCTGACCTGCTGCATGCCGAGACTCAAAGAAACCCAGTAAGGAATGGAATGCAGGGCGGCAAGCTGCAGCAGGGATGTGAGAAAGAGCAGCACGGCTTCTCCGGGCATATCACGCAGACAGGCGGCACAGTTTTGGTAGTCTTCTACCCATCTGCCTGTTGCTGCGTGCAGACGCGCGGCTTTGCAAGCACGCAGTTTTTGCAGCAAGCCGGCAATCAGAGCGCTTGCCCGCGCAAGGAGGCGTGGGGACAGGATCGCGCACAGAAGCAGGACCAGCAGACTAAGATTAACGGCAAAGCCAAACAGGAGGAAGGCACCCGCAAAACCGGAGGTTTGCAGGATAAGCGCATGAAACCGCAGTAAGCCGATGGCCGCGATGGTGACAGCCGCCGCTTGGAAGGAAGCCAGTTCCATAGCTAAAGCAGCAGCGCCGCGCGCTGCCGAAATACCGTCTTTGTGCATGTGATAAAGCTGCATGGGCTGACCGCCGGAGGCAAAGGGCGTGATGCCGCTGAAGAAAAACCCGGTCAACGCGTAAGGAAGCGCCTGCTTGCTGAAACGAACGCGCGCCCTTTTGCTGTCAGAAAACACTGTTTCCGCGCACGTTTGTGGCGAGCGTCCGGTCAGGCGCAAGCAGCGCTGCAGGTTAGCCGCTTCGCAGAGCACAAAGACGACCATGCAGCCGATGGCCGCGGCTAACGCGGAAGGACTGCAGGTTCGCAGACAGTTGAAAATTTGCGTGAGGCTGCTTTCACGCAAAATGATCCAGAAAGTGAGAGCGACTAGCAGCGGGAACAGAACATAACGCGTCTTTTTCATCTTCCGCACCTCTCACTTCTCTCAGATTGGATTAACAAACCGCATGGAAGGTCTGCGGTCTGCGCCTGCTGCGCATACCGGCAGGCAGCGCTTTGCGGCAGATACAGCTTGTCTATGGTGTCAAACTGCCACCCTTCGGCGATCCAAAGCGGCAAAAGTTCGCGAAGTGCCTCGATGGTTCTCGCAGGTGCATGTCTGCGGCCGCGTCCGTCATGCAGGCAGATGATCTTATCCGGTGCAGCCTGCGCGCGCAGGCAGGCCGCGATCCGGCCGGCACTGCGAAAAGCCTTCCAATCCCCTGCCATTACATCCCAGCGAACAATCTGCAAACGGTATTTTTCCGCAAGCTCCCTGGTATACCGGGTGGTATGTCCCCAAGGCGGGCGGTAAAATCGCGTAGAAATTCCGAGATCATGAAGAATCGTCAGTGATTTTTGGAAATCCCGCGCCGCATAAGCAGGTGTCATCAAATAAGCGCTGACGTGCGCGGCGGAATGCAGGCCGATCAAATGACCGGCGCATCGCATTTTCTTCATGATGCGTGGGTTCTTCTCCGCAGATTTCGCGACAACAAAAAAGGATGCATGGATCTGATGCGCCGCGAGCAAATCAAGCAGAGTGTCAGTGTAATTCGGACTTGGACCATCGTCAAAACTTAAAAAAAGCCGTCGGGATATGCGCTTTCTCTCGTTAGCGTTACAGTGCAACATTATAGTTTTTTCCCTCCTCTTTGTAATAGTCGAGCGGACAAAAAGAATCAAAGCTTTGCGACAGCCCTTGCATGCGCGTCCGGCATTGCCGCAATGCGAGCGGACTGGAAAGCAGTGTGCTCATGCGATCAAGAATTTCGTCAGCCTTCGCGTCGCTGAGTGCTTTCTTCGCGCTTCCGCATCCCCAAATGACCGTACCAAACCCTGCTGTTTCGATAAACTGCGCGTTTCCGATTTCTTGCTCTAAAAGCGGGTCAATCACAAAGAGCGGAAGGCGCGCCGCGATTGCCTCGAAGGTAGAAATGCCGCCGGGCTTTGTGATCAAGAGATCCGCGCGCTGCATATAGTCGCAGACATTATCAACAAAGCCGAGTGCCTGTATCTGCGGAAAATGTCGCTGCAGATATTTTCGCAGCCTGCGGTTATTCCCTGTAATGACTGTAATCTCCCAATCGCTGCGTTCCTGCATGCGGAGAAGTATTTTTTCGTGGAGCGGGAAAAGTCCAAAACCGCCGCCCATCAGCAAGAGTCGTTTTTTCGCAGCGTCCGCACACGAAATTTGAGCTTTCTTTTGACTGCTCTCGCAAAAAGCAGACAGAACCGGAATACCGCAGACAGTGATACTTTCGGCAGGAACTCCTTGAAAAAGCAGGGCTTCCTTCGTGGAACGCGCGCCGACAAAATAACGGTCGCAAGCATCTGCATACCATTCCTTGTGGAATGGAATATCTGTAATATAGGTATAAAGCGGAAGCTGACATCCGCTAATCTGTTTATATGCGGCGAAATACTGCGTACAGATCGGCAATACGGAGATGATAAGATCAGCCTTTGTTTCCGCGAGCAAACGGTGAATTTTGCGGCAGGAGGCTTTTTTAAGCGGGGCCGCGCCGGTTCGCTCAACGGCTTTGTTAAGCATATTGTAAAGTTCTGCGCAGTACGAGACCATCAAGTGAAATCCGCCATAGATGCTGTTTGAGGTATGCGGAAACAGATAGGAAACCAAGTCAACGGTTTGCACATGCACCTGCTCGCCGCGCGCCCTGACTTTTTCCTCAATCGCGGCGGCGGCCTTGATATGTCCCATACCGAAACGACCGCTTAAAATCAAAATATTCATATCCAAAATCCCCCTTGTTTGTTTTTCCTTTGTTTTTTAGCATAACAGGAAAAAATGAAAAAGTACCGAGCCAAAAATAAACTTTTTCGAAAGAAAGTTTACGATTTTATGACGCTGCGCTCACCATAGCAGTTCCGTCGTATTCACAACCGGCTCAAGAGCAAGAAGAAATTGCGCCTTTTGTGCTTCCAATGGCGCAGCAAATTCGGTTTGCGTCCTGGATGCCGGCATGTAATTTTGCGCTTCCGTGCGCGGCGTAGGTTCTCCCTTGCCGCCTGCTGCTTCGAGTGCGATAACGCCGCCTTTCCCCGCTTAAAACAGCGTCGCCTGTGTTTCGTAATATCATAGTTTAACACAATGGGCATAAATTCTTTGTAAACAGGGAAACTGCAAAGTTTACACCCACTTTGCAGTTCCCGTATACATCAATTTCTGTTCCTGAAATCACTGATGTCCTGTGATCTTGTTGTTATCACCGGACTTCACAACCAGTCTGAAGATGTCGTCGTTTGTGCCGGCAGCCTTCTTCTGTGCCTCGTCTGCGTCCGTTCGGGTCGCGCATTTGCCACAAAAGCCTGTAATTGATTCATTTTTCATTTTTGTGTATACTTTTCCCTGCGAAACGACAAAAAAGACTGCCGTTTTTCAGGCAGTCCGCATCCATCACATACATCTTGTTTTTATACATGGCTGTTTCCATGTGTTTGACAAGCATCTTTCGTCCCTTGTTTTGGAGTTTCATCCCTTGCTCGAGCTCTTTCTCGCAAGTCCGCGAAAATATGCAAAACTCAGTTCATCTTCCTTGCGCGGCAGCGATATGCTCTAAAGCCGAAAAAACCTTTCAATTTCCGTATACCTTCTCAGACAGAGCATAAAATCAACATCAAGTACAAGGACTTAACAAAAAATTTATATCCGCGGACGTATACTTTAACTATCAGAAAACCAAGATTAACAAGCAGGAGGATACAATGATTACGGTTACAACAAACAATTTTGAAAACGATGTTTTACATGCGGACAAACCTGTTCTTTTGGATTTTTGGGCGCCGTGGTGTCCTTATTGCCGCCGGATCGCGCCGGTCTTTGACAAGGTTGCCGCACAGTACCAAGATCGATTGACGGCGGGAAAAGTCAATTACGACGAAGAGCCCCAGCTCATCGAGCGCCTCGGCATTGACACCATCCCCACACTGATGCTGTTTCGGAATGGTAAAGCAGAGGCTTCGATTATCGCTCCCGGCTCCAAAGCAGAAATCGAGGCGTTTCTAAATATGGCTTTCCAAAAATAAGGAGGGTGACATGAAAAAAATATATGATATGATTGTACTTGGCGGCGGCCCTGCCGGCTATACCGCTGCCATGTACGCGGCGAGAAGCGGACTTTCCACCCTTGTGCTTGAAAAACTCTCCGCAGGCGGACAAATGGCTCTCACCGAGAAAATCGACAATTATCCCGGGATGGAAGAAGGCATCGACGGCTTTCTCTTGGGGGAGAAAATGCAAAAAAGCGCGGAACGCTTCGGTGCTGTCACAGAAACGGCGGAAGTATACGAGGCAAAGCTTTCTTCTCTTGTCAAAACACTAAAGACCGATGTAGGAATCTTTCATGCTTATACTGTCGTTATCGCGACCGGTGCCATGCCGCGCGCGCTCGGCATTCCCGGTGAGGAGGCGCTGCGTGGTAGGGGCGTACACTACTGCGCCGCTTGTGATGGCGCGTTTTATCGCGACAAGGTCGTAGCAGTGGTGGGCGGAGGAAATTCCGCGGTAACGGATGCCTTGATCCTCTCCCGCATTGCAAAGAAAGTTTACCTCATTCATCGTCGTGACACGCTTAGAGCCGCGAAGATCTACCATGAATCTTTATTCTCGGCTTCCAATGTGGAGTTTTGCCAAAACCGCACCGTTTCAGCTCTTCTTTATGGCGACCGTTTAACCGGTCTCCGCCTTCAGGATACTATGAACGGCGAAGAAAGCGTACTTTCCTGTGACGGCGTTTTTATCAGCGTGGGCAGAACGCCGTCCAGCAAACTGTTTGAAAAAGAACTGACACTGGATCAAGCAGGATATATTGCAGCAGACGAGTCCACCCGCACAAACCTTCCCGGTGTTTTTGCCGCAGGTGATGTGCGCACCAAGGCGCTGCGGCAAGTGATTACAGCAGCCGCTGATGGTGCGGCAGCCGTTCACTATGCGGAAGCGTACCTTGCGCAATCGCAGCAAAAGAAGTTTTCAGAGTGAATGCCTTTTGAATTTGAAGTCTTTCGTCATAGGTGAGATGTTTCATTTTCGTATCCTTTCTCGGCAGGATGTATATTCATTATACAAAAAAATTGTGAAGTTGCAGATGCATCTTTTTCTTCACGATTTTTTGTAATCTAAATTGCACGCTTTTGTTGCATTTAATTATTCATTTGACCCTTTTCTATCTGCTTCTTCTCAAAAATACTTATTTTTTCGCTCGGTTTTCGTTCCGCTTTTCGTCTTCCCCGATTCCGTGGGGGTTCAAATCTCAAAATTCGCAAAAAAACCGTTTTGCATCCCTAAGGCGGTATATTCATTTACGCGATGTTTCGTCGTCAAAAAACGCTGAAACCCAGTCATAGACTGGGTTTCACAACCATGCATCCTAAATGGACGCATTACTTGGTGCGGTCAAAGGGATTCGAACCCCCATGGTCTCCCACACGGACCTGAACCGTGCGCGTCTGCCAATTCCGCCATGACCGCATATGTGATTGTTCCGCTCCTCAGCGGAACAATCATTATTATACAACAGGTTTTTATAAAATGCAACAAAAACTTTGCAATATTTTTAAGTTTTTCTGCGCTTTTTATTAAGAGGAAATATCGTTCTGATATTTCCGGAATAACAAGAAAGTCTACCGCTAAAAATTTGATCGGCGAAGCCGACTTTCCTATTCGATCGAAAGGTTCTTCTTTTTCAGTCGGCTGTAGACGCTTCTGCGTACCAGCGCGTAGATGACCGAAAACAGCGGAATGAACAGGATAATGCCGAAGATACCGGACACTTTGCCGCCCACGACCACCGCCAGCAGGGTCCAGAGTGCAGGCAGTCCCACAGAAGTTCCGACCACTTTCGGATAAACGATATGCCCTTCGATCTGCTGGATGACGAAGAATACCACCAAGAACCAGAGCGCCTTTTCCAAGCTGATGACCGCGATCAGCAGGAAGCCGAAGGCCATGCCGATAAACGCCCCGACAAACGGGATGATCGACATACAGCCGATGATCACCGAAATGCTGCCTGCGTACGGAAACCCTCCGACCAGCAGGGTGATGAAGAACATCATTCCGAGGATCACAGCCTCCAAGCACTGTCCTGACAGGAAGCCCGCAAATGTCTTATAGGACAGGCTCGCGATGTCGCAGGCCTCATCCGCCCACGGTTTCTTAAGGTACGCATAGGCCAGCTGTTTTGCCTGCCTTCCCAGTTTCCGCTTGTTCAGCAGAATATAGATTGCGAAAATCAAGCCGAATCCCAGATTTGCCACGACGCCGAAAACGCTGTTTGCCGCCTGTCCGGCTGTCGATAAAATCTCTCCGCTGTTATCGCGGATCTGCTGCAGCAGCGTTTCCCAGTCAAAGTCCGTCAGCCAATTCTTTACGCCGCCCATATCGATCCCATAGCTTTCCGCTGTTGTGATCCACGACGGATAATTTTCGCTGACGATCGCCGCGATGCTCTTAATGGATTCCACCATGTTCGGAAAGATGACCTTTCCGACAAAGAAGATCGCCAGAATGACTAAGATCAGGGTCACGATCAGGCTTAGCGCGCTTTTCATGCGCAGCAGAAGCTTTGACGGATGCCGTCCGTTCATCCACTCAATCTTTTTCTCAAAAAAATTCATCGGAACGTTTAAGATAAACGCGATGATCCCGCCCGCAATCAGCGGCATGACCAGACCGATCATCGTTCCCAGCGCTCCCGCGACCAGATTAAGATGCTGCAGTGCCGCAAACAGTGTCACCCCCACGATCACCAAGATCAAATAATTTCTGAAATTCTTATCCGGTTTTTCTCCCATCTCTCGTCCTCCGTACTCCGTACCGATCCGGTACGCCCCTTTATTTTACCTCTTTGATATCTGCCAATTTCAGACGCCGCGGGATGTAAAAATACTCCTCCGTCGGATAACCCAGCAGCATGCAGCCGTAAAAGGCGTTATTGTCCGGCAGCGGGAACATCGCCGCCAGTTTTTCGCAGCTGTTCAGGAATCTCTGCAGATAACCCGACCAGCAAGTCCCGATGCCGCGCGCCTGCAGGGCCATTTCCGCATAGGTCAGCGCAATGGCCGTGTCCTCCACCGGGCGGCTCGCGTTGTTTCTGGCATAAGCGATGATCACGCTCTGCGCTTTGCCGAACACCTTGTTCCAGCCGCTTTCCAATCCGTCCAGGATCTCCGGACAATCTCCGGTTTCTTTGAGATGCTCCACGATGATCTCCATCATTTCATCAATGATCGCTTTGCCGTTCACGACATAATATTTCGTCGGGTGCTGGTTTTTCGCGCTCGGTGCCCATGCCGCCACGTTCAGCGCGCTTTCGATCTCTGTCATCGGCACGGGTTCCGACTTGAAATTGCGGTAGGAACGTTTCGTCAAAAGGAAATTCTCCAGATCTGCCGAAAAGGTATCTTCCAGAACCGGCATCTCCTCGCTGAGAATCGCCGGCTGTTCCCCGTAAGTAATGGCGTTTTCCGGACAGGCGATCGCGCAGTGCATGCATTTGATGCAGCCTTTCGCGCGGTTGATCACCGGTTTTCCGTCGTGCACCTCAATGGCGCTGCAGACGCACTTGTCCGCGCAGCGCAGGCAGCGGATACATTTTTCTTCGTGAATTTGGATCATTTCAGGATACCTCCTTTGTTGTTTTCTGTCTTTTTCTTCTGCGTCTTTCTCTTGCTTTCCTTCATGCGCCTACCAATTTACCGTCCGGTCGATCTGCTTTTTCTGCTCCGCCGCGCTCAGGCGGAGATAGATCGCGGTCGTATTGAGGCTCTCGTGTCCGAGGATATCCGAAAGAAGCGCGATATTTTTGTTCTGTTTCAGGAAAAGGATCGCGAACAGATGCCGAAAGGCATGCGGGTGCAGGACTTCTTCCCGGATCCCGTATTTGCGTCCGTATTTTTTGATCTGACAGCCGATGCCGCCGGTCGAGATCTGTCCGCCGTATTTATTCGGAAACAGGTATACCGAATCGACCGTTTCGAAATAGTCTTTGCTCTCCTTGATCAGATTTTTGGGGATCAGGATCCGGCGGATCTTTCCTTTGGTCCACAAGGTAAACTCACCGCTCTCCAGGCAGCTCTTTTCCAGCTTCGTCAGTTCCGATGCCCGGCATCCGGTCGCCGCCAGAAATTTGACCATGTAGTAGACTTTCCATTTACGATCTTCTGCCAGACGTTCCAGAAAATATTTGTATTCCCGCAGAGTGATCACATTTTCCACCGATGTCCGTTTCGGCAGCTTGATCCCTTTCACTTTGCAGTCCGCGCGTCCGACAAAATCACAATAGACATTCATGGCCACGCATCGGAGAGCCGCCGTTTTCGGTTTATACAGTCCCATCTGCCGCTGCTTAAAGTCGATCATGTTTTCTTTGTTCAATTCCTCATATTTCCCGAAAAAGGCTTTTACCGCTGCGGTGTAGCTTTCAATGGTACTGGGCGCTCGTTCTAAATTCATCAGATGCTTCTTAAATTCGTCTGTCCTGCTCTCCACCGTTACTTTGTCTCCCTTGTCTGATGCCTATCTTATCATTTTACTAAGATTTTGTGGATTTGTAAAGGAGTTATCCGGCCGGATGTGCGGATCCCGGCAAGCGGCGCGGGGCGCATCCGCACCGCATCCGCGCTTTCCTATAGGCCGCCGTAAAAAATGTGCATGATATTCCAAATGCTGACGCCCGCCAGTCCGTACTCCGCAACCAGTTCCAACCGCGCCTGCCAGCTTCGCTCATTCTCGAACCAGACAATGTGCTTCACACCCGCCGGTGTCGCATACGTATAGAACGGCGCCTGCGCGGTCGCATCCCATTCGACCGGCACGCCGTAGTATTCTGCTCGCGCCTGTGCCTGATAATTGGTCAGTTTCTCAGCCTTTGACTCGCCCCGCACAAACGGCATCGCCCAGTCGTAACCATAATTGCTCATACCCATGAGGATCTTCTCTGCCGGAATCTCTGTCAGACCGTATTCCAGCACGCGCCGCACATGGTTGATCGGCGATACCGCCATCGGCTCCCCGTACGTATAGCCCCATTCATAGGTCATCAGCAGGCAGTAATCTGCCGCGCGCCCCATGCCCGCGTAGTCGTGCCCCTCGTACAGAACTCCGGGCTGATCTGCGCGCACCTTAGGCGCCAGCGCCACGCTCGTCAAATATCCCTGCGGCGAAAGCCGCGTCTGTGTCCGCGCGACCAAATCGACATAATCCGCCGCATATGCCCGCGGTATGTATTCAAAATCGAAGTCCACACCGCCCATGTTCTTTGCGTGCAGATTCGCCTCAATATTGTCGATCAGATTTGTCTGTGCCGCGGGATCTTCAAAAACCGCCGCCGCGATATTGTCGTTAAATCTGCCCTCCGCGTCCAGCGGTGTCAGCACCATCATCGGCCGCACCCCGGCAGCGTTGGCCGCCGTCACCAGATTCTCGTCCGCAAGATTCACCAGACGCCCCTCCTCCGTAAAACCGTAACTGAACGCCGACAGCCACGTCAGCCGCGGCAGCCACCACGCGAGCGTTTCCTCGCTGATCGACGGATACGCGTAACCGTTCACAAGATACTCTGCCATATCACACCTCCCCCTCTTCCTGTTACAAGATATGCGCCGGCAGCCTCTCTCACACCTGTCTATTTTGCTTTTTTGCAGCACAAGGATCGGCTGGTTAGAAGCTTTTTCCGTATTTTGCGGTCGTGTCTGCATAGCAATATATGTATACATGATACTTAGCTTAAAAATATAGTAACAATTCCACAAAAGTGGTAAAATATTTTTATCATTGATCTGCGCGCGGCACTTGCCGCGATATACATAAGGAGGTTCTCTATGGCGACCAATTACGGCGGATACATGGGAAAGGTCATGCTGATCGATCTGAGTACCGGTCAGACACAGGAATACCCCTGGAGTGATCGAGAGCGACGGCTTTTCCTCGGCGGCAAAACCATGGCGGCGAAAATTCTGGGAGATTGTCTAAGTCCGGATGTTACGCCGCTTTCGGAAGAGAATATGCTGGTCATCACGACCGGTCCGTTCACCGGCTCCGGAGCGCCGAGTTCCAGCCGTTTCAACATCTCAACCCTCTCTCCGCTGACGGGAATCCTGACTTCCTCCAACTGCGGCGGCAATTTTGGCTACTATCTCAAAAAAGCCGGTCTGGACGCCCTGATCATCCGCGGCAAAAGTCCGTCCCCTATGTGGCTTGAAATTCAAAACGAAACCTTTACGCTCCATGACGCCGGAGATCTCTGGGGTACGATGACCGGCGAAGCGCAGACGCTTCTCGACGCGAAACTGCAGGAAACGACCGGTAATGGCAAGCCGGTAAAGAACGGTAAAATTGTCATCGGTCCTGCCGGTGAAAATCTGGTATCCTATGCCTCGGTCGTCAGCAATGAACGTCTGGCCGGGCGCGGAGGCGTTGGCTGTGTCATGGGCTGGAAAAACCTAAAAGCAGTGACGGTTTCCGGGAATCACACCGTCAATGTCAAATGCCCAGAGAAGCTTTCCAAACTAAATAAGTCCTGGTTCCGCTATCTCCGCAAACACCCGCTTACCGGAGACCAGCTTCCACGTATGGGAACTGCAGGGCTGGTGTCCATCATGCAGATGCGTGGCCAGCTTTCCACCAAAAACTATAATTACGGTCAGTTTGATGACTTTGACATGGTCAGCGGCGAAACGCTGGCCGAAGAATATAATATTGTAAACAAGGGCTGCTTGAGCTGCCCGATTAAGTGTGCGCGCACCGTAGAGGTAGACGGCAAAGCAGTCAAGGGACCGGAACTGGAAACCCTCGGTCTTCTGGGAAGCGGCATCCTGAATCACGATCTTCCGGCGATTCTCAAATGGAACTATGAACTGGATGAACTGGGTATGGACACGATTTCCGCTGCCAGCACTTTGGGCTACGCGATGGAAGCAAACGAAAAAGGGCTGTGGGACAACGGTCTCAGCTTTGGTTCCATCGACGGCATCTCTGCGCTTTGGGAGGATATCGCCTACCGCCGCGGCGTCGGAAACGAACTTGCAAACGGCTCCCGTTGGTGCTCCGAAAAATACGGCGGCAAGGAATTTGCAAATCACGCGAAGGGCATGGAACTTGCTGCCTATGAACCGCGTCGTTCCGTCGGGCTAGGTCTTGGTTATGCAGTTTCGAACCGGGGCGGCTGCCATTTGAACGGCGGCTATATGATCATCGTGGAGGGCCTTGCCTTGAACGTCGATCCGCAGACGCCGCACGCAAAACCGGATTTTACTGTCATCTTTCAGGATCTGATGGAGGCGGTATCCTCCTGCGGGCAATGCCTGTTTACCACCTACGCCTTTTTCCCGCCGCCGCTGATCAGCAATCCGCAAAGCTGGTATGCAAAGCTCTTCTGTGCGGCAGTACCGCATATCGGCGGCGTACTCAGACTCTTAAACAAGTTCCCGCGCGTGGTTTGCTTCCACCTTCCGGTCATCTTTAACCAGTCAAAGGCACTGCATCTGGTCACCGGAATGCCGGTGACTTTCGGATCTTTCCTAAAGGCCGGTAAACGTGGTTATACACTCGAACGATATATCAATACCCGCTTCGGTATTACAGCAAAGGATGACACATTACCGTCCAGACTGACGGATGTCCCGCAGGATCCGCGGGACGAAACCACCAAAGTTCCGCTGGAGCGCATGAAAAAAGTCTATTATCACGCACGTGGCTGGGATCAGAACGGCGTTCCCACATCGCGCACATTAAAGAAACTCAGTATCGAGAAGAGGTGATGATATGGTTCGCATCAAACTGTTCGGCGTCCTGCGTCTCAAAACCGGATTCAAGGAAACGGAGACCAATGTGTCTTCCGTCAGGGAGGCATGCGAGATTGTTTCCCGCGCCACCGGTTGGAATGAAAAGGACCTGAAACGATGTATTTTCATGGTGAATGGAAAGCAAAGCAAACTTTCCGCCGCCTTACAGGACGGTGACGAGTTGGTTCTGATGTCGCCGTCCGGCGGCGGCTGAGAAAGAGAGGAATGTCATGGCGTATTATATTTCAGAAGCATGCATCGGCTGCACCCTCTGTGCGAAAAACTGCCCTGTCGGGGCGATTTCCGGTTCCCTAAAAGAACGGCACCATATTAATCCGGGGAGTTGCATCAGCTGTGGCGTCTGCGGCAAGGTCTGCGCGAAAGGCTGCATTCTCGACGATAACGGAAATTCTGTCAAAAAAATTCCGAAGTCCGAATGGAAACGACCTGAAATCGACGCGGCGCTCTGCGCCGGCTGTAGTCTTTGCGTGGAAAACTGCCCTAAAGACTGTCTTGAGGTGGAACCGGCAAAATTCCACGGTGATATTCACACGATTGCCCGCATGAAAGAAGGTAAGGAAAAAGACTGTATCGATTGTCGTATCTGCGCACGACTCTGTCCGATCGCGGCGATCACGTTTTAGACGTATCGCGCGCGAAAGATAGCGCGAATACAGGAGAACTATACAGCAGAGCGCTGCTGTATCCATGCAGCAACGCTATACATAACAAAGAAAGGAAGGCGTATCATGGGAAAAATATATGCACGAATTTTTCAAGCTTGTTTTAAGGTTGGGATGGCCGTTTTGCCTTGGCGCATGCCGGAAACCCTGGAGGGTCCGGACTGCATCAAAAAACTGCCCGCCAGAATCAAAAAAGACGGTTTTCATAAAGTACTTGTCGTTACCGACGCGGTCCTGATGAAGCTCGGCGCGTTGAACGGTCTGTTCGCAGCTATGGATGAGGAAGGCATCGCGTATACCATCTACGATAAGGCTGAACCGAATCCGACCGATATCCATGTCAACAACGGCGTCGACTTATACAAGGCCTCCGGCTGCGACTGCATGATCGCATTCGGCGGCGGCTCTCCGATGGACTGTGCGAAAGGCATCGGCGCGCGTCTTGCTCGTCCGAACAAGACGGTTGCGCAGCTTCAGGGCACTTTTAAGGTTCTGCATAAGCTGCCGATGTTCTATGCTGTTCCGACAACTGCGGGAACCGGATCAGAAACAACGCTGGCAGCGGTTATCACCGATTCCGCAACCAGCCACAAGGCAGCCATTCAGGACACTTCCCTCATGCCGAAATTCGCTGTGCTGGATCCGCTGCTGACGGTTGGACTTCCTCCGAAGGTGACCTCCACGACAGGCATGGACGCGCTGTGCCACGCGGTCGAAGCCTACACCAACCATACCTATAATTCGAAACTCGAAAACAAGCTGGCGGAAGACGCGGTTCGCCTGGTTTACCATAATCTCTATAAGGCCTATTTGGACGGAAACGATCTGGAAGCGCGTCAGAACATGCAAAAAGCGGCTTTCTACGCGGGACGCGCGTTTACCCGCGGCTGCGTCGGCTATGTACACGCCATCGGTCACACCCTCGGCGGTCTTTACGGAACACCGCACGGCCTTGCAATGTCGATCAATCTGCCGCATGTGATGCGCCTGTTCGGTTCTGCCGCTCATGAACGACTGGCACGTCTGGCGGAGGTCTGCGGTATGACAGGAAAAGACGATGCGGAAAAAGCCGAAAAATTCATTTCCTGGATCGAGGAGTTAAAGGAAAAAATGGACATTCCGCAGTACATTGATCCGATCCCTGAAAAAGATGAAGATCAGATCATCCGTTGGGCGATGAAAGAGGGCAACCCAATTTACCCGACGCCGGTTTACTGGGGATATACGGAATTCAAAAAAGCGCTTCGTTACTGTCAGGGAAAAGATGTTTAATCTCCCCGGCATGCGGTGCTGCGTAACCGCCGATCTCTTTCAGCTTTTCGTGAAATTCCGAGCTTCTTAATATCTGCAGGAAGGCTTTGACCTGCGGAAGCTTTAGATCCTGTGTACGAATCGCGAAGTCATAGTCTTCCACGCCGATTTCGATAAAATCCAGATTCAGCGCCTCTGCCGCTGCACGGATTCCCATACCTGCGTCCGCTTCTTCGGACGCGACAAGCGCCGCAACCGCCATGTGGGTTGCGGCTTCTTTTTCATATCCGTGGATGGTCTGGGGGGATATGCCTATCTGCTTCAGTTTATAATCCAGCAGGACCCGCGTACCGGCACCCCTCTGACGGTTGATGTATCTGAGTCTTGGCAGATCTTCTATTCCGGTGACGCCCAAAGGATTTCCTTTTTTTATCATAATCCCTTGAATCCTCTGAACGCCTTTGATCAAGCTGACCTCCTCACCGGCAAAAAGTTTCTTCAGGTATGCAACATTATATTCGCCGGTTTCTTCGTCCAGAAGATGCGTCGGCGCCAGTGTCGTTTCTCCGCGCTTCAATGCCATCAATCCACCCAGACTGCCGACATGAGTCCCTGAAAGACCCATTCCCGGATAGCAAGCCGCCATCCTGTCTCCGATTAAATCGATGATCAGATCATGGCTTCCGACAGACACCAATGTATTCGCGAGTGTTTCCGGATCCTTGTACAGCTCCACGTTTACAATCTCTCCTGCCTCATAGCCTTCCCGATTTTGCGGAATGACACAAAATCCGTCCGCGCGCACCAAACTCATCGCTGCACCTGCCCCTCTGGCCAGAGGCGCACAGACAAAACGTCCGCCGACCTTTCCCACGCGGACGCGCACATATTCCTCATATTTCAGGGATGACACCAGTCGTTTGGACAGCACGGCCTTTATCGTTCCTCCGCTCTCCTTTTGCTTTCTCCCGGAAAGTGCGGCGATAACCGGAGAGACAAATTTTTGGAACGCCAAATAGGCGCTGACAGGGTATCCGGGCAGACCGATCACGCTTTTTCCGTCAACGATCGCCAAAATGACCGGCTTGCCTGGTTTCATGGAAACGCCGTGAATGACGACCTCTCCGATTTCGCGCAGCACATGCACCGTATAGTCCTCGGTTCCCGCGCTGGATCCGGCATTGACGATTACCATGTCCTGATCCTGCAGCGTGCTGCGGATCGCGTTTTTGATTCTGTCATAGTCATCCTCCACGATTGCTTGCCGCGTCGGTAAGCCGCCTTCTTCTGTCACCATGGCGGAAAACATCCCGGTGTTGGAATCAATGATCTCCCCTTCCCGCGGCGTCGCGTGGGGCGAAATGATCTCGCTCCCTGTCGGTATGATGCCGATCTTCGGTCGTGCGAAGACTTCTGCCTCCAAAATTCCTCCGGCAAGCAGGACCCCGATATCCACAGGGCGAATCGTGTGATTCGTCGGCAGAAGCATTTCGCCCACGACGATATCCTCGCCCAAAGGACGTACATGCTGCCAGCCTGGGGCAGAAGCCGTGATCTCGACCGTTTCTTCATCGATTTCGATGAGGTCTTCCGCCATGATCACCGCATCATAAGGCGCTTTGATTGGATCCCCGGTATCGACGAGCCGGTAATCTACATCGCGTCTCAGCTGCAGAGGGTTTCTTTCGGACGCGTTCGCGGTCTGCGCGGCGATCACGGCAATGCCGTCCATTGCTGCCGCATTAAAAAGCGGCGAGCAGCATTTGGCGAACACAGGAGACGCGGTCACTCTTCCCAAACTGTCGTATACGTTCACACGCTCCGTTTTCGGTGTGAGACTTCCTGCCTCGTGCAAAGCCTGCATGTATCTCTTGACACTCTCTGCCGTGGGCGTAGTTTTTAGGTATAAATTACGTTTCATTTTTTCGTTTCCTATCTTTCATTAAAACAACTGGACTTTGACCATTGCTCCCTGCTTCAGACCCTCTTCATCGCGCTCCATCACAAGGTATCCGTCTGCCTCGGACAAAGTACGGATCATGCTTGATTTCCCGAGGATCGGTACCACGCGAAGCGTCTTTCCGCTGCCCGCGCTCTCTGCGTTTTCTGCGTATTCGGTTTCTTCTGTATCTTCCTCATACACACGCACCAACTGCAAGGTTTCCCTTCCCGGCGATGCCGGCAGGTTCATGCTGAGCGTCCCGTAAAGGAATCTCGGCTTTTCGGTCTTTTCTTCCCCGCTGAGCTGTTTCCAAAGCCGTCCGGCAAGCAGGTCAAACAAAAGTGCCGCAGCGACCGGATGTCCCGGCAGTCCGAGCAAGGCGCAGCGGGTCGGTTCGTCAAAGCCAGAAACGGTCGGTTTTCCCGGTTTGACGGCAATACCGTGCGTCAGAACGCCGGCGGATGCAAGCTTCCGGATCACCTTCGCGGTCGCGTCTTTTTTGCCTTGTGAACTGCCGCCGCTGACGATAACCAAATCACAAGCAGGCATGGCTTCCCGCACCCGCGTCTCCAGTATTTCCTCATCATCCGGAAGCAGCGCGAAGCTCGTTTTAAATCCATATGCTTGTGCCATGCAAGATAAGGTATAAGAATTCACATCCCGCATCTTGCCCGCCCTCAAAGGTTCCTGCGGATCCACAATCTCATCGCCGGTCGAAAGGATATGCACGCGCCAAGGCCGATAAACCGGTATCTCCGTTTTGCCGATGGCCGCCAGCACACCGAGATCGGCGGCTTGCAGACGCTTGCCGCGCGGCAGCACCGTCTCGCCCTTTTTTACATCGTCTCCTGTCTGTACGAGGTTTCGCCCCGGCGATACAGCGGTATACACCGCGATTTGGTCTGCGCCAAAAGTTTCACAGTATTCTTCCATGACCACAGCATCACAGCCTGCCGGCAGGAATCCTCCGGTCGGAATCGCAGCGCATTCACCGCTCCCGATTTTGCCGCACAGCAGTTTGCCCATCTCCACCTCCTGCGTGACGCGCAGAAAAACCGGCAGGCTTTCGGAAGCACCTGTGGTATCCGCGCTGCATACCGCGTAGCCATCCATCACCGAACGCGGCGCGGGTGGAATATCTTCCCTGCTGAGGATATTCTCAGCTAAAACCCTTCCGCTCCCTTGCCAAAACGGGATCGTTTCCGTCTCCATGGCTAGACCCGCGCCGCGTGGTCCGTCACCACGCGCGTAAGACTCCAACTTTTGAAATGTTTCTTCTAATGTATCCACCTGCAGCAGTTCCATTTTTTCTTTACAATCCTCCTGTTTTGGTATCTTCTCATCTTCCGTAAAATTCTATGAATGTCTTTGCCTGCGGGGTTTGTGGATCTTCCAGCACTTGGATCGCGCTTCCTTGTTCCACCAGCTTACCCGCATGCAAAAACAGCACATCGTCGGCCATACGCTGTGTTTGCTGCAACGAATGCGTAATCAGAATCACGCAGCATCCCGTTTGCTTCTGGTACTCCCGCAGCAGCGTCTCCGCGAGCAACGTTGACTCGACATCCATTGCTGCCGATGGTTCATCCAAAAGCAGCAAGTCGTACTCCTGCATCAACAGTCTGGCCAGCACCATTCGCGCGGTTTCCCCGCCGGAAAGCTTTTTGGCAGGCGACCGCGCCAGTTCGGTAAGCTTCAGAGCCGCAAGCAGCTCTTCCGCGCGTTTCATTCCTTCCTTGCTCGGTTTATCGGCTCCGCGATTAAGCATCAGATTCTGCAGGACACTCATATGAAAAGCGTAACTTCTTTGCGGTAAAAAACCGACGGACCATCCTCCTGTCCAGTCGTTCGCGCTGTTTTTACCGGCTTCATTTTCACAAAGACCCGCGAGGATTCTCGCAAAAGTGGACTTCCCGCAGCCGTTCGCACCGATGACTGCGTAGGTTTTTGCGCATTCAAAGCGTAGAGGGGGCAGATCCAATACAAAGGCTGTCCCATATTTTTTTAGCATTCGGCATGTCGCTATGCTTTTTCCTCTGTCTTTTTTCATCGCCCTGTTCCCCTCTGCAAAGCCGAAACCGTAATGTTGATCGCCAAAGACACCGCGAGCAAAATGATGCCTAGCGCGAGTGCCATGGTAAAATTTCCCATGTTTGTGTAATTCATGATTGCGGTCGTCATAACATTGGTTTTAAACGCAATCGCGCCGCCAACCATCGACACCGCCCCAACCTCTGCCATCGCTCGACTCAAGCCCAAAAGATAGGTCGAAACGATCTGATAAGTGCTCTCGCGGACCATCAGCCACAGCAGCTTCTTTTTTTTGAGTCCGAGTCCCAGCGCAGTTTCCCGCAAATCCGGATAGATTGCTGCCGCGAACGGTTCCATGGTTCCGGCTACAATTGGCGTGATCAAAAGGATCTGCGCGATCACCATTCCTGTGACGGTATATAAAAGTTTCAGACGGCGCAGTGGTCCGACCCCGCAGAACATCAAAAAGCACAAAAGACCGCATACGACAGGCGGCATTCCCATCATGGTGCGGTTCAACACGATCAGTATTTTCTTTCCCGGAAACCTCGCGCTGCCAAGCAGAATCCCCAGCGGCACGCCGAAAAGGAGTGCCGCGAGGGAACTGGCAAAGCTCATTCTAAGGGTCACCGCAAGGATCTGAAGCAGCGTCCGATCGCCTGCAAAAATCAAATCCAGCGCCTTTTCCAGAGCAATACTCATATCGAAGCCCCGTAGTTTAGGATTCCACTTTGCCGCCGTTAGCGACAAAGGTCAGGAAGGTTGCCTTATCCGATAGGATATAGGCACCCTGCTCTGATGCCTGCAGAAGGCAAGCACCCATCCCGGCGTTTGAAGAGATATACCAGTCATAGTCCGCGAAGCTGGTTGGATCTTCGGTGATCCCAAGCTGCTGCGGCCACAGAGACAACTCTTTGGTGTGAGTGCCGGATCCGTCTCCGCGGGAAACAAATTTCGCGCCCTGCTCTGCAATCGCCGCGAAGGCATCCGTAACGCTCATCCCTTTAGCGCCGACCGGATCATTCGGCGGTCCGCAAAGGACAAAATAGTTGTACATATAGGATAATCTTTCAGCGTTCTGCCCCTCTAACGTACGGGCAAAGCCGGCTTTTATAAAGTCTTCCTCCTGTGCCTTCGCATGAACAAGAATCAGATCCGCGTTGCCGCATTTCGCGTTCGCGATGGCTTTGCCTGTCCCTGCTGAGAAAATCTCAACTTTGTAGCCGTAAGCTTCCTCAAATTTCGGGATCAGATAGCCGAGCAGACCGGAGTCGTTCACAGAAGTCGTCGTGGACATGCGAATCAGCTTTGTCTCTTCGGTTGCCTGCGGGATCTCCGCGTCTGAAGAAGCGCCGTCATCCAGCAGATAGAACAGATACTGCCCGTATTCATCATATCCGAAATTCGCGGCAAGTTCTTTTCCTTCCTCGGAAAGCAGCCAGTTGATCAGCGCGTCCGCGCCTTGTGTGTTCAGCGCCACATCGCTTACCGGATTGCCGTCGGCGTCCTCAAACGGCGCAGCGTCATTGACGGCAAGCAGGCTGTAGGTGTTGATCATGCTGTCATCCTGCTCAATGAGAATTTCCAGATTCACATCGATGATGGAATCATCCGGCGGCGTGTTCTGGTCTTTGCATGCTGCAAAGCTCAGCATCATCGCCATAGTCAGCAATACAGTAAAAAGTTTTTTCATCTTTCTCCTCCTTGGAAAATCTTTTCAAATTCGGAAGGCATCTGCCTTTCGGCACATACCCATCGGTCTGCCTCCGTAGCGCCGGTTTAAAACCGTAACCTTAGGCCAGCAGACTCGAAATCCCTTTGAAGTGTGAAATTATTTATTTGAAACTACTTCAAAACAGTCCCCTGTCCTGATCGTACCTTCCGTAAGAACGCGGGCAAAAACACCGTTTGCCGGCATAATGCATGTCCCGGTGCGGCGGGCAATCGTACAGCCACTGTGACACTCCTTGCCGATTTGTGTGATCTCCAGCAGTACAGTTCCGCAGCGCAGACGTGTGCCAATCGGAAGCAATGCCGGGTCAATGCCGCTGACAACCAGATTTTCACCGAAACTTCCATAACGGATCTCTGGTTCTGTTTTCTGAAATTCCTCTATTTTTTCGACGGAAAGCAATGAGACCTGACGATGTCCGCTGCCGGCATGCGCGTCGCCCTGCATTCCGTAATCTTCCTTCAGGATTGCCTGTCCGATATTCTGCTTTGCCGTTCCCTTTGTTCTGCTGACGCAGACAGCCTCAATTTTTCCAATTTCTTTCGCTGCCATATTCACTCCGTTTCTCAAGCTCTCTTTGATATGCCGCTTGTTCAGCCGCCGATGCGGGACATTAGAGCCGTTTCCTTACGGCAGTCTGCACGTTCCCTTTCCTGCGCGGCTTCCGTAAAACAATGTCCGCGCGGCTTCGCGTAAATCACTTTTTCCACGCAGGCCGCGATTTCTGTATCCTCCGCGCCGCGGCGCAGCAGCAACCGCAGATCCGCGCCGTCCGCGTATTGCAAGCAGGGCTTTAAAAACCCCTCTGCAGTCAACCGGATCCGGTTGCACCGGCTGCAAAACATATGGCTGATTGGGCTGATCACTCCCACTCCTCCGCAAAACCCTGCGAAGTTCCAGTAAACGGCCGGTCCCTGTCCGCGTTTTTCACCGCAAGGCTCTGCCGGACCGTAAACGCTCTGCAAAAGTTCCAGAACGGTTTCCTGTTTCACGCCTTCGAACGCGCCGCCAAGCCCAATCGGCATCATCTCAATGTAACGCACATCCACATGCCGGCTTCTCGCGATATCCGCCAGGGCGATAATATCCTTCTGCGGAATATCCGCGAGCAAAACGCAGTTCAGTTTCACCCGGATCTGCGGATATGCCTCGCAGGCATCCAGCGCGCGAAACACATCTTCCACCCTGCCGCCTGTGATCGCATGGTATCGCGCGGCGAAGGGGGTATCCATGCTGATATTCACAGCATCCAGACCGGCTTCCGCCAGTGCCGCCAGATGTGCTGTGAGCAGGGTTCCGTTCGTTGTGAGCGAAACTGTCTCCAGTCCGGAAAGCTGTTTCAGACGGCGCACCAGCACGCTGACGTCTCGGCGCACCAGCGGTTCTCCTCCTGTTATTTTAACATGTTTGATCCCTTTTGCACAGAAAATTTTTACAAGCCGCTCGATTTCGTCAAAGCGCAGAATCTCTTCATGGCTGACAAGCGGCACGCCCTCCGGCGGCATGCAATACTGGCAGCGCAGATTGCACCGGTCTGTAACGGATATTCTAATATAGTCGATCTCTCTTCCGAACTGGTCTTTCATTGCTCTCTCTTTCCAAATGCCACACCGGACGCCAACGGGCAGCTCCCGCCCAAGCGCAGCCGCAGCGGACAATCCTCATAGCACCGCTTTCCGATTTCGGTCAAGAGAAAGCTTTCTTCTCCGATCCGAATCCGGTCTCCGGTCTTTCGGCCGCGTAATCCTTCTACGACAAAATCGGACTTCCAGCGCTTGCTGCAAAATCCGTCTTCCGCTTTTGTGTTCCTAAGCCATCTGCTTGTTTGAAAGTCCGTAAAGGAAATGTCTTGTTGCTTCATCCTCTATCTTCCTCCGCACTCTCCGGCTCTTCCCAGCATGATGTTCAGCCCATGATCGAGCGCAGGCAGCAAGAATTCCAGATTTTCCTTTACCGCCTTCGTACTTCCCGGCAGATTGACGATCAAGGTATCGCCCCGCATCACCGAAACCCCACGCGAAAGCATTGCTTTCGGTGTAATCTGCATCGAGCGGAATCTCAAGTACTCGGCGATTCCCGGCGCGTTTCGCTCCGCCACCGCCAGAGTTGCTTCCGGTGTGACATCTCTCTTGGAAAATCCGGTGCCACCGGTCGTCAGAATCAGGTCGGCCAGTTTTTCATCGCAGATCCGCACAAGCTGCGTTTTGAGCAAGGCACAATCATCAGGTAAGAGTAAGGTCTCCACGATTTCGTATTGTCCGTTTTGGCGCAGCCTCTCACAGATCGCCAGCCCGCTTTCGTCCTTTCTCTCTCCGGCTGCGCCTTTGTCACTCAAGGTGATGACTGCTGTCCGATATTTCGCAAGCCCCATGCTTTCTCCTTTCCGGCAGGGACGCTGCGCTTCCCTGTGCTTTTCCTATATCCTCTTTTTCCATCTTTATTTTTTGAAATTCTCCGCAGTACAGATCCAGAAAGAGCACCTCATTCCGAAGAATGCCTTCCTTATCCAGCAATACCTTCAAGGCTTCACTGACTTGCAGCGCCGCGACGGCTGCCGGGGTAAAGGAAGGGTTGCCGGTTTTTTCTGCTTCCTGCCGATCTCCTCGATTTGTATTCTGATACAGACTGCGCAGAATCCAGTCACCCGGCATCACCGTACAGACCTGTCCAAACCAGCCTTCGACTGCGCCGTGAACCAAAGGCAGCCGAAAACCCTCGCAAAGTTCTTCCAGCATGCACTTTGCCTGTGGGCTGTCGAGCGCGTCGATAACGAGATCACATCCGTCAAAGATCCGCGCCGCGTTCTCCGGCGTGAGGTACTCCGCAAAAGTTCTGACAGAGACCTCGGAGTTCACCGTTTCCATCCGTATTGCGGCAGCTTTCGCCTTATTCTTTCCCAGATTGTTCTCGGTCGCCAAAAGCTGTCGGTTCAGGTTGCTTACGCTGAAGACGTCCCCGTCGCAGGCGTTGATGTGACGGAGGCCCAGCCTTCCCAGCATTTCGATCAGATAACCGCCAAGACCCCCGCAGCCGATGACGGCAATCTTTTTCTGTGCGAGTTTTTTCTGATCTGCCGCCTCTAATATCCCATTCTTCGTATATCTGTCTATCATGGTTCCTCTTGTTTCGCTCAAAAACTCATCTGATCTTTGGCTGTGCTGTCGCTTCCTCATATTTGCTTATCAAATGACCGCTCTTGCCCCCGCTCTTTTCGGCAAGATAAACAGCTTCGATTTTCATTTCTTTGTCAATGGCTTTGCACATGTCATACACCGTCAGCAATGCAGTGCTGACACCGGTCAGCGCTTCCATTTCGACGCCGGTTTGTCCGCTGCACTTTGCCGTACACCTGCAGCAGATTCGCAGGCGCTTCGCATCCATTTCCCAGGTAATCGCCACGTGAGTCAGGGGCACGAGATGGCACATCGGGATCAGGTTCGCGGTTTGCTTCGCGCCCATGATGCCGGCTGCTGTCGCAACCGTCAGCACATCGCCTTTCGAGATCCTTCCATTTTGCACGGCAGCAAAAGCTTCCGCGGACATGATGATGCTTCCCGCCGCAGTCGCGGCGCGGTCCGTTGCCTTTTTTGCGCCTACATCCACCATGCGCGCGTTTCCATGCTCATCAAAATGCGTCATGCTCATCCTTCATTTTCCTTTCTGTCGTCCGGAGCTTGTGAAAGTTCACCCTCTTTAATATAACCGTTTTCGACCATGCAGGTCAAGACCTGTTGTCTGCGTTCTTCCGCCAGCTTCGGATTGACGGTCGGCGCGTAGACGGACGGGGCGTTCGGAACACCCGCCAGCATGGTACACTCGTAATCGTTCAAATCGCTTGGGTCTTTATCATAATAGCCATGCGCGGCATCATAGATATTGTAGTAGCCCGACCCGAAGTAAATCGAATTGACATACAGCTCGAACAGGGTCTTTTTGTCGCAGAGATCTTCCAGCTCCTGCGCGACGAAGACCTCTGCGACCTTGCGCGTGAACTTCTTTTCCTGCGAAAAATACATGTTCTTGGCGAGTTGCTGCGTGATCGTGCTGCCCCCTTCGATCAGGCGCCCGGCTTCGATATTATGCCACATCGCTCGTCCGGTTGCGAGGATATCAAAGCCATGATGTCGGAAGAAACGCCGGTCCTCTGCCGCGATCACCGCCTCGATATAACGTTTCGGCAGCGATTCGTATGTTGTATAATGTGCCTGCTCCTCGATCTCCGCAACCTTTTCGCTGACCGGAACGGCTTCGGTCACTTCCTCGTAGAGGCGGTATCCGTTATAGGTCACGATGCCGCAAACCGCCAAAGCTGCGATCAAGACGATGGCAAGCAGTCTGCCTATCAGTTTTTTCATCTCAATAATCTCTTTTCCTTATACACCTTGTTTGCTTCGCGCCCGCTCCCTCTGCGGACGTTTTTTCTATATGACTATGTTACCACAAAACCGCCCCGCGTAAAACCCTCGAAAACTTACAAAAAAGACCCTGCGCTTACATTTTCGTAAGTTTGCAGAGTCTTGCGCCTGTTTCTGTTATGCTTGCTCCCCGTATCCGGTCTTTTTTCGTCTCTGGCACCGTCCTTTTACCCAAACAGTGCCACGCCGAGCGGCAGCCAAAGCGGCACTGCCAGCGTCGTGATCGTACCGCTGATCAGCGCGACCAGTCCCAGCTCCGGTCCCACCGCCTTACTGACCGGGATCAGCATCGTATCCATGCAGCCGCCCGCGCCGGAGGCAATCGGGCTGCCTTTGCTGATTTTCGCCAAAAGCGGCAGCAGTGCCACCGTAAACACATCTCTGGAAACATTGACGATGAAGCCGTAAACGCCGGCCTCGATGCCATACGCTTCGGTCAGAAACGCCCCGCTCATACTGTAATACCCCATACCGCTTGCTGACAGTACCGACCACTTGAGCGGCACGTCGAGCAGCACTCCCATCAGGAATCCGCCCAGCAGGCAGCCCACAAAGATCGAAAGCGGCAGGAATAAGATCCGCAGCCCCAGTTTTTTGATATAAGTAAAAACTTCTTTGTTCGTACCCAAAATGATGCCTGCACCGGTGTAGAGAAAGAACAAGGACACCGTCAGCAGCGTATCCAGCCACGCTGTATCCCCTTTGGGCAGCGCAAAACACCCGATCAGAATGCCGAGCAGAATGAAGATCGGCATCAAAATCAAGAGCGGTGAGAAGCTGCCGCTCTGCGCCTCCTCTGTCTGCGCGTTCTCCGGCAAACGCGAAGCTTGATGTGCTATGCCGCCTTTCGTGTCACCGCATTCGCCAGTCGCGTCCTCCTGTTTGCTCCCCGCGTTTTCTGCCCGAGGCAGTGCGCCGCGCCCCGCATCACGATTTTGCCGCGCCGCTTCCTGCTTTTCCCGCAGCAAAGCCAGGCGGATCTTTTCAAGCGGCATGACCGTCCTTTCGCACAGCGCCGTCAGCGCCACACTGCAGGCGATCGCCGCCAGCGAGATCAGCAGGCACTTGATACCGATACGTCCAAGGTTTTTCATGACGGTTTCCGATAGCCCGATATTCAATCCAATGACCGTCATCAGCAGCATCAAGGCCGCATTCATGACCATGTCAGATCCGCGCAGCACCCGCGGCGGCAGACCCCGCCAGCTGATCACCGCGCCAAGCGTGACGCAGATAAACGGAATATAAATAAACATAAAGGATTCCTTTCCCATGCAAGCATGCCCTATCAGCCCCATTTTTTTGTACTCTGCAGACATAAACAGCTTCTTACGGCTGCATCTGCTCTTGTTTGACCAGCTTCAGATCCCCTTTTTCGTCCGGGGTATAGGTATCTTGGTAATATGCCTGTCCGTCGCGATAGGATACCGTGCATGTATGTGTGTCCTCATCGATCTCCAACGGACAAACGTACCAGCCCGCGTAGACAAAAGCCTCGTTTCCGATATTCTCCGGGTGATAGAACCAGTAAACATATGGTGCATTGTATGCGCTCGTCTGCACCTGCAGACCAATATCCGCATAGCCGTCGAAGTTGAAATCACCAATCACCAGTCCGCCATCCTGCGCCCAGGACTCGGTTGCCTGCGGCGCCGTTTCATCATCGTCCCAATAGCGCATAACCGCGCCGGCAGTCCACATCTGCGTCACATTCCCGTTATCCCAAAAGAATTTTATTTCACTAATATGGTATGTATCCGTGCTTTCATCCTGTGTGCCGTAAAGTTTTAGTTTTGCGGTTTTCCCCGGATAAAGCGTAAGCTCCGTTTCATAGAGACACGGATCGGCGTCAGCAGGCAGCGGTCCGTCCGCGGTCTCCGGTCCGCACCTCCAGAGGCTCGCGTCCTCACCGGTGCGAAGTTCCCCGCCGATCGTTGAGATCAGCAGTGTGCTCCGGTCGAGCAGCGCATTCACTTCATCCGCGAAAGCAAAAGCCTCCGGCGGCCAGGTTTCTTCTGCGTTTTTCGGCATCTCAAAGTCGACCGAACCTTCTTGCGAGATCTTCCGATTTGCCCCTTCGAAGCGATACAGCTTGTAGGAATAAGATGCAAAGCCCTGACCGGTCCACGGACTATAATCCAAGATCGCATAGCCCTCATCGTCCCGATAAAGAAAATAGGCAATCCAACCCACATGGGATTCAGACAGGTATTCTTCCTCCGGCCACAGCTCTGTTCCATCGCTCTTGGTGATGTGCAGAAGATATGCCGATCCGTCGCTTTCATCCCCCAGCTTCTGATAACTGAGCGTTTCCTCCGCCCCATCACCGTCTGCATCCGCCTCCGCGAGTATAACTTCGCCGCTGCGAGTTTGTTTCCCGTCTGTTTTCGGGTCGCTCAGCAAGCAGACCGCGGCAGCGATGCAAAGTACAAGGGCCAGCAGGACCACCCAAAAAGCAGGTTTTTGATACTGCAGAACGCTGCGGATCCTGTTTTTCGTGTCATTTTCACTGAATGCCAGCGGGCAGACAGAGATTTTCTTTTGCGGCAGACTGCAGGCAAGCAGCGCTTGAGAATAGTTCGCGCGTTCCGTCACGTTCAGAGTCCGGATCACACGCTCATCGCAGGCAAATTCCAGATCACGGCAAAACAGGATGAACGCCAGCCAGATGAGCGGCTGGAACCAATATACAGTCAGCAGCGCGAACGCAAACGGTTTCATTACGTGATCGTAATGCCGGATATGCGCGGTTTCGTGCGCCAGAATATAGCGGCGGTCAGCTTCTCGCACAGCATAAGGAAGATAGATACGCGGCTGCAAGGTCCCCAGCACAAACGGCGTTTCCACAAGTTCACTCTCGTAGACATTTTCCTGTATTTTTGTCGCGGTCTGCATCTTCTGTCGGATGCGGATATAACTGATGAGCATGTAAGCAAACATCGCGGCCATACCGATCAGCCACAAGATCGCCAGTATGTGCATCGGATTTGTCGGCGCCTCCGCCGGTGGTACAGTCACGCCCTCAAAATAGCGTTCCCCCAGCGCATGATTTGCGGCGCGGTCGATCGGTGCAATGCCGGAATGAACATACGGCCGGCTGACATAGCGGTTTGTATCGATCGTTTCTCCGGATGGCAGCAGACTCAGCACACTCTCCATGGAAAACGGGAGCACAAGCCGCAGCCCGACGATCGCCCACAGCATCAATCTGCTCCACTTCGGCGCTTTTTGCAGCAGCAGGCGCAATAGGACCACTGCCAGACAGACCCATCCGGCACTGATGCTCATATTGACAAGCTTCATAAAAATTGCGGCAAGCTCACCGTTCATGATCGTTCTCCTCTCCGTATGCGTTCCGATAATCGTCGATCATCTTCTGCACTTCCTCGATCTCCTCCGCTTTCAGTCGGCGATTTTTTGTAAAAGCAGCGAGGAATGCCGGAAGCGAGCGGTCAAATTTCTTTTCAAACAACTCCTCCACTTCGGCAGCCTGCACCGCATCCTTTGATACCAGCGACGTTACGACCGCGTTCTCATTCTTGAGTATGCCTCGTTCCGAAAGCCGCTTGATAACGGTATAGGTCGTCGTCGGCTTCCAGCCCAGTTCCTCGCTGCACAGCGCGGCGAGCTGTCCGCTCTTGATCGGTTCATGCTCCCAAAGGATCCGACAAAACCGATATTCACTTTCAAAAACCTTCGGCACCTCGGCCGGATGTTCGTTCTGTTTCATTCCCCATCCTCCTCATATCTCGTTCCGATATTTGATTCTAACGCGTTAGAATTTATTTTACTCTAACACATTAGAGCTCCTTCTGTCAAGAGAAATATACAAAAAATAAAAATACCCGCACCGGAACGTAAGATTCCGATGCGAGTGCTTTCTTGCAGTCTTACTTCTTCGCGCCTTCGACCGCCGCGGTTTTCGCGCTCAGATCTTCACAAAGGTCACGCTCCGCGAATTCCGGGTTCTGCGGGAGTGTCAAGTCAAAACGTTCGATCTTGTTGATCTTGACGTTCAGTTTGTCTGCGGACAGTCCCAAGATATGACCGCCCTGCGTCTTATCTCCGCTCAGGTAATGGAAGTGCCAGCCCGGCAGGTTGATGCCGTTGACATAGGCCGGGCAGTAGACCGCGATCACATTGCCGTGGGTATTCGTATAATGGAATTCCCGCTGATTCTCCGCGACTTCGGACAAAGTCGGATACGGTTTTTCGCTCGGGAAGCAGCTGCGGACATGCATAGTCTTAAAATCGCCGGCGGCTTTGATCATATAGAACACATTCTTGTTGTCCTTGACAAGCGGTTCCAAAGCCTCCTTGAGCGCTTCGATGTTCTTGATATCCTTCAGTTCCACTTCCGGAACACTTTCGTCGAACTGCGCGACCGTGCCGAATGCCACGCCGTCCTCCGGCTTCATCTCCACAACTTTGCCGTCCGCGGTTGCCTTGTACGCCACGCCGTCCTCAAAGATCGCTTCGCCGTCCAGACCGGTATAGGTTCCGATGCCGGTATCCGCGTGATGCAGGAAATCCTTTACACTGACGGTTTTATCAAAATTACCTAACATAAGCGCGTTTAAAGTGGATGCTTGTACTAAAGTCTTCATAATGACACCTCATTTCGTATTTTCATCTAATCTGAAATTTTTTCTTGATTTCTTTGGAAAATCCGTTCCTCGCAGCGGATCCGTTTTTTTATCTCGCATCTGCCGCCGGATGATTGTGATGTTTCTCTTTGAGCTTCGGCTGTTCGTCTGCCGGATGTTTGGTCAGAATGTATTTGACCATGAACGGACAAAGGATGTTCGTGATGGCAAGTACGAATGCCAGAACCGCAACGCTCGAATCCACATAAGGCTCAAACAGCGTATTGGAAGCCGCCGCCATCGACGGGATGACCAGCGCGACGCCTGCCAGCGAACCGCTTGCGAACGAAGCGTAACCCGGTCTATGCAGGACCGTTCTCTCAAAGAAGTAGGACGGTGTGATGACGATGATGAAGTAAAGCACACTCAGCAGCAATCCCTGCGGGAACATTTTCAGCGCGTCGATCAAATTGATGGTCGAACCGAATTCGAAGCCGAGGAACGGCAGGATGATCGCATTGCCGCCTGCGAATACTTTACGGATATCCATATCCAGATTACCTAAGATCATACCTAAAATGAACGGAATGATCAAGGAGATGATCTGCATTACCTGTGCTTCACCGAAACCCGATTCTCCGTAGAATCCTAAGAACAGAAGCGGGAGCAGCGGCATCGAACAGATCAGCATAATACCAAAGCTTGCTTTATCTGCTTTATCGCCGAACGGTGAAATGATGCCCATGTAAAGCGCCGCGTTCGCACTGGTTACCGCGCAGACAAAGGCCAGGAAGGAAACTCCCAAAAAACCTTCATATCCAAATGCCAGATAAAACAACGCGCACAGGATGTAAGCAGCGCCCAGTCTGACGAGGATCAGCCGCACACCTCTGTGCATCGCGTCCTTGATATCGGACATCTTCAGCTGTGTGCCGGTGCAGAACAGCATCAAACCGATGATCAGCATCTGACCGGAGGAGGAGAACATATCCTTCATCGGGTTTCCTAAAGTTCCCCATAGATCAAAGTTAAAAAAGCCTTCGCAAATTGTTGTGATGATCGCACCGATGATCAGTGGTACAAACATGGTGCCTGCCGGTACCTTTTGAAGTGATTTCCAAATATTTACGTTCTTTCTGGTTTCCATATCTTTTCACCTCGTATTTCTTTTTGCTTTTGATTTTCTAGTCTTTCTATAATATCGCTTTTGCTTTCTTTCTCTTATCTCTTTCCCTTTTGTACCTATAATTTAATCCATTCCGCTTGCTTTTACAAGATTCCGGCAGTATAATGTTTCTGGTTTCTTTTGTGCAAAAAGCACAATTATATATACAAAAAGAAAAGAGGATGTCCTATGGAAGTGCAAACATTATTATCAGATTTTTTCCGGCAGGATGATCTGAACCGGCTGGCGGCAGACAGCGCCGCGATCTTAGACTGTCCGCTGATGATCGTAGATGAGACCTTTCACATCGTCGCACATGCCGCACCGGCGGATTTTCGCGACAAAGTCTTCGGCAATGCCGTCAGCCACGGAGAGATCACCTATGAAGCCAGTGCGATGATCAGTACCAATGCGGAGGTCGCTGCCGGACATGCGGTTTACGTGGAGCTGGAAGACAGTCCCTTTACACGCCGTTTCGCGCCTTTGATCACCTCCGGTCTTCATTTGGGTTATCTGGTCTGTGTCGATGTCGACGGACATCTCCGCACAGTACCCGACGGAACATTCCAAACGGTCGAGTGCGTCCTCGCCAAGCAGCTCTTTATGGAAAGCACCCGGCAGGACAAGCTGTTTGATACCGCGGAGGAAGTGTTGGAACATCTGCTGGACGGCGGATTTTCCGCGGAACCGTATTTCCGCCTGCAGGCGTCCTCGACCTATCTGGCCGATTTTCATCCCAAGGCTTTTGCGCTGATCGACCTGGAGGGCTATCATAACCGGTATCTGGGCAGCAACCGGCTCAAAGATGAGTTGATGTATCATTTTTATGCCTCGCACCCATTTTTGTATCACGGCGATGTATTCCTGTTCCTGCATGAAGGCTATGATGCCGCCGCGCTGCAGACGCTGGCGGAGGAATTCCATCTGAAGGTCCTGATCTCCAATCCGATCGACAAGCTTTTTGATCTGCCGCAGCTCTATCGTTCCGCGAAAGAAGCCGCGAAGATCCTCGTGGAATCTGCTGCCGAAGAAGCCGGAGTCGTCTTTACGGTCGCGGCCCTCAGCCCGCTGATCCTGCTGACCGCGCTCAAAGATCATGCCGATCTGATCGACGAAAAGGTGAACAGACTCGCCGCCTACGACGCAAAAAAAGACAGTCAGTACTGCGAAACGTTGTACCGCTATCTCATTTCCGGCAATTCCCTCAAAGAAACCTGCGAAGCCCTCTTTACCCACCGCAATACCGTGCTATACCGGATCCGGCGCATGAAAGAGGACTTCGCGCTCCCGCTCGACGATCCGGCGCAGCACCTGAACCTGCTGCTGTCTGTCTCCCTGACCCTGCTGCGCACGCAAGGCGCGGCGTTCTTCCTGTCGGAAGACCCTTCGTAGATTCTTTGATTTCTTTCGGTATTTTTTTCAAGGGACTGCCGCACAGTTGATGGAATCGTTGATGGAATGTTCTAAAATCATCCGACGCTGAACCATGCATCGCCTGAGCGGATTCTGCGTGCCGTACGATCTGTTTCCCCTTTAAAATCGAAATATTCAGGAACGTTTTTTTATCTTTTTTAAGTCAAATAAAAAAAATCTTTGCATTTTTCTTTTCCTTCCCGCACCTCTTGAAATTACAATCTTGCTACATTAAAATATCACCAAAAGAATGAAGCAAGGAGAGTGACAGCATGCACACAAGTGAAGTTTTAAGAATGCTCTTTGACGATAACAGTTTCATGCAGATCGGAGCCCGGGAAGACGAGAACGTCATCATCGGCTATGGCACGATCAACAATCGGTTGGTCTATGCTTTCGGTCAAAACGATCAGGTTCACAGCGGCGCCTGCGGTCCTGCCCATATCGAGCGGATCCTGCGCGCTTACCGTATGGCCGTCAAAAGCAAAGCCCCATTGATTGGAATCTTTCATTCCACAGGTCTTGTTCTGGATCAAGGTATGGAGATTATGGAAAAGCTCGGAGAGCTCTACTGTTTTCAAAGAGAAGAGGCTGCCAGCATCCCGCAATACATGATTGTCAAGGGTTCCTGCGGCGGCGGACTCGCCCTCGCCGCCACCATGGGCGATTTTGTTTTTGTGAATGAAGAAGGCGGCGACTACTTCATCAATCCACCCGATACCTTAGATCAGAGCAGTACCGAAAGCGAGCATATCGTCAGCAAATCGATCGATCTGATCGGCAACATGCACGAGATTACTGCGAAAGTGCGCAGCCTGATTGAAATTCTGCCTTCCAGCCAGACAGAAGGCATTGTCCAGGTTTATGAAAGTGCGGATTTGAACCGCCCTTGTCTTTTTGATGAAAGCGCAGAAAGCTTCGTACGGGAAGTTGCCGGCGCGATTGCAGATGATGGTCTGTTTTACGAAACAAAATCTCTCTTCGGCAAAAGAACCGTCACCGGCTTTATTCGTCTCAACGGCAGAACCATCGCGGTGATTGGAAACAACCGCATCGACGGAGCCTCCAGACTCAGTGCCGCAGGCTGCGACAAGCTGAGCCATTTCATTGCGTTTTGCAGCAGGTTTTCTATCCCGGTACTTTCTCTGGTGGACATCGATGGTTTCGCGACGGATTTTGAAACGGAGGCGCACTTCAGTACTGCGGTGAATAAACTGGTCGGTAAACTTGCAAAGGCACGCATGCCTCGCATCAATGTCATCATCGGCAAGTCGCTGGGAAGCTGCCACGCGATTCTCAACAGTCATGGATTGGGGACGGATTTTATCTTTGCATGGGACGGAGCCGAGGTCGGCATGATGGCCAAAGAGCGTTATCACATTCTTTACGGTGCAGAAGCCGCAGCTGTAGATAAGGGTGCTGTCGATAAAATCATTTATCCGCAAGACACCAGAAAATATGTCATTGGCGCACTGGAAGCGCTGATGCTGCCATAAGGAAAGAGAAGGATCAAGATATGAGTATCTCCGCTATTTTAGCAAAGGCATTTTCCACGACGCTGCTCGGTATGGGCACCGTGTTCGCGCTGCTGATCGTCATCAGCCTCATCATAGGCTGGCTGCGATACATTCCGATCGTCCTGGACCGGCTGCAAAAGCCAAAGCCGGCTGCGACTGCGGCTGCATCTGCAGTCTCTGCCGCCAGCGATGCCGCAGGCGGCATGCAGGCAGCAAGCGGCGACGACCGCAGAAAGCTTGCCGCCGTTATGACTGCAGCCATTGCCGCTTATGAAGCAGAGCATGGACAGGCAGCGAGCGGCGACGATTACGTAGTCAGAAACATTCGCCGTATCCGACATGAAGCAAAATAGAAGAACAGAAACGAGGAAACACAAATGGAAACCTATATTGTTACCGTAGACGGGACTGCTTATGAAGTCACCGTACAAAAAAAATCACAGCTGCAGCCGGAAGGCAGACCACAGGCAGCACCCGCACACCCGCAGACAAAAGAGTCAAAAATCGCTGCTGCTCCCGCAGCAGCTGTTGATGAGAATACCCTTAAGGTCACTTCCGGAACCTCCGGTAAAATTTGGAAAGTTGTTGCTGCCGCCGGAGATACCGTGAAGCGCGGCGATACCCTTGTCATTTTAGAGGCGATGAAAATGGAGATCCCTGTTGTCGCTCCGGAAGACGGTCAGGTGCTTTCCATCAACGCTGCAGAAGGTGACAGTATCGAAACCGGCGACACCGTTGCATGCCTAAAGCCACAGTCTGCAGGTGAATAAAATGGAAAACATCTTTACGACCTTCAGCAATTTACTGCATCAGGTAGCCTTTTTAGGTATGACGCCAGGCAATTTCATCATGATTTTGGCTGCGCTCTTCTTCCTGTATCTTGCCATCGGGCGTGGATATGAGCCACTGCTGCTGGTTCCGATCTCTTTCGGCATGCTCCTGGTCAACATCTGTCCGAGCATTATGGAGGAAGGCGGCTTGCTGCATTACTTCTATCTTCTGGATGAGTGGACGATCCTGCCGTCGCTGATCTTCCTCGGCGTCGGCGCGATGACAGATTTTGGCCCGCTGATTGCGAATCCCAAAAGCTTCCTTTTAGGCGCAGCGGCGCAGTTCGGCATTTACGCTGCCTTTATCGGCGCGCTGCTGCTGGGCTTCAATGAAGCGGCGGCTGCGGCTATTTCCATCATCGGCGGTGCCGATGGACCAACCTCCATCTATCTGGCCATGATGCTCAAACAAAAAGATCTGCTGGGTCCGATTGCAGTTGCAGCCTACTCTTATATGTCTCTGGTCCCGGTCATTCAGCCGCCGATCATGAGACTGCTGACGACAGAGGAAGAACGCAAGATCAAAATGGAACAATTGCGGCCGGTCAGCAAGGCTGAACGCATCTGCTTCCCGATCGTTGTTACCATCGTTGTATGCGGGCTGCTCCCGGCTACTACGCCTTTAGTCGGTATGCTGATGCTCGGCAACCTGTTCCGGGAATCCGGCGTGGTCCGTCAGCTCCAGGAAACGGCCTCCAACGCGCTGATGTATATCGTTGTCATCCTGCTGGGCACCTCGGTAGGCGCAACGACCAGTGCGGAAGCGTTCTTGAACTGGACGACGATCAAAATCGTCGCTCTCGGTCTGATCGCATTTGCATTCGGCACCGCCGCAGGCGTTGTCTGCGGTAAAATCATGTGCAAGCTGACACATGGAAAGGTGAATCCGCTGATCGGTTCTGCCGGCGTCTCGGCTGTACCGATGGCGGCGAGAGTATCGCAAAAAGTCGGTGCGGAAGCGGATCCTACCAATTTTCTGCTTATGCACGCAATGGGGCCGAATGTGGCCGGCGTGATCGGCACCGCAGTCGCAGCAGGAACTTTCCTCGCGATGTTCGGCGTATCCTGAACGCGTACAACTTTTACATTTTACAGAACCCTATTGCAGGAATCAGGAGGACTTTATGGAATCTATGAATCAAACTACACCCAGAAAACTTGGGATTACAGAAACTGTGCTGCGAGACGCACAACAGTCTCTGATTGCTACCAGAATGCCGACCGAGCAGATGCTCCCCATCCTTGATACGATGGATCAGGTTGGCTATCACTCCGTCGAATGCTGGGGCGGCGCGACCTTTGATGCCTCGCTGCGCTTTCTGAAGGAGGATCCTTGGAAGCGCCTGCGTCTTTTGCGGGACGGCTTCAAAAAGACAAAACTGCAGATGCTGCTGCGCGGACAGAACATCCTGGGTTATCGGCATTATGCAGATGATGTCGTTGCCTATTTTGTTCAAAAATCCATTGCCAACGGCATCGATATTCTGCGGATCTTTGATGCGCTCAATGATCTGCGCAATCTGGAAACTTCCGTCAAGGCCGCAAAAAAAGAAGGCGGCCACGTACAACTTGCGATGTCTTACACCTTAGGTGAGGCATATACCAAAGATTACTGGCTCAACCTTGCAAAGAACATGGAGAACATGGGCGCGGATTCGATTTGCCTCAAGGACATGGCCGGACTCCTGCTCCCGTATGATGCGTATGAACTGCTCTCAGCGCTGAAGCAAACCGTCAGCGTACCCATTCAGCTCCATACGCACTGCACGAGCGGTGTCGCTGCCATGACCTACCTTAAGGCAGCAGAAGCAGGTGCAGATGTCATCGACACTGCCATTTCCCCGTTCTCCATGGGAACGAGCCAGCCGCCGACCGAAGTGATGGCTGAAACCTTCAAGGGGACTCCGTTTGACACCCATCTCGATCAAGGTCTCCTCGCGAAAATCGCAGACTATTTCCGTCCGATTCAGGCGCAGGCACTGGCCAGCGGTCTGCTTGATCCGAAAGTACTGAACGTCGATATCAAAACCCTGCTCTATCAGGTTCCCGGCGGCATGCTCTCGAATCTGGTATCACAGCTCAAGGAGCAGCACGCCGCGGATCGATATTATGAAGTGCTGCAGGAGATTCCAAAGGTCCGCAAAGACCTCGGCGAGCCGCCTCTGGTCACCCCATCTTCTCAGATTGTCGGCACACAGTCTGTACTCAATGTGCTGACCGGTGACCGCTACTCCGCCATGTCAAAGGAAACCAAGGCCTTGCTGAAAGGGGAATACGGCAAAACGATCAAACCGTTCAACCCGAAAGTGCAGAAGGAAGCCCTCGGAGAGGAAGCGCCGATCACCTGCAGACCTGCGGATTTGATTCCGCCGGAACTGCCGGAACTGGAAGCAAAGGTCTCGCGCTATAAGCAGCAGACGGAAGACGTCCTCACTTACGCACTTTTCCCGAATGTCGCAGAGGAGTTCTTTCAATATCGAGAAGCACAGCAAACAAAAATCGACCCGAAAAAGGCCGATTTGCAAAACAAAGCTTATCCGGTATAGACAGCTTGCTAAATAGTGTCCAAATCGTAATCTCTGGAGAAAATCTTGAGAAGCACGACGTGGGTCTGCGTCCTGCCGAACTTCTGCAAAAGTCTGAGGAAGGCATCCAGATCCGTCGTTGTCGGTGTCGTGACCTTGAGAAGCATTGAATAGTCACCGGACAGATAATAGCATTCCAGTACACGCTTGTCTGCCTCAACATACTTGCAGAATTCGTCCCGCACATGCGGCGGAATGGTCACTTCAATGTAGGCCGTGATCGGCAGTCCGATCTTTTCATAGTTGATGCAGGCTTTGTATCCGGTGATGATTCCCGCCTTCTCCAGCTTTTCGATTCTGGATGAAACTGCGGGCGGTGTCAGATAAACCTGCTCTGAAAGATGGCTTAAGGAAATGCGCGCATTTTTACTTAAAATTGATATGATTTTCCGATCGATTTTATCGAGTTGCTCCATCGTGTGTTCCTCATGCTTTTCTGGAAATATACAAAAACAGTATAGTGTATTTTGGACAAAAAATCAATTGTTCCAGGCGACTTTAAAGGAGAAAATATAATGAAAAAAACAGATCTGAACTGGGAAACCCCGATTCTCGGCGTCATCGGCGGTATGGGGCCGATGGCAACCGAACTTTTTTACAAAATGATCATTGAAAAAACACCGGTAACCTGTGATCAGGAGCATCTGGATACAATCATCCTCGGTCATGCTTCCATGCCGGATCGAACAGCTGCGATTCTCTCCAAAGATCCGCAGCGTATCCGGGAAACCGCACAAAAACTGCTGTCTGATGCCAAGACGCTGGAAACGCTGGGCGCAGACTGTATCGCGGTGACCTGCAACACAGCGCACTATTTCGTAGACCAGATCGCGGATCAGGTAAACATTCCTTTCATTCACATGATCAGGGAGACTGCCAAAGCTGCTGCTGCCGCTTGTCCCGGCGAAAAGGTCGGTATTCTCGCGACAGACGGCACAATCAGAACTGAGCTTTATCAAAAGGCTTTAGCTGCCGAGAACGTCATTCCTTGTGTCCTTGATGCAGAGGGACAGTCACTCGTCATGCACGAAATCTATGATTGCGTGAAGCCAGGGAAACCCGTCGACGAAGCAGCCTGGCAGATTATCGATGAAAAGCTGCATGCGATGGGCTGCAAATGTGCGCTTCTTGCCTGCACAGAGCTGTCTGTGATCAAAGCGGATAAACAACTAAATGATTTTTATATGGATCCCATGGAAGTCATGGCAGACCGCTGCCTCGCATTCTTTGGGAAAAAGGAGGTAAGTAAATGATTCGTATCAACGGAAGAAACACAATCGGAAAACCGGATAAATTATTCGGCGTCAGCGCGCTGGCCAAAGCACGCATTGCCGAGATCGGCAAAGAAAACGTAATCAACTCTACCCTTGGCGTTCTGTTGGATGACAACGGCAAGCTGGTCGTTCTTTCCTCTGTTATGGAAGCGCTGCATGAACTGCGCCCGGAAGAATTCGCGGCTTATGCACCGATCATCGGTATCCCGGAATACAAGGAAGCCGTAACCAAGGCAGTTTTTTTGGATGAAGTCCCGCAGGAGCTCTTTATCGAAACCTGCTACGCACCGGGCGGTACCGGCGCACTGCGCAACGCGATCTCCTGCTACAGCAGCCCGGGAGACAAGATCCTCACCGCGGACTGGCATTGGGCACCGTACAACGTGATCGCTGCGGAACTCGGACGGGAAGTCAAGACTTACACCCTGTTTGATGAAGATTATCATTTTAATGATGCTTCCTTCCGCAAGTCGCTGCGTGAAATCCTCGCGGTACAAGATCAGGCGGTCGTTATCATCAATACCCCTGCGCACAACCCGACCGGCTATACATTCACCTTGGAGGACTGGGATAAGGTAATCGATATTTTCAAAAGTTTTCCAAACAAAAATATCATCTGTGTGGTAGATATTGCCTATCTGGACTTTGCGGGAGAAGCGCATGCATATCGTGCTTTTCTCAAAAAGCTGAGCGGACTGCCGCACCACATCCTGCCGCTGATTGCTTTCAGTGCATCCAAGGGCTTCACCATGTACGGCATGCGCTGCGGTGCACTGCTGTGCATGGCTCCGACTGCGGAGCTTGCCAAGGAGTTTCGGGATGCCGCGTCCGTTGCCAGCCGCGCCTCCTGGTCAAACGGCAATCATTCTGCTATGGCAGTCATCAGCAAGATCTTCGCGGATGACGCACTTTTAGCCAAGGTCACGGATGAGCGCAACCAGTACATGCAGATCTTGCAGGAACGCGGACGTGCCTTCATGGAAGAAGCGGACAAAATCGGGCTCAAATGCTGCCCATATGATTCCGGCTTTTTCATCACCGTTCCATGCGAAAATGCGGAAGAGGTCGGCAAAGCACTGCAGGCGCTCAATGTATTCGCGATCCCGCTCGGACCTGGCATCCGCGTATCCGTTGCCTCCAATATGGTCGAAGAATGCCGCGCGATCCCGGGCAGACTGCAGCAGGCCATCGAGTCTGTAAACGGCAAATAAGAAGCAATCACATTTTTATCAGAAACGGAGGAAAAACTATGACCCACAAATATGTCTATCTGTTTTCAGAAGGTGACGCAAGCATGCGTAACCTGCTCGGCGGCAAGGGCGCAAACCTCGCGGAAATGACCAAGCTGGGTCTTCCGGTCCCGCAGGGCTTTACCATCACAACCGAAGCCTGCACGCGATATTACGATGACGACCGGCAGATCAACGCGGATATCCAGGCACAGATCGATGCCGCAGTCCTTGAAATGGAGAAGATCACAGGCAAAAAGTTCGGTGATAAACAAAATCCGCTGCTTGTCTCCGTACGGTCCGGCGCCAGAGCCTCCATGCCCGGCATGATGGATACGATCCTGAACCTCGGATTGAATGAAGAAGTCGTGGAGATTATCGCAGCAAAGACCGGAAACGAAAGATGGGCGCGCGACTGTTATCGCCGCTTCATCCAGATGTACGCAGACGTTGTCATGGAAGTCGGCAAGAAATATTTCGAGGAATTGATCGATCGCATGAAAGCGGCGCGCGGCGTCACGCAGGACGTCGAACTTACCGCTGCCGACCTCAAAGAGCTTGCCGAACAGTTCAAGGCAGAATACAAAGAAAAAATCGGTGCGGACTTCCCGGAGGATCCGAAGGAACAGCTGATGGGCGCGATCAAAGCCGTCTTTCGTTCCTGGGATAATCCCCGCGCGAATGTTTATCGCCGGGACAACGATATTCCGTACTCCTGGGGCACCGCGGTCAACGTACAGGAAATGGCGTTCGGCAACTGGTCCGACGCATCCGGCACCGGGGTCGCCTTTACCCGCGATCCGGCGACCGGCGAAAAGAAGCTGATGGGAGAATTCCTCCTGAACGCGCAGGGCGAAGATGTCGTTGCCGGCGTGCGTACCCCGCAGCCGATCGCGGCCCTTGCCGAGGTCATGCCGGAGGTGTTCGCGCAGTTCCAAAAAGTCTGCGATATTCTGGAAAAGCATTACCGCGATATGCAGGACATGGAATTTACGATCCAGGACCGCAAGCTTTTCATGCTGCAGACCAGAAACGGCAAGCGAACCGCCAAAGCCGCGCTGAAGATTGCCTGCGATCTGGTGGACGAAGGCATGCGCACTGAGCAGGAAGCTGTCGCTATGATCGACCCGCGGAATCTGGACACCCTCCTGCATCCGCAATTTGACGAAAAAGCGCTGCAGGCTGCGGTGCCGATTGGAAAAGGACTTGGCGCCTCCCCGGGCGCGGCCTGCGGCAAGGTCGTTTTCGACGCGGCGGATGCAGTCGCATATGCCGAAAAAGGTGAAAAGGTCGTGCTGGTCCGTCTGGAAACATCTCCGGAGGATATCACCGGCATGAAAGCCGCACAAGGCATTCTGACTGTGCGCGGCGGCATGACCTCCCATGCGGCGGTTGTCGCCAGAGGTATGGGTACCTGCTGCGTGTCCGGCTGCGGTGAGATACAGATGGACGAAGCAAATAAACGCTTCACGCTCGGCGGGAAGGTCTTTACCGAAGGCTCTGAAATCTCCATCGACGGTTCGACCGGAAAGATCTACGAAGGGCTTCTGCCGACCGCAGACGCTGTCATTGCCGGTGAATTCAGCAGGATCATGGCATGGGCGGACAAATACCGCAGATTAAAGGTTCGGACGAACGCGGATACCCCGACAGATGCCAAAAAGGCCCGGGAGCTGGGTGCGGAGGGCATCGGTCTTTGCCGCACAGAGCATATGTTCTTTGAGGAAGACCGCATCGCGGCTTTCCGCGAAATGATCTGCGCCGATACCGCAGCAGAACGCGAAGCTGCTTTAGATAAGATACTCCCGTATCAGCAGGGAGACTTTGAAGCGCTCTTTGCAGCGATGGAAGGAAATCCGGTCAACATCCGCTTCCTTGACCCGCCGCTGCATGAGTTCCTGCCGACCGAAGAGGAGGATATCCGCAGACTGGCGGATGCGCAAGGCAAAACAATCGCACAGATCAAACAGATCATCGCCTCGCTGCATGAGTTTAATCCGATGCTCGGACACCGCGGTCTGCGGCTTGCCATCACTTATCCGGAGATCCCGCGTATGCAGACGCGCGCAGTCATCCGTGCGGCGCTCAACGTACAGAAGCTGCACCCTGACTGGACGATCGTTCCGGAGATCATGATTCCGCTGACGGCAGACGCCAAAGAGCTGGCATTTGTCAAAAAGATCGTAGTCGAGACTGCGGACGCAGAGATCAGCGCCTCCGGCACAGAGCTCAAGTACAAAGTGGGAACGATGATCGAAACGCCGCGTGCCTGCACAGTGGCGGATGAAATCGCAAAGATCGCGGACTTCTTCAGCTTCGGCACCAACGATCTGACGCAGATGTCCTATGGGTTCTCCCGGGACGATGCGGGCAAGTTCCTTGATGCTTATTATGAAAACAAGATTTTTGAAAATGATCCGTTCGCAAAACTGGACCAAAAGGGGATCGGTTTCCTGATGCAGACAGCATTGCGCCTCGGTAAAGAAGCGAATCCTTCGCTGCACACTGGTGTATGCGGCGAGCATGGCGGCGACCCGTCCTCGGTAGAATTTTGCCATAAAATCGGTTTGGACTATGTGTCCTGCTCACCGTTCCGCGTACCGATCGCGAGACTGGCAGCGGCACAAGCAGCAATTGCAGATCTGAAAGAGAAATGTGAGAAGGAATAGATCCTGCAGTTGCGCCGTACCAATATAATATACTCCATGAAAAAGCCCCCCGGCAGCACAACTCTTTGTGCACCGGAGGGCTTTTTCGCGAAGCTGTCTATATTTACCTCATGACTTCTCTCAAACTGAATACTTTTTTTCCCCGGATACCTGTCGTAGTCTCTGCATGGTATAAAGAGCTGATAATTGCCTCTTCAACCACTTCCGTCGTTGCTTCAAACATCAGATCCAAGGCCCCGTCATGCAGCTGCTGCAGCGAAATTATTTTCGTTTCGCTGTAATGCGGGATAGGATGTGCGTTTGAGAAAGCAATGGCAATGTCACCGCTTCCGTTTCCAAGATATGATCCGACTCTCCCGAGACTTGCTGCAGCACGTTTGGCAATACGGGCAAGCTGATGCCCGTTAGCCGGAATGTTTGTTCCGATTACAATGATAATCGATCCCCGTTCCTCTTTTTCAGCTTTTTGCTCCGGGGCAGAAAGCTGCATTCCACCTATCCTCAGGTTTCCGGCAACGCCAAAATTAGACAGCACAATTGCACCAATCGTATAATCATTCCCGTCAAGCGGAACGACGCGTGAGGCAGAACCAATTCCACCTTTCAGCCCCATACACACCATACCCGTTCCCGCACCGACACCGCCTTCTTCAAAGGTATCGTCTGCGTTTTGGATAGCCTCTCTTACATGCTCTTCTTTCAGATGCATGCCCCGGATATCGTTCAACATTCCATCATTGCATTCGGTCACAAGGCAATTCACAGTGCCTGTATGGACGCCGATATCTTCATTTTCTTCCAACATGTACTTAGTCAGCGCGTTTAATGCTGTCCCGACACCAAAAGTATTTGTCATCACAATCGGCGTTTCAATTGTTTCAAGCTCCTGCACTTGTATCAAACCGGCACTTTTCCCAAATCCATTGATAATGGACACCCCTGCGGGAACTTTTTCTTTAAAAAGGTTTCCTCCATGCGGCAATATCACAGTTACGCCGGTATGAACCGCTTTTTCTGCGTTTTGTAAAGTTACCTGTCCGACACGAACGCCGGGAATGTCTGTGATCAAATTCCGGTTTCCTCTTTGAAACTTGTTTTTCAGTTTTATCTCACATGATTGACTTAATCCCATTCATCTCCTCCTGTTTGCGTACTCACTCCACGTTAGATGCAGCATTTCATCATCAACAATCCATGCTGCGGCATTTCCCCTTGCAAAGGGATGGCAGATATGCCATCCCTCGCTGAGCTTTATCTAATTCAAGCACTATATACTTCTTTTCCGTCAACATATGTTTTTAGAACCTGTATCTGCGCGATACTGTGTGCGTCTGTTGTAAACGGATCATTTGACAGCAGAACAAGATCCGCTGCTTTCCCGATTTCCAAGCTTCCTTTATTCTGTTCATCAAAGCTTGCGTACGCATTGGAAATGGTAAACATCCGAAGCGCTTCCAGTACAGAAAGCTTTTCCTGCGGATGCCAACCCTCGGTTTTTTCATGAAGCGCGTCACGCGTGACCGCTACTTGAATATTCTCTAAAACATCGAACCTTTCTACCGGCGCGTCCGACCCTCCGCAGCAGATCAGTCCTTTTTTCAGCATCGTTTTCCAAAGGTAGGAGCGCTGTGCGACCTCCTCGCCGACAAGCGACGCTATGATTTTTTTATCGCTTGCAACAAAGATCGGCTGAATGAATGCCAAAATGTCATTTGCCTTCATTCGATCGAACAGATCGTCGCTCACGATCTGTAAATGATTAATCGCAAGGCGTTTTTCCTTTTTCCCGAATTTTTCTATTGTGTTTTCATAAGCAGTGCAAACCATATCTGCAGCTTTATCGCCGATTGCATGAATCAAAATCTGCATATCATGGGAGTATGCATAATCTACACAGCGCTGCAAGTCTGCCGCATCATGAACCGCAATGCCACAATTGTCCTCTCCAAGATAAGGATGATTCATCAACGCTGTTTTCGCACCAAGAGAACCGTCCTGATATAGTTTGATCGGTCCTATCTTATAGTAATCTGATCCTTGCCCTGTTCGATATCCCCGATCAATAAAGGCTTTCATATCTTCAAATGATGTGAAAGATGCTTCTTCATATACCTTAACCGTCAGCTTTTCTTCTTCTGCAAGCTGCTTGTATGCTGTAATAATACGTTCGCTTGGTCTACCCGGTAAAGATAAAAAATTATCACTGTGAACACTCGTGATCCCGGCTTTATTGAATTCCTTTTGCGCAAAGGTAATCATTTCCTTTAGCTGCTCCACGGAAGGAACCGTCATAACGTCATAACATAACTTTACAGAGGCTTCGGTTAAAATACCCCTCTCCATATCAATCTGGTGGATATATTCTTTTGTTTTCTCCAGAGACGAAATGAGCTGTAATGCTTTTGTGTTGACTGCAGCCAAATGTCCGCACACGCGAATGAACAAAATTGGAACCGTCGTTGAGATTTTGTCTAAATCAAAACGATCCAAAATCCTCTTTTCTCCTTTAAAGTTCAACTCATTCCATCCGCGCCCGTAAAGCCAATCCGATTCCCCGCAAAACTTCTTCTCTGCTATGATCTTTTTCCCTTCTTCGATAATGCCATCTATAGAATCAGCGGCAAACATTGGATAGGATGTGTTGACAAAGGCATAGTTCAGCATATGTAAGTGTGAATCAATCAATCCGGGAAGCAGCGTTTTGCCGTTCAGATCGATTTTTTCTTCACACGGAAGCTGAAGCGCTTCTTGATCATTACCTAAAAAAGTTATTTTCCCATCTTCGATGCCCAGCGCTGTATATTTTCGATTTTCTGAGTCAATGGAATAAATGTTTCCGTTATAAAGCAGTTTGTCCAAGATTTCCCTCCTATATATTCGAGGAGAGGAAATCACGATTTCCTCTCCCCGCTTCCTATTAAAATACTATTCTGTCATAAATGTCCTTGAACGGAGCCACCCAAGCACCACAGTCAACGACATGCTGCATAAACGCTTCCAACATGGTGATGTTATGCGGACGTCCGATCACTTGCGGGTGCATGCAAACAGCAAGTAAACCATTTTCCACATGTTTTACGCCATAGTCAAAGGTCCCGGTCCAAATCTCAGAAATCTGGCTCTGTGGCTTCATTCCGGTCCTCGTCATAATGAATTCAGAGTGAGGGAAATCATCCATATACCAGGAGCAAGGAATCTCAACAAGTTTTGCAGGCTCGCCGAACTCGTTTCCTCTGTCATAATGAACCGTGCAAGGTGTCGGATGATATGGATAAAAATCATTTCCCATCAGACTGCTGTCATATTTGATGCCGTATTTTTCTAATATCGCGATGGTATTCGGACTGAAATCAAATCCCGGGGATCTGTATCCGACAGGTGTAACACCAATGCGTTTTAATGCTTCAAGTCCTTTGATGATGATTGCTTCTTCCTCTTCCCACGAAAGGAATGTCGGGTCTTCATGCACATAGCCGTGATGTCCAACCTCATGCCCTCTGGCAACGATTTCTTTGCAGATTTCCGGGTATGTATCTATCGTATGCCCCGGAATGAAGAATGTCGCCTTAAAATTAAATTTATCGAGTAAGTCCAAAATGCGCGGAACACCTACGACTGCTCCATATTCGCCTCTGGACATGTATACTTCTGATTCTTTTTTAAAAGATTCCATCCATACAGAGGAAGAGTCAAAGTCAAAACTAAAATTAACCGCAATTTTCTTTCCTTCCGGAAGATTTACTTTTCCTGTTTTCTGCATTTTTTCTCCTTTCTATGCTTCTACAGCCTTCTCTTCAGTTGATTCTTCTCCGGTATCCTTAAACTGCGCAAATCCAATGCATGCATACACTGCTGCTACAATCGGACACGCAATCAGAAGAAACGCATAAGGTGCATATGTCAATGTTGAAATTCCCAGAACCGAAGCCGTATAGATACCTGCTGTATCCCACGGGATGATGAACGAGAACATGGTGCCGCCGTCCTCAAGTGTTCTGGAAAGAACCCTTTTATCGAGCTTAAACTTCGTATAGGAATCCTTTAATAACATGCCCGGAAGCATAATCGCCAAGTATTGCGATGCGGTCAGGCAGGCTGTACACAAGGAACAAAGCAGTGTGCCAATGACTAAATCCCGCGGCTTTTTAATAATGGTAAGCAGCTTCTCTAAGAACGCACTTAATATGCCGGATTCTTTCAGCGTCTGTCCCATGCCCAGCGTCAGCAGCGTCCATGCAACAACTTCCATCATGGATGCAATACCGCCCCTGCAGACCAGTCTGTTTACCATATCATTCCCCGTGTCGGTGTGAAAACCGTCTCCTAATGCAGAAAGCATGGTAACCACGTCATAATGATCCGCCTGGAAAATCATTCCCATAAACATTGCTAAAAAGGCACTCGTCAACATTGCAACAACCGGTGGAACCTTCAAAACCGCGAGCGTTAAAATAACAACCGGTACGATCAACAACACCGGTGTGATGTTAAAATGCTCATGTAAAGCCGTTAACATTGCATCAACCGTTTCCATTTTTGCGCCGGCTGTACTCGTTTTCATACTCAATACCGCATAAAGAACAAATGTGATAATGAACGCCGGCGTCACGGTGTAGATCATGGAATTAATATGCTTATATACGGTTGTTCCGGATACTGCAGGTGCAAGATTTGTGGTATCTGAGAACGGCGACATTTTATCGCCGAACATTGCGCCGGAAAGAACCATGCCGCCAACCAGCCCCAAGTTCATCCCAAGACCGGTACCAATGCCCATAAACGCAACGCCTAACGTGGCTAATGTGGAGTATGAGCTGCCGACAAAGAAGGAAACAATACAGCAAAGGATGAATCCTATCAACATAAAGGATGTCGGTGTCAGGAAACTGATCCCATAGTACATGATGGTCGGAACAACCCCGGATGCCATCCATGTGCCGATTACCGCGCCGACACTCATCAAAATCAGAACAACATCGATAGATCCTCTGCACCCATCTGCGTACCATAGCAGTACAGTATCAAGTTTAAAACCAAATGCAACCAGACAAATAGTTACAACTACCGATGCGATCAAAAATACAACTTTTGTTTCCAGTCCGAAGACTGCAAAACCTAAACAAAGAACAATAATCAGACATAAAATACAAAATGCCGCTCTTCCAAATGACATTTTCCCTGTCATCGTATTGGTGCTCTCACTCATAAACTTTACCTCCCTAAAAAGCTTTTACTTATGCCTTCGTCTACGTATGAATTTTCCCGGGTGCTCTAATATATAGCAATTTTCATGCCATTCCTTTTCACCGATTTTACAGCAATCTCTTGGCATTTACAACGGCTAAAACAGGTTTAATAGGACTATTCGTTTTTTATATCCCAATTATCCCATTATATCGCCGCCGTTGACCTCTATGATCTGGCCGGTCATAAAGCTTGCCTCATCCGACAGCAGAAAATAGACAGCATTGGAGATATCTTCCGTTGTTCCGAGGCGCCCCAACGGAATGATCGGAGGATAATAGTCTCGTTCTTTTCCGTTCAAAGTCAGCATGTCCGTATCAACAAACCCCGGTGAAACAGCATTCACTCGAATACCTCTTGGGGCAAGCTCTCGTGCCATCGAAATCGTTAGCGCGTTGATCGCGCCCTTTGAGGATGAATACGGAATGGAAACAAAATCACCGCCGGTTTTTGCTGCCCCGGAGGTCAGGTTAACGATTGCCGCGTCCTTTTTCATTTTTCTGATTGCATATTTCATCATGAAAAAATAGCCTTTTGCATTTGTATCTAAAATACTGTCCCAATCCTCCTCCGTTAAGTCCTCAATTGCCTTTTTTCTTATGCTTTTGCCGGCATTGTTAACCAGGTAATCGATTCCCTCCAGCGCCATGATTTTACGTTCCGCATCAGCCAAATCTGTCACATCGAAAATCAAAGGTTCGACATCCCAGCCTTTGCACAATTCCAGGGTCTTTTTTAATTTCTCCTCACTTCTGGCATTGGCATATACTTTCATACCTTCCTTCGCAAGCCTGCATACAATCGCCTGTCCAATTCCTCCGGCCGCTCCTGTCACAAGTGCAATCTTTTTCATGATTTCCTCCTATCTGATAAAATTTGTCCAAATCGATTTCTCGCGCTTTACCGGTTTCTCCCCGTTTTCAATGCATTTTAGGAGCCATGCCATGTTCAGTCCCAAGGTCTCCATAGTATGCAAGCCCTCTTCATCTCGCAAGACTTCTTCCGGCGTATTTCCATGAATGATCGGCCAGTAATCCGCGCTGACCAGGGGCATCTGGTTATACGTCGGATACTTGATCAGGACCTCCAGCGCTGCCGTGCATCCCCCACGTCTTGCTGAGGCTACAACAGCAGCAGGCTTATGCGCAAAGTCCCCTGCCTTAAAAAAGCGATCCATGAATGCAACCATCGACCCATTTGGAGAAGCAAAGTAAACCGGCGTTCCAAATACAAAGCCATCTGCTTCCTCCGCTTTTTTCAAAGCTTTATTTACGCAATCATCAAAGAAACAAATTTTTTTCTCTGCACAATATCCGCAATCCATGCATCCGCCTATCGGCGTCTTTCCGATGTGGAAAATTTCCGTGGAGACATCTTGCCGTTCTAATGTCTCGGCAATCCTGTGCAATGCGGTAAATGTACATCCATTTTCATGCGGGCTTCCGTTTATCAAAAGTACCTTCATTCTTTTCTCCTTTCTTTGCTGCAATCTTTTTTCTTACATTTTAAGAATGCAATATTTATGCCACCGGATTCCCGAAGGAAACCTTGACATACTTTGAAAAAATTCGTAAAATTATCTTGCATGAAGCATCGTCTTTTGGAGGTGATTTCTTTGAAACAGGTCGCTATTTTTTACCGGGATCGTGAAAATCAACCCGCTATTCGTTATATTGAAAACAATCTTTTAAATGTTCTCGGCGATTATATTCAGATTACAAACTATTATTTAGATGAAATGCCTCCGCATCAGTTAATTTCTGCTGATGCCTATTTGGTTTGCTATGAAGAAATGCTTCGCTTCCTGCCGAATCATATTGATGATTTTTCAAAGGTCATCGTTATCACAAGAAGTATCCAGAAAAAGTATTTAAAGCCTCTTGCGAATATCCCCAAGGGCTCCAATGTTCTGCTTGTAAACGATTCCAGAGAAAGCACACTGCAAACGATCTATATGATCTATGAGCTTGGTATCGGGCATTTAAATTTGATTCCGTATGACCCCGCTTCGGCAGCCTCCGGTATGTACGACAACATCCATATCGCCATCCTTGCACATCATACTGCGGATTTGATTCCGTCACATATCAAAGAAATTTACAGCATTCACAACCGCGAAGTGAGCTTCGAAACCTTCCAAAAGCTGATCGCGCTGCTCGATCTGGAAACCCCTGTTGTAAAAAGGAACCTCATCCATAAGATCCATGACGAGAGGGAGGTCGGAAGCAATTTCATCGACAGTTATTTCAGCAATTACCTGAAAGAGCAGATGATCGTCAGCGTCGTCGAAGAGTCTCATCGCGCCATTATTTTGTTAGACCTCAACAACCGCGTGCACTATATCAATGAGGCTGCCTACAACCTCTTTGGTCTTGGTTCCGGAGACCTTTTTGATCAACAGATGTTTTTTAGCGAAGTCTTGATCCAAAAAAAGGAATTCACAGACGAGGTTGTATCCTATCACGGAGTCAACTATCTGGCAAGCAAAGAGTCTGTCACCCTTTTGGATGAACTTGTAGGCTATATTCTCTTTTTACAAGACGAAAAAGGACTGCGCGATACTGAAAATAATTTAACGCAGCAGCTGCAGCGCAGCGGGTTTTATGCAAAGTACAATTTTAAAGATATCATCCACTGCTCCTCTTCCATGCAGAATTGTATTACCATTGCAAAAAAAGCTGCGCCATCGGATCATACAGTGTTAATACGCGGCGAAAGTGGTACAGGCAAAGAGCTTCTCGCTCAATCCATCCACAATTTCTCCGATCGAAAGAACCAACCCTTTGTTGCGATCAATTGCGCTGCCTTACCGGAGGCTTTGCTTGAGAGTGAACTCTTTGGTTATGAGGCAGGCTCATTTACCGGCGCACAAAAAAACGGAAAAATCGGCCTTTTTGAGCATGCACAACACGGCACCATCTTTTTGGATGAAATCGGGGATATCTCTCCCAGTTTACAGTCTCGCCTTCTGCGCGTTCTGCAAGAACGGCAAATCATGCGGATCGGAAGCGATAAATTGATCAACATAGATGTTCGGATTTTAGCTGCTACGAATGTAAACTTAGAGAAGCAGGTCTTAGCGGGAAAGTTTCGTAACGATTTGTTTTATCGCTTGAATGTCATCTCAATCAATATTGCTCCGCTCCGAAATCGTCCTGAAGATATTCTTCCTTTATTAGAAGCTTTTCTTGGAAAGAGCTTTCACAATATCGCTCCAAAGGATATTCAAGCGATTTTACGCCATTCTTGGCCGGGCAATGTGCGAGAACTCGAAAACGCGGCCTTATATTACCGGTTGTTAGGAGAACTGCCTTCCTCGATCCAGCAAGGTGCACATATTTTAAGCGGAAGCGATGACCCCATCCTGCAATCACCAAGTCCTGCCCTTACGGAAACACCGATTTTCTCTTATGAAGCACTGTCCGATATTGTTTTGGATACCATCGCGCAAAACTCAAATTCAGCATCAGGAATCGGCCGTCTTGCATTGCAGGCTTTACTGGCCGCACGGGGAATTACTGTCGGCGAGGGTACCCTGAAAAAAATTATGACAGATTTAAAAAATCATTCCTACATTAGCGTCAGCCAAGGCAGGAGTGGCTCAAAAATCACAAAAAAAGGTCTGTATTATTTGCAAAGCCTTTAAGCGCTTTTATCCTCATTTTCACACTGCATACTTTTTTTCCAGCATCCAGACGTTTAGGCGGTAAAAAGCGAAACAGCCTGCGGCCTGTACGGCGGCCATACCGCCCAGCAGCAGAGTCTGCGGGATTTTGGCATAAGTGAGCAGCAGGAAATCGCCGACGAACAGGATGCTCAGCATGCCGATCTCGCACAAGACGCCTGCCAGCTGACTCGGTTTCCGCGTTACCGGATCCCGCCACCAATTGCCGTACAGCATCGCGGTATCGTTCTCATACTGCACCCGTCCAATGCTGCAGATCAGAAGCACGACAGCCACATAGGCACTTGCTCCTTGCACGGAAAGCAGGAGGATCAGCAGCAAGCCCCACAATACAGAATGCAAAAGCTTGCTCCCGCTCCCGCTGCGCAGAAGTTTTGCGTATACCTGCGCAGGACTTTTGGCCTGCAGCAGTGCCCGATCGATCGCGAGCTTCTGCGCAGAACGCGCCTTGCCGCGGCGAGCAGGCAGAACCCGATATTCGGCATTTCCTTGGGGAAACTTCCGATATGCGGCTCTTATCAGCGAACCCGCGAGCACTGCCAGCACAGCAATGTTTAACAGCAAAAAGAGGAGCACCTCGGTCTGCAGTTCCAACCCCTCTTCAATCTTTAAAACCGGAACCGCAAGGAGGATCGGCGGCAGGAGAATGGCAGCCCCCAGTGGATCTGCCGAGGACAGCATCCGCGCATCGCCGCCCCGACGGTAAACTCGTGCCATACGGATGCTGTACAAAGCAGCAAGGCAGACCGCATACAGCGCGAGCAGCAGCAAGCCTAACGCCAAGGCCGCCGCGATCATCCCCCAGCTTGTTTTTTCATACAGCAGGACCGTCTCATAGCGGAACCGTTTGCCCCATATCCAAGATCCGAATGTCCACAGCAGTTCCGAGAAAAAAACAAACAGAAAAAGAAGCATGCCGAATGCAGTCATACTGCCAAGCAGCAATTTGCCGCTAAGCAGTTCTTTCCCGGTCAGCGGCATGCAGCGCACGAAACAGCCGTCCTGCTCATACGTCGTCCTGCCGAAGATCATCCGACAGCTCTTGTCAAAAAACGAGATCGACAGGAGCAGCGGAATCCAGCCTGCCAAAACGGTCAGGATCGGAAAGGCGTCCGGCAGCGCCGTGATCGTCATAAGGAAAGCAATGCTAAGGCTCAGCCCGATCTGGTTTTCTGCCAGCTTTGCGTGCAGCCTGCAGCATTTCCAAACATTCTGTAATTTCATAGTCATCCCCCTCCCCTGCTTTACTGTTCCGCCTCCCCGCGAAACATGTCCTTGAGCGCTTCTTCCAGCGAGCCTCTGTACTGCGTCCGCAGGCTGTCGCTGTCCGTGAAAGCCTCCACCCGGCCGTGCTTCAGGATGATGACATCATCGAACAAGCGCTCGATATCGCGCACCAGATGCGTCACGATCAGCATGGTCCCTTTCGGATTGAAATTTTCCAGGATCAGATCCAGCACATGCTCTCTGGCCTCCACATCGACGCCGCCGAGCGGTTCATCCAGCAGATACAGCCTCGCCTTTCTGGCCATCACCAGAGAGATCTGCAGTTTATCGATCATCCCTTTTGACATTTCTTCCGGCGTTTGGTTCTGTCCGATCTCAAAGGTCTGCAGGATCGCCCCACATTTTTCAACGTCAAAATCCTCGAAAAAAAGCGCATAAAGCCTCATGATATCCCGGACGGTCATCTTCTCCGGCAGGCAGCTGCTGTCCGGCAGATACGCGGTATGCGCCTTGGTCTTCGCGCCGGGCCGCAGACCGTCGATCGTCACGCTGCCCTCATATTGCGTATACAGCCCTGCCAGGATCTTGAGCAGGGTCGTCTTGCCGCTCCCGTTCGGCCCCAGCAGTCCGATGATGCGTCCCTCCGGAATTTCCAGATTGACGTGATCCAGTGCCCGGATCCGGTCAAACTGCTTGCTGACATCCCGCAGGCAAACGATCGGCTCGGTCACCAGTTTTAAGGTTCTGCCGCCGGTCTCTTTCTTGTTTTCTTCCATTTTTCCCCTCCTTTGCGCCGCGGCGCCGCCTTTTTTACGCGCCCATTTCACCGCTGCTGTCCGCATGCGTCAGAAAAAAATCGATCATCTCTTTTTCGCTGAAGCCCAACATCTCCATTTCCCTGCGGAAACGCGCCGCAGCCTCCTCCGCAAGCTGGCGGCGCAGCGCGTCGATCTGTGCCGTATCTTTTGTCACAAACCGCCCACTGGTGCGCTCCGACAGCAATAGGCCCTCGCGCTCCAGCTCGTTCAGCGCCCGCTGCATGGTATTCGGATTCACCGCGAATTCCCCCGCCAGTTCGCGCACCGACGCGATGCGCGCCCCCGGCGCGAGCTCGCCGGACACGATCGCCTCTCTGACTTTTTGCATGATCTGCATGTAGATCGGCATATTTTCCTGTAACTGTTTATCCACGTTCCCCGCTCACTCCTTCCTGCGCATGCGCCACGTAAAAGCTTTGGGCATGCGCTCATTTTTGGATTTTTCGTCCCTGCACTCCAAATTTCATATTTTTGTACTTTTTGCTCATACTAAGCTTGAAGTTTCCGAATGAGTCCTATTTCATACATCTGTATTATTGTATTATCTAATTAGTACAATAATACATAAATGGACGTTTGTCAAGCCATTTTGCCTACATAATATCACAAAGGAGACCTATATCATGAATGAATCTCATGCTGCTCAGGGACAGGACCATTCCCTGAGCTTTACCAAACTGACCGCCATGATCATCGGCTCGACGATCGGCGGCGGTATTTTTACCACGGCAGGCGATATGGCCGCTAATGGCGCGCATACCGGCAGTGTTCTCGTCGGCTGGGGCATCTGCGGCGTCGGCATGTTCTGCTTGATGATGTGCTTTTTCGGCCTCAACCGCGTGCGTCCCGACCTGACCAACGGCATTTACAGCTACGCCAAGGAGGGGTTCGGCGAATTTGTCGGTTTCAACTCTGCTTGGGGCTACTGGGTCAGCGCGCTCTTGTGCAACGTTTCCTATACGACCCTGCTGTTCGGCGCCATCGGGCATTTCTTCCCGATCTTCGGCGACGGCAACAATCTGCTCTCGATCGTCTTGGCCTCGGTCGTCATCTGGCTGCTCAACGGGCTGATCTTAAAAGGCGTGCAGGAAGCCGCGGCGCTGAACGTCATTACTACGATCGCCAAGCTGATCCCGCTCCTGGTTTTCGTGATCGCGATCATTTTTTTAGGTGCGTTCCGGCCGGCCGTCTTTGCGGATAACTTCTGGGGCGCCGATACGCCAGGCGCGCCGGACATTTCCACACAGATCAAAGCGACCACATCTGCGACCGTCTGGTCCTTCATCGGCGTGGAAGGCGCTGTCGTGCTCTCCGCACGTGCCAAGCGCTCCTCGGACGTCGGCAAAGCCTCGCTGACCGGATTCCTCGGTATCTTCGCGATCTATGTGCTGGTCGCCATTCTCAGCATGGGCGTCCTCACTACCGAAGAACTCGCCGGTCTCAAAAATCCACAGATGGCCGGCATCCTGCAGGCGGTCGTCGGCCCTTGGGGCGCAGCCGTCGTCAACATCGGCGTCATCCTTTCACTGGCGGGCGCACTCCTCGGCTGGACGATCCTGGCCGCGGATTGTCCGTACTCCGCCGCGCAGCAGGGCGTGTTCCTCAAAGCTTTCGCGCGCTCCAACCGAAACGGCTCGCCATCCTTCGCCCTCTACCTGACCAACGGACTGGTGCAGCTCTTCCTGATCGTGATCTTTTTCAGCGCCTCCACCTATCAGGTATTTTATACGTTCAGCACGACGATGATCATGATCCCGTACTTTTTGAGCGCGCTGTACTATCTGAAAGTCACGCTGCGCGGGGAAGGATTTGCCTCTGATGCGGACGCATCCGCACGCGGCGGTTCTCTGGCAGTTGCTCGTTTCTTCGCGATCATCGGCACCGCCTACGGCATCTGGATGCTCTACTCGTCCGGACTGGAACTGACTTTCATCGCCTGCATCCTCTACGCGCCCGGCATTCTCGTCTATGCCCTCGGCAAAAAAGAAAGAGGACGTCCGATCTTCGAACGTCCTTATGAAATGGTACTTGCGATCGTTTTGATTGTCCTCGCGCTGATCGCGATCTTCATGATCGCCACAGGCCGCATCCAACCGTTCTGATCGTTTATTCCGCGGGGTGCTGCGCTGCTTCCTGCGCGTCTTGCGCTCCGCTTTCCGCTTCGGTTTCTTCTTTGGTTTCCGGTGCAGTTCCAGCCTCATCGCCGCTCCGCGGCCCCAGAGGTTCCCCGTCCCGCGCCCGCACACAGCGGCGCAGGTCGACGATCGCCTTGATCAGACAGAATGCCAAGATCAAATAAACGAGCATCATAAGGATAGAGAGATATGCCCATGCGGTCAATTCCGGTGTCAGCAGTTCTGTCACGATCGTGACCACGGTCAGGATCACCGTCTGCCAGGTCCGATACTTGAGCATCTTTCCATGCAGATCATCTTCCCCGGTCTGATGCCGCTCCGCGATCGCGGCAAGATTGGTCACAAACTGAAATTGGAAGTAGATGTTGATCACGCTGATCAAGAGATCCGCAAACAGCCATCTGCCGCCGATCTCCACGGACACCCAGCTCGTCGCCCAAGCGACGGCATCCCATATTGCCAGGATCACGCCGAGCGTCTTCAGGAGCGTGAGCTCCCGTTCCTCTTCTTTCAAGCCCTCGATCGCCGAAAGGAACAGCAGGTATCCCACAAAATCCGGCAGCAGGCTGACTTGATTGATGTTGATATTGAAATATAAGAACACATACCCCCAGATCACTTTTGACAGACTGCGTTCCAGTTTCTGATAATCTGTCATCATTTCGTATCCCCCTCCTGTAACTGCAGCTTCAGTTTCGCCGCGCCTTTTCCGTTCAAATACAGTTCCGCCGCGTAAGATTCCGGAACTTTTACGCCTTTCTCTGCGTCAAAATCGGTTCCGCCGCCGCCCAAGTCGATCGACGGTCCCCATCCCCTTTGGGTGCCGCGGCTTTGCCATGCCCGTCCGTCGCTGTCGCTTCCGTTCGTGTCCGCGACCGCCATCGGAAGGTTCTGCGGATAACTTTCGCCTTCAAAAACCGGAGCGACAGACAGTCCGACCTGTTTGATCGCTTCTCTTTCCGCTGCAGTTCCCAGATGCGTGCAGCTGAGGTTCTGTATGTAGGCGCTCCGGTTGAATTCCGCATGCGGCTTCGGCGTCGTGTCAAAATAGCCCTGGCTTTCCCATAATGTATCCCATTCGGCCCATTCGGGTTCAACCCAGCTGTCAACCTCATACATATACTGCAGGCAGACCTGCGCCCGCATATCGCAGGCTTCGCCGGTATAGATCAGCCCCGGCAGCTCGGTGCAGCCCCAGTTCAGGCTCTGCTCCGCCGGCGCTTCTGTATAACGAAAATCTCCCTGTGGGATCACCACCCAGCGTGCCGCTTCTCTTTGGACGCGCAGTTCCTGCACGCCGAGGTACATGGTATTTTCTTCGGCAGCCCGGCCATCCGGCGGATAGTTCAGATGCACAACCAGCAATCCGTCATAGCTCGCGTCGCCGCTCTGCGTCAGATTGTAGATGCAATAGCCCTCCTGTATATCGGCCGGCACTTCCAGACCGCTGTCCCAATCCGGAGAAAATCCGTAATGCCGGTTTTCTTTGACTTCCTGCAAAAGCTCCGCCTGCGTGCCCGTCGGCGCGCACATCGCACGATAGACGCCGTTCTGCTCCAATACGGCCTTTGCGTAGGCGTCGAGCGCACCCGCATAGGTCGTACATGGGATGCTTCTGGCAGACGCCAGTTCCAGCTGCGCAAAGCTTCCTTGCGCGTACGCCTTGGCCGGACTGGTCCCGACTGCCAGACAAGCCGCAAGGATGATCACAATACAGACGGAAACCAGCCCCATGCCGATCGGATATTTTTTGAACCGTGCGATCGCTTCGATGCGGCCGCGGAGATTTTTTCCGCCGTTGTGGATGCAGGTGCTTCCCGGTGTCTTCGCGAACTGTTCATTGGCCATCGCCAGCAGGATCCGTCCGTAATCCCGCCGCGCCTCACCTTCCAAATGCTCCAAAACGTACTGGTCACAGCGCGACTCCATATCGTTCAGTGCACGGTTTGCGCAGTAAGTCATCAGTGGATTGCACCAGTGGATACATTGCAGCAGGCAGATCAGCATACTCCAAAAAGTATCTTTCTGTTTCAGATGAAAAAGCTCGTGCAGAATGATCTTTTCATCTATATCTTCTTCGCTCTGCGGGATCGCCATCACCGGGCGGAAAAATCCGCATACGAACGCGCTCGGTAAACCGCCGACTTCCACGACACGGCAAAGTTTCAGATCATGTTTTTGCGCGATCTGTTCGATGCGCGCAAGACGTTCCCCCTGCACCGCATTGCCCTGCCGCAGAAGGTGCCGCAGCCTTGCGTAAGAAAGTATGTATTTCGCCGCGAAAAAGATGACCCCTGCGGTATACAGCGCAAAGAGCCAGCCGCTCACGCTCGTCGGCATTGTCTTTACAAACGGCAGCGGGAAATAGGCCTGCGTGAAGCCGAAGTCTCCGCACCAGCCCCGCAGCAGTTCGATCGGGACTTGCCAGTGAAAGAGCACATAGCGTCCGTCGTATCCCGCCGGAAGCAGCAGTGTCAGCCCCAGCACGCTCCAGACGGCAAACTGCCACTTGGGCGGCAGTTTATCCTTAAATAACGCCTTGAGCAAGAGCAGCAGGGCAGCCACGCCGGATGCAGTCAAGGTCTGCAGCAAAAAAGCCCAGAGATCAAACATCGGCTACACCTCCATTTCATCCAGCAATCTGCGCAGGCGTTCCCGCTCCTCAGGCGTGATCTTCTCTTCTTTCAAAAACGCGGCGATCAGATCCCCCGTTGAACCGCTGTAGACACGCTCGACAAAACTTTTGCGTTCCTGCGTGCGGCAGCTCTCCTGATCCGGCACTGCACGGTAACGGTGCGGTGCAGCGGTCTTGTCGATCGCCACCAATCCCTTGGCTTCCATACGGGTCAGATAGGTCAGCACCGTATTGCGGCTCCATCCGGTTTCCGGCTGCAGCCGCTGCACCAGTGCCCCCAGCTCCGCGCCGCCTGTTTCCCAGAGTGCGCGCAGCACCGTCCACTCTCGTTCCGATAATTTCATCTCTCATCCTCCTACAGTTGTAGTATCATTTTCTATATACTACAACTGTAGGGTGCATTTGTCAATCCCCTATGTCGGATCTTGTCAAAACTTTCTCTCTCATAAATCCATTATATTCCTTGCATTTAATTCCACGCCGTGCTATTCTTAATTTACAGATTCTGTATAAATTCACCGGATACACTGCTTTTCGCCATGGCAAGTCCATTAATTTTTTTGATATAAGAGTGAGGCTGTCGCGCGAGCTTACTCCCCGAAAGGAGCTATTTATGACTGAAAACGATCGAAACAACGCGATCTATGATTCCCCCAAATTCCTTCCGTTTACAGATGACAAAATCTTTATGAACGTTATGCGGAGTCCGAAGATCTGCCGAGGGATTTTGGAAATGATCTTGCCAAACGAAGAAATCGGAGCCATCCGCATTAAGAAATCCGACAATCCGTTTGTCGATAACTCTGAGATTGACAAAGATGCAGACGGAAGCACAAGCGAAAACTGTACAGGCAACGGTGCTTCGGAGAAAACAGATATACTCGAAAGTCTAAGCATCGAAACACAGAAAACACTGAAGTTCGGGGCGGATGTGCATGGCGTGCGCTTTGATGCTTTCGTTGAAAGTTCAAAGCTCTGGGCAGAGATCGAGATGCAGACAAGTAAAGATTCGTCACTCGACAAACGCGCTCGTTACTATCATGCTAACATGGATCTGGACTTTCTTCAGCAAGGACAGCCTTACAAGGACCTGAAACCGAGCTATGTCATCTTCATCTGCACGTTCGACCTTTTTAAAATGGACGAACCTGTCTATTTTTTCCGCTCATGGGATGTCGAAAAAGGCTTGCCGCTTGACGATTTATCGTATACAATAGTCTTGAACACAAACTGTTCTCCGGGAAAAGTTCCGGAGGCGCTGAAGCCTTTTTACGAATATCTGAACGATCCAAAGAAAAATCAGGCTTCGGAGCTGACACGCATGATCGACGAACGTGTCAGGAAGTTCAATTCGGACGAATGGAGGAAGAAATACATGACATTCGAATATATTCTGAACGAGCGAGCACGGGAAGAATTTGAAAAAGGCGCTGCGCAGGAGAAACGCGAAATCGCGAAAAGCATGAAACAGGAAGGCATTGCAAAAGAGGTTATTAAAAAGATAACCGGACTTTCTGCCGAAGAGATTGAAGAATTGTAGATACCGTTTTTACTATGCAGCAGGAGCGTTTGATCGCTCCTGCTGTTTTCTACTGAGTTTGCAGGAAGGAGTTGTTTTAGATAAGCCGGCGGCTTATTTGATAGAGCCTCTGTTCCACAGCGATAAAATCACCGCCAGTGTAGTAACGATGATCTTCCATTATGACGAAAACGGTGGTTTCATCGTTAGCTCCAGCGCGCCTTTCGGACAGCTTTCCACACACTTCAGGCAGATGATACATTCCGTGCGGTTCGCGCGCATAGCAAACGGCTGATTCGGTTCCACGTTCATCGGGCAGACCTTGCGGCATTTACCGCAGGATACGCACTTCGTCTCGTTGCAGCAGACACGCATCAGGGAGAAGCGGCTCGTGGCTTTCAAAAAGATCGTGATCGGACACAGGTATTTGCAGAACGCGCGGTTGTCACGAAACGCAAAGGCCAGAGCGATGCCGACCACATAATATGCCACGTTGCCGATCAAAAAGCTGTACCACATGATGCGCGCTTTGTTTTCAACGCCAAAAAGAAACAGCGACGCGACAAACACCAGCGCGAGCGCAAAGGTCAGCCAGCGAAGTTTTCCCAAGCGTTCTCTGCGCGGTGCCTGCGGGATCCGGTACGGCAGCAGGTCCAGAACCATCGCCGTCCAGCAGGCGTAGCCGCACCAGCCGCGGCCGAACAGCAGCGGCCCGAAGATCTTGGCCACCGCGTAGTGGATGGTCGCTGCCTCAAACACGCCGAGGAACAGGTAGTACCAGAAGCCTTCGATCTGCATATTTTCTCCGCAGATGATGCCCAGATAGACCAGCATATAACTGCCTACGAGGAACTGCACGATATGGCGCGCATACGGTTTTTTCTGTGCGTAAAGGGTCAGGCCCAGTGCCAGCGAGCAGCCGATATAGCTGAAATTGAACAGGTAGAAGATATTGTCCTTGGCCAGCCACAGGCTGACGGCAATGGTTTCGAAGATCGCCAGCATCAAAAGCGGCGCCGTGTATTTTTTCATGTTTTGCCTCCTATTGCGCGGTGAGCGCTTTTATGCGCTGCTTCGCGCATTCGATCAATTTTTTTGCTGCCGGGGAAGCGTCCTTTTGCGACGGGACCGCAATGCCCAGCGGCACGTATTGCGGCGGATCAAAAGGAACCTCAGCCACATTTTGATTCCATTTTTGTGAGATCAGACGCTGATTGAAACTGATCCCGACACCGGCCTCCACCATATTGTAGGTGGTAAATCCATCCCGCGTGGTAAAGCAAGTCCGGGGACGCAGATGGAGCTTTGCCAGCAGGCGGTCCTGATCGGTATCGTGCCCGGGCAGCGTATGAACGAATGGTTCGGTTTCCAGCATTTCCACAGGAAAATGTCTTGCTCCGGCGAGCGCATGATCCTTTGGCAGCCACACCACAAGTTCATCATCATAAAGCGGAATCCAATCACAGTCTGCATCCGACTGCTCCGCGCAAAAACAGCAGTCTACCGATTTTTCACGGAGATCAGCTTGCATCGCTTTGCCGTTTTCGGTGAGCCGGACGCCCTTTTTTCCGCGGATAAACAGTGCGAATCCCAGTTCTTCTTCCAGACTGTTGAGCATACGAGTTATGCCGGACTGCGTATAGCCCAGCCGTTCTGCCGCTGCGGTCAAGCTTCCGAGCTCGGCCGCGAGCAGCGCTGCCTCGCACTTGACTGCTTCCATTTTGCGTTCCTCCTATTCATGACATTTTCTCATGGTAAAAATGATAAACTGCCATTTGCATAATATATAAATTTATTTTACAATGAACCCGGACAGCAGTCAATCTTACAAGCAATTTACGCAAAAAAAGATGCTGCAATACGGAAGCAGCAGAAAGGATTTTGACATGAATCATCGTTTACCGTTTGCCTGCGATTATATGGAGGGTGCGCATCCGTTGATCTTAGAGCGCCTCGCAGCAACCAATCTGGAACAAACACCGGGCTACGGTCTGGATCTCTATACACAGTCTGCTAAAGAAAAGATCCGCGCTGCCTGCCGCGCTCCGCAGGCAGAGGTTTTCTTTTTGGTCGGCGGCACACAGACCAATGCCGTCGTTATCGATGCGCTGCTGCGCAGCTATCAAGGCGCGATCGCTGCCGAGAGCGGACATATCAGTGTCCATGAGGCAGGCGCCATTGAGTTTGGCGGTCACAAGGTTCTGACCCTGCCGCATCAAAACGGCAAGATCACAGCTGCGCAGATCCGCAAATTTATGGAAACCTACTACAGCGACGGGAATCGCGACCACATGGTCATGCCCGGCATGGTCTATCTTTCGCAGCCGACCGAGTACGGCACGCTCTATTCGCTGGATGAACTGACGGCGATCAGCAAGGTCTGCCGCACATACCGGATCCCGCTCTATTTGGACGGAGCACGTCTTGCCTATGCGCTTGCCTGCCCGCAAAACGATGTGACCCTTGCAGATCTGGCCGCGCTCTGCGACGCTTTCTATATCGGCGGCGCCAAGTGCGGCGCGCTGTTCGGCGAAGCCGTCGTGCTTTCTTCTGCTGCATTGATCCCGCACTTCTTTACGATCATCAAGCAGCATGGCGCGCTGCTGGCCAAGGGACGGCTTTTAGGCCTGCAGTTCGACACGCTGTTTACCGATAAGCTCTATGAAACGATCGGGCCCTCTGCGATCGCTGCCGCAGATAAGATCCGTGCGGCTCTGCAGCAAAACGGGTTTTTGCTGTGCTTTGATTCCCCGACGAATCAGATCTTCTGCGTGGTGGAGGATCGCCTGTTGGAGATCTTGGAGCAGCAAGTGGAATACAGCTTTTGAGAACGCTATGATGACACCCATACGGTCATCCGCTTTGCGACCAGTTGGGCAACTTCTCCCGCGCAGGTCGAGGCACTCTGTGATCTTCTTTCGCAAGTTTCCGCCAAAAATTCATGACGGGAAATCTCCGTCAAAAATTTTGCTTGACTTTTTTGAATCATAAGGGTTAAAATATTACCATTCGATATGTTGCGTAGCGAAAAGCGTAAGTCCAAACAGGGCTTACGCTTTTTCTTTTTGTTTTTTACGCATTTCAGAAAATTTGAGAAAGAGGTATGTTCCATGAAAGAACAACACAGACGAAAGGATCTTACGGTCACGATCCTTTCTTTATCCTTATTGACCGTTATGGCCGGCGCCGCGGTCGCCCCGGCACTCGGTATCGTCCGCGAACACTTTGCCGATGTAAACCAGCTGCTCGTGCAGATGATCATCAGTATTCCGGCGCTTTTTATCGTACTGACAAACCTGATCTTTCCGAAGCTCATCGCTCGTTTTCCGTCGCGCACGCTTTTGTTGTCCGGACTGCTGCTATACACCATCGGCGGAGCGATCGCAGGACTTTTTGATCATATCTATATTGTCCTGCTATTCCGTGCGCTGGTCGGTATCGGTGTCGGCATCATCATGCCGATGTCCACAGGACTTTTGGCATTTTACTATACCCGAGATAAGCAGGATAAGCTGATGGGCTATTCGTCCGCGATGAACCAGATGGGCGGTGCGGTCGCCACTCTACTCTCCGGCGTACTGGCAGGCATCAGCTGGAAGCTGAGCTTCCTTGTTTATCTCATGGGGCTGATCAGTATCATCCTCTGCATCTGCTTCCTGCCGAACGAATACATCGGCGCTGCGCCCGAGAGCGAAAAAAGAATGGCTGCCTCCCGTCGGTCGCGGAGCTTGCCGCCTACTGCCGGACCATCGCAGCCGCAGCCGACAGCGGATCCTGCCGCAAGACCAAAATCTTCCTTTGCACAATATTACCCGTTTGTCATCGCGATGTTTCTGCTGATGGTCACCTTCTTTATCTTTCCTTGTGAGTTCGCGCTGGAAACCGTAAAAGAGGGGATCATCCCGCAGCAGTTCATTTCTGTGATCATGGCCGGCATGGATCTGGTGGCGTTTCTCGGCGGTCTCAGTTTTGTATTCGTCAAAAAGATCGCCGGAAAGCAAACGCGCATTGTCGCGCCGCTGCTGTTCGTGATCGGCTATCTGTTCCTTGCCTTTGACGGCGGTTGGAGCGGCGCGGTCCTCGGTGCGCTCTTCGTCGGCTTTGCGAATGGGCTCGGCATTCCGTATCTGATCGCCACCGCCTCCAAAAAAGCCGGACGCGCGGCAGGTTCCACGGTTGTGCCGCTGCTTTCCGCGGCGTTGTATCTGGCACAGTTTTTAACGCCGATGATCTTATCCTCCGTCAGCGGTCTCTTGGCCTCTGTACAAGTGACTCATCTGCCGTACTGTGTTGCCTTTGTCTGCGCTCTGCTCTTTACGCTCTGGTCGTTCCTGACCATCTGCGAGGACGCAGCTCCCGATCGTGAGCAGGTGCGGCAAGAAGCATAGAACCTGCGTCTACTGTTTATCGACTCGCTCGCCTCTTTGTTTACGGCGCATCCACAGTGCGAAACCGACGATCACTGCGGCAGCAAGCCCGGCGATCATTAAGATCGTCGTACGATCCGACGCCGGATAAACATCACGGATATTCTCAGCTGTAAGTCCATCTGTCAGCCGATACAGATTGATCGTATCGGCAAAATCGCCCTGCAGGATCCGTCCGTCACCGTTGTCACGCTCGTTTCCGCCCATGGCCACTGAATAAAACACCAGGCCGTTCCGCTCCATGCATCCCGAAAAGCAATAGCCTGCGGCCGGTGTATATCCTGTTTTCACGCCGGTCATATAGCGGCTGTACGGGCTCTCATAGCGATCATCCGGAAATTTCACCCGATTGGTAGTCTCATATTCAAAACCGGTGTCCCGTACATTTGACGGCGGAACCATGCCGGAATCAAAGCTGACACACTCCCGGAACTTGTCAAAGGACATCGCATATTCACAGATCTTGACCATATCCGAAACGGTGGTGTAATGTCCGTTCCCGCTCAGTCCGGTCGGATCCGCAAAGTTGGTATTTTCACAGCCCAGACTTTTCGCTTTCTCATTCATCCGCTCTACAAATTTGCTCATATCACCGGACAGCTCAAAAGCGAAAGCTGTTGCCGCCTCGTTTCCGGAGGGGATCAAAAGATAACGCATGCATTCTTCAAACGAAATGATCTCTCCCTCCAGCAGGTGCCGCTGTGGCTCCATATAGCTGCAGTAATACGGACTGACTGCGCGCTTGTCGACCGTTAGAGTCACCTCTAGCTGTGGATTTTCTTCCAGGACCAGGATCGCGGTCATGACTTTTGTCATGCTGGCAGGCGGAAGCTGCATGTCTTCATTTTTTGCGAAGAGTACGGTTCCGGTGGTCGCTTCATAGAGAATGGCCGCTTTACAGTTCGGCGCAAAATCGGTATCTCCTGCCTTCAGGATCGCAGCGGTATCTGCAGCCGCATCGGTACTCTGCTCCGGCGTGCTGCCAAAACTGCAGATTGTCGAAAGCATGACAAGACAAACTGTCATCACAGCTGCAGCGAGCAAGAATCTGATCTTGCCTCGCTTCTTTGTCTGATGATCATCCTGATACATAAATTGTTTCTGTGATTGTTTCATGTTCTCCTCCATTCCGCCGGGAAACAACAAGATGCCGTCAGCTTTGTTCTCCGGCGAATTTTCTTTAAGAAAGAGCAAAAAATATGCCATTATGTATCTTCCTCGGCAGGCGCCAAAACTCTGCTTTTCTTTTTACGCTCTTGCTTATTGTTAACGGATAAACGGGCTGCAATCACATTAAAACCGGTTGATTCCGATAAGAAGCCCCCTCTTTCACGCGCGGGACAGCCAGCATCGTGGTGCAAAAATCGCGCGCAAAGCCAAAGGGCTCATCTGGTGTTCCTGTTTCATCCTTATTTGCAGCTGCCATGTCCGCCGCAAGCGTGTCCACGTTCGCCGTGTTCCGCCCCATGATGTCCACAGGCGTGCTCTCCTGCGTCATGGCCTGCTCCATGATGACTGCACTGTACATTCGGATTGTAAGTAAGGGTTCCATCCAGCAGAGCCTGTACTGCCGCGTCAGCGCTGCCGCTGACACCGCCGTAAAGCTTAACGCCTGCTTCTGCCAGCGCTGCCTGCGCGCCTCCGCCGATGCCGCCGCAGATCAAGACATCCACGCCGCCTGCTGCCAGCAGTCCTGCCAAAGCCCCGTGTCCTGTTCCATTCGTACCGATGACCCGACTTTCCGCAATCTTGCTGTCTTCAATATCGTAGATCTTAAACTCCTCCGTATGTCCAAAATGCTGAAAAACATTTCCGTTCTCATAAGTCACTGCAATTCTCATCCTATTCTTTCCTTTCTGCGGCATTGCCGCTGTTGTTTTGATCTGTTTCACGCAAACATCTCGGCGGCAGCACGGTATACGCTCTTTACAGCGTCTTGCCGCTTCCTCTTCACCGAACACGGACTGCGCCTCTTCACAAAGCTGGTAATGTCCGCCCTCAATGTACAAGTGCTTGCCGTTGACGATACAATCCGCGAGCTTGAAACGTGCTCCTTCATAAATTTCGGTCACCGTCGTTCGTGAAATCCGCATCTGCTGCGCGGCCTCTTCATGTGTCTGCTTTTCCAAGTCGACCAAACGTATCACCTCGAATTCATCTACCGTCAGAATGACCTTTTCTGCCGGGGGAATTCCCTCTGCCCGAAAACAGACGTAATCGGGTTCCCTGCATACCATTCTTTTTCGCTTCGGTCTTGGCATCACTCTCTCCTTTGCTCTGCGTAGTTACGCAAGTCATATGGTTCTTTTAATTTTATTTCCGTCATATGTCGATTATACCACCTATTTTTTGAATTGCAAGTCCATTTTTCGGAGTTCTCCATGGTTCTCAGAAGTTCTCAGGAAATCCACACTCCCTGCAAAATGCAGGATTCGATAAAAAGGTCAAAAAATAAATTACTTATCCACCTTTTCGCTTCAGGCTCCTCCATATTATGGAAATCCTCGGTTGTCTCACCGAACGTTTCGACATTTCTCGACATATTTCGGTGGCTTTCGTGTTTTCTCATCCGAAAGCCCGAAGCCATCGCCGAATCGAATTTTCGATTTCTTGGATTTTTGCCTTAAAGCTCTTTTTTTCCCAACAAAATGTGGATAAGTAACTTAAAAAACAGTGTTTTTATCTATTTTCTTGAATTTCAAGAATGTAAAGAATCCGGCATACGGATCCGGAGCGTGCCGGTCGCCAAGGTTTCTCTGCTAAAAAGCTTTTGGATCTCGCCCTGCTGTGTAAGCGTGATCTGCATGTCGCCGTCGATATTGCTGAACACAGCTTCCGTCTCCGCGGTCATGGTGACCGGGTTCGCAAACACGCGATGCCGATATTCCCACATCGCGTAATTTTCAGACAGACTGGACCGGTATTTCACACGCAGTTCTTCCTCCTCGTTTTGCTGCAGATCATGCACCAGCCGTTCTGTGCCGACAGCTCCGATCTTGATCTGCCGGGCATGAAGCCGCAGGTTTGCCTGCATACGTTCCAAGGTCGTCCTCGTCCGCACACTCCACAAAGAACCCGGCACGCCGTTGATATCCACATCGGCGTTTTCGCATTCCATACACATGCCGGTAAAAAGCCGCGCGAGCAGCTCCGGCTCCGCGTCGGTGCGGTCCGTGTCAGTATCATAAAAATACCAGCAGAATTCTTTGTTCGGCTCACCGTAGATCTGCGGAAGTTCCTCATCCCAGTCCTGCTGCCTGCCGCTATTCTGAAGATCCCATGCTGCAATATCGGTCGCTGCGAGCGGTCCCTCCGTTCCAAAACCCTGCATCTGTTTTGCATAGCGCTGCAGAGCCTGTGCCTGTCGCTGTTCGGTCTCTACATATTGCAGCAATTCTTCTTTATCAGTCAACGGTCTGTTTGAAAAATAGTAGCTTTCGCAAGGACTTCCGCTGCGCTCGGAGCAGTACACCGCGATCAGATCGCTGCCTGCGCCGTCCGCTCCGGCATCATAGAATTCATGCTGCATGGCCCGTCCGTTATTGTGCAGTAAAAGATCCTGCTGCGATCCGCGTCTTGCGTCGATCAAAGCATCCGCATCCCAGCGCTCCGTCTGCAGCTCGGCATACTGTGAAGGAAATGCCGAAAGATCATCCTTTTCACGGTCTGCAAGTGAAAAACGCAGAAAAACATCTGTCCAATAGCCCGCGATCACACCGGTCGTTGTCAGAAGCGCGACCAACAGCATCACTTTTACTTTTTTGCTCATATCCGTTCCCTTTTTTCCTCTCATGCCTATGCGGTCGTATGGGTTCACCTTCTGCATGGTCATGCCGTTTCTAAGATCTCCCTGGCCGCGGTGCGTCCGTTCTCATATAGCTGTTTGGTGTCGATCTTGATCAGATCCAGAGACGCCACCGTTTCGTTCATCAGATCGTAGTAATAGAGTTTGTGCGGTGCCTGTGGGTTCTTTTCATCCACGCAGACAACAATATCCACTGACAGCTCGTTATAGTCGCCAAAGTTCGCGTCTCCCGCGATATCGCCGATATAAGCGTCGATTGCCTCCTGCTGGGCCGCCGTCAATTCCTTTCCCCGGATCTCCGCGTGCATACCTTGGATAAACGGAAGTTCCTCTATGCTCCGGTATTTGTACTTTGTCTCACAGGTCACGTTAAAGCGATAGCCGGCAGTCCCGTCGACGTCTAAAATCTCCCACAAAACGCCGTCCAAATTGCGCAGCTCATAGACTTCTCCGTAGTTCTCCTGCACCCAGTCTTCTGCTTCTTCCAGCAGTTTCTGCTCCTCGGCTGTTAAGCCCTGTGCCGCGTGTGATCCTTGCTGAGCCGCATCCTCTTGTCCGTCGTCGTCGTTCGCCGCGTCTGCCAGGTCCTGTCGTATGCCGGCCAGACACTTCTGCAGCTTTTCGGCATGCGTGATGCGATACTCCCTGAGAAAACCGGATTCATAATAGCAGAACGCTTCTTCCCCCATCACGATCTGCAGCGGTTTGCTGTCCTCGATATCGCATCGGATCTCAAACACGCCGTCCGGACTGTACGGCCCGTTCTGAAACGTCCTCGCTGCCGTGATCAGCAAAACCGCCTGTCGAAGTTCGCTTTGCGTTTCTTCATCCAACGTGACCGGTTCGCCCTCATACCGGACGCTTACCGCTCCGATCTCCGCGCCGCTGCGCACCATATGATGCGGAAAAAATACGACGATCAACAGCAAAATGATCACTGCTGCCGCAGACGCGATCAGGATCTGTCTGCGATGTTCTCTCTGTTCGTTCATCCTTTCCTGCCCCTCCCCTTGCTTGGATTCTATTGCCATCGTATCATATTTTTCGGATTTGGGCAATAGGATCGCACGTCGCGGCTCACGCAGTTGTAGGTCGCGCGGCCCGGCCGCGGGGAGTTCCGCAAGGTGGATTCATCATGCCAGCTAGGCTAAAAGCTTGCGCGGTCTTCCATAATTTTCTAAGTATGAATAATGTACTGCTTTTGCCCCCTTTTTGAAAAATCTGCACAGCTTTGCGAGGGAGTTTCGCTTGTTCCGGCACATTTTCGAACATTTTTTACATTTTTCTCAAGGCAAGTCAGATTGCAGATTCTCAGATATCTATGCGCAGTGACACGTCTCAAGTTTTTTCGACACAGTTCGACAAAAGAAGTTCACCGGAAGTTCTTCGTTGTCAAGGATTTCTTCCTAAATCTTTGAAATTCTTTCATTTGCAAATCCCTGTCTCGTACAAAATTTCTAAAAACCGCCGAAAAGCAGTACATTATGCATCCGTTTTTTGTTTCCCCCACCGCAAACCTCATCCAAACCTCATCCGGACCATATCCGAAGGGGATCAAGGCCGCTTGCTCATGACCACCGGCTCAACCGGCGCGCATCCTTCCGTGAAAGCCGCAAAAACAAAGAACCGTACACATCGGTCAATGTCATTAAGTTAAACTGACATTGACACATCGGTACGGTTCTCTCCAAGTAAAAGTTTTCGTTCGTTTTATAGCTTATAGCACGACATGGCACGGCGCGCGGTCTGCCTTTATTGCTGCTGGTCCTTGTTCATGCAGCAGTTTTTGTATTTCTTACCGCTGCCGCACGGGCACGGGTCGTTTCTGCCGACCTTCGGCATTTCGCGGCGGAAAGTTTCCGGCTTGCGCGCGTCTTCCGGCTTCGGAGCTGCCTGCGGCATCTGGCCGGAGCCGCTGCCGACGGACGGGCCTCTGCGGACCATCGGACGGGAAGTCTCGTCCTGATAATCATCCTTGCGGCCTTCGCCGTCCGCGATGACTTTCTTTCTCTGTGAAGAAGTATTGATCGTCACGCTGAAGCAGTATCTTACCGTTTCCTCACGGATATCCCCGATCATCTCCTCAAACATATCGAAGCCCTCGTTGGAGTAAGCGACTGCCGGGTCGATGTGCCCCAGAGAGCGCAGTCCGATACCCTGCTTCAGTTCATCCATGGCGTCGATATGATCCATCCAGCGATTATCAACGACACGCAGCAGGATCATCTTTTCCACTTCCCGCATATGATCGGCGCCGATCTCTGCTTCTTTTTCATCATAAAGATGCTTGAAGATCTTTACAACGTCTTCTTCCAGCCGATCCGCGTCCACCTGCGAGATCTCATCCTGCGTGTAGTGGATCCCGGTAAAGCGATCGGTCAGACGCGCGAGGTTCTTATTGAGCAGATCGAAATCCCATTCCTCCGCAAACTTGCTGTCCACGGTGATCGGCAGCACGGTATTGTGGATCAGATCTTCCATCATTTCCATGATATACTGCTTCAGATCTTCGCCGAACAGGACCTTGCGGCGCTGATCGTAGATGACCTCTCTCTGCTTGTTCATAACGTTGTCATACTGCAGAACGTATTTACGGATTTCAAAGTTGCGGCTTTCAACTTTTTTCTGCGCGTTTTCAATGGTCTTGGAAAGCATGCCTGCGGCGATCGGTTCATCCTGCATGCCAAACCGCTCCATGACGCCCTGCACTCTTTCGCCGCCGAACAGACGCATCAGATCGTCTTCCAGCGAAATGAAGAACTGGGTCTGGCCCGGGTCTCCCTGACGGCCGGAACGGCCTCGCAGCTGGTTATCGATACGACGGGACTCATGCCGTTCGGTACCGATGATGCACAGACCGCCGAGCGCTCTGACTTCTTCCTGTTCCGCGGAACGTTCTGCCTTATATTTGTCCAGCAGTTCCTTGAATACTTCACGCGCGTGCAGCAGTTCCGGATCGTCACTGGCCACAAAACTGGTGGCGAATGAAATCTGCTCGTCGGTAAACTCCTTGGCTTTCATTTCCTTTTTCGCTTCGAATTCCGGGTTGCCGCCCAAAATGATGTCGGTACCACGACCGGCCATGTTGGTCGCGATGGTGACCGCGCCCAGACGGCCTGCTTCGGAAACGATCTCCGCTTCCTTTTCATGCTGTTTCGCGTTGAGGACGTTATGCTTAATGCCGCGCTTTTTGAGCATGTTGCTCAAGCGCTCCGAGATCTCGATGGAGATCGTACCCACCAGTACCGGCTGCCCGGTCTCATGCACTTCCGCGATACGATCGACGATCGCATGGAACTTGGCAGGTTCTTTGGCGAAGATCGCGTCATCCAGATCTTCTCGGATGACCGGCTTGTTGGTCGGAATCACCACAACATCCATATTGTAGATGTCACGGAATTCATCTTCCTCGGTCTTTGCCGTACCGGTCATACCAGCCAGCTTGTTGTACATTCTGAAATAGTTCTGCAGCGTGATCGTCGCCAGCGTCTTGGACTCGGAACGGACCAGTACGCCTTCTTTGGCTTCGATGGCCTGATGCAGGCCGTTGCTGTATCTTCTGCCGAACATCAGTCGGCCCGTAAATTCATCGACGATGACGATCTCGCCGTCTTTTACGATATAGTCGACATCGCGTTTCATGATCGCCTTTGCCTTGAGGGCTTCCACGACGTGATGGTTGATCTCCATGTTTTCCGGATCACCGAAATTCTCGATCTTGAAGAACGCTTCCGCCTTGGAAACGCCCTGATCGGTCAGACTGACGCGTTTTTCCTTTTCTTCGATCGTATAGTCGGCATCCTCGCCCTCATACAGCGTGTTGACAAACTTGTTCGCGATCCGGTAAAGATCCGTTGATTCATCCCCCTGTCCGGAAATGATCAGCGGCGTTCTCGCTTCATCAATGAGGATGGAGTCGACTTCGTCGATGATCGCGTAGTTCAGATCCCGCTGCGTCAGCTGATCCTTGTAGATCACCATGTTGTCACGCAGATAATCGAAACCGAATTCGTTGTTGGTGCCATATGTAATATCCGCCTGGTAAGCGGCTTTTCTGGTCTTGTCGGAAATGCCGTGGATCACGCAGCCGACCGTCAGTCCCAGGAATGTATAGATCTTTCCCATCCATTCCGCGTCACGCTTTGCCAGATAGTCGTTGACCGTGATGACATGCACGCCTTTTCCCTCGAGCGCGTTCAGATAAGTCGGCAGCGTCGCGACCAAGGTCTTACCTTCACCGGTTTTCATTTCGGCAATCCTGCCCTGATGCAGCACGATGCCGCCGATGACCTGCACACGGAAATGCTTCATGCCGACGCTTCGCCATGCCGCTTCCCTGCAGACCGCGAACGCTTCCGGCAGGATGTCATCCAAGCTTGCGCCGTTTGCCAGACGCTCTTTAAATTCCGGCGTTTTCGCTTTCAGTTCTTCATCGGTCAGCGCCGCCATCTGATCTTCCAACGCCATGACCTGATCCGCGATCTTTTCTACTTTTTTTACTTCCTTGGTATTGAGATCACCAAAGATCTTTTCCATAAAACCCATGCAAAAGTCCCCTTTCTATTCATCTCTCGGCAGTTCTGTCACGACCATGTTGATCTCCAGCGCCTTGCGGCTGTCTGCCTTCGTTACTTTTACTTCAAAACGCTTGTAGTCGGCCTCGTAAACGAAACTGTCCCCCACACTCGGGAGCTTGTCAAGCTGAAGCACGACCCAGCCGTTTACGGTTGTCGCGTCAATATCTTCTTCTACGTCAAAGTAGTCGAACATCTTATCCAGATTGGTACCGCAAAGCACACGGTAGGAGCCGTCCTGCTGCTGCACGATGTCCTGCAGCTGCACCGCGTCATGTTCGTCATAGATCTCGCCGACCAGTTCCTCGATGATATCTTCCATCGTCACCAGCCCCGAGGTGCCGCCGTACTCATCCACGATGATCGCGATATGCGTCTTGCCCATCTGCAGCCGTTTGAGCAGCTGCGAGATCTTCATGGAACCCGCCACAAAGATGACCGGTTTGATATAAGAGGAAACCGGCACCTCCGTGCCTTTAATGAAATTATGAAAATCTTTCTGGTTCAGAACGCCGACGATGTTGTCAAGGTCGTCCTCGTAGACCGGCAGCCTGGAAAATCCGGTGCTTAAGAAAAGCTCCGCGATCTCGTCTTTGCTGTCGTCGATCTCCACGGCTTTGATATCCACACGCGGCGTCAGCACGTCCCATGCTTCCAGATCGTTGAATTCGATCGCGTTCTGGATCAGTTCACTCTGCTGCACATCGATCCCGCCCTCGGTCTCCGCTTCTTCAACCAGCGTCAGAAGCTCGTCCTCGGTGATCGGTTTCGAATCCCCGGTGCGGAAAAGCATCGCCAGCAGCTTCTTCCAACAGCCGAAAAGCCAGTTGATCGGCGACAGAATGACCATAAAGAATTTGAGGAACGGCGCAGAAAACATCGCAAACTTTTCCGGGCTTTCTTTAGCCAGACTCTTTGGCGAGATCTCTCCGAAGATCAACACGATCACCGTCGTCAAAATGGTGGACACCGTTGCCCCGTAGACCGGGTAAAGCTGCAGGCACAGTACGGTCGCCAGCGAGGTCAGCGCGATGTTGACAATGTTGTTTCCCACCAGCAGCGTGGACAGCACGGTATCAAATTTTTCGGAAAGCTCGAATACATCGCGCGCTCTCTTATCTCCGTCATTTGCTAAATTTTTGATCCGGATGCGGTTTACCGACGTAAAGGCTGTTTCCGTTGCCGAAAAATAAGCGGAAAAAGCGAGCAGCACCACGATCCAGATGATTTTCGTTATCATAATTTTGTATCTTCCTTTCACACACGACGGACAGTTGCCCTGTCCATATTCTCATGCAGTAACTATCTTACCACAGATTCCGCCGAAATTAAAGTGAAAAGCTTGTGAACTGTGTGTTTTAGCGGTTTCTTTTTCCCCGTTTCTTCGACAAGTTTCGCGGACGCCCGCTCGTCACCTTGTCAAAATTTGTCGGTTGACATCAAGATCTCAATGCGGTATACTCATTTTGTCGAACTTTGTACGAAAGGAGTTTCTCCATGTCAACCAAAACCGAACTGCTCGCTCTGCTCGCCCAGCAAGAAGGGCGTTACGCGTCCGGCCAGGAGCTTGCCAACGCGCTCGGCGTATCGCGGAACGCGGTCTGGAAAGCGGTCAAGTCGCTGCAGGAGCAGGGCTATCCGATCGAAAGTCTTCCCAGCACCGGCTATCGCCTAAAGCAGAAAGCCGATATCCTTACCAAAGAAGCCATCCAAGAGTCGCTTTGCCTGCCGATGAAGCTGCATCTGCTGGACAAGGTGGATTCCACCAATAACTACGCCAAAACACTGCAGGATCTTTCGCTCCCGCAGCTCATTGTTTCCGAAGAACAGACGGCCGGCCGCGGTCGGCTGGGACGGAATTTCTATTCCCCGGCGGGAAAGGGCATCTATATGACGCTGGCGTTTCGTCCGCAGCTGGGTCTGGATCAGGCCATGCTGGTCACCACGATGACCGCCGTCGCGGTCTGCCGGGCCTTTGAAGCGACCACCGGCCTGCATCCGAAGATCAAATGGGTCAATGATATCTACCTGAACGCAAAAAAGGTCTGCGGCATTCTGACGGAAGCGGAGACCAATTTTGAGACCGGCGAAATCCAGAAGATGATCGTCGGCATCGGGATCAACTGTTTTGAAGACGGCGCGATGCCGGAAGATATCCGGGAAGTCGCGACGTTTATCGATCGTCCGCAGAAACCGTTTGAACGCAGCGCCCTGATCACCGCGATCGCCAACGAGTTTTTTGCGACGCTTGCGGATTTTGACCGGATCCGGATCATCCGCGACTACCGCGCGCGTTCTTTCATTTTAGGCGAGCAGATCCTGATCTTTAATCCGGCGATCGCCCGCTCGATCGGCAGACCCGAAAACCGGCTGTCCGACGGTATCCGCGCGCGCGCGATCGATATCGACGAGAACGGCGGCCTGGTCGTGGAATACCTTGAGGGCCGCAAATCCAGACAGATGGAAACGCTGACGACAGGCGAGATATCCATCCGAAAAATCTACTAGTTTGAGAGGCAAAAAAATGAACGAAAAAATGAACGAAAAAAAGAATCCAACAACCGTATACAGAGACATCCCGGTCTCCGGCAGCGCTTCCGCAAGCGCCGCAGATCCCGCAAAAAAAAGGACCGCCGGCGTTTATCCGCTCGTTTTATGCGGAGTTTTCGCCGCGGTCATGGTCATCTGCTCGCAGATCCTCATTCCGCTGCCGTCCGGCGTGCCGATCAATCTGGCGATCCTGGGCGTTCTGCTCTGCGCGGGCTGTCTGGGCTTCCGTTACGGCATGATCGCACAGATCATCTATGTTCTGCTGGGCGGTATCGGCATCCCGGTATTCGCGGGACTTTCCGGCGGCCTGCATGTGATCGCCGGTCCGACCGGCGGCTACATCGTCGGCTATATCCTCTGCGCCGGTGTGGTCGGTTTCATCGCATCCCGCACCAGGTCTTTTTGGGCGCTGGTCGGCGCTATGATCCTGGGCGTCCTGGTCTGCTACGCGTTCGGCACCATCTGGTATGTACACCTGATGAACATCTCCTTTGCGGTCGGGCTTGCGCAATGCGTCATCCCGTTCCTGCCGTTTGACGCCGTCAAGATCGCACTTGCAGCCCTGCTCGTGCAGCGCCTGCGGCAGACGAAGCTGGTGAAGCTGTAGCTCCTGCGGGGTCTCTCCCGCAGCGCTGTCGCTACAGATCTTCCGTCTTAAAGGTCATGTAACCTTCATAAAAATAGCTGTAGTCAATGCCTTTCATATAAACCTCCCGGCTTTGGATCTCGCCGGTCAGAGCGTTCTTTAAGAGTTGCTTGATCTCAACGTCTTTTATCGGACTGCGTTCCATCGCAAGCAGATAATCTTCTTTATCCACCTTACTCCAGTCCACGACCATATGAATTTCTTTTTTTAACATATGGTCAAGCCAGATACGCATGCTGCGGCCGTTGCCCTCTCGAAACGGGTGGGCAATGTTCATTTCCACATATTTTTCTACGATCTCATCAAAACAGGACTGCGGCATTTTGTCAATGTTTTCGAGCGCAGCCGCCAGATACATGACCGGCACAAAGCGAAAATTCCCTTTTGCAAGATTCACCGTGCGGATTTTCCCGGCAAAATCGTAAAGATCCGCAAACAGATAGCGATGGATCTCCTGCAATGCCGCGAATCTGCCGGCAGGGAGATCTGCAAGTATATTTTTTTCAAACAGTTCAGCGGCCTTTTTCTTGCTGATCCGTTCCTCTTCACGCGCAAGATCCGCTGAACTTGTCAGCCCTAATTTATTCTCAAGCATCCCATTCCCTCCGTTATCTTTGGCTGTCGGCGCTGTGCCTTACACAGATGTGCTTTCTCTTTCTATTATCCCACTTTCCAAGTAAGAAAGTCAAGTAAAAAGCCTCCCGGACCGTACTGCGGCACGACCTTCGGGAGGCTTTTTCGCAAACCTTTATCAGTTTCCTTATACAACAACAACCGTTAAGTTATGATCCATCTTATATACCGGGATGTATACTTTATGGCCAAGTGCAAGCAAGGTCTGAATATACGGATCAGCCGCCGATTCTGTGTATTGCAGTGACTTCGCATCCAACGGGAGAAAATGTGCGGCCGACCAGTCCAGCTTTCCGTCCCGCTGCAGCTCGTGCATCTGCAAAACTGCACACAGTCATCGGATCGTGCCGATGCACCGCCGCTTGTTCTGCAAGTTCCGACATGACCGCATACTGTATCTCCACATCATTTGAAAGAATCTCTTTTAGAAGGGATTCATCTGAATTGCCCGAACTGTATCATCGTTCTGAAGCTGCAAAAAATCAGCATTATTTAACGATAGAAGTATCTCATCACCAACAAGTAAGGAATCGAAAGATAACTCTTGCATCCTCTGTGTTGAATCGTCACAATAGAAGATTTGATGTTTCTCTATCGCAGTACTGCAATCAACGTTGAACTTCAAATCAATGCTTTCATCCTCGCCTTTATAGCAGACGTCTATTATTTTATCATCTTTGTTTATTTCAACAATTTCTGTATTTGCCAAACAAAACTTTTAATTTCACCATATTATACTTGTCTCATTTTGTCAACTATATTATATTAATATAGCATTTACTTTTTTACGACATCGTGAAATAATAGATTTAAAGGAGGTTTTTGCAGTGCGTAAAAAGACAAACTTCAGATTCAGTTTTGCGGAATTGATCATTCTATCTTTGTTAGAAAAAAGAGATATTTACGGTTATGAGTTTGTGCCGCTTCTGGAAGAAGCCTCCGAAGGTCGCCTGTTTGTAACCGAAAGCACCTTATACCCGACGCTGTACAAGCTTCTTGACAGCCATTACATTTCAGACCGCGAAGAACGGGCGGGCAAGCGAAGGATCCGCGTGTATTATCACTTAGAGCCGGAAGGACTTGAACGCCTAAACAATTTGCGAGAGGAATATCAAAATCTCAGGGACGGAATCAATGCGATACTGGCATGTGAAACATTGCCTTGTAAGGATGGTGAATCATGAATTATTGAAAAACGGTACGCTCGCGCGCTTTTGGCGCGCGGGTGTACCGTTTTGTGTTTTTGTGTTTCAGTTTCGTATTGGTCGATCCGGTCGATGGCGGCTTTGCTATTTCACGCTGCCGTCCGGGTTGAAGACCGGAAGTTTTTCGAGGTAGATGATGTCGTCGCGATCTGCGGCGCCGCCCTCTGCGAGCACAGCCATTCTGCCGACGATGTCCGCGCCGACCTGGTTGACCAGCGTTTCGATGGACTTGAGGGATTCGCCGGTGCTGATCACGTCGTCAACGATCAGCACGCGTTTGCCGCGCATCATGTCCGCCTCTTTTTTGCCGATGCAAAGCGTTTGGATGTGATCGGTCGTGATGGAATCCACGGTAGTCGTGATGATATCCGTCATATACAGCTTCGGACCTTTGCGCGCTACGATGTAATCGTTGCGGCCGGCCTGTCTTGCCATTTCATATGCCAGCGGGATGCCTTTGGATTCCGCGGTGATCAGGATATCAAACTCCGGCGCTTTTTTGAGCAGTTCCGCCGCGCACGCTTTTGTGATCTCCACATCACTGAACATGATGAAAGCACCAATATATAGATCATCTGTTACTTTGCAGAGCGGCAGCTGGCGTGTCAGTCCTGCAATCTTCATTTCATAAAACATAAGGCTCATCCTTTCCGTTTCCAAACTCGTGCGGAATAGCTCTGCACCAAATCTATTATACGTTTCTAAGAAAACAGTTGCAAGCGCAAAATGATTTTTTTCACCATCTTTCACGATCTGTCCTGCTTTCTCGTAAGGAAACTACATCGTAATGAAGATAAACTTCAGGCAGAAGAGCAGACCGATGCAAGCGACCATGATGTCTTTCTTCTGGAATTTTCCGGTGAAGATCGCGATGATCGTGTAAGCGATGGAACCGATACCAATACCGTTGGCGATGGAGTATGTCAGCGGCATTGCGATCAGAGTCAGGAACGCCGGAGCTGCGGAGCCGAGGTCGGACATATCAACGTTCTTGAAGTTTCCGAGCATCAGAACGCCGACATAGATCAGCGCCGGTGCGGTCGCGCATGCCGGAACGATGCTGGCAAGCGGCGTCAGGAAAAGGCATACGAAGAAGCAGATGGATACGACCAGAGAGGTCAGACCGGTTCTGCCGCCGGCAGCCACGCCGGATGCGGATTCTACGAAAGTCGTACAAGTGGAGGTTCCCAGAACTGCGCCGGTAACGGTCGCGATGGAGTCGCAGGCCATGCACTTGTCGAGGTTCTGCGGGTCGCCGTTTTCGTCCAGCAGATCCGCCTGTGCAGCGGTTCCGTACAGGGTACCGATGGTATCGAACATATCGATCAGGCAGAACGTGATGATGTAAAGGATCGCGCTGAACACGCCGCCGACAAATTCAGGGCTGAACGCGTGCTTCCAGGAAGCTGCCTGGAAAACGCCGGTTACGCCGATGGACGCGAAGTCCTTAAAGGACTGTCCGATCTGTGCGATGTCGAAAGACGGCGTGGTTCCGGAAATGATATAATACAGGACCGCGGTGACGATGATACCGATCAGTACATTGCCCTTGACGTTGCGTTTTCCTAAGATGATGATGATCAGGAAGCCGACCAGAGCCAACAGAGCCGGAAGTACGGTCATGATGCCGCCCTCACTGTTGATAGCGCCGTGGATGTCAACAAACTGGGTCAGGGTGTACTGATTTGCCTGGATGATGCCGACATTCTGGAAGCCGATATAGGTGATGAACAGGCCGATGCCTGCCGGGATCGCTTTTTTGAGACATTCCGGCATAGCCTTCGCGATGTACTGTCTTGCGCCGGTGATGGACAGGATCAGGAACAGGATACCGGACAGCAATACGATGACCAGACCTGCCTGATAGCCCTGCACGCAGTCTCCTCCGGAGATGACCTGCGGCAGTACGAAGCTGACAAAGAAGAAAGAGTTCAGTCCCATGCCGCATGCCTGCGCGAACGGCATTTTCGCATATAAGGACATCAACAGAGTGCCGATGGTCGCAACGAGGATGGATGCAACGTAAACAGCGTTCCAGATGTTTGTCAGACCCTCGGTAAAGCCGGTTACCTGATTCGGATTGACAAAGATGATATATGCCATTGCAAAGAAGGTCGTAAAGCCCGCGATGATCTCGGTCTTTACTGTCGAATCGTGTTCGGTGATTTTGAAAAACTTGTCCATGTTGTTTGAAAGATCCTTTCTGTGTCTTGTTATTTACGGGCTGTCATAGGCCCGGGTTTATCTTTTCCTTAGCGCTCCTCGCGGAAGTAGTTCAGCCCCAGGCTCTGCGGCGGCTGATCCTCCTTACGCTGGCGCATCGATACCATGATCAGTACGATCGCCGTTACAATGTACGGCAGGACTTTGTAGATCTGTGTCGGCAGGAACGGAAGCGGCAGGCGCAGGTAGCAGATCAACAGACCTCCGAAGAGGATCGATCCCCAAAGCGCGTTGAGCGGTTTCCACAAGCAGAAGATGACCAGTGCGACCGCGACCCAGCCCTCGCCGGACAGTCCGCTGTGGTTCCATACGCTTCCTGCGATCGTCATCGTGTACACCATGCCGCCGACTGCGGAGATGCCGCCGCCGATGACAGTTGCCAGATAACGGTATTTCGTGACGTTGATACCGGCAGCGTCCGCGGTAGCCGGTGATTCGCCGACTGCGCACAGATTCAGCCCGCGGCGCGTCCTGGACAGGAAATGTGCCATGACAAGGACGGCTGCAAAGCCGAGATATACAAAGAAATTATAGCTGAACAGGATCGGTCCGATGACCGGGATGTTCTGCAGGAACTCCGGCAGGATCGGATCCGCGAACGCGTCTTTGAGCGCGTTGCTGACGGTCACGTTGCCGCCGACCTTCAGACGCATCAGTTCGCCGACGAATTGTCCGACACCGGTGCCGAAGATCGTCAGCGCAAGTCCTGTTACATTCTGATTCGCCCGCAGCGTGATGGTCAGGAAGCTGAAGATCAGCGCGCCGATGGCTCCCGCCGCGAAAGAAGCAAGCAGTGCGATCGCGATGGCAACTGCGCCGACCGCGTTATCGCCTGCGATCTGTCCGTAGACAAAGGCTCCGCAGAGTCCGAACGCGCCGCCCATGAACATCAGACCCTCAACGCCGAGGTTCATGTTGCCGGATTTTTCGGTCAGGATCTCGCCGGATGTGCCGAAAAGGAGCGGAGTGCCGTTGAGTACAGCGGCCCGGATCAATCCGATGATATTAAAGTCCATTCGTTGCCTCCTTTTCCTGATTGCGCAGAATCATGCGGTAATTGATGAAGAACTCGCAGGCAAGCATGCTCAGCAGGATGATACCGGTAATGATATCCGAAATGGAAGCCGGAACCTGCAAGGTCGTCTGCAGCCCGCTGGCGCCTTTTTCGAGTACAGCCAGCAGCAGAGAAATGGCGATCATCGCGAACGGATTGAACTGTGCCAGCCAGGCGACCACGATGGCCGTGAAGCCGACGCCGCCTGCAACGTCCGCATAGAGCGTCATATTCGCGCCGGAGCAGGCCATGAAGCCGACCAGCCCGCAGATAGCGCCGGAAAGGCAAGCTGTACGGATGGTGACCTTCGCGACGTTCATGCCCGCGTATCTTGCGGTATTTTCTGATTCGCCCAGTACGGCGATCTCATAACCGTGCTTGGTGTAATTCATATAGACGAACATACAGGCCGTCAGGATCAGAACGATGATCCAGCCGCAATGTACGCCGAAGATCTTCGGCAGTACCGCCGCCTGATCGAACATCGGGATGATCTGCGAACCCGGTTTTCCCTCCCAAGGTCCGCCCTGCAGCCAGCCGACGATGCCGATGGCGATGTAGTTCATCATCAGGGTAAATAGCGTTTCGTTGGTTCCCCAGCGTGCTTTGAACGCTGCCGGGATCGCTGCCCATGCCGCGCCGAACAGGATCGAGAAAAGACCCATCAGGAGCAGCAGGATCGGTGACGGGATCGAAGACGCGAAGTTCAGCGCGAAGAAGCTTGCCGCAACTGCGCCCATCGTGATCTGTCCTTCTCCGCCGATGTTCCAGAAGCGCATCGCGAAACACGGCGCCAGCGCCAGCGCGGTCCCCAGCAGCGGTACCGCGATCTTTACGACCTGCCGCATACCGGTCGCCTTACCCAGAGAACTGGAAAGGATCGTGCCGTAAGCGGTGATCGGGTTCGTTCCCGCAACCAGGAACACCAGTCCGCCGAGGATCAGCGCGATCACGAACGCTGCCGCGCGGATCAGCCAGACCTTGCTCTTCGGCATGTCTTCCCGCTTGGAAAGACGAATCAGAGGTGTTTTTTCATTCATTTAGTTTTCCTCCTTTCCGCCGAAACGCGTCATCAAAAGTCCGATTTCTTCTTTCGTTGTCTTTCTGGCGTCTACGATACCGGAAACTTTTCCGCCGCAGAGGACCAGGATCTTATCGCAAAGTTCGAGCAGTACGTCGAGGTCTTCTCCAACGAAAATAACGGCGACGCCTTTCATCTTCTGCTCGGTCATCAGGTTATAGATCGTATAGGATGTGTTGATGTCCAGCCCGCGGACGGCGTAAGCGCTCATCAGTACCGACGGCGCCGATGCGATCTCACGGCCGACGAGAACTTTCTGTACATTGCCGCCGGAAAGTTTGCGGACCGGATAGTCGATGCCCGGAGTCTTGACTTCCAGATTTTCAAGCACCTGTTCCGCCAGTTCTTCCGGAGCCTTACGGTCAACGAAAATGCCTTTGCCCTTGTTCCAGGAACGCAGCATCATGTTGCCGGTCATGCCCATGCCGCCGACCAGGCCCATGCCGAGCCGGTCTTCCGGGACGAACGCCAGCGCGACGCCGGCATCCTTAATCTCCATCGGCGTCTTGCCGACCAGCTCCTCCGGTGCTTTGCCCTCCGGGGAGTAAATAATGGAGCCGCTCGTCACATGCCGGAGTCCGGCGATGGTTTCCAATAATTCTTTCTGTCCGCTGCCCGCAATGCCTGCAATACCGAGGATCTCACCACCGTAAGCGATGAAGCCCACATTGTTCAGCTTGGTCACGCCCTCGCTGTCCCGGCAGGTCAGTCCCGCGATCGTCAGCCGCGGCTGCGGATCGACCGGAAGCGGACGGTCGATATTCAAAGACACCTTGTGGCCGACCATCATCTCGGTCAGCTGGCTTTCATCGGTCTCCGCGGTTTTTACGGTCGCGATATGCTGTCCTTTGCGCAGGACCGCGACCACGTCCGAGATCTCCATGACTTCGTTTAATTTGTGTGTGATGATGATGATCGACTTGCCGTCCTCTTTCATCGTGCGCAGCACCTTAAAAAGCTTCTGCGTTTCCTGCGGCGTCAGCACGGCGGTCGGCTCGTCCAGGATCAGGATATCCGCGCCGCGGTACAGGACCTTGAGGATCTCAACGGTCTGTTTTTCGGAGACGGACATCTCATAGATCTTCTTGTTCGGATCGATCTCGAATCCGTATTTTTCACTGATAGTTTTTACCTTTTCGGCAACCGCCTTACGGTCCAGTTTTCCCTCTTCTTTTAACCCCAGGACGATGTTTTCTGCCGCGGTAAACACGTCGATCAGCTTGAAATGCTGATGGATCATGCCGATCCCGTTGTCGAACGCGTCTTTCGGCGAAGAGATCGTGACCGGTTTCCCCTCGATCAGGATCTGCCCTTCATCCGGAAAATAGATGCCCGCGAGCATGTTCATCAGCGTGGTCTTTCCGGAACCGTTTTCTCCGAGCAGCGACATGATGACCCCTCTGTCCAAATATAAGTCAACGCTGTCATTGGCAGCGTTGTTGCCAAAGCGTTTCGTGATTCCCCTGAATTCTACTGCGTGGGTTTTTTCCATTCCATTCACCTTTTTATGTAACAATGCTAACTCATATGAAAACGCCAAAAGAGGACTGAAAAGTCCTCTTTAGACATCTTTATCTGTTGTGCCCTTTTCCTGTCTTGCGTGGGTATTTACAGCGATCGATCAGTATTTTTCGTTGATGAGCGTAATGCCGTCGATTCTCTGTGCGAAGTAAGGTGCGGACTGGAAGTAGGATTCGTGGAATGCTCCGTCGAATACTGCTTCTTCACTGTCTGCGGTAAAGTCTCCGTCGGTATCCAACGCAAATGCAGTGGTTAATTCCTTGCCGCCAACGGTGAACTTGGAAGTGTCAAATACCTGGAGGGAACCATCAGCGATCGCTGCTTTGACTTCTTCCAGCTTTGCGGCTGTTCCTTCTGCTGCAACGGATTCATTTAAGTCTGTCAGTACAACGTCTCCGTCTGCAAGACCGTGCTGTTTGTAGTCCTGATCAACGGTTCCGCCGTTTACGATCGTTTCGATCACATATACCATGTAGTTTGTCCAGTCGATTCTGGAGGAGATGATGGAGGCATCCGCTGCAACGTCGCTCATGTCAATGTTGTAGCCAACGTGGTAAACGCCGTTGGACTGTGCAGTCGTTGCCGGAGTCGTGGAGTCGGAGTGCTGAGAGATCAGAACTGCGCCTCTGTCGATCAGGTCCTGTGCAGTGTTTGCTTCCATTGTCGGATCACCCCAGGAACCGATGAACTCTACCATCATGGTCGCGGACGGGCAAGTGCTCTGTGCGCCTAAGAAGAATGCGGTGTATCCGGAGATAACTTCTGCGAATGTGTAAGCGCCCACATAACCGATCACTGCCTCATCTTCCTTAATCTCGCCATTGTCGATCATTTCCTGCAGCTTCATGCCTGCAGCTACGCCTGCCAGATATCTTCCTTCATAGATGGAAGGGAATGCATTGACGGTATTATCTAAAGAGTCTTTCCAGGAGTTTTCGTTCGTCATGCCTACGAATACGGTATCCGGATATTCCGGTGCAACGGTCAGCATAGCAGGTTCCATACCATAGGAGTTGCAGAATACTGCGATACATCCCTGATCTCCGAGGTCACGGCAGTCTGTCGCAACCGGGTCGCCTTCCGGATGGTTGTAAGTCTTGATCCAGTTGATGTTGATGCCCTTTGCCGCAAGCTGTTCCTGTGCAGCGTCAGCAGCCATATAGAAGTTTCTGTCGTATGCAGCGTTGTCGTCGCCGATACAGATCATGCCTACGTTGTACACTTCACCGTCGGCACCGGCGTTGTCATCGCTGCCGCATGCCGCCAGTGAAAAGATCATTACGAATACCAGTAAAACACTTAAAACCTTTTTCATTTCTTCTCCTTTTTCTCTTTTCTCTCAGTTTTTATCACTTTCAAAAAAATATTTTGTGGTTTTTATGTGTTTATTATAATCCTCGTGTGAAAACGGTACAAGCAAAAATTCGAACAATTTGTCATATTTTTTATAATATAAAAAACAATGTTCGGATTATTTCGAACATTGTTTTTACTTTTTGTATTTTTAATTCGAATTTCGTTTCTGTGGCCGGTTGGATGCCGTCCTTCCTTTGTGATATATGACAAAATCCGCGCTCGGGCTATGCTTTCAGCTTATAAGTCCGGTTTCGGTTCCCACCCTCAGCGACGACAGCGCCTTCCGTGATCAGCTCGTTCAGATAATCTCTGGTGCGGGACGGTTTTAGGCCGATATAATCCGCAATCGAAGATGCTTTGGCTTCTGCATGATCGGTAAGATACTCAATGATCGTTTCTTTCATTTTTGTATTTATCGCCGATTTTTTATCGCCGATTTTTATCGCCGATTTTTTATCGCCGATTTTTTCTTTTTTTTCGAACGTAAGCGTCAATGTCGTTCGCTCCGGCTCAAGCTGTTCTGTGATCTCAGGTGCTGTCCATCCTTGTTCGCGCCAGACGCGGAAGATATTCGGAATACCGCTTCCGGCACGCTCGCCGATATCGATCAGGTTAAACATCCTCAGCATCGCCCCGTTGCGCGGATCGGAAATGCCGCCGCTTTTTGCCGCGTCGATCTCGATACGAAAGCTGCCGGGATTGCTCATGGTGATACAGTCTCTTTTTTTGATGATGACCAGTCCCTGTCTGCCGTAATAATCGGCGTGGACCAAACAATTGGCCAAAGCCTCACGCAGGGCTTGGTGTACCGGCGTATCATCCACACGGGTGCCGCCATCCATTTTGAAAGGCACCTTGATGTCCTGGATCAGTTTGTTATAGATACGGAAATAGAAATCATACACATTGCCGCTCCAATCTCCGGAGGAAGAAATGATGCGATCCGTCCAGCGAGTGTCAGCCTCGTACTGTTCCTGATAATCAAGAAAGTAGGCGTTGAATTCCCGCACAATGTCATACTCATTGCCAAACATGAGCAGTCCCGCAGAAGTCGGATGCTTCTTTCCGTCAGCGCCGATGCCGACAGCGCCCAGTTTCAGCAGGAACTCCTCTTCCTCCAGACCTTCCCACACATGGCCGGGGCGAGATAACCGCATTCTCCGGCGATAACTGCGGATGCTCTCTTTGTTGAACACATGCAGGTCCATCTCTTGCAGTACCAGCATGTCCTGTGTTTTCACAGAGGCGTCCCGCACCATGGCCTGATATTCTTCCTTGGTGCAGCGATAGTCGCCCTCACCGTTGCGGCGATAAGCGCAAAGAGGATTGCCGTCCACATAGACCGGTTTATAAGAACGTTCGGCACGCGGTACACGGATGACAACAATGTGGTCGCCGTCGATCTCCTGCACGAATACGTCTTTCGACGAGAGAACGTTCACACTGGTCTTGTTGGGATTGTTGACAATATCCCAGAATTCTTTGATGAGCCTGTCCGGATCCGGCAGATCCACCGTATGCAAAGACTTGTCTGCCCATTCCTCTACTCCCAGCAGGATGATCCCGCCGTACGTATTGGCAAACGCGGAGTATGTCTCCCAAATACTCTTAGGCAGCCCGCCGAGAGCTTTTTTAGCCTCAATGCGGTTGTTTTCCCGATACTGCTCGATTTTGGAAAAGTCGATCATCTTTCTCCTCCTTTGCGGATTCCATCCGGCTGCAAGCAGCCTCTCATCTCAGAGTGTACCTCATATAGGTTCATTCTAGCATGCAGCTGTGGGTTTGTCTATGAAAAAGTCCGGCTTCCGGATCACATTTCGATTGGAGCGAAAATATAAAAGTGTGATAAATGCGTTCAACTTAGTATATAAAAACGTGATCCTCATCACATTTTTATATATTTTTACGTGATTTTCTTGTTTTTTTGAATATTTGCGGGTATACTAACGATAAGACAAAATATGTCGGAGGGATCTCTATGGAACGATTGATTTTGAAACAACTGTTGAAATGGAAGAATTCTCCCTATCGCAAGCCTCTGATCCTCAAAGGTGTGCGGCAGGTGGGCAAAACATGGCTGCTCAAGGAATTCGGCAGACGTTGTTACGAAAACACCGCCTACTTCAATTTCGACGAACACGAAGAATACAAACAATTTTTTGAAACGACCAAGGATGTCGATCGCATTCTGCAAAATCTGATGCTTGTCAGCGGCCAAAAGATCGTACCGGAAAAGACGCTCCTGATCTTTGATGAGATACAGGACTGTCCGAAGGTCATCAATTCCATGAAATATTTTTGCGAAAATGCTCCGCAATATCACATTGCTTGTGCCGGTTCTCTTCTCGGCATCGCGCTGGCAAAACCAACCGCCTTTCCTGTCGGCAAGGTCGATTTCATGCAGATCGATCCTATGACTTTCACAGAGTTCCTGCTCGCCAACGGTGATGAAAATCTGGTGAAATATCTGGATACAACCGACACTTTGGCGCCCCTGCCGGACGCTTTTTTTAATCCGCTGTGCGAAAAACTCAAAATGTATTATGTTACAGGCGGTATGCCGGAATCGGTATTGATGTGGACGGAAGCTCGCGATGTGAACGCTATGCAGCAAGCCCTATCCAATATCATCCATGCGTATGAACGTGATTTCGCGAAACACCCCAATATCAATGAATTTCCGAAGATTTCAATGATTTGGAAGTCCATTCCGTCCCAACTTTCCCGTGAAAACAAAAAATTCCTCTACAAAGTGGTAAAAGAAGGCGCTCGCGCTCGCGAATATGAAGACGCCCTTCAATGGTTGGTGGATGCAAGGCTTGTCCACAAAGTGTATCGCAGTACCGCGCCGGGACTGCCGATGGCCGCCTACGATGACCTGTCTGCATTTAAAATTTATCTGGCCGATGTAGGTCTTCTCCGCCGTCTGGCACAGCTTGCTCCGACAGCTTTCGGCGAAGGTAACCGTCTGTTTACGGAATTCAAAGGCGCTTTGACCGAAAATTACGTGCTTCAGACGCTGGTCACACAGTTTGAAGTCATGCCCCGTTACTGGAGTCAAAATAATCCGCCCTATGAAGTTGATTTCCTGATCCAGCGAGAAAATGATATCTTCCCTATCGAGGTGAAATCCGCAGCCAACACTACTAGCCGCAGTCTTAAAAAATTTAAGGAACGCTTTCCGGATCAGATAAAACTTCGCATTCGTTTTTCATTAGATAATTTGAAGCTGGACGGCGATATCCTAAATATTCCGCTGTTCATGGCTGACCATACAGATCGATTGATCAACCTGGCTCTGTGCTCCGCAAATTCTCCGGATCTGGTACGATGAAAAGTGTGGAAATTCTGCAATGCTTGTAACTTTGCAAAAACGCCCGCAGGCCTAGGCCGACGGGCGTTGTTTCGTGTTGTCTTGTTTCGGACCGCGATCGGGCTGCAGTTTACTTGCAGTCGATCCGCGAGGGATGCGGGTTTAGGCGAATTCGATCTCCCCGTTTTCGAGCTTGGATACGGACGCCAGTGTCTCGACGCGGTAGCCTTTCTCTTCCAACGCGGCCTTGCCGCCTTGGAAATCCTTGCTGATGACGATCCCGACGCCTGCTACCTGCGCACCGGCCTCTTCAATGATCTTACAGAGTGCCAGCGATGCTTCGCCGTGCGCCAAAAAATCGTCGATGATCAGGACGCGTTCGCCTGCTTCCAGGTGCTTTTTCGCCACGCGCAGCAGATTGTTCGTCTGCTTCGTAAAGGAAAAAGCGTCTGCTGTATAGCAATCCTCGACCATGGTGTTCGGCGCGGCCTTTTTGGCAAAGACCACCGGCACAAAGTCAAAGTATCTGGCCGCCGCGAGCGCGATCGCGATCCCGCTCGCTTCCACGGTCAAGATCTTATCGATCGGTACATCCGCAAACCGTCTGCCGAATTCCGCACCGATCGCATCCATAAAACGGGTATCGATCTTATGATTGATAAAGCCGTCCACGTTGATGCGGTCCGATCCGACCGCCACGCCCTCTGTTTTGATTCGCTGTTTCAGTGATTCCATGATACTGCCTCGCTTCTACTCTGCCGGTTCTTCGCAGGTCTTCATTGCTTCCAGCGTTTCGCCGAGAAGTTCATCGAGTTCCCAACCGAGCATTTCGGCGCCTTTTTTGATAACTTCCCGGTCGCAGCCGGCAGCGAAATGCTTGTCCTTAAATTTCTTCTTTAAAGACTTGAGTTCCATGTCCTGTACGCTCTTGGACGGACGCATCAGCGCAGCGGCGCCGATCAGGCCGGTCAGTTCGTCACAGGCAAAGAGCACCTTTTCCATTTCTTTTTCCGGTGCCACATCGACGCACAGGCCGTAACCATGCGATACGACGGCATGGATCATGTCCTCATCCACGCCTGCTTCGCGCAGAAGCTCCGGCGCTTTCTTGCAGTGTTCTTCCGGCCACATTTCAAAGTCGATGTCATGCAGCAGGCCGACGATGCCCCAGAATTCTTCCTCGTCCGCGTAGCCGAGTTTCTTTGCGAAGTAGCGCATCGTACCCTCCACCATTCTGCCGTGATGCAGATGGAAATCATCCTTGTTGTACTTTTTCAGCAATTCATATGCTTCTTCTCTTGTGATCATGTTCTTGCCCCCTAGCATAAATTTTTTATTCTTTTTTCTTCATAGCTTTTATCATTTTTGCGCAGTTTCTCGTGCCGCTGCGTTTTTCCGTTTATCTTGCTTCGTCCGGGAGCTTTGTTTTTCGCTCCGGCAGATTGGAAATGATCACGGCCAGGAAAATGACCGCGCAGCCCGAGAGTTCACGCAGGCTCATCGTTTCGTGCAGGATGACCGCCCCGGAGATCACCGCGAAAACAGATTCCAGACACAGGATCAGCGACGCTGCCGTCGGGTCCGCCTCTTTCTGCGCTACGATCTGCAGCGTATAGCCGACGCCGCTGGACAAAAGACCCGCATAGAGGATCGGCAGCCAGCAGGCGAGGATATTGTCAAGGTCCGGTGTCTCGAAGATAAACATGCAGATGATGCCGAGCGCGCCCGCGAACAGGAACTGTACGCAGGAGATCTTCACGCCGTCCGCTTTCGGCGCGAAATAGTCGATCACCAGGATATGGACCGCAAACGCGACCGCGCACAGCAGGACGAGCGTATCGCCGCGCTGCAGCTGAAAGGACGCGTCGGTCATGCACAGCAGATACAGCCCTGCTGCGCCGAGCGCCACACAGATCCACATGATCGGACGGACACGTTTTCTTAAGAAAAGACTCAGGATCGGAACAAACACCACATAAAGAGTCGTGATGAACCCGGCTTTTCCGGCCGTTGTGTAGAGCATGCCGAACTGCTGCAGGCTGGATGCCACGAACAGCGCAGCGCCGCAGCAAAGGCCGCCGATGAACGCGGTCTTGTCTTTTTCCGGATCAAACACCTTTGTCTGTTCTTCCTTGCCCGCCTTTTTGCTGCTCCGGTTATTCATAAACACGATCACCGGGATCAGGGCCAGACCGCCGATAAAGGTCCGGATGCCGCCGTAGGTGAACGGCCCGATATAGTCCATTCCGCTCTTTTGCGCAACGAACGCGGAACCCCAGATGATCGCCGTGAACAGAAGCATGAAATTGCTCAACATTTTTTTACTCATGGATAACCTCTTCCTTTTTCTTCTCTTACTTGATTCTTCCTTCTTTGTCTCCGACGAGATTCTCGTGTATTCTTGTATTCTAGCAAAAAATACGCTTCTCTGCAAGGCGGTCCGCATGGAATTCTCGGAATATTTTGCGGTTTCGGTAGCACAAACCCCTTTTTTTTGTTACAATAGATTTATTATGGAGATTTTAAAAGACAGATTATTTATCGCAACCTTTTCCAATGACGCGGCAGAGACCGCGCGCGCGTACAGCCTCGGGCTGGAGATCAACCACACCTGCATCTCCGAAGCGTTGGATCCGCCAAGCCGCAGCGCGCTGCTGGCAGAGATCCGCGGTGATATGGCAAAGAGCGGCGCCGATGTCCCGCAGAAGCTGATCCTGCACGGGCCGTTTACCGAGATCCACCCGGCAGCCATTGACTATCGGATGCGAGAGCTCGGCATGCAGCGCCTCAACGAGGCCTACGAGGTCGCCGCGGCACTCGGCGTTACGCGCATGGTCGTGCACACCGGCTGGCTGCCGTTCATTTACTTCAAGAGCTGGCAGGCCGAAAAAGGCGCGCAGTTCTGGCAGACGTTCCTAGAGGACAAACCGGCGGATCTTCGGATCTACGTCGAAAATGTGCTGGAAGACGAACCCTATATGCTCGCGGAGATGATGCGGCAGATCGAGGATCCGCGCATCCGTCTTTGCCTGGATGTCGGTCACGCCAACACGATGACGGGGGAAAATCTTCCGGTCACCGAATGGATCCGGGTCCTGGGTCCGTACCTCGCGCACTTTCATCTGCACAACAACGACGGCAGCGGCGACAGCCACGCGGCTTTCGCGGACGGCAGTATGGATATGCGGGAGATCCTGGATACCATCGCCGATCGCTGCGCACGCGATGTGACCTTTACCATTGAGGCGCGCGAACCGCTTCCTTGTCTTGCTTGGCTGGAAGCGAACCAATTCCTATAACTTTATGAAATCCGGAAACTACCGATATCTTAAAATTCAGACTGGAGGAATGAAGATGCAGAATATGCAGTTAAGAGAAATCCTGGACACCATCGAGGAGATGGGCGATTTAAGCGAAAGCGCCATGGCAGACGCGCGGGCACGGCAGGAAGTGCTCGCGAAACCGACCGGCGCGCTCGGCCGCTTGGAGGATATCTCGGTTCAGCTTGCCGGGATCACGGGCAAGGTCAAAAATGATATGAAAAAACAGGCGATCGTCATCCTATCCGCGGACAACGGCGTCGTCAGTGAGGGCGTCGCGTCCGCGCCGCAGTCGGTGACGCTTTCCCAGACCATCAATTTTACACGGCACCTGACCGGCGTCAGCTCGATGGCCGCCTATTTCGGCATCGACCTGCTGGTCGTCGATGTCGGCGTGAAAATGCCGATCCCCGAAAGCCTGTACGCGCCTGAGATGATCGAGCATATCTGCAGCGACGGCTGCTGCCGCAACGGACTGACCGCTAAGATCGTCAACCGGCGGATCGCGAACGGCACCAAAAACCTCGCGCAGGAACCGGCGATGACCGAGGCGGAAGCCCTGCAGGCGATCCTGACCGGCATGGAAGCCGTCGAAGCGTTCAAGCGCTGCGGCTATGATATCTTCGGCGTCGGTGAAATGGGAATCGGCAATACCACGACCAGCGCCTGTGTACTGGCGGCGCTCTGCGGCAAGCACGGTGCGGATGTCGTCGGCCGCGGCGGCGGTCTCAACGATGAAGGACTGGCCAAAAAGATCCGGATCGTGGATGAAGCGATCCGGGGACTCGACCCAAGCGATGTCCTTGGCATCCTCGCCAAAGTCGGCGGCTTTGACATCTGCGCGATGGTCGGCGCTTTTCTGGGTGCCGCTTACTATAAACTTCCGGCAGTTATCGACGGATATATCTCCGCGGTGGCAGCGCTGGCGGCCGTCCGTCTGGCGCCAAAGACGGCCGGTTATCTGTTTGGTTCACATGTTTCCAAAGAACAGGGCTATTTGATCGCCATGGACGCCTTGGGCATCCGGCCGTTCTTCGACCTCGGCATGCGGCTGGGCGAGGGCAGCGGCTGCCCGATCAGCTTTAAGATCATCGAGACGGCTTGCGCCGCGATGAACGGCATGGCCACCTTCGCGGAAGGCGCGATCGACGCCGACTATCTGGAAGAAGGCAAGAAAGGAAACTTTTTCTGATGAATATTTTTATCAGCGGCGGCTGTAAAAACGGCAAGTCCTATCACGCACAGGAGCTGGCAAGAGATATGGCCGCGCAAAACGGACTGCCGCTCTACTATCTGGCGACGATGATCCCGCACGACGCGGAAGACCGGGCGCGCATCCGCCGTCACCTCAGCGAACGGGACGGCTGGGGCTTTGAGACCATCGAGCGCGGCACGGACATCTGCGCGGCACTCTGCGGCACAACGGTCAGCGGACAGCCCGTCAATGCCGGCGGCGTTTTTCTGCTGGACAGCGTGACAGCTCTGCTTTCCAACGAAATGTTCCGCGCGGACGGAAGTGTGGATCTTGCCGCCGGTATCCGTCTGGCAGAAGAATTGACAGACTTTGCGCGAAAGACCGGAAACACCGTCTTTGTTTCGGATTATCTTTATTCGGACGCGCTGCGTTTCGACGACTTCACCGACCACTACCGTGAGGCGCTCGCCAAATGCGACCGCGCGCTCGCCAAATGCTGTGATCAGGTCATCGAAGTCACCTATGGCCTCAAACATTATTGGAAAGGATTTTGATCATGAAAAATTATCTGACAGGCTTCTTTATGGCCTGGGGCAATTTCTGCAGCCTGCCCTGCCCCTGCAAACGCTGGGACAATGACGCCAAGTCACTGATGCTCGGCTTTCTGCCGTCCGTCGGTCTGATCATCGGCGCTATCTGGGCCGCGCTATACTTCGCCGCAGTCTATTTCGGCATCCCGTATCTGGTCGTTGCCTTTCTGGTGACCTTCCTGCCTTTCGCTCTCTGCGGCTTCATGCACATGGACGGCTTCATGGACTGCTCGGACGCGATCCTTTCACGCCGCCCGCTCGAGGAACGGCAGCGGATCCTCAAGGACAGCCATACCGGTGCCTTTGCCGTAGTCAGCATCGCGTTCCTGATCCTGGCGTATTTTTCATTCGCCTCGACGGCGATCACCATCGGGATTGATTTCGTGAATATGATCCTGCTCGTCTGCCTGAGCCGTTCGGTCTCCGGTCTGCACGTTCTGCTCTGCAAGCCGATGAAAACAAGTCAATACGCGCAGATGGCGGACGTTGTCAAAGAAAACGCGGCGGACGAAACGGACGGCACACCGACAGAAGCGGCCGCAGAAAAAACGATTGCAGAGACAGATGTCTGCGACGCGGTTTCCGTACCGCGATCCGCAGCGGATGACCTGCCGAAAGCCGCGCAGCCCGCAAGCAAGAAACAGGGGATCATCCTGCTCCTGATACAGCTCGTGATCTACCTGGCACTGGCATTCTGGTGTTCCAGTTACCCGATCGTAACCGCATTGATGTGCCTTTTCTGCGCCGCGGCGACCTGTCTTGCCATTCTTTATGCCAGGAAACAGCTCGGCGGCATGAGCGGAGATATTGCCGGCTACGGCATCGTCTGGGGCGAGCTTTTCGGCATTCTGGCATTGGCGCTGTTTTGACCTTAACCTTATGAAGGAGATTGAGAAATGATTTTGATATTCGGAGGCGCTTTTCAGGGGAAACTGGAATACGCAAAAGAACATTGGGATTTTACAGAGAACGATATCTTTTACTGTGAAGAAAACTTAAGCATCGATCTCTCCAAAAAAGTCATTTACGGACTGGAAAAATTCTGCTTCGCCTGTGTCTGCGAAGATGCGGAGACTAAGGGAACGCTTCAGATGTATGCGGAACCGCTTGATGACAAGATCATCATTTTGGACGATGTTTCACAAGGCGTTGTGCCGATCGATCCGGATCGCAGAGCCTGGCGCGAAGAAGTCGGCAGGACCATGCTCTGGCTGGGCCGCGAGGCGGATGAAGTACACCGTGTGTTCTGCGGTCTCGGTCAGCGTATCAAATAATTCCCACAAGTAACCAACCGATGCCGCAGCGGCAGTGAAACTTTGCAGCGGCATCGCATAAACGGAGGCTATATGAATTCCTATATCCACTTTATCCGGCACGGCATCACGGCCGGCAACGAAAACGGCTGGTATTACGGAAGTATCGATATCCCGCTCTCGGAACGCGGCGTCGGCCAACTGCAAAAGCTGCGGGCGGACGGGATCTATCCGAACGCCCAAGGCGCGGATTGCTACACATCCGGTATGCTGCGTACCGAACAGACTTTTCAGACCATTTACGGCGATCTGCCGCACAAGGCGCTGCCGCTTCTGCGCGAAATGAATTTCGGCGCTTGGGAGGGCATGACCTTTGACGAGATCAAAGCCGATACGGCTCGCAAAGAGCTTTTTGAGACCTGGATGTCCACGACAGACGGCTCCTTTGCGTTCCCGGAGGGCGGCGATTCCATCAACAGCTTTTACGCGCGCATCCGCAGCGGACTGAAAGAACTGGAAGGTCTGCACCGGCTCAAAGAACTTTCCTGCCGCCACAACGGAAACGACGCGGTGTCACTGATCGTCTGCCACGGCGGTGTGATCGCCGCGGCCATGGAACACTATTTCCCGGGACAGCGCGAAAACTTCTGGCAATGGATCCCGGATCCGGGGCACGGCTATACGGTCTGCTTCAAGGACAGCAAGGCAGCCGAATGGCGAGCCTTTTGACCATATACCTCGCCGGACCGGCGAGAAAGGAGTCTTTCCATGGAATTTCCGTTCAAAGCATTCCTCGAAGATCTCGAGGTTTTGATCAATACCGACAGCGGTACCGCTGACATCGAAGGCTGCAGCCAAATGGCAGCCTTTTTTGAAACGCGTTTTTGCAAGATCGGGTTCGATACGGAACTGCGCCGAGTGGGCGACGCGCAGCGTCCGGTCCTGCTGGCAAGGAATCCGGCGGCGGCAAGCGTTCTTCCGAACGCAGAGACCACAGAGGCGCAGGCAGACGCAGCTGCCTCGCTGCCAATCAAACCTTTTTTCCTCTGCGGCCATCTGGATACCGTGTTCCCCAAAGGGCCCACGACTGCGCGCCCTTACCGCCGGGACGGCGATCTCGTCTACGGCCCCGGCACAGTCGACATGAAAGCCGGCGCGCTTTTGATCCTTTATCTGGCGGAATATCTCGCCGAAGCCGATCCGCAGATCCCGCTGACCGTCGCGCTCAACAGCGATGAAGAGATCGGTTCTCCGGACAGTGCCGCCCTGCTGCGTTCCGCTGCGCAGGACGCGCAGGCGATCTTCATCTTCGAGGGACAGCGCAAGCAGGGACAGTTTGTCAACGAACGCAAAGGCATCGCCAAGTTTGCGATCGACGTAAGCGGCGTCGCTTCCCATGCCGGCACGGCCCCGGCGGAGGGTGTCAGCGCGATCCTGGAACTGGCAAAAACGATCGTCGATCTTTCCAAGCTGCAGCGGCTGGAGCACGGCACTTCGATCAACGTTGGCCTTCTGGAAGGCGGCACGGCATTAAATATGATCGCGCCGCACGCATCGGCAAAAATGGAAGTTCGCTACACCGACGCCAAAGAGTTCCGGCGTGTGCTGCGTGCACTCGACAAACTGCAGACCCATCCGCATCTCGACGGCGCCAAGATCCGCGTGACCCGCATCAGCCATTATCCGCCGCTGGTGATCACGCCCCAGACCCGCGCGATGATGGACCGTCTTGCCCCGCTGGATCTTCGTTGCGTCCGTGCCGGCGGTACTTCAGACGCCAACCGCCTCGCGGACCTCGGGATCCCGATCCTTGACGGCTGCGGCCCGGGCGGCGGATTCCCGCACAGCGAAAAAGAATTTCTGGATCTCACCACCGTACCGAAGCGCTTCGAACGGATGCTGCAAATCTTAAAGGCCCTTGCCGGATGACCTGCTGCCGCGCAGCAGACCATCCGCAAGAGCCTTTCTCGTTTCACATTATTTTATTTTACGCTATTTTATCTTGAACGCCACCGTGGTCTTCAACCCGTTGACATCGGTCACAACCAGTTTGTAGCTTCCTTTTTTGGAGATCTTCTTGCCGCTGGCGATCTTCTTGCCGTTCAGCGTTGCTTTCGCTACGCCGCAGTTGTCCTTGAACTTGATCACCTTTGCACCGGTGTAAGTCTTACCGTTCTTGACGCCGGTGACCGTCGGTTTCTTAGTGTCCTTGATCTTGAACGTCGTGACAGCCTCATTGCCGTAATAATCCTTTGCGGTCACGGTATAGGTCCCGTTCTTTTTGATCTTTTGCGTGCAGTCAAACGCGACAGCCGTACCGTTGTTCTTCTGATAGACGGCGGTTTCGATGCCGCTCGGATCGCTCACCTTGAAGCTGATCGCCTTATTGTAGACTTTTTTGTCCGTCACACCGCTGATCGTCGGAGCGATTTCTTCCTTGGCCGTGGATACCATGAACTCTACATAGCCGATCAGGTCTTTCATCCCTAACGAAAATTCTGCCGTATAGCCGTCGGCGGAAATCGTTCCGTTCTTGCTGACCGCTTCGATCTTTTTCGGCATTTTGATGCGCATGATGCAGTTTACCATGCTGTTCACATCCACGCCGAGCGACGCATAAGCTTCTGCCATTTCGTCATAGTCCGCTTGTGTCAAGCCTGCATCTACACAGAATCGAACACCGTTCTCGGAAACAAGAATATCCGTATAGCCTCCTTCCGCCAAGCCGGCTTCCAGTTCTTTTAAAGACGTGAACTTCGTCTCCTGCTTCAACTGATAATATTCCTCTCCGTCCTTTGTCACAACGGTCGGTACTTCGCCGTTAAACAGGTCCACGTCACCGCTGCCGCCCATTTCCTGGATGAGCGTATCATAAGCCGCTTTTTTCACTTCGATAAACGTCTGGCTGGTCCCGGACCCGTCCGCATTGATCACCAGTTCATCTGTCGTATACATGCAGCCGCCTAAAGTAAATACCAGTGCCAATATCAGCACCAGAGCTAAAAGTTTTTTCATCTCACTTCTCCCTCTTGCTTTCATAAATTTTGTAATTTCATCATAACACAACCTTTGGCAAAAAGAAAGACATTGCTTTTCCAATTTTGCTGTGATACAATGACTGGCAAGTCAGTGTATCACATGGAGGTATTGCTTTATGTTTGAAAAACTTTATAAGATCCTTTTGGGAGCCGCGCTCCTGTGTTTTGCCTTTTATCTTCTTTTGAAGATCCGCGCTCTTGGCGGGATCGGCGGCATCCTGCTGCTTCTGACCGCTCTGCTCAGACTGTACGCCGACGCCAAATCCGGTAATTTGCCGTGGAAAAAAGGAAAATAGGCGATCGCGTCGTTTAACTCCGCGGGACTCTCCTTTTACGCATTCACGATCAACTCACCGCGATAAAAAACATAACGCGGTTTCTGCTTCATCACGTAAATATCCTGATCCGGCTTGCCGTCGACAATGACCAGTTCCGCATTCTTGCCGACTGCGATCGTGCCTTTACGGTCATCCACACCGGCGATCTCCGCGCTGTATTTGGTCGCCTGCAGCAGAATATCCAGCGGCTTAAAGTCATACCAGTCCGTACGCGCGTAGAATTCCATGCCAGGATGCGCGCAGAAATTTTTCTTGTCGATATCCGAACCGAAGCCCAATTTCAAGCCCGCGCGATATGCGTTGTTGAGTGCGGTCTTTTCCATGACCTCATATTTTTTACTCTTTTCCATCGCATCCGCCGAAAGCGCACCGTCCTCATCCTCGATACAGGCCAAGCCGATCGCAGCCGTCGGTACCAGCCAGGTCCGATCCGAATGCTTCAGCATTTCAATCCCCTCTTCATCAATGAAACTGCCGTGCTCCACCGTTCTCAGCCCGCAGCGGATCGCCAGTTTAATGCCCTCTGCCCCATGTGCATGGCCCATGACATAGCTGCTTTTCATTTCAGCAATCTTCACGGCCTCACGCAGCTCATCCTCTGTCGCGATCAGATCACCCGGATTTCCCGCTTCGTTCAGATAAGCCCCGGTCACCATGTATTTGATGACATCATTGCCGCTTTCGAACTGCTGCCTGCAGACCTTGCGCACCTCGTAAGGCGAGTCTGCCACCGCGTACAATGACGCAAACGTATCATTGCCGACCTCGGTCGGTGTCACGATCTGTCCGGAGGAAATAATCTGCGGGATATTGATCCTGCCGTTTTTTGCCGCCCGCTTCAGCGCCGCCGTCACCTGAAACGGTCCGCCGGCGTCTCGTACTGTCGTATAGCCCTGTTTCAGATACTCTCTGGCGTAATCGTACATCTCAAAGCAGCTGTCCTCACAGCTGCGGTTGCGCAGTTCTTTAAAATCCAGATCCGTCAGACAAAGATGCGCGTGCAGATCAAAAAATCCCGGAAGCAGAGTTCCGCCCTCTGCGTCCACCACCTGCGCCTCCTTCATCGTGATCCGATCACCTAAGGTTCCTGCCGGTTCGATCCGTTCGATCAGCCAGTCGTCTGAGACCAGCACATCTGCCAACATGTTCGCCCCAGCCGCCGCAAAATCATATCCCTCTGTCAATTCCGGGATCAGTCTGCAATTTTTAAACAATACCATCTTACTGCACCGCCTTTCCTGCTTTTTTGTTTGAGTTTATGATAGCAGATATCTGCCGAGATGCAAGTACCATCTGTTCGGAACTTCCCTGGTCCAAAACGGCGGCGCGCCGACTTTTGGGCTGTGCAACTTATTTTTTTTGGTACTTACCGAAGCGGAAACTATCCCATATAATGAGTATTAAGCATGTATTGTCTTAGCGTTTTCTTAGCAGCAAAGTCAATCCGTGTGCCTTTATCGCTATCATCTATCATTGCTAGGAGGAATTTATTATGGAAAAGAGAAAGAAGAAATTTGAACCGAATGCGTTCGTCATTATCTTCTGCATCATGATCGTCTGTGCGCTTCTGACATGGATCATCCCTGCAGGACAGTTTGAAACCGCGTTCGACGAAGTCACCGGCAGAGACCTCGTGGTTCCCGGAACCTATCATCAGATCGAAAGCTCCCCGGTCGGACTTTGGCAGATCTTCACATCCCTGTTTGACGGCTTTGTCGATGCTGCGGATATTATGTTCTTCATCATCTTCGCATCATCCTATGTTTACGTTCTCACCAAGAGCAACGCCCTGAATGCCATGACCGGCGCGATGCTGCGCAAGATCGGCGACCACGACAACTTGATCATCCCGATCTTCATGACTTTCTTTGCCATCGGCGGCACCACATTCGGTATGTTCGAAGAGACCTACGCACTGATCCCGGCATTTATCGTCATTGCCATCACGCTCGGCTATGACCGTATCGTCGGCGGCGCTATCGTATATCTGGGCGTTTCCGTCGGATTTTCCGCAGCTATTTTGAATCCGTTCACGATCGGCGTTGCTTCTGACGTTGCCAACGTTCCGCTGGTGGACACCAAGATTACGATATTCCGTACCGTTGCCTTTGTCGCGTTCCTGATCCTGACCGTTGGTTATGTCATGTACTACGCCAACAAGATCAAAAAAGACCCGACCAAGAGTATCCTCTACGGTCATCACGAAGACATCTCCGGCTTGATGAGCCGGGAAGAATGCATGAGCGTAGAATTTACGACCGCACACAAGATTTCCATGTTCGGTTTCCTGCTGCTGGTCGTGATCCTCGTCTGGGGTATCATCGCCAAAGGCTGGTGGTTCACTGACATCGCCGCGCTTTTCTTTGTATTCATGCTGGCAACCGCTTTCATCAATAAAATGGGAATAAACGAGATCGCGGAAACTTTCGTAGAATCCACAAAAGCGACCATGTACGGCGTCCTGCTCGTCGGCTTCTCCAGAGGCATTTCTATGGTCATGACCGCAGGTTCCATCATCGATACCGTGGTTTACGCACTCGGCAATCTTGTCGGCACACTTCCGACCACCCTCACCGGTATCGGTATGCTGGTCGTACAGAACCTGATCAACTTCTTCATTCCGTCCGGTTCCGGACAGGCCGTCGTCATGATGCCGATCATGGCTCCGTTGGCAGACGTTGTCGGTATGAGCCGCGAAATGTCTGTCGTTGCTTACCAGTTCGGAGACGGCTTCTCCAACATGATCTGGCCGACCGCAGTCGCGACCGAATGCGGCATCATGGGTATTTCTCTGGGACACTGGTATAAATTTGTTCTGAAGCTGTTCGGCATGATGTTCATCCTGCAGTGCATCTTCATGATCGCCGGTGTTGCACTGGGCATTTAATTTAAATTGTCTGTAGTTTTTTTATCAAAACTGAATTATAATAAAGAAAACCAAACACGGGCAGGCGCATCGAAAGGCAGATTCTTTCGGTGCCGCCCTGTTTGTGTATCTAAGATTCAGGAGCGTGAAGGGAATGAATATCAAGATCAACCGGAACAGCGAGACGCCGATCTATCTGCAGATCAAAACCGCGATCATCAGTCTGATCACTTCGCAGGAACTGATTTCCGGTTATAAACTTCCATCTGAGCGCAAGCTCGCGGAGGAGTTGTCCGTGCATCGCAACACCGTCGTCAAAGCCTACAGTGAACTGACCTGCGAAGGCTATCTTTATGCTTCCAGAAAAACACCCAAAGGCTACTTTGTTACGGAGTCACAGGATCACCAAAGCTTTACCGGCAGATTCTTTCCGCTGGAAAAGCTGATCCAATATGATTTTAACGAACGTGAAAAAACGTTCCTGGAAATTTTTGATCGTTCCAGTGAGGATTTCCACATCTGCATGGGCGGTCTGATCATGAGCCGCGAGGCTTATCCGACACAGCAGATCGACAAACTGGCGTGCGGCATGTTCCACAGCTGCACAGACGAACTCGAACGTCTCAAGGGGAACATCTGCAGGCTGCTTTCTTCCGAAAACATCTATGTCAACAAAAAGAACATTCAAATTGTGTCCGAAACCAACCAGGCGATCGGATTCCTGATGGATCTGTTTCTGCATGACGGCGACTGCATCCTTGCAGAGGAGCCGATCGTACCCGACAATGTTTCTCTTTTTCGGCAAAAACGTCTTCATTTAGTAACCGTTCCCATGGAACATGACGGCATGGATCTGGTCGCTTTGCAATCCCTGATCGCCAAGCATAAGCCCAAGTTCATCTATACCATGCCGAATCATCACAATCCGACCGGCATCACGATGTCACTGGAAAAAAGGCTGCAGCTGCTGCATATCGCGCAGAGCTGCGGGATCCCGATCATCGAAGAGGATTCCCAGCGCGAATTTCGTTATACAGACAGCCGGCTGCCAAGCCTGTATTCTCTGGACAAACAGAATTCCGTGATCTACCTTCATTCCTTTACGCTCACCGTTCCTTACGGAATCAAAACCGGCTATATGATCGGCCCTTATGACCTGGCAGAGCAGCTCGGCCGCTGCATTATGGTCAACGGATACGATCTTAAAAATGTGGATCATTTTTTGCTCAACGAATATATCGAGCGCGGGCTTTTCAGGCAGCATACCGAATGGCTGGCGGAGCACTACCGTGCCAAACGAGACCTGCTGACCCGGGAACTGGAAACGATCCGAAGCAAAGGGCTTGACTGGGATCTGCCCGACGGCGGACTCCTGCTCTGGTGCCGCCTTGCCGACAACATCAAAGAACGCCGTCTTTATCAGATCGCGCGAAAGAAAGGACTGCTTCTGATGCCCGGATTTCTTTTTTATCCTCAAGGGTATCAAGGATGCGGCCACATCCGCCTGTCCTTTTCCAAGTGCAGCGACGATGAGATCCGTGAGGGAGTCCGCCTGTTGGGCGAAGCTCTGGATGCATGCATCCGCGAGGATCTGTGACCGGTAACCTTTGTTTTCTCCGAAGATACCGTTTCGGTCTCTTCGTTCAAATACACGATCCGTTTATTCCTGCCATGTATCAAAAACACAGAACCTGCAAACGAAAGGAGCTTTCCCTATGAACCAATTTATTGCATACCGCCGTGAATTTCACAAATATCCGGAAAACGGCTGGCGTGAGATCCGCACCAGTGCCAGGATCGCGGAGATCCTGACCGGAATGGGATATCACTGTCTCATGGGTCCGGATGTGGTCAACGTTGACTCGATCATCGACCTGGTACGTCCATCCGAAGAAGAGATCCGAGCCTGCAAAGAGCGCGCGATCGCGCAGGGCGCCGATCCGGAATTCGTAGAAAAAACGCGCGGTATCTCCGGCGTCATCGCCGAGTTTGACACCGGACGTCCCGGTCCGATCACCGCATTCCGTTTTGATATCGACTGTCTGCCGTACGATGAGCCGCGCAAAGCCGGGTATCGCCCTTTTGATGAGGATTATGTCTCCTGCAACGAACAATCCGTACATGCCTGCGGCCATGACGCGCATACCGCAATGGGGCTTTCGATCGCGTCAGCTCTGCTCGAAAAGAAAGACAGCTTTGTCGGCAAGATCCGTCTTATTTTCCAGCCTGCCGAAGAAACCTTCAGCGGCGCGCTTTCCATCATCGATAAGGGCCATCTGGATGATGTGGACAACTTCATCGCTATGCATGTGGCTTTGAGCGCCGAAAACAAGCCGCTGCCGTCCCACACGATCTGCTGCGGCTGCAAAGACTTTTTAAGTGACCGCCAGATCGACGTTACCTTTACCGGTGCTGCCGCGCATCCTTGCGGCGCCGCGCAGGAAGGCAAGAACGCGCTGCTCGGCGCCTGTACGGCAGCCCTGAACCTCCATGCGATCGCACCGCACGAAGAGGGCCTGACCAGAGTCAACGTCGGACAGATGAGTGCCGGTATCGCGCCGAACACCATCGCGCCGAATGCGTTCCTTTGTCTGGAGTACCGCGGTGAAACTCCGGCGATCTGCGAATACCTCAACAAGCGTGTCTTCGATATTCTCGACGGTGCCGCCAAAATGTACGACTTGACCTATACCTATGATGATTACGGCGAGGTACCTTCCGGTAAGAGCGACGACGCGATGATGGAGATCATCCAACGCGCGGCACACAAGGTCCCTTGGTTCGAAAAGATCTACTTTGAAGGCAATGTCGGCGGTACGGATGACGCGGCTGCCATGATGACCCGCGTGCAGCAGCACGGCGGCAAAGGCACTTACATCGGGATCGGCGCCAACACGACCGCTCCGCTGCATAACGCGGAATTCGACCTCGACGAGGACTGCATCCTCGCCGCCACAGAGCTTTGCATGCATGCCCTGACCGAGATCCACAGCGCATAGCCGCGCAGATCCATTCAGAAATTCATTCTATCGTTTACGAAAACGATCCCCCGAACTGCGGCAGTCCGCGCACAGTCCGGGGGATCGCTTCTTAATATGTATGATGTCTTATCAGTCTTCCACATCGTCGTCGTCATGAATGGTCGCCGTCATGTTCAGCGTTTCAAACCCCTCGCCGATGATCTCCGTCGCGGAGGAAAGAATGATAAAGGCGGAACGATCGTATTTGTGAACGATGGCTTTGAGCCGCGGTACTTCGCTCGGTTTCACCACCACGAACAGGATCTGCTTTTCCGCGTGGGAGTAAAGGCCCTCACCCTCGAGCAGCGTAGCGCCTCTCCCCATGTCGTTGAGGATCGCTTTTGAGATCTTATCCAGATTTTTATTCGCGAAAATATAGAATACGCTGGCCTTGTTGAAGCCGCTGTTCAGCTTGTCGTTCACGACCGCCGCCACGGCAATGGCCAGAATGGCATAAATCCCGGCTTCGATATTGCGGTAGATCAGGATCGCCAGGACCACGATCGAGCCGTCGATCATCATCAGCATCTGCCCGATGCTGACGGCCTTGAATTTGGTGATCAAAAGCTTTGCCAGAAGATCCGTCCCTCCGGTAGAGATCCGTGCTCTTACCGAAAAGGATGCGGCCGTTCCGTAAAGGATCCCGCCGCAGACAACCGCTACGATCTTATCATCTGTCAGACACGGCAGGAATGCCAACGCATCCACGATCGCGGAATAAACGCCGACCGTGATCATGGAGATCAGAACATAGCGCTTGCCTTTGATCGTCAGACCCCACAGCACGATCGGAATGTTGAGTACAAATACGGTTAAGCCGACCGGAACCGAGAGAAAGTAGTTCAGTACGGTACCGATACCCGCAAGTCCGCCTGCCGCAATATTATTGCCGACATAAAACAGGTTCAGCGCAAGGGCATAACCCACATTTGCCGTCAAAAGATAGCCGATCTGTTTCCAGCTTATTCCTATTTTTTTAAAAAGTGCGTCTTCTTTCATCGTGGTAAGCGCCTCCTATGCCCGGTTCGACTTTTTTCGTGATTTTCCTATACTATACAGCAAAATCAGGGCTTTGGAAAGTGCCAAAAAAAATTATCACAGCCTGCCATCTACAACTCTTTTTTCTCAAAAATACGTACGCTGATCAGGTAAGACAGCAGCATCAGCAGCACGAAGATCCCAACGCTCCCGATCGCCAGCAAGGTCTCTTGTTTTCCGGTCAGCGTGAGATGGAGGATATCCGTTTTATCCACGATCAGATAGATCAGGATCGTCGGCACGGCGATCACGCCCATCATGATCATCCTGGCTTTTTCCGCGCCGAAAAAGGTCAGGAGCGGAATGATGACGGCACCGAACAGCAGGCTGATGATCAGCCCGACCGCCGCGACTGCACCCAGCGCCGCAAGATCCGTCGTATGCTTGAGCAAGGAGAGGATCAACGCGATCACACTTCCCAGAAGGACGCCTGCGCCGCAGAAGATCAGATTGGTCACATACTTTGCTCCGATATACTGCCGTCTTGAGATCGGCATGGCCAACGCATATTTTTGCCAGCTGTACCGTTCGTCAAGCGTATAGGTCGTCACGATCATGGTCGCGCACATGATCGCTACGGCAGCGATGATGCCCTCCGCTCCGACCGAAAAATAAAAGCAGATACTCATGATCAGGATCGCCGACAGCGTTCCTTTCACAAAGCTTCTCATCCCCAAAAGTTCTTTTAAGATCAATCCTCTCATCTTGCGCACCCCCTTGCGTACCGGTTCATGATCTCGCTGATCTCGCCCTCCGCGAGCAGCTCTGCCTTGTCTCTGGTAAATACGATCCTTCCCTGATGCAGAAACGTGATCTCATCTGCGATCTTTTCCAGATCACCTGTGATATGAGACGAAAGCAGGATCGCTTTTTTCCCATCTGCGACATAATCCCGAAAAATCTCCAGGATATCTTCTCTGGCGATCGGATCCAGACCGCTCGTCGGCTCGTCGAGGATCAAAAGATCCGCACCGTGGCACAGTGCCGCCGCTAATGACAGCTTCACTTTCATCCCCTTGGAAAAGTCCTTGATCGCCTTTTTTCGGTTGATGCCGGCTTTGTTCAGGAAGTCCTCGTAGCGGCTCTGCTGCCAGTTCCGATAGATCCCGGCACAGATCCTGCCGACATCATCCGCGCATAGAGTCTGATAAAAATTCATCTCATCCAGCACGATCCCGATCCGATTTTTGACGGACACGGCGTCATCGGCAAGCGGCTGTCCCCAAAACAGGACCTCGCCGCCATCCTTGCGGATCAGATCCAGCATTGCTTTCATCAGCGTACTCTTACCGGCTCCGTTCTCGCCGACCAGACCCATGATCTCACCCGGCTTTACCGTAAGCTCCGCGTAATCCAGACAAAAGCCCGGGTATTGTTTGGTCAGTCCCCGGATCTGCAGCGGCATCACTTCCGTCTGTGTTTCTCCCGGCTTCTTTTCTTGTTCCCACATTTTATTACATCCCCTTTTTTGTTTTATCAGTATTTCCGTTTCAGGATCAAATAGAATCCCCAGTAAAGTACCATCAGCAGACAAACCGCGATGCTGCAGAAGGTGCTCACTTCGTCAAGCCCGACTGCTTTAAAGACGACGACCCCTGCAGCTCCGATCATCACGCTCAGGTATCCGGCCCAGGCCCACGCCTTGTTGGAAAGGAAGCGGTTGCGTTCATCGCGGACCGAAACATCAAACTTTTCCTTATATACCGGGTCCTTGCGATAATGCATCCAGCGAGCCGTCTGCACGATGCCGACGCCCAGGAGCCCGCCGCCCATGCCGCTCCAGAACGAATCCAGCGTTCCGGTACAGCCCAGCACAAACAGGATGGTCCCGCTCACGATCCACAGGATCGAAAAATAAATTCTTTTGCTATAATCTCTCATGCTCTTCTCCTTACTTGCTCTGCCTAAAATCTACTCAAAAATAAAGACTTCTTCGATCGTCATGCCAAAATATTTTGACAGTTTATACGCCAGTTCGATCGACGGATTATAGCGTCCGTTCTCCAGCGAACTGATCGTCTGCCGCGATACGCCGAGCGCCTTTGCCAGTTCTTCCTGGTTGACCCCGCGCGCCTTCCGGATCTCTTCAATTCGGTTCTTCACAAATTTTTCTCCTCGTTTCTTTCTTTGGATCTCACATGTAAAGCTCGCTTTACATGACATATTATAGCACGCTTTTTCTTTATGTCAAGCATACTTTACATTTTTATTCAAAAAAAGAATCCCACTCGCAGTGAGTAGGATCCTTCTGTTCTTGTTATCTGCCTCTGCGGCCGGCTCCGCCGCCGCGGCTCATGCCGCCACCGCCGCGTCCGCTCCCGCGGCTGCCGCCGCCGAACGAGCTGTGACCGCCGCCGAAAGAACCGCTGCTCCGGTGGCTCGAACCCCCGCCAAAGGAGGAACCACCGCCGAAAAGTCCGCCGCCGGATGGGTTTCTGCGCTGCGGCTGCTGTGGCTGCCGCGGCCTGCTGCCGCTCGGCGGAGTTCCAAACGGGCCGCTCGGCGGCATCGGCGTTCTCCTGCGTCTGCGCCCATTGTTCATCGGGATAAAGACCGGTCCGCTGCCGTAATTGCGGTTTCCGTAGTTTGTTCCGCCGTAGTCGCTTCTCCTGCGCCGGCTTCCGCGGCTGCCGATCAGGCTGAGGATCAGTATGATGACAAAGATCAGCACAAGCAATTTCACAACGGTCGAAAAGCGGATCCCGCCGCCCGCGTAGTTTTCATTTCCCTGCGGATATCCGGCGTTTCCGTTTCCGGTATCTCCGGCTGTCGTACCCGCATAGTAAGAATACACGCTGTCATAAAGCGCGTCAAAAGTCTTAGTCACGCCGGCGCTGTAATCCTCAGCAGCAAAGTCCTCCTCAAGATTGTCCCAGAGGATATCGTCGAGGTCCCCGCTCGTCAGCACGGATTCCAGTCCTTTGCCCTGCATGCACCAGTAATTTTCCTCACCGATCGCAAGCAGCAGCAGGACCCCGTTATTCTTTTCGGAATCTCCGATCTTCCAGTCATTGAAGATCTTGTAGGCATAATCCTCGATGTTCATGCCGTCCAGAAAATCCGTCGTCACCACGACGATCTGCGCGCCGCACAGATTTTCCAAAATGCCGTTCTGATCCACGATGTGTTCCTCGGTCTGCGCATCCAGCACATTCGCGAAGTCCGCCGCGTAGAACGGATCCGGCGCATCCGGTATGCCTGCGAAAGCACTTCCGCAGGATAACGTCAGCACCAGGAGCACGGTCAGAAGTATGGCTGTTCCTCTTTGTTTCATCTTCTTTTTCGCCTTTCTTTGCCCTTTCTGTCCTTTTCCCCGCATTGCCGGTCACGCGCCGGCACGCAGCGCGAGCTCGCCCGCGTCAATACAGGATCGCTGCGGTCTTGGCCGGCGTTGCCGCCGCGATCAGATTCGCAGGAAAATGCGAAAGGATCTTGTTGTAATCCGACGCATAGGTGTAATACGGGTCGTGGCTGATGGTATCATTGCGGGAGTTGAAGTCCGCGTACAGCCGCTGCCGATAGCTCTCATCCTTGGCCGCCAATGTCTTTCCGTCCAGATCCTGATAAAGATCCGCCATCGCGGTATCCATACTCGTATTGGCCGCAAACATCGCGCGGATATCCCCCTCTGCCTGCGTATACGCGTTGACCGCATCCTTCGCGGCTTTGAGGGCCGAGCTGTCCGCAGTCAGATACTTCGCGGCAACGGTCTGCAGGTTCGTCAGCGCCGCCGCGCGTTCCGCCATATCATTGGCAATACAGATCCCGTCACGGTCTTCGCCGAGAAAAAACACATCCGCGGCTTTCTGATATTGTCCGGCTAGCCCTTTATAGCCGCCGATCAGAAAACCGGCCGCGATCAGCACCACCATCAAGAGCAGGCAGACGCCCTTCTTTTCTAATATTTTCATAAGCCTTAGCCTCTAAACTCCAGCATCTTATCCTTAAGCTGGTTTTCGATGTTCATAAGTTCCACTTCCGCAGCCTTGCGTTTTGCTCTGCCGTCGTTCTGGATCTTTACGACTTCGTCCAGTGTGTCGATCAGCATCTGGTTGGTGTGCTGCAGCGTTTCGATGTCCACGATACCGCGTTCGGATTCCTGCGCCACGCCGACGGTCGTTTCCTTGAGCAGCTGTGCGTTCTTTTTGAGCAGTTCGTTGGTCGTATCGGAAACTGCTTTCTGTGCCTGCATCGCCTGTTCGCTGTGCGCAAGCCCCAGAGCGAGCACCATCTGGCTCTTCCACAGCGGGATCGTGTTGAGCAGCGTAGTCTGGATCTTTTCGACCATCAGGGTGTCGTTGTTCTGGATCAGACGGATCTGCGGACCCATCTGCAGGGAAACGGTCCTGGTCAGATCGAGGTCGTGCAGCTTCTTTTCAAAACGGTTAGCAAGATTTGCGTAGTCGTTTGCCGCCTGCGCGTCTTCCATGGAGCCGGACGCGGACGCCTTTGCCTGCATCGCCGGAAGCGTCACGTTCTGCACTTCTTCCAGCTTCTTTTTGCCGGCTACGATGTATAAGGAAAGCTGCTTGAAGTTGGTCATGTTTGCCTTGAACATTTCGTCGAGTACGGCGATATCCTTGGTCAGCGTGATCTGATGGCCTTCCAGCACATCGACGACTTTTTCAACGTTGACTTCCGCCTTGTCGTATTTCGCTTTCAGCTGCGCGATGCCGCCGCCTGCTTTTTTGAAGAGTCCGAGAAAACCCTTTTTCTGCTCGGTCGGATCGAAGCCTTTGAGTTCTACGACCAGTTCGCTGAGTGTATCGCCGACAGATCCCAGATCCTTCGTCCTGACTTTTTCGAGCGCCATATCGGAGAACTGGGTGATCTTTGCCTGTGCGTCCGCGCCGTACTGCAGGATATGTGTCGCGTTGCTGATATCGATCTTCGCCGCGAATTCTTCTACCGCTTTTTTCTCCGCGTCAGTCAGCTGGATCTTATCCTCGATGTTCACTTCTTTGACTGTCGGCTGCGCGGATGCTTCGACCATCATCTGATCCAGCGGCGTTACATCCTCGCCCGGAAGGATCAAAACCGGCATTTCCGCTTCTTTCGTATCAACCGCGGTTCCCACGGTTTCCGTTGTTTCCATTGTTTTCATTTCATCAGACATTTTCTTTTCCTCCATTTGTTTCTTTTAAGATATCGTCAAAGTTCATTTTATTTACGTCATTCGCGTCTTTGTTCATCAACTGCTTGAGAACTTCGATGTCCGTTTCGATGCTCATCTTATCATCTTCAAACATATCGTCTAAGTACTGTTTGAGGCTCTCGTCGATCTTGTCCAGACCGTTTTCGATGCTGGACATGGTTGCGGAAATATTCGCGCCGTCGATGCCCTGCTGTTCCAGATTGATGTAATTCTTGACCAGGTCGGTGATCATCGGTACATAATGCACTGCGACCTTGCGGATCTTGCCGCGGTCTTTCGGGTTCTTTTCCAGATTGTCCGCGAGCTTTTCCATGGTGTTTGCCATGCTTCCCGCGGTCTGCGCGACCTTGCTGCTCCGGATCTTCGGCTGCAGCGCATACATCTGATCTCTGCCTGCATCCAGCATTTTGGAGATCTCATCCGCCCGCTGCTGCACCGGCGTTACGACCGGCATCGCCGCGATCTGTTTCCTGCGCATGCTTCCCAGAGCCGCGCAGAGCGCAAACGCGATCACCAGATCCGCGATCAGCGCCCAGAGCCGGTACATCGGCAGGATCATCGCCAGGATAAAAAACGCGATGCCTGCTCCCAAGTACGGAACGCCCGCCGGGATCGGTCTTTTCACTTCTTTTTTGGTTTCGGTCTTCACTTTTTTGGCTGTGCCTTGTTCTTCCATATGCTGCACAATCCTCTCTTTCGATTTTCGGTTATACCTTCTTTTATTTTACTATATCTCCCTTTTGAACGCAACAAAAAAGAGCGGCCCATTTCGCAGGATGTTCTGCTCATGTCAACGCTCTTTTTCATTTTGGTGATTTGTGGCAGGCTCGAACTGCCGACCTCTTGGTTGTCACCCAAGTGCTCTCCCAGCTGAGCTAACAAATCGCAGTCTGCAGAGAGCCGAAGCTCTCTGCACGGTTTCGATCTGATTAGTCTGCAACGTAAGGAAGCAGTGCAACGATTCTTGCTCTTTTGATCGCTGTGGTTACTTCTCTCTGGTGCATTGCGCAAGTACCTGTGATTCTCTTCGGCAGGATCTTGCCTCTTTCGGTCACGTATCTCTTTAATTTTTCTGTGTCCTTATAATCGATTTTTTCTGTCTTGTCAGCGCAGAATTGGCATACTTTTTTTCTTCTCATGCCACCGCCGCGTCTCTTATCCATCATAGTTCTTATCTCCTTTCTTTTAGAACGGGATATCTTCGTCAATCGCGGAGAATCCTTCCGGTGCCGCATCGAATCTCGGTGCAGCTTCCTGTGCCTGCGCTCTCATGCCGCCTTGGCCGCCTGCAGGTCTGTCGCCCCATTCTAAAAATTCTACTCTGTCAGCTACGACTTCCGTGGTGTAAACAGTTGCGCCGTCCTTGTTGGTATAACTGCCGGTCTGGATCCTTCCCTGAACGCCTACCAGTCTTCCTTTTGCGAGGAAGCGCTCGCAGTTCTCAGCCTGTTTGCCGAATACGACAACGTTCGGAAAGTCCGTCTGCTTTTCGCCGTTCTGTCTCGGCGGTCTGTCGATCGCTACCGCGAATCTGCAGATCGCCATCTGCGTTCCGGCAGAATAACGAACTTCCGGATCTCTGGTCAGTCTCCCGATCAATACTACACTGTTCATGCTTGCACCTCGTTCCTACTGTGCATCATTGTTGATGATGATGTGTCTGATAACGTTATCGGAAATCTTGAGTCTTCTGTCAAGTTCCTTCGGTAATGTCGGATTGCCTTTGAAGTCAACGACTACATAATATCCTTCGGCTTTCTTGTCGATCGGATATGCAAGCTTTCTCATTCCCCAAACGTCTACTTTTTCAACTTCACCGTCAGCAGCGATGATGGACTGTACAGTTTCTACTGTTGCGTCCTTCTTTTCGTCTTCCAAAGCAGCATCGATAATGAACATAACTTCATAATTTGTCATTTTGTCACCTCCCTGTGGACTATATGGCGACGCTCTCTGCAGGTTCCGCCGTTCCGGCTTTTCCCGCATTCTCGTCGCAGAGATTCACACGAGCAAACTCATGCTTAATTATTATACTACATCCACACCAAAAAGCAAGCATTTTTTGCCGTGCATGTTCATGTTTCATCTGTATCCACAATTATAAAGTATAAAGCTGATTTTTACTTAAAGTGCCGCGATCTCCTCTGGTCGCCGCGCCACGTGCAAGCCCAATCTTTTCACCTTTTTCGTAGCCAATGGCCTCTCCAGCCTTTTCGCCATCCGCATAGGCTTCACGCGCCCGGATCTCCGCAAATTCTTCTACTGTGATCTCATTGAACAGCATGCCTGTCACCTCTTTGCTATGTTTATGCAGGAAGTCCGCGATCAAACCCTCGTCAATGTACACTTTCACTGCCGTATCGATGGCTCGTTTCAAATCACCGCCGTTTGCACTCATTTCCTCTTGTATATGATACAGCAATTTACTGTATCCCAACAGCGACGGACTTCTCTGTAGTATTTCATTAGTTTCAGTGGTCCGTGTGCTGAGTGGCTCTGTCTGCGCCTGACGGCTTGCCAATCGCCTTCGCTCGGACATCTGTCTTTCATCAGCTCTGCATGCGCTGCCGCTTTGCACTCGCTGTGACAAGGACATTATAATTCAAGTTGATCAGGTTGACAACCAGCTCGAGTGAATTTTCTTTTGGTTCGACCAAAAAACTTTCCGACAAACGCAAGGTCTTGCGCGACCATGTCTCTTTACCCACATAGAATAAGTAAAATTCGGGTGCAGGAAACTGCACTAAATTCCTACCGTAAAGCCCTTCTCTGCCTGCGAGGTTCTCCAAAGTGCGATTAACATAGCCGAGACAGCGCATCGGGATGTTCATATTGACAGTGCTTTGGCATTCTGACATTACCAGATAACGGTCTTTAATGACAAAACTAAGGTCATTGTTGCGGTCGATATAAATAGCATTTTTGAGTGTGGTATAGGTTAATTCCGTATCCGGCGGCAAATTTTCCCCGGTAACAGCATTGTACAATTCAATGGCTCGCTGCGGCTCAGAAAACAGCAGGCAAAACGTTGAGTCCTTGTGATTGCGCTACGGTTTCTCGCCCATACGGCTTTGTATACGCTTCTGCGCTTTTATCGGATTTGATAATTGATCTTCTCTTCTCTTTTTACTTTTCACTGACTTTTGACTCACGGCACGTTCTCCTATAGTTTTCTATATTTGTAAATATCTTTCTTTTACTTTATCACAGTTCCGTGACAACTTCAAGCATTTTATTTATATATTTTTACAGAGAATATTTTACAAATCAAAAGTCAGCTCAGCTATTTCAAATTCATCCACTTTCCCTTCGCATAATAAACCAAAAAAGCAGCGGCGCTTAACATCCAGGTGAGCGGATAAGACCAATAGATCACCCGCACGTCCGGAACGAAATACATGGTCGTCAGCAAAAATACAGCGCGGACCGCGCACCAGCAAACGAGGATCACAGTCATCGCCAGCAGCAGCTGACCGGCACTTTAAAAGTCGCGATCCCGGAATCTCTGCTCGTTTACAAAATGCAGGATGTGATCACTGCGTTTCCGTTTGTGCCGGTCGGTTCCCCGGATCTGGCAAAAAACGAGCAGGATTTTATCCTGCCCGCGCAAACCAAACATCTGACGCTTCTCTACGGAGACCGCGACAGCTTTTATTACCATGTTTTTGACGAATACCTCAAAGCAAAAGGCATCGATTGCGACGACCGTCTTCTGATCCAAAGCATCGAGGCCATCAAACTCAGCGCCATGAGCAACCTCGGGATTGCTTTCCTGCCGCGGTTTTGCGTCGAAAAAGAGCTGGCGCAAAAACGTCTGATCGAATTGCCTGCCGACATGCCCGCATCCTGTATCGACGCCGTGATCTCCTATCATAAGAATAAATGGATCAGTCCTGCCATGGAACTGTTTATCCGCCTGGTCAAAGAGCATTTGCTCTAAATTGCCAGATCCTCGTCGCAGACTTCTCCCTCGGCTACGATATTCGTCGGTCCGGTCAGGTAGATATCCTTGATCTCCTGTGTCTGCGGATCGATGTTTAAAGTGATGAACAGCTCGCCGCCCGGTACGTGCACGCGAGTATTCTCGCCGCTGACAAGTCCTCTGCGCGTCAGAGCCGCGACAACGGAACCGGTCCCGGTGCCGCAGGCCAGCGTAAAATCTTCGACGCCGCGTTCGTAGGTCAGTTCTTCCACTTCATTCTCTCCGATCACTCGACAGAAGTTTACGTTCGCGCCTTTCGGAAAAGCCGCGTTGGCGCGTGTCTTTTTGCCCAGATCGCGCAGCGCGTCCTGCGTCATCGCGCAGTCATCGCCAAGCAGCACGACAGCGTGCGGCAGGCCCGGATCACCAAGTTCCAGATAATCGCACGGTACGGCTTTGCCGTCGATCTCCATGGTCACATTTTGCTCAAACTTTGTGATATCGTTCAAACGCACGGTGTACATCCGCTTGTCCCGGCGCTGTCCGATGACCAGACCGGCCGTGGTCTCTACCCGCTGCGTTTCACCCGCCAGCCCCTTTTCATAACCATATCTGGCGATACAGCGCGCGCCGTTGCCGCACATCTCGCCGAGACTGCCGTCCGCGTTATAAAAATGCATCCGATAATCGCCGCCATTCTGCGGATGATCCACGATCATCATGCCGTCGGCTCCGATGGACATTCGACGTGTGCAAAGTGTTTTAGCCAATAAGGAAAATTTCTCCTGCGGGATCTTTTCTTCGATGTTATTGATGACGATGAAATCGTTTCCCGCTCCCTGCATCTTTGTAAATTTCATAGCTTTGATCCGCAGCACAGGATCCGGCTGCGTTCTCCTTTCTTGATTTTGTTTTGTTTCTTACTTTATGGGATCGTTTTCGACCCTCGCACCCTTCTTTAAGCGTATCACGCAGACGATCGTTCGTGAAAGCCAGTCGCAGGCCATGGCCACCCAGAGGAAGTTCAGCCCCAAGCCAAGACCCTTGATGAACAGGAACGACAGCGGCACTCTCACCAGCCACATGCCGATGATCGCGATCCGGAACGGCCATCTGGCGTCGCCCTCGCCTTTCATGATCCCGGTCGCCACATAGTTGATCGCCAGACAAGGCTCCGCGAAAGCCTGGATGCGCAGCAGCGCAGCTCCGGCTTTGATGACCGCCGCGTCAGCGATAAAGAAGCCCATCAGCTGCGGCGCGAAGACGTACAGCAAGGTCGCCATCACACACATGATCGCGACATCGTAGATCATGCAGATCCGCGCGTATTCTCGTTTCAGGTCTTCCCGACCGGCGCCTCTGGCCTGGGCCACCAGCGTCGTGACTGCAACGCCGAAACCGAACGCCGGCATATAACACATCGACTCGGCTGTGTTTGCCAGCTGATGCGCGGTCAGGGCCGCCGTTCCGAGTCCGGTCGCCAGGGCCGCCGTCAGGATCTGCCCGACCGAAATGCTGACACGCTCAAAGACCACCGGGATACTCAGCTCCAGCATCTGCCGCATGACCGGTCTGTCGACGCGATAGCTTTCCCGCGGAGAAATGTGGTTGGATCTTTTCACCGAAAACAGCACACGCAGCATCAGAAGTCCGGCAATGACCGCAGCTCCCGCCGTTCCCAGCGCCGCGCCGCGGACACCCAGACCGAGTCCGAATGTCGGCACCATAAGGCCCATCAGTTTTACACTGCCGACCGGATAGATCAGCAGGTAGTTCAGCACGATATTGATCAGATTAAAGGAAACGTTGTAGAACATCGGCGTTTTGGTGTCTCCGGTCCCGCGGACAACGCCGCTGCTGACCGCCAGTAGGATCTGGAACGGGATACTGAAGCCGATGATCGTCAGATAGGCTTTGGCATCCGGAATGATATCTGCTTCCGCGCCCATCGCCCGCGCGTAAAACGGTACCAGTGCCTCCATCAGGAGCAGCATCGCCGCGCCCAAAGCCAGCATCGCGATCACCGCCTGCCGCATGATCCGGCAAACCTTTTCGCGGTTTCCCTCGCCGACCGCTGTGGCAGTCAGCACCGAAAATCCCGTTGCCGGACCGGATATGATACCGTTCATCAGCCACAAAAGCGTCGTATTGATCGTGACGGAGCCGGCGGCACTCACGCCCATGCTGCCGACCATGGCGGTATCCACATAACTCACCATTGTCCGCATGACCTCTTCCAAGATCGCCGGCCAAGCGAGCAAAAGGACGGTTTTGCGCGTCGAGATATTTTCATTTATCAGCTGCTGTTCTTTTTTCATTTTTGAATCCTGCTTTTGATCGTTCTGTTTCTGCCTGCAAGTATTGCACGGATCACGTCTTTTGTCAAGCGCCGGCAAGCGCGCTGCCGGGGCACATAAAAGCAAAGATGGGGAGCGCAGCGTCTCCCCATTGTCTTCTACTTTTTTTGCGTTTGTTGTGTGATGCGTTACAGTTCGTTGCGGACCAGGTCCTCAAGGGATTGCGCTTTTACCGCGATATAGTTTTCGTTTCCGCCGCGCAGCATCACGGTCGCCGGTTTCGGGATCCGGTTATAGTTGGACGCCATGGAGTAATGGTACGCGCCTGTCGTACAGACCGCAACGGTATCGTATCTCTGCACGGAGGACGGAACCATCACGTTCTCCTGAATGATATCCCCGGACTCGCAGCATCTGCCGACGATCGAAGCTTCAAAGTCTGTCTTTTCGTCCATCTTGTTCGCCACGTAGCAGGTGTATTTCGATTTATAAAGTGCGTAACGCGGGGAATCCGGCATACCGCCGTCGATGGATACGTAATTCTTGTATCCCGGGATCTTCTTTACCGTTCCGACAGTGTACAGCACCATGCCGGCATCGGCAACGATCGATCTGCCCGGTTCCATGCGGATCTCCGGCATTTCCAGTCCGAGCTTCGCGCAGGTCGCCTTGACGACTTCCGCGATCTCACCGATCCTTTTATCAATATCAAGCTCCGGGTCGGACTCTACGTATCTGACGCCGAATCCGCCGCCCAGGTCTAATTGTCTGCATTCAAATCCATACTTTTTGCGCATTTCGGCGATAAATTCAAACATGATGACCGCGCCGCGCTCGAAGACATCTTCTGCGAAGATCTGGGAACCCAGATGGCAGTGGAATCCTTCAAGGGAAACGTTTTCCTTGGCAAGCGTATGTTTGGTGATCTCTTCTGCCTGACCGGTCTCGATGGCCTGTCCGAACTTGGAGTCCACCTTGCCGGTGGAAACCGCTTCAAAAGTATGGGTGTCGATCCCCGGGGTCAATCTCAGCAGAACCTTCTGCACCTTGCCCTGGATCTTGGCTTCCTTGTCGATCGCATCAACTTCTTCGGTATTGTCTGCGACAAAATAGCCGATGTTGTTCTCCATCGCGTATTTGATATCCCAGTCCGTCTTGTTGTTGCTGTGAAAATAAGCGTTCCGGATATCATATCCGGCCTGCAGTGCCGTGTAGATCTCGCCGGAGGAAACCACGTCAATGCCCATTCCCTCTTCGGTCATGATCTCGTAAAGCCGCTTGAAGCAGTTAGCTTTGGAAGCATAGAGCGGCTTGGCCTTTTCACCGTAATATTTGTTTAATGCATCTTTGTATAATCTGCATTTTTCACGGATCTTATCTTCGTCCATCAGATAGAGCGGTGTTCCGTATTTCTTTGCCAGATCCACGACATCCTGTCCGGCAAAAAGCAGGTGCTTTCCATCCTCTGATATGCGAATGTTATCACAAATCATGTGCCATTCTCCTTCTTAGTTATTTCACAGCCTGCGCATCGGACAAGAAGTCTGACACGCAGGCTGCAGGTAGTGTCTGTCTTTGGATGGATTGTCTATCTTTCCACCTTGAAAACGATCGTCTTATCTTCTGTATTCATCGTGCATTCCGCGCCGAACGGGATCGTGATGATCTTGTCGCCGTGACCGGACTGTACGTTATACATAACCGGAATATCATATTCCGCAAGCAGATCTTCGTATAATTTTTTCACGTCGTATTCCGGCTGATACTTGTTGGAAACTTCCGTGAACTGTCCGAGCAGAACGCCCTTGCACTTTTCGAAAACGCCGGCCAGCTTCAGCTGGTAGGTCCATTTTTCGATCTTGGTGAGCGGTTCTTCGACTTCTTCGATGAAGATGATCTTGCCCTCTGCGTCCAATTCGCTCGGTGTTCCGACTGCTGCCGAGATCAGTGAGAGATTACCCCCAATGACCGGACCGGTCGCCTTGCCGCTCTTAAGGACCTCGAGCGGCTGCTCTGCAGGATTCTTGAATTCGTAAGTTCCCTCTGCCGTCAGCGCGTCAAAGAACGCGTTCTTGGTGTCATCATCAAAAGCGCTTACCATGTTGGATGATACCATCGGTCCATGGAACGTAACCAGGTCGCACTTCTGATTGAACAGCATATGCAGGCATGTTACATCACTGTATCCTACAAAGATCTTCGGATTGCTTCTGATGATATCCAGATCCAGATGTCTGATCACACGAGAACCACCGTCGCCGCCTCTGACACAGAAGATCGCATCCACCTCTTTGTCCGCGAACATCTTGTTGATCCAGGCTGCTCTTTCTTCGCCTGTGCCTGCCATGTAGCCGGCATAATCCTTGGTCAGATTGTCAGCTTTCTTTACCTTAAAGCCCATCGCTTCCAGCGTGCTCACACACTGTGCTTCACGTTCCGCGGAAATCGGAGAGCTCGGGCAGATGATTCCGATCGTTGAACCTTTTTCCAGTTTTTTAGGATATATCATTGGTTTTGTCTCCTCCAAAATATTTTATGTGCTTAGAACCACATGATGTTTACGATCGCTACTGCAGCGAGCAGGGAACCTAAGTCGCCCAGCAGACCGGCAGCAACGGAGTGTCTTGTGTTGGAAACGCCTACAGAGCCCATGTAAACCGCGATGATGTAGAAAGTGGTCTCGGTGGAGCCCTGCGCTACGGAAGCGATACGGCCGATCTTGGACTGCGTGCCATACTGAGCAAGCAGGTCAGCAAGCATACCCTCGGACGCGCCGCCGGAGAAGGATCTCATGATGGCCTGCGGCAGGATCTCGGATGGGCAGCCGATCAAACTGGTAACCGGGTCTAAGATCGCGCACAGCCAATCCATCGCGCCGGACGCGCGGAACATTCCGATCGCGCACAGCATAGCGGTCAGATACGGGATGATCATAACAGCAGTGGAGAAGCCTTCCTTAGCGCCTTCTGTAAATACGGAATATACCGGCACCTTCTTCAAGATAGCCCAGAAGCATACAAGAGCTACAACCAGAGGAATAGCCCAGTTCGATATTAATGTCATTACATCTGAAAATGTCATTTGCAGTCCCTCCTATTCTTCTTCAGCATACTTGCAAACATAGCCTTCCGGAAGCACGATCGGGTTTTCTCCGCCTGCATAGTGCTCGTTCAGTTCTAATGTTCCGGCTGCGATTTCTTTTTCGATTACGTTTTCCCATTTCCATCTCTTTGTCTTCTGGAAGATCAAAGTAAATACGATACCGACAACTGTGGAGATCGTAGTCGCGATGATGACCGGAACGATAATCTCAGCCGCGCCGTCTGTCTGTACAGCGGCACGCAGGCCAAGGACGGTAACCGGAAGCAGGGTTACGGAAGTGGTACCGATCGCCAGCATCATGCACTGTGCATTTGTTGCGATGCTCTTGGTAGGGTTCAGAGTCTGTAATTCACGCATAGCTTTCAGACCGAACGGAGTCGCGGCGTTGCCGATACCCAGCATGTTGGCTGCGATCCAAAGTGCCATCGCGGACATTGCAGGGTGATCCTTCGGAACCTCCGGGAATAATTTGGTCATAACCGGCGCAATTCCCTTCGCGAGCTTGTCGCAGATACCGGCTTCCTGCATGACCTTCATCAGTCCGCAGAAGAATGCCATGATGCCGATCAAACCGAGAGAGATTTCGACAGCGGTATTCGCGAAATCAAAGATGTTGTTCAAAATACCTTCCATTGTGCCGGTAAAAGCGCCCGCGACAACCGCGATCACGACTAATCCGACCCAGATATAGTTCATCATAATATCGTTCCTCCTTTTTCGTATAATTCCGACAATTTTTTTATTATGACGCTCTACCTATTTGCAATTTATATGCCAAGAAAATCACAAAGGTACGTGCGGCTGCGGCTTTTTCGTATAGTTTCCGCTAAAATCAATGGTTTAGCGGCTTTGTTTTTTCTTGTGCGGAAAATCACAGGTTCTTCATCCTTTCTTCACAATCCTTCAGTTCTTTTGTGTTGCAGTCCTGTTTTTAGGAATTATAGTCCTGTTTTTAGGACTATTTTTGTATCATTTTAGCGAAAAACAGACGAAACACAAAAAAAATGCCGCGGATTTTGTTCTTTTTTGACGGCATAAATTTTGCTTATTTCTATAAATATGTTATAATAATCCCAGACAGCCTTGCCTCGTGATCATAAGCACGGCGGAAACAGCAAGGCAAACCTTGATCAAAGGAGAATATGAATGAAAAAACTGACCTATACTTATACAAATGTCCCAAAGCAGCTGCTGTTTTACATCTGCGCCTTTTATCTGGTCCTGCGTTCGATCATGGATATCCAGATCGTTGTCTATCAGGTCGAAGGCTACGCGGACAAGCTCAATCTTCCTTTGGAACTGCTCATCAACGCGATATTCTTTGCGTTCTGGCTGCTTTTGTCGAACGGCCATAAGGTCTGTTATACCGAATACAACAGTGAAACAGCCATTTACCGGAATCGGCTTACCCGCGCCAAAAAGGAGTTCCGCTTCGAGGACGCCCGGGCGGTTTTTTTTGACAAGAGAGGCATCCGCTTCTTCGCGCACAAAGAGGATGCCGCCGACAAGAAAAAAGCGATCTTTTTCATCCCGCTCTTCCGTGACGGCAAGATCAACGCTCTGGAGCACAAACAGTTTTATGACCTGCTCAAAGAGCGAGAAGCTGCTATCGGGGACACAGAGCGCTTCGTCGTTTATCGTTCTTATAAGGAAGTTCCCGGCTACAGCCGCAAATGGAAGTACGTTGCTTTCGCTTACGCGTGTCTGGATGTCCTTCTTGCCCTCAACTGTTTCACACCGATCGCCGTCATCATCGGTCTGATGGAAAACTTCCAATAGATCGGAATAAAAAAGAATATTACAAAAGCCCTTTCGATCAGGAAAGGGCTTTTTATTGTTTTTTGTTTTGATCGGGACGGTCGGACCGTCAGCTTTATTGAGGCTTTTGCCGCTGCTTGATGTCCTCGATGACCGGTTTCACGGAATCTGCCAGCGTGTCGAATGCATCTGCATTTCCGTCTACGACATCCTGTGCTTTGTTCTTGATCTTCTGCTGTTTTTCATAGTCCTCTACGCTCTTTTTGAGCAGATTGTCCAGTAAAGAGCCTTTATTTTTGATGATGTATACGAATGACGCCACGATAATGGCCAGTCCTACCACGATCTTCAGTTTATCCATTGATTTCTCCTCTCGGCACACTTTTTGCATCAGTTTCTGTTATAATATTTAGAATATAACGCAAAACAAAACGAAAGTCAAGGGAGGCTGCTGTATATGAAAATAAGTTACGATAAAATCAAAACGCTGGTCGACGCTGCCGCTCCGAAAAGCATCGCCATCCGCAGAAGCATCCATCAGGATCCGGAACTGAGCGAGCAGGAGGTGCAGACCTCTGCGCGGATCCGTTCCGAACTGGATCATCTTGGGATCCCGTACCGCTCTGAGATCGCCGGTCACGGCATCAAAGCTGTCATTGAAGGAAGATCTTCCGAGCAGGCGATCGCCATCCGCGCGGATATGGATGCTCTTCCGATCTGCGAGCGAGTCGAGGTTCCGTTCCGATCGCAGAATGACGGCGTGATGCATGCCTGCGGACACGATATCCACACATCCGTCCTGCTCGGTACCGCTTCGGTGCTCAAAGCCCTGCAGGAAGACCTGCCGCAGTCGGTCGTCTGCCTGTTCGAACCGGCCGAGGAAACCCGCGGCGGCGCGAAATACATGATCGAGGATGGCTGTCTGGAGGAACCGCATGTCGCATCGACGATCGGTCTGCATATCGAACCGTCCGTGGATGTCGGCAAGCTGGAATTCATTCCGGGCTGCATGAACGCGGCGTCCACCATGTTCACCGTCACCGTCAAAGGCAAGTCCTGCCACGGCGCAAGCCCGTTCACCGGCATCGATCCGCTGCTGCCGGCCTGCACGATGGTCAGCTCTCTGCAGAGCATCATCACCCGCCACATCCATCCGGTCGACGCGGCACTGATCACTGTCGGTTCTTTCCACAGCGGCATCGCCGGAAACATCATTCCGGACGAAACCGTTTTCACCGGTATCATCCGTGTGCTCGACATGGATAACCGCGACTTTATCAAAAAGCAGCTGGCAGAGCTCTGCGATAACATCGCCAAAGCCTACGGCGCGTCCTGCATCGTGGATTACACCGACAGCTACCCGACTCTGATCAACAACCAGGAGCTTCTGGATACGGTCTCCGAGATCTGCCGGGAAAAGATCGGCGATGAGCATGTGATCATCAATCCGAAGTCCAGTCTCGGCGCGGACGATTTCGCCTATTTCTGCCATGCCGGCAAGGGTCTGTATTTCAATCTCGGCTGCCATACGCCGGGTACGCCGCAGCAGGCGCTGCACTCCGCGATCCTCGATCCGGACGAAGACTGCATCCATACCGGTATTCTGGCGGAAGTGCTCGCCGTATTCAAGATCATGGGGGTGGAAATCGAATGATCACGCAGGAAGTTCTCAGAGATACGGTCGTTGAGATCGACCTTGGCAAACTCGCTCAAAATATGCGGCTGATCCGTGAACTGGTCGGTCCGGACACCGCCATCACGGCCGTCGTAAAAGCCAACGCCTACGGACATGGCGCGGTCGGCGTCGCTGAAACGCTGATGGAGAGCGGCGCAGACTACCTCTCGGTAGCAACGCTCTCGGAAGCCGTGGAGATCAAAAACGTATATCCGGACTATCCCGTCTTTATCATGGGCCATACGCCGGACAAATACCTTCCGCATGTTGTCGATCACGACATCACCGCCACCATCTTCAGCCTGCAGCAGGCGCAGATCCTGGACACACTGGCAGAAAAAGCAGGCAAAAAAGCAAAAGTACACATCAAGCTGGACACCGGTTTTCACCGTCTCGGTCTGGACGCGAAAGACTGCGAACAGACCCTGCAGACCATCCGCGCGATCACCGCGCTGCCGCATATTGACGCAGAGGGTCTTTTCTCCCATCTCGCGCTGGTCAACGACGAAGAAAACGACAAACAGTATCAATTGTTCGCCAATATCGCGGACCGTCTCAAGGAGGACGGCATCGTGTTCCGTTACTATCACTTAGCGGACAGCATCGCCACCGTCGATGATCCGCAGTTTCGGCTGAACATGGTCCGTGTCGGCGCGCTCATCTACGGTATGCGCGGCTTCCACAAGGGCTTTGTGCCGGTCGAGCAGGTCCTGACCTTCAAGGCCGCTGTCTCACAGCTCCATTACATCAAAGCCGGCGAGGGAGTCAGCTATGATTACCTTTGGAAAGCACCGCGTGATTCCGTCATCGCCACACTGCCGTTCGGCTACGCGGACGGTTATCCGCGGAACCTGCGCGACAAAGGCTACGTCACCATCCGCGGTGTTAAATGTCCGCTGGTCGGCGTGCTTTGCATGGATCAGGTCATGGCCGATGTTACGGAGGTTGCCGATATCGCAGAAGGGGACTGGGTGACCATCTACGGCAGCGGCACAGACGAAATGACGATCCAAGAGGCCTCGACACTGGCCGGTACGAACAAGAACGACATTCTTGCCCGCATCTCGCTGCGTCCGGTCCGAGTTTATCGGAAATAAGGGGAAAAATCCACAGAATCATACAGACAAGCAAAAGAGCCGGCACGGTGCCGGCTCTTTCCTTGTTCTTTTTATTCGTCTCCGCCAAGCTGATATTTTTTCAGCTTTTCGTAAAAGACGCTCTTGGACAGCCCCAGTTCTTCCATGGTCTCCCGCCGCTTGTATCGGTTGTTCGCCAGAGTTTCCGCGATGATCCGGCGTTCCTCTCGTTCCAGCTGCTCTTTGAGCGTCATAGCCTGCTTGGCTTCTTCTTCGATCAGGATATGTTCCGAATAGATCAGCGGCGAATCACAGATCGTGACTGCGCGCTCCATGACGTTTTCCAGTTCCCGCACGTTGCCGGGCCAGCTGTAATTCATCATCTTCTGCAGCGCCTCCTCGGACAGCAGCATGTGCTTCATGTGATAGCGCTTGCAGATATCGTCGAGCACCGAATTGATCAGGATATACAGATCTCCCTTGCGCTGCCGCAGCGGCGGAATGCAGATCGGGAACACATTGATACGGTAGTAAAGGTCCTGCCGGAAATTCCCTTTGCGGACCTCTTCTTCCAGACTGCGGTTGGTCGCCGTGATCACGCGGACGTCCACATCGATCGGTTTCGAAGAACCGACACGGTAGATACGCTTGTTCTGCAGGACGTGCAGCAGTTTTACCTGAATGCCGAGCGGGATCTCGCCGATCTCATCCAGGAAGATCGTACCGCCGTTCGCTTCTTCAAAGAACCCGGCTTTGCCGCCTGCCGCCGCGCCGGTGAACGCACCGGCAGCATAGCCGAACAGTTCACTTTCAAACAAGCTCGGGGCGATCGCGTTGCAGTTCACTTCTACAAACGGCGCGTCCTTTTTGCCCATCTTGTGGATCTCACGCGCCAAACGGGATTTTCCTGTTCCGCTTTCTCCGGTGATGATCACATTGAAATTGGTCTGGGAAGCCTTATACGCCAGCCGTTTGACCTCGTTCATGGCCGGATCTTCGCCGATGAAATCCCCCATTGCTTCCCCATGAAACTCCAGATCGTAAGGCTTGCGGTGGATCTTCTTTTGCCGCTGCTCCAGTGTCTGGATGATCGCGTCACGTTCCCGCCGCACATCCTCCAGCAGGGATGCGTCCTGCAGGATCAGGTATACGCCGTCCTGCGCGTTGCCCTTGCGGATCCTTGTCAGCACACAGAACATCGGACGTTTATGGATCTCATAAATGCCTTTTTCCGTGCAGCCGTCCGCTTCTCCGAACATTTTTTCGATTTCTGCCAGGATCTCATCTCCGTAAAGAATGCTGCCGATCTCCGCGCCGACAGTCGGCAGCAGCTCGCTGCCTTCTTCGTCGCTCGTCTCATAGTCCAGCTTCGGCAGGTACGACTTGCCGGCAAGCAATCTGCCGATCTCCTCGCCGCGGTAGCCGTATCCGCGTGCCTGGAAGAATTTCACCTTTCCGGTCACGCTGTCGATGACGACCATGTGACCGACCGATTCAAAAAAGATCATCGCGTACACATCGCCGTTTACCGAGATCTCCATGCTGTTACGCGCGAAATCGATCCGGCTCGCGATCTCAAAGCCCAGATAATTGACTGCCAGCTCAAAGCGGCCGTTGGGATTGTATCCTTTGACATATTTATACTGCGGCTGGATCTTCTTGTTCTTATAAACGCCGACGGCGATCAGGGCGTCGCCTTTTTTGATGTTGCGGTCCGTGATGCCGATCGTCTCCAGTTCTTCGGTGATCAAAGCGTCATCGTTCCCCAGTTCGTTGTCTGCAATGATGACGATATCGCCCTCCTCGATCCGACCGCCGGGATGTTTCTGTTCGTTTTCCAGCAGTATCCCGGTGATCTTTTTCGCACATCGGCTGTAGGAACCGATCTTCCGCGCTTCGTTGATAAAAATCAGTCCCTTGTACTCCGTTTCCAGAATCTCTTCCATGATGTGCATCGCGTTTTCCATATTCAGTCCCCCTGCCTCGACCGAAACGGTCGTTCTGTGCACAGTCTACCATAAATTGTCGGTTTTGTCCATGTATACCGCATGTTCGGGCCTTGATCCATGGCATATTTTTTGCATATTAAAATGTTCATGTTACATCATGATTCCGGGAGGTATAAAAATATGAATCAATCGATGAAGATCTTAGATATGCACTGCGACACGCTCATCGAATGCTGGCGGCATGAAGACCGCTCCCTGCGTGCCGGCAAGGGCCATTTGAACCTGCAGATGATGAAAGAACACGGCGGTATGGGACAGTTTTTCGCGATCTATCTTTCGCGTCACGAAATGCAGACGATGGATCCGTACGACCTGTTTAAAGCGATCTACCAAAACTATATTTCCGAAATTCAGGAAAATCAGGATATCCTGCGCCCGGCTTACTGTGCCGCAGATATTCTCAAAAATGCGGAAGAAGGTTACCTTTCCTCTTTCCTGACGATCGAAGACGGCGTCTTTGTCGACGGAAAAATCGAAAGGATCCAGGAAGTTTACGATATGGGCGTCCGCCTGCTCACGCTGCTGTGGGGATTCCCGAATTCTATGGGCTATCCGTGCTATGATGATCCGCAGCAGAACGCGCAGGGTCTGACCCCGTTCGGTCTGGAAGCGGTCGACAAGATGAACGAGCTCGGTATGATCATCGACGTCTCTCATATGTCCGAAGGCGGTTTCTACGATGTGGCACGCCACAGCAAAAAGCCGTTCCTGGCCACGCATTCCTGCGCCAAAGCACTCTGCCCGCACAAACGCAATCTGACGGACGATCAGCTCAAGACGCTCGGCAATGCAGGCGGCGTAGTCGGCGTCAACTTTGAATGTTCTTTCTTAAAGGAAGGTTCCGATCACGCGACAGTCGATCAGATCATCACCCATCTCAATTACATGGTAGACAAGGCCGGTATCGAACATGTCGGCTTCGGTTCTGACTTTGACGGCATTGATACGACCGGCGAACTGGTCAACTACACCGGCTTCGACAAAGTCATCGACGCGATGCACAAGCATTACAGCGAAGACCAGATCGACCTGCTCCTGCACGGCAACGTCCTGCGCGCCATGACCGATATCATCGGAAAATAGAGCGCAGACAGCAAACCAAGATTCTATCAAAAGGGCTGCGCGTTAACGGGAAACAACCGTTAGGGTGCAGCCGCTTTTTGTCCTTATTGCAGTCAGGAGAAAGCGCACGATGGCGCGCGATGACCTGGCGCGCGATGGCCTGGCGCGCGATGGCCTGGCATGCGATGCCTGGCACGCGATGACCTGGCGCGCGATGACCTGGCGCGCGATGGCCTGGCGCGCGATGGCCTTCCATAATTTTCTAAGTATGTATAATGTACTGCTTTTCCGTCCTTTTTGAAAAATCTGCACGGGCTCGCACAGGCTTTTTACGTACTCCGGCACATTTTTTACATTTTCTTCAAGTCAAACCGGGCCGATAAACTTCCGGTATGCATTCGCGGTGACACGCTTTGTCCATTTTCGACAGGGTTCGACAAAAGTCGACATGAAGTTCCTCTACACCAACAGGAGGTATTTTCTTTTTTGTAAAACAACCCCATTTTTTCAGACTGCGTCGCGTGCAGATTTTTTGAAACTTGCAAAAAAGCAGTACATTATGCATCCGTTTTGCGTTTCATAAAAAGAACGTCCCGCCGATCATCGGAAAAATATTTTGCCGATCGTCGGAAAGTGCTGCGGCGATCCGTCGGGATCCCCTTGAAAGAAGCATCCGCATCAGCGTATAATAGAAACAAGCATATTCGTTTTATGGATCTAGGGAGGTTTTATTTATGAGGATCTTAGACTTAACGCATACGATCGCGGAGAACATGCCGGTCTATCCGGGTACCGAATCTCCGACTCTGACGCAAGCCAACAGTTACGAAAAAGACGGCTTTCGGGAAACGCTGCTCGCCATCTCTTCCCATACCGGTACGCACGTCGATCCGCCCGCGCACCTGTTCGCGGACCGTACGACCCTCGATGCGCTGCCGATCGAACAGTTTGCAGGCCGTGCGCTGGTCATCGACTGCACACATCTTGCGGAGGGGCAAGCGATCACGATGAAAGAAGTGGAGACTGCCGGACTTACGCACGCGGAAAACGTCGATTTCCTGCTGTTCCATACCGGGTGGGACCGCCGCTGGGGCACCGATGGCTATTTCGGCGACTATCCCTGCATCGATGACGCGGTGATCGATTTCATTCTCCGTACAGACAAAAAAGGTATCGGCTTTGATGTGATCGGCGTCGACCCGATCGCGGACGCCGATCTGCCGCGGCACAAGAAACTTTTCCGCGAGCATGACCTGATCAATATCGAAAATCTTTGCAATCTCAATCAATGCGGCAAGGAGCCGTTCTGGTTCTTCGCGCTCCCGCTCAAATGGGAAAACGCCGACGGCGCGCCGCTCCGCGCAGTCGCTTTCTGGGCTGATTAGCCGGAAATTTTCCTGTATAAAAACTTCTACGCCGGATTTCGCAGGCTTTGATTGCGTAGGAATACAAAAAATGCTATATTAAGATCAACCGCAGACAGTGTGCTTTTCGCGGCTGTCTGTTTAAATCAGGAGGTTGTGTAATGAAAAGATATGTAATTCTGACCGGGAGTCCGCGCAAGAACGGAAACACCGCGATCATGGCCGATATGCTGACCGCGGAACTGAAAGCCCACGGGGATGAGGTGGTCCGTTTTGATACGGCTTTTTTGAAACTGAACGGCTGCCGCGACTGCCGCAAGTGCTACAGTACCGGCAATCCTTGTGTGTTTAACAACGACGATTTCAATCCGATCGCCAGAGAACTGGAAACCGCGGACGGCGTCATCTTCGCCGCGCCGGTCTACTGGTATACGTTCCCGGCACAGATCAAGAATGTCATCGACCGTTTTGTCTGTCTTTACGGCAGCAAGCATCTGTTTACAGGCAAAAAATGCGTTCTGCTCTCCTGCTGCGGCGACGAAGAGATGGAGGCCTTTGACGGCATCCTGTTTGCTTACCGCAAGACCATCGGTCTGATGCAGGGCGAAAACGCCGGTGAGATCCTGATCCCGGGCCTCTATCCGCCGGGAGCTGTCAGAGAGACCGACGCCGAAGCGCAGATCAAAGTCCTCGCGGAGAAGCTGGCATAAAAAAATGTATAGGGCTCGAAATATCCAAGGCGCGCAGCCTGCATGAACCGAGCAGGCTGTGCGGCGCTTCCGGTCAGTCTAACTCCACAAACCGGACCGGATTGCCGTGTTCCTTGATGATGCGGGAAAGGTCTTTTTCCTGCATCCAAAGTGTCGCCGTGTTCTCATTGGGGTGCATGGCGATCAGCCGGTCTGCAAAGGCCGCGTCCAACAAGACTTCTACCTTGCGTTCCGTATCATTGAGGATCCCCAGCGGCGTTACCGAACCGGGGATCACGCCCAGCATCTCGTCCAAGAACTGCGGCGACGCGAACGACAGCGGCCGGGAGCCGATCTTTTCTCGTAGATCCTTTAGGTTGATCGGGACATCCTCGCGTGCCACGACAAGATAAAAGTTCTTTTTCTTATCATCTCTGAGAAAAAGGTTCTTCGCCGCCGCTTCCGGATAAGGAAGTCCTAAAGCGTCTGCCTCTTCAACGGTATAGACTGCGGTATGTTCCCGCACTTCGTAATCGATGCCCTGCGCGTCCAAAAGCGCGAGCACCTCTTTCTTTCCGTAATGCTGCATAGCGTTTTGCTCCTTTCATAATAATCGGTTTTTTAAGTTACACCACTCAAAAGAACGCTTGTTCTTTTCTTTCGTTTGTGCTATTATAAATTTAGCCAAGAAGAATTGTCTGTGAGCGGTTGACTTTCGGAAAGGACTTTTATGTCGAACTATGAACTGCTTGTAATCATTTTAATGATTATGGGGTTATTAGTTCAGATGGATAACCACAGAGGAAAGTAAAAACCGCCCTCCGGTCTGCACACCTAAGGCGGTTTTAATTTTTTAAGCCAATTAGGAAGTCAGCCGTTCAGCTTTCTTCTTGGCTCTATTCTAGCATAATGGAAAACAAAGTACAAGTGCAAATTCTATCTGGGTATTTCTTCAGCTGCGCATTTACCGGTTGCGCCGGTAGCCTTCTTCATCGACGTACTCCGGATGCTCCTTGCTATACGGATCTTTGCTGCCGCAAATGGTATAGTCGCACTTGTCTCCGTTGGAACAGGTCGTAGTGCGCACCAGTTTGGCTCCGATCAGTTCCATGCCGGTATAGTCCGGGTTGCACAGAGCAGGCATGACTTCCAGCAGATCGTGTTTCTTTGCAAACTCTGCGGTCGGGCAATGCGTAAACTCATAGTAGATCGGCTTATCCTTTTCGTAAGGCGCCAAATACATCTGATAATCGCCCCATGCATCGCATTTTTTCTTGGCGTTTTGAAACGCCTTGTGCAGGAGCTTTTTCCAAAACGACTTATTGCAGTCGATCAGGCCGATCTTCTGCAATCTCCGGAACGCGGGCAGAAACAGTTCGCCCTCCATTTCCTCGATCTCTGCAAGGCTCGTCACCGCTTTGCAGACCACATAATAGCTCATCAAGGCGATACAGTCATAAGTACCGCCGGCGCCGTTATGGAAATTCTTTGCGCCGCCGAGGTCTGTCCGCCAATCCTTGAGGAAATCCACATATTGCATCTGCACCTTTTCCCAGACAGCTTCCCGTTCTGCCTGTGGATAATGCCGGGCGATCTTATCTTGTATCTGTTCCTTGCATGCCTTGGTATAGATCACATGGCAGCTGCGGTCAAATTGTAAATCCTGGTCTTTCATGTCGATGTTGATCCTCTCTTTAGCGTTAGCGTATGCTAACCGTTTATTCTTAAGAAAGCCGCCCGGAAACAGGCGGCTTTCGTCGGTTCTTGATCTTATTATAAATTTGAGAGAGCGCTTTGTCAATCCATTCGCGGAGATTATACTTCCTTCTGCAGCTTTGCGGCTTCTTCTTTGTTGACAGCCATACCGCCGTAAGTCAAGCCATACAGCGCAGCAAAGCGTTTCATCGTAAATTCGCCTGCTTCCAGCATCCATTTTTCGGGTGCAGCACCCTGGAATACGAAGAAAAGCTTACGGCCTGCCAGTGCGCCGTTCTCCACTTTCCCGTAGAAGCGATCCGGTACGTTGCGCACGCTGCCGCAGATATTGTGCCAATACAATGGGGAACCGATCACGATCGTGTCTGCTTTTTCCATGGCTGCGATCACCGTATCCAGACCATCTCCCGGCAGATTCTGTCCATAGCTGCCGATGGTGTAATCGGTCAGAGTTAAGGTTTCGTAATCCTTGCCTGCCAGCAGCGCTGCCGCCAGTGCTGCGGTATTTCCGCTCCTATTTGGGCTTCCGTTGATAAATAAAATACTCGTATTCCATTTCCTCCAAAAAATTTTTCTGTGCTCTTACAATCTGCACTGTACTTTCTATCTGCTTGCTATTTGCATGCTAACAGTATATCATAGATTTCGTCGTGGGTCAGCTTTTTGCAGCAGCCCGGCGTCAGGTTCGTCGAGTCTGCGATCGCACGAAAATCGGTATCTGCCGGGATCCCAAGCTCTGCGAAAGTTGTCGGCATGCCGATCTCGCGGATAAAGTCTGCCAGCGCTGCCACACCCGCCAATGCGGTTTCTTCCTCACTGCCCTGCGGCGGGATGCCCCATACGTTCTGCGCGAAACGGGCAAAGCGCGCCGCGCCGTCCTTATAGATATGGCGGTACAGCACCGGGTGAATGGCTGCTAAACCTGCGCCGTGATTACAGTCGGTATAGGCACCGAGCTGATGTTCCATCTGATGCGCCTGGAAATCTGTGACCTTACCGATCTTGAGGATTCCGTTTTCGGCCATGGCAGAGTCCCATGCCAGTTCACTGCGAGCTTCATAGTTCTCCGGATCCGTGAGCAGTACGCGGATATTGCGGATCACACTGCGCATCACAGCCTCACTGAGATCATCGGACAGGTTGTTCACATCGGGCTTTCCGAAATAAGTTTCCATCGCATGGCTCAATGTATCGAATGCGCCGGAGATGACCTGTTTGAACGGAACCGACAGAGAGTACGCCGGGTCGAGGAAGGCGAAATCCGCCTGTGCACCCCAGACTGCACCTTTGATCTTCTTTTCTTCGTTGGTGATGACTGCACCGTTATTCATTTCCGAACCGGTACCGAACACGGTCACGATCGTGCCCAGCGGAATGAATGCCGTCGGCAGAATGTGTTTGACGGTCTGCATCTCCCAGATATCTTCGTCCACTTTGGCCTGTGCAGAAACCACTTTGCAGCAATCCGATACGGAACCGCCGCCAACCGCGAGGATCAGGTCTACATGGTTTTCTTTTGCCAGTTTCGCGCCCTCCTGCACCTTTGCATAGGTCGGATTCGACATAATACCGGAAAACTCAACCACGTCCTTCTGTTTTCCCTGCAGGATCTCCATGATTTCATCGTATACGCCATTGCGCTTGATCGAACCGCCGCCATAAGCCAGCATAACCGTTTTGCCGTAACGGTCCAACAGATTTCCTAACTGTTCTTTGACACTGCCCTTGCCGAAATAGACTTTCGTTTTATTTTCATAGATAAAATTATTCATCACATTGCCGCCTTTCCTGTTTCTCGCTTCAAAGCGAAAACGCAAAATTTCTGTTTCTGTCGCTGCGCATAGCCGCTGCTTACAGTCCCAGCGAGTTTACCCAGTCTGTAATATCAGCATCCGATGCGCCGCTGCTGAACCGATGGCCAGAACTGCCGCCGTGATGCATAAAATTGTTTTCCATTTTCCTTTTTTTGTTTTCATATCGTTTCGCCCCCTTTTTTGTCTGTTGTCTTTCTGCTATTTCCCCTGATTATTCGCGTCTACGATTTCCGTCAGCCACACATGCGGATAAAAGTTGCAGACACCGATCGCTTTTTTTGCATCCTCATAGTTTGCATCCTGTACCCACAATTTGGTCGTGATAAAAAGTTCTTCTCTCGGCACGCCGCATTTCGCGATCGCTGCGCCGACAGCTTCTTCGTTTCCGTATGCCGCTGCGGTATCAATCAGACGATAGCCGCTTTCGATTGCATCCAGTACTGCCTGCTCACAAACATCTGCCTCCGGAACCTGAAAAACTCCAAATCCCATCTGCGGCATTTTTGATCCATTATTTAAGATTGCATATTCCATTTCTAGTTTCTCCATTTCGTCTTCTTTGCCTTATCTGTCTCCTAGTATAGTGCAGCTTTCGCAAAAAGTACAATATCGCTTTTCAATACTGCTATGCATTATATGAATACTGGAACTTGCTTTTTCCCGGATAATCCGCTATACTATTCCCAGAAAACACTGGGGAGGTCATCATCATGTTAGAAACCAGCCAACTGCAGCAACTGCTGATTTTTGCGAAGTGCGGCACTTTATCCGCAGCAGCAGAAGAACTGCATATCTCTCAACCGTCGCTGAGCCGTACTATGCAGCAAATTGAGGCAGAACTGGGCGTTTCGCTCTTTGAACGCCAAAAGAACCGTCTCACACTCAACGAAAATGGTCAGCTCGCCGTGGAGTATGCACAAAAAGTCATCGATCAGCTCAGTGACATGGTATTCCGTGTCCGTGCCTTTGACCGCATGAACAACACCATCAGCATCGGCTCCAGCGCACCGATGCCCGGCATTCAGCTTGTCCGCATGCTCCGCCGGGCTTATCCGGATATGACCATCGCTTCCGAGATCAAAAATATCCCGCAGCTCAAAGAGGGACTCCTGCAGGATACTTATCAATTTATCATTCTGCCCGCTGCGGCCGAAGAACATCCCGAAATCGATGACTGCACAGCCGTTCCGTTTGCAGAGGAGCACCTCATGTTCGCCCTGCCCAAGAGCCACCCGAAAGCAAAGGCCAAAACGCTGCGGCTTGCCGACATCAACGGTCAAAACATAATCATCATGCCAAACCTGGGCTTTTGGCGCGACATCGTCGATGAAAAAATGCCGGACTCCCGCTTCCTTGTGCAGACTGACCGTACATCGTTTGAAGATCTGATCGCAGCCTCTGTCCTGCCGTATTTCTCCACCAACCTTGCCATGCACGACTATACTCATCCACAAGACCGTGTTTTCGTGCCAATCACCGACCCTGAGGTCAATGTCACTTTCTATTTCATTGCAAAAGAAAAAGACCGAAAAAAATTCACAAGGATTTTTTCCGGTCGGTAAGTGCGTATGGTTATATTTTTCTTAGTATGCCGGTTTGCCGGTTTTGATCACGCTGTCAAGATCGGTAAACGCATTTTCGATCGCTTCGCTGTGATATAATTCATACATATCATAGACAAACTGAGTCAGATTCTTTTCATCCAGGATTTCCAGAATCTTATCTGCCGTAGTTTCCTTATGCACCGCATAACATTCCAACAGGTAGGCAAAAAACTTAAATTCTTTCGTCAATTTCATCACCTCTCAGATACAGGGAGTTCCCGGGATCGCCTGTTGCCTCTTCATTTTCCCACATATCAAAGATGGCCAGCGGACTAAAATACCAGAGTCTCAGTTCATTGTCAAGAAGCATCTTATGGGTTTGCGATCTCAAAAAGATACGCAATCCATCCATCAGCGATACCCCTCTGCTTTTGGAGATCATCCCTGCAAGCTCCGCATCAAAGTTTTGCATAATGGAGGGTCTTGTATTCTCTCTCATAGTTCCTTACCTCCAAGGTATTTCAGGCATTGAAGCCCTCTCCATGTCAGGAAAGCAGTGCCATTTCCATATACTTCGAATGTTATTATCATCGTACCATATTTTCTGAGTACAGGCAACATTACATTCTTATCAGTCGTCTGCAAAAGTCTCAGACTTTATCGTTCATTTATTTCTAACGCTAAACTTGACGTTATCGGCAAAAACTTCATTTTATAATCAAATAAGTTGTACATTTATTGCCGATAATATGATATACTATTCTTATGCAACTTTTGGATCAAACAGGAGGACGATAGATGCAATATCTTTCCGTTGCGGATATCGCAAAAAAATGGAATATCTCCGAGCGCAGTGTGAGAAATTACTGCGCCAAAGGGCGGGTCCCTGGCGCCTTTCTTACCGGAAAGACCTGGAATATCCCCGAAAACGCAGAAAAACCTGCGCGTTCCAATCAGAAAGATGCTCCGCCGATGACGCTGCTGGATATTTTACAGGAAGAAAAAAAGAAAAAATATTCCGGCGGCATTTATCATAAGACACAGATCGATCTGACCTACAATTCGAATCATATGGAAGGAAGCCGCCTGACCCATGAGCAGACACGCTATATCTTCGAGACAAATACCATTGGCATAGAAAAAGAAGTCCTCAACGTAGATGATGTGATCGAAACAGCCAATCATTTTCGCTGCATTGATAGGATCATAGATCACGCAAAAGCACCGCTGACAGAAAAGTTCATCAAGGAACTGCATCTGATCTTGAAAACCGGTACCAGTGACTCCCGCAAAGATTGGTTTGCTGCCGACAATTATAAGAAACTTCCCAACGAAGTTGGTGGTACGGACACCGCGCTGCCGGAAGATGTGGCGGACAAGATGAAAGCCCTGTTAGCGGAATACCATCGCAAGCAAGCGCATACATTCGAAGATCTTCTGGACTTTCATGTAAAGTTTGAACAGATCCACCCGTTTCAGGACGGCAACGGACGCGTAGGCAGGCTGATCCTGTTTAAGGAATGCCTGAAATATCATATCGTTCCGTTTATCATTGAGGACGATCTGAAGCTGTTTTATTACCGCGGGCTGAAAGAATGGACCCGCGAAAAGGGGTATCTGACCGATACCTGTCTGGCTGCGCAGGATAAGTATAAAGCATATTTGGATTATTTTCGGATCGCATACACGGATTAAAAAATCTAATCGTTTTTTATTATGCACACTTTTGTCACAATGCCGTTCCCTTTTTCGGCACGAAAAACTTGCTCATATCGGTGCCTTCCAGTGTGAGCAGTTTAATCTTGCGGTCAATGCCTCCGGCATATCCGGTCAGGCTGCCGTTCGTACCAACAACCCGGTGGCACGGAACGATGATGCTCAGCGGGTTACGTCCGACTGCACCGCCGACCGCCTGGGCCGACATATGCACGGCTCCCTGTTCTGCCGCAAGCTGCGCCGCGATCTTTCCATAGGTCATGGTCTTACCATAAGGGATCGTGCATAAAATTCCCCAGACTTTTTTCTGAAACGCAGTTCCCGACAGGTTGAGCGGCAAGTCGAAGTCCGGCTCTTTTCCCGCGAAATAGATGTCCAGCCAGCGCTTCGCCTCAGCCAGCAGCGGCAAAGTTTCTTCTTCACAAGATCCATGACAGGCCGCCCCGACTGTCTCAGATTCCGCCAGCCCATAGGCAAAATATTTCTGTCCGTCAAACCATAGCCCTGTCAGCCCTTTGTCATCCGCCGACAGCAGCATGCCGCCCAGCGGCGAATCATAATGCGTTTTGTATATCATCTATATTCTCCTCTTTTCGCGTTGCAAACATACGTTCTTTTTTATCTTTATTCTATCACATTTTCTGTCTATGTGCCACAGGAAAATTAAAAAATCTTCACTTTTGATTCTCTGCGAAATAATGCTTCCGTGCATAGTCAAATTTTGCATTGAATTTTGCCGCTGCTTGTTTGCTCAACGGTTCTTCCGGCCGCATCATGTCAAATGCGTGCATATTTGTAGGGTATACGTCCATCTCTGCCTCAACGCCGGCACGCTTCAGGTTTTCGATAAACGTACAGGTCTCCGCATAAAACGGTTCACCGTCCCCGACAAACGTATAGGCCGGCGGCAGTCCGGTATAGCAGGTCTGCCGTGCAGGTGCCGCATATGGCGAAACTGCTTTCTTCGCGTCTTTTCTCAGATAAAGCCGCCATGCGATATGATTTTTTCTTGTGTTCCAGACCCTGCCGTGATTATCCGCAGAAGATTCTGTGTCCAGGTTATCCAACATCGGATACAGCGGCATTTGGTATGCGATCTGCACCTCGCTGCGGTCTCTGGCCATCATGCATAATGCAGCACACAGCCCGCCGCCTGCACTCTCACCACCTACCATGATCTGATGTCGATTGATGCGCAGCGCATCCGTATGCTGTTTGACATAAAGCAGCGCGTCGTAACAGTCGTCGATCGCAGCCGGATAAGGGGCTGCCCATGACAACCGGTATCCCGGTGCGATCACAACGGCTCCGTAATGTTTCACCAGATCAACAGCTCTGGACATATGCACCATTTCTTTCATTCCTGCCAGGTAACCGCCTCCATGCAGCCATAACACACCCGGTGCGTCTGTCTGCGGTTTTTTCGGAGAAACCACCAGCGCCGGGAAGGTACCGCCGTTCTTGCGCGGAATGCGGATCCTGCTGCAATTCACGGCTTTGTCCGGAAATAATCGATACATAAAGGTTCCTTTCGTACTTCTTATGAAAAACTTGCATTGTGGAGCAGATATTCTTCGACATTGCGATATTGGATCCCGTTTATGACCTGATCTTCTCCACGGTAAAGAACAAATTTTCCGGTAATGGTTCCATAACGATGCTCTGTCTGCGCACATTTTTCCTCGTCGATCAAATGACGGTACTGCTGCGGTACAGCTTCTTTGCTGTGCTTGATCTCAAAGATCCTGCAGGACGCTGTCTCCGGATCTGCTACGACCATATCAAATTCTCCGATCGGAAACTGCAGCACAAATACCTGCTTGTGCGGATCTGCCAGTTTCGTTTCCAGCAGAACAAGGTCTTCCAGCATTCTGCCTTTGATCTCGGTCAGAATACGTTTCTGCACCGCATTTCGTTCGACAAGGGACAGCGAAGCAAAGGTTTCATCCAGCAGCAGACTGCGGATCAGTGCATCTGCCTGCGCATAGCGAAGTCCCGGCTGGGTAATGACCGTACGCTTTGAGGTCTCATTCACATGAGGAAAATGCAGGACATCCACATCTTTGGTCAGATCCAACAGCTCCAGGTACTCTTTGATCTCTGCGGCATGCGCCTCCCGCAGATTGACCGTTTGTTCCTCCCGATTCCGGATTTCCAGCAGTTGGCGCAGGCTTTTCGTCACACCTGCAAGATCGATGCGATCGAGAATATCTGTGGAATTTTCTCGGTCTCGCCGCAAATTATTCGCAGAGATCCCAAGGTCATGGGATTTGAAATCACGCGTCAGAACTTCCAGCGTAAAGCGATGGTTGATGTCTTCCACTACACGATTGATCGCACTGGTCAACTCTTTTTTTTCATACAGCTCCCTTAAAAGGCGAAAATGATCTCCGTATTGATAGCATTGCAGCGAGTGTTGAATGTTGCGGGCGATCGCCGTATCTACATACTCATCCGCATGTTCCTTGTCCGCAAAAGGCGAAGTTTGATTGTAATGTATACCGCTAAGGCTCATCGTTCCGCCATACCGAATATATTCGTCAATGCCCTGAACACCCAGCACCCGCGTAAACTCCCGGTAAGGGATAAACGTCGTATGCAGCAAAATACAGCGATCGTATAGCTGCTCGTCTTCTGTAAACAAGAAACCCAGTGAATCGGTTCCCGACAACACGATCTTCATGCCGCAGGCCGCAAAAATATCAGAAAAGATCGCAGCACCTTCGATGAAATCCTCCATCAAGGTCACCTCGTCCAGAAACACATATCGGACGCCCTGTGATTCTAATATTTTCAGATCATGGTTCACATCTGCAAGTGTATCTTTTGCGGTGGTCTGTATGAATGCAGCTTGGGAAAGTTCCTCATCGTTCATTTCCGCGAAAATCTGGCGGATCATCGTCGTTTTTCCGGTCCGCCGCAAGCCGTAAAGGATCAAGACTTTATCCTGTGGTTCTCCATAGATATAATCGTGCAGTGTGAGAAAGCATTCCCGCTTTCGGTAATCTCTCACGCTGTCGGCAAATTTCCGCAATCTACTTCCTTTGAGGATATGTGTTTTGAACATGGTTTTATCAGAGGTTTTCTTTTGGGGCAGCTGTCTCCGAATTTCTTTTAATTCACGTTCCAGCACTTTTCTTTTCTCGATTTTTTTCTGAAAATCGCTGAGTTCATCTGCCGGAATATACTTTTCTCTGCGCTTTTTTTCTTCGGTCCATCTATGATAGAAATATTCTCTGCCATTTACTTTTTTTTTGGTAATGGAGCCGGCAGGCAGCAGCGCAATTTGCCGTTCCAATGCTTCCGCCTGCAGCCAAAGCTGTTTCTCGTCCATAACATACACCTCCGTGATGCTTTTATTCTATGGAGAATTATACCCTTTTATACTCAATTATGCAAGGGTATAACGCAAATCTCCATTCAACCGACCTGTATTTCCTACCAGATCCCCATGACATGCTGCATCACGAGGCTGACTGCCGTGATCCCCAGCCAGCAGCATCCGCCCAGCAGCAAAGGTTTTGCGCCGGTTCTGATCAGCTCGATGATGTTGCTGTTCAGGCCGATAGCCGCCATGGCCATGATGATGAAGAACTTGGATAATTCTTTCAGCGGGGCGAAAATGCCCGCATCCATGCCGGCCTGAATGCAGATGGTCGTGATCACCGATGCAAGCACAAAATACAAAATAAACATCGGGAACGCCCGCTTCAGGCTAAAACCCTCCGCTTTGCCTTCTGCCTTACTGCCGTCTTTTGCAGTCTTTCCCGCACGGAATGCTGCCAAAGCCAGCGTGATCGGAATGATCGCCAGGGTACGGGTCAGTTTTACTGTGACCGCCTTGTCCAGTGTCTGGCTTCCGAGATTCCACATGCTGTCCCAGGTTGAAGCCGCAGCCGTTACCGATGACGTATCGTTGATTGCCGTTCCCGCAAAAATGCCAAATGCATCGCCCGCACCGGTATCGAACCCAATGGCACTGCCAAACATCGGGAAAAAGATGGCAGCCAGCACATTAAAGAAGAAAATCACCGAAATGGACTGCGCAACTTCGTTGTCGTCTGCCCCGATGACCGGTGCCGTTGCTGCGATTGCAGAGCCGCCGCAGATGGAAGATCCGACACCTACCAGCACAGCCGTATTCCCCGGCATGCGCAGTGCCTTGTGCAGGATCCACGCCACGATCAGGGATGTGCTGATGGTGCAGATGATGATCGGCAGAGATTGTTTTCCGGTCTGGAAGATCACGCCCAAGTTCATGCCAAAGCCCAGCAGTACTACCGCCGTCTGCAGAACGATCTTAGATGTCCATTTAATGCCCGGTGCCGCCTTACCCTTGTCTTTCCAGACCAGCGTGAGCAGCATGCCGATCAGGATCGCAATGACCGGTCCACCGATGACCGGAAATGCTTTCCCCAGCAGCCATGCCGGGACTGCAATACCGAAGCAGGTCAGAATGCCTGCGTAGTTTTTTCGTATAAATTCCATGTATGTTACCTCGTTTTATAAATTTTTTAGTCCGCCTACCTGCGATAATCGCACTTCTGGCACTGTACCAATGCATTTTCACTATCTTCTTTATAGAAAATATCCGACCACCGGCAGATGCTCTGCAAAATCGGAACGACGGACTGCCCTTTCTCCGTCAAAGAGTATTCCACTCGCGGCGGGATTTCGTCATAAGATTTACGGCGTACAATTTCGTCCAAAATCAGATCCTTTAGGGTTGCCGCCAGTACCGCATCGGTGATGTTGTGCATCTCTTTTCGGATCTGACTGTAGCGCAAGGTTTCATTAGACGCCAGTACGCAGATAATCCGAGACTTCTACTTGCCGCCGAATACGGCAAGACCATATTCCAATGGGCAGCGGATATCATCCTCCAATTTTTTCTGATATTTCGCCATCTTGAGACAGCCTCCTCTCCGACTTGCATTTTGCATTTTGTGCTTTTCTCTTTTCGCTTACTCTATTATATCGCAGAATCTTTTATTTGAAAAGTTCCTATGAAAATTCATAGTACATGCACGGTCAATTGACGTGCAGACAGTATTCACAGGCAAAAACGGAGCCTTCACGCAGACTCCGTTTTTGTTTCATCGTTATTTACAGTTCTTTCTTATTCTCTGCGCCCGGCGTGGTCACAATGACCTTCTGCGGCGTGATGATCAGTGCGCCCTTTGCCTTGATATTTTTTAAGGTCGTTTCCAGGAAAACATCGCCGACCACCAGTTTGCCGTCTTCCGTTACATCCTTAAAAGCCACCGGTACCACATTCGGCTCGCCGTCCGCACAGGTTGCCAGATCCCACATCCCATTTTTTAATACGTTTACAACTGCTTCGTTTAACATTTCGTTTACCTCCGTTTGGATTTTTCCATTTGATCTTTTGATTTCTCGTTTGATCTCTCAAATTTTGATAAACTCATATTAACCGATCAACTCAAGGATGGAAAGATATTCGCAAATTTATAAGCAGCTATGAAATTTCTGAGCGCGGTCTCACGCATTGTTGTATCATCCGAGATATTTCCTTAAATGTTCTATCACGCATTCCTGCACGTTTTGGGTTATGCGCATCGCCTGTTTTTTGTCCATACCGATTTGGGCCGCGACTGCAAGCAGGTCCTCTGCTGTCGGATTTTTGCCGTTTCCATGCACACTGGTGGCATGTTCGCCGCCGATCGAATGACTGTATGTCAGATCATACGCCGGTGACAACCTCCATCTTCTCTCTGTTTCGTCATAAAGAAAGCTGAAATTCTTTGCATGGTCGTCCCGGTTATGCGCGAACACATTGAAACACATCAGGCGGTACAGTTTCTCTATCTCTTGGAAATCTCCGGTCAACTTCAGGCAGGCTTTCATCAGAATATCGTAATCCAACGTCAGATCACGATGTGAGGTTTCCAAAAGCCCTGCTGCCGAGATCACATGGATTCTCTTTTCCTTTCCGTCTTCCTTGCGTGCTCGGTCGAACCGCCTTGTTCCGAAATATCCACTGCAAATTTTGGACGGGAACAATCTGGTTTCTGCCATCTCAATTTCACAGGCTTTGGCACAGAGCGCATACTCGTATTCCTGCAAACCAATCTCACCATAGTCTTCCTTCGACGGAAACTTGATTATCCATGGCTGTCCGCAAAGACGCCAAAGATTCCATCGAAAGGCAAAATCTGCGGCACGAAAACCTTTCTACCCAAAGGCAGCGAAAACGGGCTGATAGAAAATCCGTCTGCAAGCCATTCTTCGCTGTACTGAAAAACAGCGAGATGTTTCCGGTATAATGCCATCGTTCCGACGGTTCGCCCCTCATAAAGCACCTGTAACTGTTTAATCTTGTCCATTGATAATCTCCTCTATCGATAAAAACGGAACATCTTCAAAGAGATGGATCAGCGCATCGTCCATATCGAGCGCGATCGCGATCTTGGTCAAGGCGTGCAGGGAAATCTCACCGCTGGTTTCAAAACGTTTCACGGAACCTAAACTGACGCCTGACTTTTCGCTTAGGGCTTTTTGTGATATCTTTCTGCGCTTGCGGACGGCACGCACGTTGTTTGCGATTTGCATTTGTATTTCTTTTGGTGTTTGTCTGTCTAATACTATCATGGCTAATATTTTATCCTATTTTGCGTAAAATATCAAGTTTTAGCTCATATTTTATCTACTATTTTACTAAAAAGATACCGTCGCATTAACAGAAAATCGCCTCAACCCCTTGTTGTCCTTATTGCAGTCATGAGAGGACGCACGATGAACTTCCATAATTTTCTAAGTGTGCATAATGTACTGCTTTTCCGTCCTTTTTGAAAAATCTGCACGGACTTGCACAGGATTTCTTCGTACTCCGGCACATTTTTCACATTTTCTATAAGTCAAATCGGGTCAATAAACTTCAGGGACACATTTGCGGTGACACGCTTTGGGCATTTTCGACAGGGTTCGACAAAAATTCTCCTGCGCCAACAGGAAGCGTTCTCTTTATTTGTAAAATAATCCTATTTTTCAAACTTCATCGCGTGCAGATTTTTTGAAAATTGCAAAAAAGCAGTACATTATGCATCCGTTTTGCGTTTCATCGCTATTCACGGCAAAAACCAAAGGACCCCTGACAGTTTTTCTTTGCCAGGGGTCTCATAATAGCCGCAAAATACAGGGCTGTGCCATAACAGGTAGTTTCCGTTAATGCGACGGCTCTGCTTTCCTGCTCCGTATCTTTTGTATTTTCTCTGCTTAAACGGTCTCTTTATCTCCTGTGATATAGTAATCGCAGTAGTCCCCGCCTGCCGCGATGGTCTGCTGCCGATGCAGCACGCCGTGCTGGAGCGTGATCATCACATTGTCCAGCTCGCAAAACAGCGGCATCAATTCCGAAACGCCCAGTTTTGCCGCATAGTCGCAGATCGGGCAGCGCGTGATGCGGTAGTAACAAGCGTCCGCATGCGGCTGACCGACAAAGTCCACGCGGAACGAATTCGGATACCGCGCTTCTTTTTCCGGCGTATACCATTTGACATATTTTAGAATGCTCTTTTTATTCTCCGCCTTGCCTTTATCTGTGTTCAGATCAGTCCTGCCAAAATACCACTTGATATGATAGAGGGCACGCCGCATCATTTCCTGCACGGTCTCCGGCGGGATCTTTTTTTCACTCGCCACATAAGGCGCGACAAAGGCCAGCGCGAACAGTTCGTTATATGCCATCGGGTTATCGTTACCGATATCGTCGGCTTTTTCCACCAACTCCCGATAGACTTTTTTGCTTTTTTTCATGATCTGCGCGGCATAGGCCTTGCCGTACTTTTCGGCCAGTACCTTTTTCATGGAGCCTTGGAACATCCAATAATAAAAACCGTTGTATTTCATCTTGCGTCTGCCTCCTCCTGCTTTATACCATCGAAGAAAGCAACCCAGCCGCCGTAGTGATAAGTCATCAATGCCTGCACCGACCGTTCTGCCGTCTGCCGGTCCGGACAGGTTCCGACAATCCGTCGATAGCTGTCAAACTGCACGGAGATCAAGAGTTCCAGCAGATCCTCGTCCATGCCCTGATAGCCTGCATGCGTAAAGAATAAGATACTTTCTCTGCACTTTTGTTTTATCAGTCCGTCAAAATACGTCTCCATACTGCTGCCCGCGCTGCAGCGAAAGAGCAGCACCGCTTCTTCATAGTGCGCGAAGATCAAGTGCAGGATCAGAACCGGTATCAGACACCGCAGCAGCATCCGCCGCCTGCGGATTTTCTTCGCATAAGCGGTCAAACAGGTCTCCGCGCTCTGCTCGTCTGCTTCCTGAGTTTCTGCCGGGAAAAGTTCCGCGTTTTTCATGCGTTCATATTGTACGCGGCAATCGCCGCACGTCTGCAAATGTTCCTGCAGTAAGCGCTTGCTGTCCTCTGAACAAAGATCCTCCGCATATAACGGTAAAAGGTCTTTTGCGACATCGCAGCTAATCTTCATCTTTCGCCTCCATCCTCTGTATCAGCTTTTCCTTTGTCCGATAATAGGTGACCCGCGCCCAGGTGTCCGTCTTTGCGAAGATGCCCGCGATCTCCTTGAAACTCAGGTTCCCCAAAACACGCAGAGAAAAAACTTCTTTGTACGGTTCCTGCAAAGCATGCAGCGCCCGATAGATCTCCATGGCCTGCTCCCTGTCGCAGAGCTTATCCAAAAAATGCTCGGCCGCGGCAGTTTCCGCGATGTTCTCCAAGGACTCCTGCCTGCTTGCTTTTTTGCACGTTTTGTAATACGCATTGCGCGCGATACGGCACAACCAGGTTGCTGCTTTACATTCCCCGCGAAAACGGTCAATATGAAGATAGGCCCGATAAAAGGTCTCTGCGGTCAGCTCCTCCGCCAGATGCGCATCATGGCAAAGCGCCAGAAGATAGCGGTACACAAGTTCTTTATTTTGCTGACAGAGTTTCTCAAAATCGTCCATATTGACCTCCTTTCTCTTATTAGAGTCCGGAAAAACGCAAATGTTACAAAAAAGCTGTAAAATCCTGTGACAAATTTTACAGCTTCTCGCACCATTTTTTCGGCGATCATTTCATCGCTCTATCCGAAATACGCCTCGATCTCTTTCATTCTCGCCATCTGATCGACGGAGAACGGGCAGCGGCTGTTGCAGTGGCCGCACTGCACGCAGTCCGCGGCGTTCTTCTCCAGCGTCCGGTAATGCTCGGCAGCACGGTCAATACCCCCGGCCTGTCAAGCGCATACTGAACGCACTGTGCCGGAGTCAGCGCTCGATGGAACGGCGACTTCTTCGCGTCCAGAAGCTGTCCGGCGTTGAACGGTTTCATGACTGAGATCCCAACCCCCTCTTTTGCGCACCGGGTATAAAGCGCATAGCGTTCGGAACCGCTGCCGATGGAATAGTCTCCTTGCCCATAGTCATACATCGGATTAATGGAAAACATCAGCATGTCGATCAGTCCCATATCCAGCACCTTGTTCGCCAGCACCGGCGCATGTGTCGATAAGCCCAAGTGCTTGACCACGCCGTCGGCTTTCCTGTCCAGTAAAAACTGCAGGATGCCTCGTTTCTCATATTGCTCCAGATCCGCAAGCTCGTCGATGCAGTGCATAAATCCAAAATCGATGTAGTCTGTTCCCAGTTTTGTCAGCTGCCAGTCCACGGATCTTTTGACGCCGTCCAAGGTCATATTCCAGCCGTATTCGCCCGATGTATAATCCGCGCCGAAGTGGAGCTGTACCATCACGTCTTTTCGCCTGCCCTGCAGCGCTTTGCCGATCCCCGCAAAGATCGACGCGTGGCCGCCGGCCAAGTCGATATAGTTGATGCCCTGCGCGAGCGCAAAGTCCACGGTTTCCGTCACGTTCTTTTCGCTGACTTCACCGACTACGGAAGTACCGAGTCCGATGACACCGATCTTTTCGCCGCCATGCGGCAATGTTCTGTATTGCATCCTGTTTCCTCCTTGCGTTGCTCTTTTCTCTTGCCTTAACATAAACACCCGGCTCACGGTCAAGCATTCTTTTGAAGAGGTTGCACCTGTTGCTGTTTCTCGTTCCGTCTCGCCGGCCGATAGTAAGGCACCGCCAAAAAGATCAGCAGCGCCGTTGTTGACAGACTGATCGGGTAAACGGTCATGATCGTCCGGCCGGAAGTCCGATCCGCAGGATTCTCTTCATAGCCCGCCGGTCGACCCGCAGCTCTCGGAGTTCCACGCGCACATCCAGCGTCGTGCAGCGCAGTTTCCGGTAAAGCAGCAGCGCGCTGAGCCCGTTGGAGATCACGGTCGCGATCGCTACGCCGTCCGTGCTCATACCGAGACCGGCAACGAAGCACAGATTCAAAAGGACATTGATCACACCGGAAACAGCCAGTGCCATCAGGGGGATCTTCGTCTCCCCGACACTGCGGAAGATAGCCGCTTCAAAGTTATACAGCAGGATGACCGGCAGTCCCACCAGATAAATGCGCAGGTACAGCAGTGCCAGTGGGAATACATCATCCGAGACCTGCAGCAGTTTCAGCAGCGGCGCAGCCACCAGTTCCCCGATGACCGGACTGTTGGCGCCGACTGCCGCGACGGCCGCGGTCCGGTCTCCGCCGGCAAAATTGCCGACGATCGCCACGTCCGACGCGTTGAACAACTGCTCCAAAATAGCCGTTGCCGCCACCGGCAGCGCAAACCGGATCAGCTTATTCCAAATCGGACCATGCAGCATATCCAGCTGCTGTTTTTGCTTCGTCTCCAAGATGCCTCACTTCTTTCATCTGTTTTTGCAAAGAATGCTTTCTGATCATATTGTAAACAAAGCGGAAAACAAGAGTTACTATGTAGAGGGTGGTTTCTCCCATCTAATACATATGACTGCGGCTCATTTGTGGTGAATGGAACAGCAGTTGTAGGAAAGGAGTCAAAAAAGCCTTATAACCGCTGCAAATCAACACAAAAAGGAGCTGATTCTTATAAAATCTCTATTTGAAGAAATGGGCGGCACTTACCGTCAGGAGGGTGATTATCTTATCCCGAACCTTGCGCTGCCGGACGAACCGGAATACCAGATCGGAAAGTATGGGCGTATGCGCCGCAGCTATCTGAAAGAACATCGTCCTGTTCTCTACGCAAACCTGCTCACAAGCGGAACGCTGCATCGGCACCTTGCCGAGATCGACCAAGCCTGCAACGAGCGTATGGAAAT